>JACKBT010000041.1 GCA_020634415.1 Ardenticatenaceae bacterium
AGTTGATGCCCCGTTTCAAAAACATTCGCGCGCAAAAGCTGGCTCTGGTGGACGAAGATGATGCCGCCAATTATCCCCACCTGAAATGGATACTGGAACGGGCCATCGATTGGGAATTGATTCGCAAGCAATATGACGAGATGGTCAAATATGCCACAGCGCTACGCCTGGGAACGGCCGAAGCCGAATCGATTCTGAAACGATTCACCCGTACCAACAACCAACATCCCACCTACAAAGCACTGGCTGAACTGGGACGTGCATTGAAGGCAATATTTCTCTGTTCCTACTTGACGCATAAATCGGTCAGACGGGAAACTGCCGCTACCCATTGAATGGTCACGTGTATTCCCAAGAGCCTTTATAGTGCCATATTGCGTGTAAACTAACGATAAACATCACTTGTTTAATATAGGTATTTGCTTACCATCTACTTATGACTTATCAGGAGTCTCGAGCTTCTATCAATCACTGAACATCTTTACCCTCTCTAAACAAGCCTAGTCAGAGACAAGTGAATAACGACCGTTTTTATCACTCTTAACTCAAGCAAGAAACAATCTTCTTACTTACAAACCACTCAATCACCCGCAGACACTTGCCTCCGACAATGGGTGATCCTATTGTCTGTCGACCCATGATCCATTCAATCCATATGAGGAGAAACATCTAAATGGATTTGCACATCATTCCCATTACAAACGAGGTTAACCAAGATGCATTCATTATTTACCGCCCTCTACGGCAATTGGCTTTTGTTGGTAATCGTGCGATGGTAGATTTGGCACAAGCTATTCTGCAAGATGGCGAGCAAACGTTTCTAGGTACAGCGGGAAAAGCAGAAACATTTCTGAATGAAATTGGATTCCTACGTCCAGCTTTGCCCATCCAGTCAACTTTACCAACGGAATTCAAGCCCACAACGGCCGTTCTCCTAATGACCAACCAATGCCAGCTACGCTGCACCTACTGCTATGCCGCCGCAGGTACAATGCCCCGAGAACAATTAACCATTAAACAAGGGTGTGCGGCTATTGACTACGTCTACCAATCAGCTCAGGAGCAAGGACATCCATATTTTGAGCTATCCCTTCATGGCGGTGGTGAACCCACCTATGCCTGGCATGTCTTAAAAGAATGTGTGGCGTATGCACGGCAAAAACCATTGCCAGCACAAATTGGCTTAACTTCCAATGGCATTTGGTCACCCACCCAACGAGAATGGATATTGTCCCATTTAGATAATGTGAGCATTTCACTAGACGGTTCGCCACAAACACAAGACGAACATCGTCCTTTCATATCAGGCGCAGGCTCCGCCGAAATTGTCATGCAAACCATCGCTGCCCTTGACCAACATAACTTCCAATATGGGATTCGCATGACCGTTACCGCTCCCTGGGAGCACCTGCCCGACGATGTTGCTTACATTTGTAACCAGACAAATTGTCCAGTTATTCAAGCCGAGCCAGCTTTTAAGACAACACCTGGCGGGCATGTTCATGGCTCAGCGGACGACTATGCGGCCTTCGCCATGGCCTTTGCTATGGCCTACGAAATTGCTTCACAAGCAGGTCGCCACATGTTCTATTCAGGGGCGCGGCTGGGGCTAGTGACCGATTCATTCTGCCTCGCTCCTTACAACGCCCTCATCATCACCCCACGCGGACAACTGGTTACGTGTTATGAAATAACTGACGACAACCATCCACTTGCATCAATCTCTACCTTTGGCACTTACGCTGATAATGAGTTCAGTATTCACGAGAATGTACGAATGCACTTGCACCATCTTATGGACGAGCGACATGAAAGTTGTAAAGACTGTTTTTGTTATCATTCATGTGCCGGGGATTGTTATACACGAGCCTGGGGTCATCAGGAAAATGGGCATTTGCAGCATAGTCTCCGTTGCCAACTCAATCGTACTCTGACACAAAATCTACTCCTTAGTGCGATCTCATCTGGCGGTGGCGTGTGGGATGGGCAACAACAGGCCCATCATGTTACCGCATAGGCAGTAATCAAAGAGGGATAATGAGATGAAAAGCAGTCTGGTGGTAACTTCGTGGTGGTCTAATTGTTTAGGATTACGTTGTCTGCACAACTTGGTCGCATATGCCCCGACCAGAGATATTTTTGTGATGCAAGCAGGCAAATCACCCCAACAAATGCAATATTTTCGTGATTATATGCCGGAAGAAGTCACAGAATTGCATTATCCCGATCATTTGGCGGCCGACGATAGTCCCATGCGCGAATATTTGGCACTTACATTGATGCGGGATGAAAAGGGTGTCTGGTTCATTGACCATGACACTTTTTTTTATGAAGATTGTCGCGCTTGGCTGGAACAAGCAGATAATTATTTTGCCCAATCGGGATGCTGTTTTTGTATTGGATTGCCCCGCAATGGCGGCGGTGTTACCCAGCCTGCTTATTGGCTTTCCCCGGCTCGTTGGCCTACTGGATTATCTTCTTTTGATCCTATTCCTTTTAGAGAGAAGGCCTTGTCGCGTCGTCCTGATTTGCATCTTAATAATGGCGATCTCATCATGCCCCAAAAGGATACATTGGTACAGGTGAGAGATGAACTGGATGTTTATGGTTTGGTGGGATCGTTTCCTTTAACGATGGAAGAAGCCGCACAGCATCCTTTATCGGTATTCCCCAAACATGGGCATATTGGGGGAATTTATCTTTATACTGGCCCTGTTTTGGATGCCCGTTTTGATGATTGGATGCATTATACGGTGACTGAGTTTGAGCGATTTTTTGCGACTTGCCCGCCTGAGTGGTTGGCTATTGAAGAGCCAGAGCTTCTCCGCCGCCACAATATGTTCAAGAGTGCTTTAGGCATTGCAGGAGAGATGAAGTCTGATGTCAACTTCACCATATGATTTTGAACAGTTCCCACGTAGGTTGCTACACTTTAGGTTTGATCGGCGACAGCTTTTCACTAACGTAAAAATTGAGATGGATGTGGCTATAGGGGAACAACAGGGTGGGAAAGGCTATAAATTATCTACGTTGGGAGTCTTGCCAGATGCGGAACTTGGGTCAATCATCCCTATGATTTTGCCGGATTGCCAAATTTCATTAAAGGATGGTTTTGTGTGGAGCAGACAGCATGGCTCTGCTAATCTAAAAAGGCTGTTTCCCCAAGAAGAAACGATGCTGTATGTTTTTAATGGTATAAACGGCCGTACATCCCTCGACCACATCGCTGCCTATTTGCAGCAACAGACCTCATGGGATGCAGCACGCAGTTTTGCTTTTACACGTGGCCTCTTTTTGCATCTTGTCCAACTGCAAACGTGTGTCCCCCGACCAGAGAGGGTAGGAACATGATTCCGCCTGTGTCTGGCTTTGAACCATTGATAGACCAATGGCCTATTTATCGCCAAGAGCCTTCAGAGCAAGACTATGCTTTATTCTATGCGCCTGGTTATATTGCTGTTGTGCCGTCGGCACGAGTGGATGATTTTACACAAGACATTTTATCGCCTGTGCCGTGTCAACCAGTTGCCATGGCCCTGCATGATCATGCTCACCTGGCCCAAACAGCGCGACTCGCGCAAACAGAAGGCTCATTTCGCCCCATCTGCCTGACCTTATATCTGCATAATGAGTGTAATTTACATTGTACTTACTGTTTTGCGAACCCTTCCCACACACCACAAGCGCGTTTGCAAATACCGGAAATTCGGGCAGCCGCTCAACTTGTATTAGAGAATTGTCGGGAACGGAAACGGCCGTTTACCCTCGTCATTCATGGTGGTGGCGAACCAACCCTGCATCAACCCTTACTCGAAGAAACAATCAACACGATAGAAGAGATGGCAGCCTCATACAACCTGCCTCTTTTTCGTTACATCGCCACCAACGGCATCATGTCTGCCACCAAAGCCAAATGGGTAGCCCAACATTTCGACTTAGTAGGTCTTTCCTGCGACGGCCCTCCAGAAATACAAGATCGCCAAAGACCCGCTTACAATGGGCAACACAGCAGTCAACAGGTAGCAAAAACGGCGGTTATCATTCGGGAATCTGGAACGCCCTTACATGTCCGTGTGACCCTGCTGCCATCTATGCTTAATCAGCAAGTCAGGATAGCCCATTATCTTTGCCAAACTTTACAACCAACAGAAATTCATGTGGAACCAGTCTACCATGTCGGTCGAGCCACACAAACCATCCCTTACACACCCGAACAATCCGACCAATTTGTGATCGAATTTTATCGCGCCCAACAAGTAGCACGACAATATGGCGTTCACTGGTCTACATCAGGCAGCCGCCCCTACGAAATTCATGGCCCCTACTGCCATGTTTTCCGTGACGTTCTCAACCTCGTTCCCGGCGGCATTGCTACAGCTTGCTTCCAGACAACAGATAAAGCTCAGGCAGAACAAGTCCAAGCCAATATTGGATCTGTTCAGAATAATCGCTTTGTGTTAGCCCCAAAACATATCGCCACTCTGCGCCAAAAATACGGCACCCTACCTACGGCATGTCAAAACTGCTTCAATCAATTCCACTGCACTCGAACTTGCCCCAACACTTGCCTACCGCAGGACACAACGACGACTCCCTTTTATTGCTTAGTTCAGCAAAAATTAATGCATACTCAACTACAAACAATTGCCCACCAATTGCGGAACGAATCCCCCCACAACAACGAGATTATTGGACGTGTGATCGAACGATCACCTTGATAAGGAGTGCAAAATGTCTGAAGAAACAAAACATGATGAAGTTGAAGAACAAGAAGAAATAGACGAACCCATTGTTTACACCGTTCAGAAAAATAACCAAAGCTGGACCTTCAATCGGCGTGATTTTCTAATAACAGCAAGTCTAACATCGGCGGCTGTGCTGGCAGGTTGCTCCGATCCAGAAGAAATAACACCAACACCCGCTCCCACGCACACACCGACAGCCACCGACATTCCCACAAACACACCTACGCCCAATCCAACCCACACTGCCACACCCACGCCGACGAACACCGCCACACCCACGCCGACGAACACCGCCACACCCACACCGACTAATACCCCATCACCCGAACCTACCTTAAGTGTAGAGGAAAGCATAGAAAGGTTAGAAGAATGTATGGAGGTTAAAGCGCATGGAGCGGGCATTCATACATTGGCGATTAGCCCTGACGGCAAAATACTTGCCTCAGGCAGTGACGATGAAACCATAAAACTATGGTCAATGCCCGATGGCGCACTTTTTAACACGACAAAGAGCCAAGGGCCGATTCTAGCGACAGCGATGAGCAACTCATTTCTGGTAACAAGTGGCACAGATGCCCTTGTCAAAGTGTGGGGGCTGCCACAAGGCAATTTAATTACATCTTTCGCCGAGCATTCAGACACAATTACATCGTTAGCCATAAACGCTGATGGAACATTAGTCACATCTGGCAGTCAGGATGGCACCATAAAATTGTGGTCTATCACCGAAGATAAACTCCTCCAATCACTAGATAATCACGCCAGTGATGTCGTTGCTTTAACTATGAACTCAGATGGCACCCAGTTGATTTCTGGAAGCATAGATGGCGTGATCAACATATGGTCATTACCTGATGGAGAGCTGCTAACGACCCTGGATGGACACTCACAAGGGGTCTTCTCTTTGGCCCTCAACAAAGATGGGTCTCTTCTAATCTCTGGTGGTGGCGATGATAAAATCAAATTTTGGTCCTTACCAGAAGGGGAATTGCTGAACACACTGTCCGCAAATTCGTCTACTGTTTATGCGTTGGCTATTTGCCCTGATGAAACCTTGCTGGCTTCCGAAAGCTTGAATAACACGATCACATTATGGTCATTACCCGAAGCCACTGTCCTTCAACAAGTATCAGGCCATTTAGATTCTGTCAGAGCCTTAGTGATCACACCCGATAATAGACAACTTATCTCCGGCAGCCTTGATGGCACGATTAAAATGTGGTCATTGCCAGACGGCCGTTTCTTCAGATGCATGATTGATCTAGAAATAAACACAGAAGCCGTTGAAGGCATCAACTACAAAATCGAGCGGGCAGATGGTGTCGTAATTACCTATACCTTACCCTGCGGTTCTCCAATTCCGGCCGGAGCCACATGTGTTTGCAACTGCGTTGGCGGCAGTATTCCTATTATTCCTACCCCCCGGCCTACGCTTCGACCTACTCCCCGACCTACAATCTGTAGTTGTAATACTGTCTGTGGTTGCAATAATCATAGAACAACCTTGACCTATTGGTATCCTAATTGACATCTCGACATAAGGCACTTAATGAGCCGTCCATCCCCCCGATCCACATCGGGGTTATCGTCCTGATTTTTAGCGCAGCAGGTTGGAAAATATGAACATGAACTACAAAAAAAAGATACCCCACAAAAACCAAAATCTTTTTGTAAGTCCAATTTTGGACAAAAACCTCATATATGCCCCATTGCACGGCACAGCCATTTTGCTGCAAAACGCACAACTGAAAAATCCATCTCCAGCAGCATCAAATGCCCTTCAAGCCCTCCTGTCCCCTCCCACAAAAGCACCAACAACACAATCTGGCAAACTAGTTCCCCCTTTTCTGGGAATTCTACCCACACGAGGATGCAATCTAGCCTGTGCCTACTGCGGATTTTTCTCGCCCGATCAGACCGACAAAATGAGCTTTAAGGTGGCTGAGCAAGCGGTCAGGTGGTACTTAAATACGCTTCAGGAGGCAGGGCAGACTCACGGTGAAATTCATTTTTTTGGTGGCGAACCATTTTGCGCCCCCGAGATCGTTGAATTCGTTGTTCATCTATCCCAAAAATTAGCCGCTCACCTCAATATCACCCTTACATATGCGGCCTCTACCAATGGCATTTACCCAGCCGATAGGGCGCGTTGGATAGCCGACCATATTGACTCCATTGTCTTATCGTTTGATGGCCCCGAAGAAATACAGAACCATCATCGCGCTGCGCCAAACGAAAAAGGCAGCTATGCCATTGTACGGCGAACTGCTGAAATATTTTCGCAACATGCCACTAAGTTCTGCCTGCGAGCCTGCATCACTGACGAGACCGTAACCAGCATGTCACAGATTGCCCGCTGGTTTTGCCAAAATTTCCGGCCAGATGCTATTAGTTTTGAACCGTTACAGCCCAGCCAATACTCTGAACCTGCTGGGCTATATCCCCCTGACCCCTGGTCATTTGCTCAAAGTTTTATTGATGCGGCTCAAATCGTGGAAAGCTATGGCATAGAAATCGTTTACGCAACGGCCGATATTGATAACCAACGCATTACGTTTTGTCCCGTAGCCCAAGATGTTGTTATCGTTTCACCTGATGGACGCTTAAGTGCCTGCTATTTGCTGCCAGAAGAGTGGCAAGCCAAAGGATTAGACCTTGATATAGGCCGGATTCACCATGATCGGTGTCAGACAATTGAGATTGACCGGATTGCGGTTGAACGAGTGCGGCAGCATAATGTGCTGAACAAACCTCTTTGCCAGACCTGTTTTGCCAAATGGCACTGCGCGGGCGGATGCCATGTCAACCATCAAATTGGCACTGACTATGATCGGCTATGTATCCAGAATCGAATCATCACTCTCTGGCGCATTCTGCAAGCAATGGGAACCTCACAGCTTGCCGAACAGTGGCTTTCCGATCTGGCCGAAGTGCAAAAAACCATCCTTCAGCCAAGTGATCTCTTGGTAATGGAGGAATCATGAACTTAAAATGCTCACCCCATATCTTGTGGCTGCAAGATGCTGACCAGATTTTGCTGACACACACCCAAGACCAACGCTCATGGATCCTGCGTGCAGAAAAAGCATTTATTTGGGATGTGTTGTGCCAACATCATCATACAGCCCTGCTCCTGGAAATGTTTAGCCGCATCTACCCTGAGCATGATGCCCAGAGTTATTTTCACGATGTGGTTTCAGAATGGCACACAGCCGGTATTTTGATAACTTAGGAGAACGGCCGTTGACGAACTTAGCCATCAGTGAAGTATGTAACCTGACCTGCCCCTACTGCTTTGCCTCAGAGTATCTTGGTTTACGGGATACAAATTCCCGATTTATGACACTGCCTCAATACGATGAGTTGTTAGACTTTTTAGATCGTTCAGGCATTGACCAAGTACGCTTGTTAGGTGGTGAACCGACCTTGCACCCACACTTTGATACTTTGATCCAAAAGGCACAAGCACGACAAAAGTTTGTCATGATTTTTTCTAATGGTCTCATGCCATCCCGCGCCCTTGATGCCCTTTGTCAGCTATCTGCGGATCAATGTCGCATCCTGGTCAATGTCAACTCCCCCCATGATATTGGCGACAAAGCATTTGCCCGACTCACAGCCAATCTGCACCGCTTGGGGAAACGAGCCATCGTGGGGTTCAACATCTATCGTGCCGATTTTGATGCCCTGTTTTTGCTTGATTTGATCGCAGAAACGGACTGTATGCCCCATATTCGATTGGGGATTGCCCACCGTTGTTTGACCGATAACAATCATTACATTCATCCCCGTCAATATCGCCTGGTTGCCGAGAAAGTTCTGCTTTTGGCGCAGGCAGCGGCACAACAGGATGCCGCCATCGAATTTGATTGTGGCTTTGTACGCTGCATGTTTTCTGACGAGGAAATTCAGTTATTGCAGAGCTGCGGTGTGACTCCCGAATGGCATTGTGCGCCCATTCTAGATGTCAATCTTCATGGGCAGGCTGTTGCCTGTTACCCGATGGCAGAGTATCAGACGATCTCCGTTGACAAAACGATTACGGCCGATCTCCTGCACCAGAAATTTAGTACCAATACCGCGCATTTGCGGCAGGCGGGCATTTACCCCGAATGTTCGACTTGTCATTTCAAGTTGACAAATCATTGTCCAGGCGGCTGTCTGGCTGCCACCCTGCAACGTTTTCAAAAACCATCTTTTCATATTTCTATGGAGGAAACAAATCATGTCTGAATCAAAACCACAACCATATGAACAAGCACAGGATGAGCCGCAACTGTTTTCCATCAAGAAAGATAGATACGGCAGTTCTCGCTTCAGTCGCCGGGATTTTATAGTAGCTTCAGGTGCGGCAGCCACTATGGGTACGCTGGCAGCCTGTGGCACTGACCTTAACCCAACGCCAACGACCACCCCCGTTCCGACACTAGCCCCAACAAAATCCCCTGAACAGATTGCGTTACAAGTACAACAAAGTTGTCGTGATGTAGCTGCTCACACAGAAAGCATAACATCCTTATCTATCAGCCAGGATGGGTCACTGTTAGCATCATGGAGCCAGGAAAATGACAGCATCAAGCTGTGGTCATTACCAGATGGTCAATTACTACACACGCTAGACGGTAATTCTCCGGTCATCAGCCCTGATGGGTTGCTGCTGGCAGCTGAGAGTGATGATAACAGCATCAAACTATGGTCACTACCACAGGGTCAATTGCTACACACAGTAGAGGGGGGTGCACCCATTATCAGTCCAGATGGGTTACTACTAGCATCGGGGGGGCGTGATGGCAATATCAAGTTATGGTCACTGCCAGAGGGCCAACTGCTATATACGCTGGAAAGGCATACAGATTGGGCATTTCCTGCGGCTATCAGCCCAGATGGGTTGTTGCTGGCATCGGGGAGTGTGGATAATAGTATCAAACTATGGTCACTGACGGAAGGTAAGCTGCTGCATACGCTAGAAGGACATATGGGCTGGTCAATTCCTGGGATCATCAGTCTGGATGGGTTACTGCTGGCTTCGGGGGGTGAAGATGGCAATATCAAATTATGGTCACTACCAGAAGGCCAACTACTGCATACGCTGGAAGGAGCTACAGATTGGGCGTTTCCCGTTGCCATTAGCCCAGATAGGACGCTGCTGGCATCGGTGGGTGGAGACAGTATCAAAGTTTGGTCACTGCCGGAAGGTCAATTGCTGCATACGCTAGAAGGTCATTCACCCATCATCAGCCCGGATGGGTCTCTGCTTGTTTCGGGAAATGATGATGGCAGCATCAGTTTGTGGTCGCTGCCGGATGGTCAATTGCTGCACACGTTGGAGGAGCATACAGATTCGGTAAATACCTTAGCCATTAGCCCAGATGGGTCGCTGTTGGTGTCAGGTAGTAACGATAAAAGCATCAAGCTGTGGTCACTACCGGAGGGGAAGCTGCAATCCTGTTTGATTGACCTTGAAGCCAATACAGATGAGGTTGAAGGTGTTACCTTTCAGGCTATGGATGCCTCCGGCAATGTAACCACATTTACTTTGCCTTGTGGTTCGCCTATCCCTGCTGGCGCGACTTGTGTTTGTAATTGCGTGGCTGGGACAGGGTGTAGTTGTGTGGGACATACTTCTGGTGGTTCTGGTGGCATTCTTACGTATTATTATCCAAATTAATGCGTGTATTCGGCAATCAGCGAAAAGGGAACACATATCATGGAAATTCATGCGATACCTGTTGAGGATAAGTTCATTATTTATCGGCCGTTAATGCAAACTGCATTTATTGGCAATGCTGCCATGCTGGAGATTATTGAACAACTTGCAGCAGGTAAACAGGTGACGACATCTACTGACTTACATGCTTTTTTGGATAGTATTGGGTTTTTACGGCATGATCCACCGCCCCCCACTGCTCCTTCGCGTGAGTTTAAGCCGATTACGGCCGTTTTACTCGTGACCAACCGTTGCAATCTACGCTGTACCTACTGTTATGCCAATGCTGGGGTTATGCCTGTGGCCGACCTGTCGCTTGAACTAGCTCAGGATGCGATCAACATTGTTTATCGGAATGCTGTTGAAAGCAATGCGCCACTGTTTGAAGTTTGTTTTCATGGCGGTGGTGAACCAACTCAGGGATGGACACTTATAAAAGAGGCGACAGCCTATGCGCGGCGTAAAGAGCTGCCCTGTAAAATTACAATGGTCAGCAATGGCATCTGGTCGCCAACACAGCGCGAGTGGATGCTCGAAAATATTGATGGAGTGACCATTTCGATTGATGGTATGCCTGAAACCCAAAATAGACAACGGCCGTTTGCCAACGGCAGCCATACACACACACACATCATGAAAACACTCCACGCACTCGATCAAGCCAATATTGAATATGGTATCCGCATGACAGCAACATCTCCATGGGGGGATACCTTCGCAGAGGATGTACGTTATCTCGTTGAAAATACCCATTGCCCCACTTTCCAGGTTGAGCCAGCCTTCAATACCCAACGTGGCGCACATCAATCCTCCCAACAGGATGAAGCAGATGCCTTCATTGATGGCTTTATGAAAGGTTTGCTCATCGCCCATAATGCTGGTCGCAGCCTGATCTATTCCGGGGCACGTCTAGGGCTAATCACCAACTCCTTCTGCACCGCACCATACAATGCCCTAATCATCAATGCAGCTGGGCAAATTGTCGGCTGCTATGAAATCGCCAGTGATTCACATGATCTGGGAAATGTGTCCATTTTTGGCACGCTAACCGATGGTCAATATCAGCTATACCATACCACACGCAATACACTACTAAATCATTTGGATGAACGGCGAACCACAAAATGCCAATCCTGTTTTGCTCAATGGCACTGTGCAGGGGATTGCTATACACGCTCAACGAGCGTAAATAACGGTCAATTCCATGCCACCAGTGCCCGCTGCTATACCAACCGCAAATTAACCAAACAGTTACTACTCTGGCTCCTAGAAGAAGGGGAGGGCGTATGGCAAGGCCAGCAATTTGAAGAAAAAATGGTTGCCATATGAACCACATAAAGTTTTTAACCGATCTAAAAGAACAAATTCCCACCGTTCACATCATTGATCAAGAAGTTGTTACCCTCGGAAAACTCTCTCCAGGCTGCCAAGCTTGCCAGAATGGCACATGGGATTGCACCTTTGTCACGATGGGCTGCAATCTAAAATGCTCGTTCTGCTGTAGTCCACTAAACATACCGATGGACTATCACGGCTCTGCTTTTGGAACTGAACCTGAAGAGATTTTGAAAAACCAGGCCAAAACTGAAATTAGTGGTATCAGCTTTTCAGGGGGCGAGGTATTTACACAACGCGAGCGACTTTTTGCCTGGATCGAAACATTCAGGCAAGCACGTCCTGATGCTTATTTGTGGCTTTATACAAATGGGGTTCTGATCACCGACAATGATTTAGCACGCTTAGCCCAATTGGGTATTGATGAGATACGCTTTAATTTGGCAGCTACCAACTATACCCACCCCAGGATTCTGCAAACTATGAAGGAGGCGGCGATGCAGCTTACGGCCGTTACCGTGGAAATTCCAACCATCCCCCAACACCGAGAGAAACTGCTGGCAGCACTGCCACTCTGGGACGCATGTGGTGTGAAATATCTTAATTTGCATGAACTGATGCACGAACCTGGTACCTTGTCGGAAAATCTCGCTGGACATCGCCACGTTTACAAGCTTGCCGATGGTCATGTTACCCATATTAATGCCGATAGTCGTAACCTGATCTGCGAGGTAATGCTGTATGTTCAAAAGATGTCCTTTACCTTTTCTGTCAATGCCTGTCTTTTACAGACAAAGATTCGGCAGGTGCGGGGACGGCGGCGTAATCTAGCACCATTAACGCAGCAGCCATTTGAACGATTTGATGGTACGTTCTTTGAAACAATTCGGGTGACAGAAGGTGATCAATACGTTTTTGTCCATCCCGATGATGTTGTCTGGGAAGAGATTAATATGCAGCGACTCCAGCGGGCCGCACCACTCTCATTGTTTGAAGAGACTACTTGGGCATAATTGGGATTATGAGTGGCTCCGTACCCTGCAAAACCATCATCTTAGCTAGATTTCTAGCGAAAATGGGATAGAGAGTTAGATTGTTGATGACGGATGTAGTAGCTACTTAACTCGTCCACCAGTTCACACCAGACCATTGGCTTCTCCCCAGGCACTGACCATATGGATAGCTCCTTTGCCCACAGACTTATCATGTGACCGTCTCAGCTGTTTGCCATCAATGGCCACAATTCCAGCTACCAATTCACAGACGGCTTGCATCCAACTCAAAAAGCCTCGGCTGAATTGTTCTCTGTCTAGCACGGCAAAGCAACGTATCGTGGGATGGTATAGTTCCGAAATGAATAGAAAATTATTCCGTTTGTAAGACTTCCCATCTTACTGGGTGAACTACAACACCCTCTATCCCCTCAAAGGCATTGGGGAATGCTTTGACAATAATGTTGTAAGCACCGTTGACATCAGCGTTGATAAAAGTGCCATCACCAGCTCTGAAGAGACCACGCTGCACGCGACGACCCACATACGAGTGCTGTTTCTGAGGCAACTCACTATCCAGGAAACTGGACTTGCTGGTGTAGGACTCTTCCTGTAACACCACCTCAATACCCGCCAAATGAGCTTTGTAAGTCAGCATTTTTACCACCTGGGCATGAGGAATGGCCACAAACTTCTGGTTGTTGGCTCGACCGATGTTGACCCGCTGCTTCCACTCTGGATTGTAGCCGATGACCAGGACACCGATGCGGTTGTCCACCAAATGGTCAATCACCCGTCTGGTCGCCAGATGCAGGCTGTGCTTCACTTTCCGGTTCCGTTTGTTCGTCAACCGAATGAGGCGTTGGCTGGTTTGGCTCCCAACCATCGACTGCAAATGAGCCTTGCGCTTATTGTAGAACTGGTTGATGGACTTCAACGATCGGCCGTTAACCGCCAAGGGCACAAAGCCCACTCGGTTTGAAGTTACCGTCATCAAATTATCAATTCCCAAATCTACCCCAGCCAGCAAGCTGCGGTCCAGGTCGTTCTCTTCCGGTTCCTGTTCGTAGACCACCACCCCCACATAATGGCCCTGGCGCGGCACGATGCGCACCTGCTTCACATTTTCCTTGTCCGTCCTGAGGGCTATCCCCAAACCGGAGGGTGCCACCACCCCCTGTTTGAGCCGCCGCCGGTTGATAGCCTGGGTGTTGTAGCTGAGCAGAAACCGGCCAGCTTGTTTGGGTTTGTAGCCAGGCAGTTTCGGCCGACCCAGGTACCGCTCTGGATGCGCGTGCCAATCCTTGATGGCGGCAAAGAATGACTGCCAGTTTTGGTCGAGCTGCTTCAGCACCAACTGCGACACCTTGCGCGGTAGGGCACAGTATTCCTCTGATTGCTTCAGCAAGTGATAGAGTCGGGCAAAGGGGATGTACTCTCCCCGGTGGATAAACGCCTGCCGCACCTCGTACAGCCCTTTGTTGTACAGATTCTTGGCCGCGAAGGCGGCTGCGTCAATAACCTCAAAGCGGGGGTCGTTCTCTCGGATGGGGTGCTGCTCAACCAGCGTGACCGTTGTCATCCTGTAACTCCTTGATGATCGCTTCTGTCTTGCGTCTGGCCCGACGCTGCCCGTAGTAGCCAGCCACAAAAGAGGTGATGATGGCTATCAAGTCCTGTATCAGCTCCTCTTTGTCCCCACCACTCTCGTTGATGACTTCGAGGCGTCGTCCCTCGTTTTCCAGCAGAGTGTGCAGGTAATGAAAACCAAACCGGGTGGCTCGGTCCCGATGTTCGACCACGATGCGCGATACTGTTTTATCTGCCAGCAGCCCTTGGAATTTCGGCCGTTGGTCGTTGACTCCGCTGCCGACCTCTTTGACGACCTTTTCAACCGTGTACCCTCTGGCCGCGCAATAGGCGGCCACTCGCTCAGCCTGGCTGTCGAGGTTGTTTCGGTTTTCGCTGGAAGAGACCCGGGCGTAGACGGCTGTTCGTTGCTCCCTTTCAGCCTGGAGCGTATCAGGCACAATGATGGTTCCCGTTGCCAGTTGGTAGGCACCGGGGATTTTGCCAGCTTTGAAGTGGTTCCAGGCAGCACGATAGGAGATGCCGATTGATTTGGCGTAATCCGACAATTTCATGCGTATATTATACAAAATAATTCTATATTATGCTATAAAATATATTTGCTTTTACAATACCTTTTTCTAAATTCAGGTATTGCTCTAGCCACTCTTTCTGGGCATTGCCGAAATCTTCAATGGCTACCCAGTTATTGGCTCCACAAAGAACCCCACAGATGGTGATGAAGATGATGTTTATTAAGGGATGTTCTACTTTGCCTGGTTGGCGAGGGTCTCTTACCTGACCAAAATGCTCTTTTATCGTCGCTACGACTTCGTTATTCACGGGGATTTTCCGTTTTTGCCCTATTTTCTCAGTTTTTTCCACTTTGTCGCCTCTTCTTGTTTACATAAGATACCCAATTGCCCTACCACTGTGGAATCAGGCATTGACTGATTAGTCAATCCATGATAGAGTCTTCCTCATGAACGAAAAAGAAAAGCAGCTCATCGAAGCCTCCATAGACCTTTTTGCCAAAGAAGGGTTCTGGAATACACCCACATCCCGCATTGCCAAACATGCTGGTGTGGCTACGGGTACACTTTTCAACTACTTTGAATCCAAAGATGTCCTGATTGATGCTGTCTATAAGCAGCTTAAAAATGAATGGATGGCCCATTTGATGGCCGGGTTTCCCCCAAATGGCACTCTAAAAGATCGGGTCGAGCATATCTGGTTTCGCCATATTGATTGGGGTGTTCGTTTTCCTGTGCGCTACAGCTTAATGAACCAGTTGAAATTGTCTAATCTGGTAAGCCAGGAAGTGCAACAAAGCCAGGAAGCGGAACTGGCCTTTGCTTTTGACATGATTGTGCAAGGTATTGCTGATGGTATATTAATGGATGTGCCACCCAAATATTTGGGGCAAGTTTTTTATGCGCAGTTGGAAGCGGCCGTTTCCTACGCCACTGAGCATCAACTAACTGATATGCCTCTCACCCGGCACATCACCCAAGGCTTTGAAATCCTCTGGAAAAGTATTTCCAACTAAATTTTTTTTGCAGGTATATGACTGACTAATCACTCTAAAGGGTGATGGCTTTAACAAAAGGAGCAGCAAAATGACTACAAATTGGACAACGACCCATATTCCTAACCTAAACGGCAAAGTCGCCGTTATCACCGGAGCCAACAGTGGCATCGGCTTTGAAACCGCCAAAGTGCTGGCAGCCAAAGAGGCAACTGTTGTGATGGCCTGCCGCAATCTTGAGAAGGCAAATCAAGCCGCCCAAGAAATTCGTTTAGGTAACAAAAGGGCCAGGTTGGAAATCATGCAACTCGACCTGGCAAACCTCGCTTCGGTAAGAAAGTTTGTCGAAACATTCAAGGCTAAATATACGCAACTCCACCTATTGATAAACAATGCTGGCGTTATGATTCCGCCGTATACGCAAACGGCCGATCACTTTGAACTCCAATTTGGGGCCAACCACCTCGGTCATTTTGCCCTAACAGGTTTGCTGTTCGACATCATTCTAGCCACTCCCCAAGCTCGTATCGTCAACATCAGCAGTATGGCCCATCGCATGGGTGCGGGCACGATTGATTTTGACAACCTCAATGCCGAAAAAGGCTACAATCCCCGCAATGCCTATGCCCAAAGCAAACTGGCAAATCTGCTGTTCACCCTGGAACTCAACAAACGTTTAGCCAAACTTGGCTCGGATGTCATAGCCACCGCCGCTCATCCTGGTTGGACGGTCACTGGGCTGCAAAAAGGATTTTTACACAAGGCCAGCGAGTGGATAGGGCAACAGCCTGAAATGGGCGCATTACCCACCTTACGCGCCGCCCTCGACCCAAAAGCCCAACGCAATGATTACTTCGGCCCCAGCGGTTTTATGGAAATGCGGGGTTATCCCCAGAAGGTTGAAACCAGTGCCGCCGCCAAAGACAGTGACCTGGCGCAACGTCTTTGGCATGTATCAGAAAAAATGACAGGGGTGAGCTATGCTTGGCCTGTCCTTGCCTAACAAATAAAGGAGAAACATATGCAAACGACGATCAATGGCAAACCGCTGGCGTTTGAACCGCGCCATGATGAGACCGCGCTCGAAGTGATTCGGGAGCGGGCCGGGCTGACAGGGACTAAGTTGGCCTGTGGTGGGGGCATTTGTGGCGCTTGCACAGTGCGGGTGGATGGTGTGCCCAAGTGCAGCTGCCTTTTGCCCGCCACGCAATTAGACGGTAAAGATGTAAGAACAATTGAAGAATACGGCCGTTCTAACCTCCACCCCGTCCAACGCGCCTTTATGGCTAACGAGGGCTTGCAATGTGGCTTTTGCACCCCTGGTTTTATCAACGAGGGCATTGCTTTTTATGATTCCTGGCGAGCAAAACATGGTAAAAAACGGCCGTCTCAGCACGAAATTGCCTTAGCGATGGGCGGCCATCTCTGCCGCTGTGCCGCCTACGTGGGCATTTACGCTGCCATCGGGCAAGCCTGTGCCGGTGAATTTGATGACGTTAACGAACTAATCGCCCCTCGCTTGGATGCCTTAGCCAAAGTGACGGGTGAAGCCACATACACCGTTGACGTGAAGTTCCCCGACCAGCTTGAAGGCAAAATTTTGCGCTCCGCCCAGGCCAATGCCCTTGTCAAGTCTGTTGATTCTGCGGCGGCTCAGGCATTAGAAGGTGTGGTCGCGGTGGCTGATCTGATGGAAGGCAAAACGCACGTTCACTATGTTGGTCAACCCATTGTGGGCATCGCTGCCGTAGATGAGCACACGGCCAAAGCCGCGCTCAAACTCATCAAGGTGGATTATGAGGTATTACCTGCCGCTCTTAGTGTCGAGCAAGCCATGGCGGCAGATGCACCGGCCGTTTTCCCTGAAGGCAAAGAGAATATGCCCACAGCCGCCGAGGGGGCGACGTTTCCTTACGCTTGGGAGAACAATGTGGGGCGAGTGCGAATGGGCCTGGTGACTTCTCGACGGGCGGGCACGGCCGAGCGGCGCATTGAAGAGGCCCAAACCCGTGCCCCGCAAAACGTCGTGGAACACACCTATCGCAACGCGCAGCAGGTGCATACTTCGTTGGAACCCCACGCGGCCGTAGCTAAATGGAATGGGCCACAAGCGCTGCATGTGTTTGCTTCTACGCAGGGCATCACGCCCTTACGGACAGCTATTGCCGAGCATTTTGATTTGGATAAAGAACAGGTGACGCTGGAAAGTCACTATATTGGCGGTGGTTTTGGCGGCAAACAGGGGCTTTATCAGGAGATTAAAGCGGCCGTTATTTTGGCGCGTCAGGCCAATCAGGCGGTACGGGTGGTAGCCAGCCGCTTAGAAGACCTCGCCTATACGAGTTTGCGGCCAGGCGTGAGGAGCGAAACGGCCGTTACCATCAAAACCGACGGCACCCCAGAAGCCATCAAAATGCACGCCTACGGCGACGGTGGTATTGCCAATGGCTCATCCCCTGCTTCCATGTATGGCCTGATGGCTCCTCGCTCCGCTTACCGTGACTTGCAAGATTATTCGGTGCTAACCAACACGCCTCCCGGCAAACCTTTCCGTGCGCCAGATGCCCCCGCCCAACGCTGGGCCATTGAACAAGCTATTGACGAGGCTGCTTACAAACAAAACCTTGATCCCGTCACCATTCGTCGCCGATGGGACCCCGATCATGAAATCAAGAACCGTTTGCTCGATTGGGTGGAGACGATTCCGGCGTGGCAGAACAGGGGGAAGGTGAATGAGGGCAACGGCCGTTTCAAGCGCGGCCTCGGTCTCGCCATGTCCCAATGGCTGTTCATCTACAACCCCAACACCGAAGTTATCGTCAGTTCATCACCCGCGGGCGTCAAAGTCAGTTGTGCCACCCAAGACATTGGCAATGGCACACGCTCCTCCATCGCCCAAGCCGTTGTAGATGTTATGGGCATTGACCCCCACGATTTAATTCTAGACATTGGCAACGCCGACCGACCACACGGCCCTGTCGCCGGTGGCAGCCAGGTCACGACCTCGGTTTATCCCACCACCTATGCCGCCACCGAACAAGTCGCCGCCCATCTCACCCAAGAAGCTGCCACCAAGCTGGGGTTACAAAATGTGAAGGCAGTGAAGGGTGGTGTCAATCATACTAATGGCTTCACGCCCTGGTCGGACATTTTGGCTGCAGCCGCGCCCTTTAGCGCCAGCGACAAACGGGGCAACGAGCGTGGCTTGCTGGGTCTGCGCATCAATGTTCCCCCTGGTATTGGTATGCGCTTCGGTCATTCGGCCATCGTCACCGAAGTGGAAGTGGATACCCGCTTGGGCAAAATTAAACCGCTTAATGTGTGGTCAGGCATCGCCGTCGGCAAAATCTTTGTGCGCGACCTGGCTAACAGCCAAATGTACAGCGGCGTGATTCAGGGGCTAGGCTACGCCCTATATGAACAAAAGGTATATGACCAACAAACAGGCCACACGCTCAGCAGCAATCTCAACGACTATCGTATTCCTGGTCTGGGCGATACACCCCATATCCATATCCACTATGACGAAAAAGGGTTTGAGGAAGTCCGTGCCCAGGGGATTGGGTTGTCGGAATTAGCCACGATTGGTGTGGCGGCTTCGGTGGGCAATGCTGTTTTTCATGCCACTGGCTGGCGGCCGTTGTCCACACCCATCACCCCACACGATGTTGTCACAGGCTTAAAGGAGGTCAAATAATGTTGACGCTAATTTCCAAACCAGAAGAAATCAAGGGTGCCGTCGGCGAAATCCGCGCTGGCGGCACGGACCTACACGACCGCTATCGGCTAGGCGTTTCCTCCGGCCCCATTATTGATATTCATAAGCTGCCCTACACCGACATCACCCAAAATGCCGATGGCACAACCACGATTGGAGCCATGGTGACGATTGATGAGGTCGGGCAAAATCCCATCACGGGCGAGGGGTATGGGGCGTTGGCGAAAGCGGCCAATGGCCTGGCTACACCACAAATTCGTTGGGCGGCCTCCTTCGGCGGCAGTCTGCTGCAGCGCACCCGCTGTTGGTATTACCGCCATCCGCAGCTGACCTGTACCAAAAAGGGTGATGCTGTTTGTGGGGGGCGCGATGGGCATCATCCCAATGGCGTAATCTTTGATCATGGTGGCTGTGCGCATCCCCATCCATCCACGTTGGCGACGGCGTTGTTGGCCTATGATGCCACCGTCAAAACAACCGAACGTGAGATGCCCATCTCTGGCTTGTACGGGGATGGCTCGGATCACAGCCGTGATCATGTGCTGCACCAGAATGAGATTTTGACGCATGTGATGCTGCCTGCGCCCATTGCAGGCGAAAAGACGGCCTATTTCCGCTCGATTAGCCGTTTTGAGGCGGAGTGGCCTATTGTGGAGTGTGTGGTGCGTTTGGTAGCGGCCGATGGCATCATCACGGCGGCAGGCATTGGTGCGGGGGGCATTTCCCAAATTCCCATGCGGCTGTCTAATGTGGAGGCGGCTTTGCTGGGCAAACCTGCGACAAAAAACACACTGGAACAGGCGGTGCAGGTGGCGGCTGAAGGTGCTAATCCATTACCCCAAGCGGCGTGGAAGGTGGAGATGCTGATCGGTACGCTGCTCACGACGCTGGAGATGACCCTGGCTGGATAAGAAGTAACAAAAGTTTTTTGATAGCTATAAAACAGAATTAGCCGGGGCCAACGGCCAGGTAACATGGGCGGTAGTTCCCTGCCCCATGCCCGGGCTGTGGAGATAAACGCTGCCCCCATAAAATTCAACCACCATCCGCACCAGGGCCAGGCCCAGACCCACACCAGGCACAGCCCGCGAACGCGACTTATCTACGCGGTAAAACCTGTCAAAAACATGCGGCAAATCATCGGCGGCGATACCCTGGCCGGTGTCACAGATGGTATGTTGGAGGGCGTGGGCGGTGGCCTCGATGTGCCAGGTGATTTGGCCGCCATCGGGGGTATACTTGAGGGCGTTGCTGAGGAGGTTGCGGAAGACGAGCATGAGATGGGCTTGAGCGGCCGTGACGGTGGGCAGTGCGGATGATGCATCAAGTTTCAAGGTAATGGCGCGGCTTTCCGCCTGGAGGGTGATTTCGGCCAACAACTGCCGCGCCAGGCGTGTGATGTCAATTTGCTCGTGACCTATTTGCAAACGGCCGCTGTCCAACCGCGACAGCATCATCAAATCTTGCACCAGATTGCCCAACCGCTGCACCTCATCATCAATTTCGGCGACGTACTGCTGGGCAGTGGCCTCATCAAGAAAGCCATCACGCAGGGCTTCACTGCGCAGGCGGATGGTGGTGAGGGGAGTGCGCAGTTCGTGCGAGGCATTGCTGGCAAAGGCCCGCTGCTCCTCAATCATGGCCTCTACTTGCGCCGACATATGGTTGAAGGCACGAGCCACTTCGCCCAGTTCGTCCTGGCGCGTCTCGGTTAGCCGCTGGGTAAAGTTGCCCTGGGCAATTTGCAGGGCAGCTTGTTGCAGTTGGGCCAACGGCCGTGTGAGGGTGATGGACAGCCAGATTGCCGCCAGACCGGCAACGGCCGTTACCGCCAACACCGCCCCGGTCAACGCCCCCCAACGCTCCACCACCAGCCTTTGCGCATCAGACAAAGGGGCCGCTAGCTGCACCACCGCCATCACCCGGCCATCCTCCAAAACTGGGGCCGCCGCGTAGGCCGTATTGTCTCGTGTATCGCTGCTGAGGCTGCCACTGAGTGCGGCTTGCACTTCCGGCGTGTCCGTGTCGCTGATTGTGCCACTGCTGCTGTCCCACAAACGGCCGTCTCGCCCCACCAACACCACCACCGCCCCCGCCTGCTCGGCATACGTTTGCAAAAGCGCATGAATGGCCGCCTCATCAAAGCCATGCTCAAACCCCTCCTCCACTGGCTCTTTCAAAGCCCGTGCCACCAACTGCGCCTGCTCCGCCAGGCTGTTAGCAAAATCCTGAACCGTACCCGCGGCAATCTGGCGGCCAGCCAGCAGGGCCAGCACGGTAAACCCCAGCAAAATGAGTCCGGCATAGGCCAGCAGCAGGCGGGTACGCAGGGATTTCATTTTTGTGCCTCGGCCGCAAAACGGTAGCCCACCCCGCGCACCGTCTGGATCAGACGCGGCTGGCCGGGGTCATCTTCGATTTTCTCGCGCAGCCAGCGGATGTGAACATCCAATGTGCGGGTATCACCCAGCCAATCTGTGCCCCAAACGCGGTCAAAAAATTCGGCGCGGCTGATGACTTCACCGGGGCGGCTGAGCAGCAGGGTGAGCAGTTCGTACTCTTTTTGGCGCAGCAGCAGCTCTTGCCCATCCTGAAAAGCGCGATGGGTGTTGAGTTCCAGCCGCAGTTTGCCCACGATAATCTGGTCGCTGGCGGTTTGCTGGCGGCGGTCTAACTCGACGCGGCGCAGCAAAGCTCTAAGGCGGGCGATGAGTTCGCGGGTGCTGAAGGGCTTGGTGAGGTAGTCGTCTGCACCGAGTTCCAGACCCAGAATACGGTCTACTTCATCGCCGAGGGCGGTGAGCATGAGGATGGGGACGGTGCTGTCTTGCCGCAGGGCGCGGCACACGTCCCAGCCATCCATTTCGGGCATGAGGATGTCGAGAACGACGACATCGGGCCGTTTTTCGCGGGCCAGGGCCAGGCCCTCACGGCCGTTTTCGGCTACAAGAACTTGATAGCCAGCCTGGGTGAGGGCGCGGGCCAGGGGATCGGTGATCATTTTTTCGTCGTCTACGAGTAAGATAGCAGTCATACCGGCATTGTGGCACAGGAAACGGCCGTAATCAATCCCCACCCACAGATTTAAGATGGATTTAACATTGTTTAGAGTCGCTTTAACCCAACGAGGCGAGAAAGCGGCTAAGATGATGCTCGTGCAGCCCACAAAGAGGCTGCACCAGCAAAGGAGCAAATTATCAATGAAAAGTTTAATAACACGTATTATCAAGATTGGCCTGGTGGCCGGAGTTGGCGGATTTTTGCTAATTCAGTTGGTGCCTTATGGCCGCAACCATAACAATCCACCCGTTTTGAGTGAACCCAATTGGGACAGCCCGCAAACGCGAGAATTGGCCGACCGGGCTTGCTTTGACTGTCACAGCAATGAGACCGTCTGGCCCTGGTACAGCCATGTGGCCCCCGTTTCCTGGCTGGTACAGCACGACACGGATGAGGGTCGGGAACATCTCAATTTTTCGACCTGGAATGAGGGCGGGAAAGGGCGAGAGCCAGACGAGGCGATGGAGGTCATTGCCGAAGGGGAAATGCCGCCGCCTGTGTACTTGATTACACATCCCGAAGCGCGGCTGACGGCTGTGGAGAAAGAGGCCCTGATGCAAGGGCTGCGAGCGACGATTAATAATTAAATCAGGTGACAGGCACTTTGAAAGTGCCTGTTATCTGGCTAATCGAGGTAAGAAGATGACACGAACAAAAGCGATTTTGGCCGCAGGTACGTTTACAGGGTTGGTATTGATTACGATTTTGGCGTTGGGGTTTGGGCGTTTGCAGGCGGGGGCAGCGGGAGAAACGGCCGTTACCCCCGCCGCCCTCGAAGTGCAAATGCCGCAAACAGATGGGGCGACCAATGAGGAAGCACTAAAGGCCTGGCAAGAATACAGCGCCGAGTTGGAACAGACTGTGCAGACCATGCAAGAGCGGGATGCGGCCTATCAGCAGCAGCTAGATGTTGCTAATCAGACCATCTTGCAGTTGCAGGACCAGATCAACAGCGCCAATAGTGCGCCCGTCTCCGACGATAGATGGGAACATGAAGAACATGAGCACGAAGAACACGAGTACGAAGAACACGAATACGGGGAACATGATGACTAAACAAACTGGCAGACCCAACCAGCAGGTAGGTATGTTGAAGGCTTTGCTGCTGACGGGCAGCGTGGTCGCCACTCTAGCTGGAACGCGCCTGTTGGCGCAGCAAGATACAACCGCAGCCAGTGCGGCTGCTGTGGCGGAACCGGTGACTATTGTTGTGCCTGCGACCGACGACATGACTGTCCAACTGCCGCCCAATACGCGCAGCACCCAAGTTCATTTGCAGCCTATTCCGCAAGTTGTGCAGCCCCAACTGCGGCCTCTGGCTCGCTCACGCTCATCGCGGTAAACAGAGGCTTGTGATGATTGTAACGGAAGTGTATCCCCCTAACTGGCACAGGCATGAATTTAGGGCGATGGGGTGTGAGATGGCGATCTGGTTGGAAACGGCCGATGCCCACACCGCCGCCACAGCCTTTGCCGCCGTCGAAGCCCTGTTTGCTGCCCACGAACAAGCCTTGAGCCGCTTTCGCGCCGATAGTGAACTATCCCAATTGAATGCTGGCAGTGGTGAATGGGTGGTTGTCTCGGACTTGATGTGGGAGGTGCTGTTGTTGGCGCTGCAAATGGCGGCGGTGACCAACGGCCGTTTTGACCCCACCACCCTGAATGCTCTGGAACAGCACGGCTACACGGTCAGTTTTGAACAGTTGGGCGCGGGGAAGGGGAACGGCCGTTTCCCTTCCCCGCCGTCACCAGACTGGACGGCCGTTAAGCGGGATGAAGCCCGACAGGCCGTTTACCTGCCACAGGGAGTGCGGCTCGATCTGGGCGGCATTGCCAAAGGCTACACGGCCCAGAAGGCGGTGGATTTGCTGCAAAGCTGGGGGCCGTGCCTGGTAGATGCGGGCGGCGATCTGGTCGCGGGGGATGCCCCGCTGTTGTATCACGGCTGGCCGGTCGCCATCAGCAGCCCTCTGCCGGAGAATGGAGAAGAACCGGGCGATTTGTGTGCCTTATGGCTGGCGAACCAGGCGTTGGCTACGTCCGGTGTGGATTATAGACATTGGCGGTGGAACGGCCGTCCGGCGCACCATCTCATTGACCCGGCCACCGGCCAACCGGCTGAGACCGATGGGGTGACGGTGACGATTTTGGCCGATGAGGCTGTTATTGCCGAAGCCTGGGCCACCGCCACATTAATAGCTGGTTCCCAAATGGGGATGACCACCCTGTTGGATGCGGGTTTGGCAGGATTAATGGTGTTGAGAAACGGCCGTATTCTGGCTACACCCCCTATGCACCAACACCTGCAAATGGCCGCAGCCTAAAAGGAGTAATACATGACCACAACTACCAACACCCCCACACGCCCTATACAGATACCCAACCTACTGCTCTTCTCCTTCAGCTTGCTGCTGGGGTTGATTAGCGGCAGCCTATTGCTGGCCGCTGGCTGGTATCTCACCCAAACCCCCCTGGGCGCACAGCTCATCAACTGGCTGGGCATCACCGACAAAACCCCCTGGTACTTCTCCCGTGCCTCAGGCACGGTGGCCTATCTGCTGTTGGCTGGCTCAACCATTTGGGGGCTGCTCTTAAGCAGCAAAATCATCAAAGAAACAGTGCCCGCCGCCCTGTCCTTGGCCATGCACAATATCCTCTCCTGGCTGGCCATAGCCCTCACAAGCTGGCACACGCTGGCCCTGCTGTTTGACAACTATTACACCTACACCCTGGCCGATTTGACCATTCCCTTTATTGGCCCCTACCGTCCAGGTTGGGTTGGCTTGGGCATTATGGGCTTTTATTTGATGCTGCTAACTTCCCTTAGCTTCTATTTTCGTAAGCAGATGGGGCAGAAGCGGTGGCGGCAGTTACATTATGCCACGTTCGTCGCCTACATCCTGGCCACTGTGCATGGCCTGATGGCGGGCACAGACAGCAGCCAGCCCGGCATGAGGGTTTTGTATGTGGGCAGTGGGCTGCTGGTCTTTTTCCTCACGAATTATCGCCTGTTAATGGGCAAAACTAGCCCGGCCAGACAACAGCGGTAAGCAGTCGGTTCACCACGCAACTGAGCGAACATAGGTGAATCGTTTGACTTCCATATAGTGCCAACCCATTAACGGCTTGCCCCCTGGCGTATACTGAACAGTATACGCTAGAGGAGGCTGTCATGAAAGTCCAAGTACGAATCCTGTTTGTCTTATTGTTGGTGATAACGGCCGTTAACTGCCGCGAAAATGATGAATCGGCCACACCAGCACCAACGGCAACGGCCGTTCCCCCCACCACCGACACAGCCACAACCCACCCCACCCCAACTACCAATGCTATTACCGCGTTACTTGCCGAGGCCGATCCCCTCCATCCGCGCATGGTGGGGCAGTTGCCTGCGGCTGGTGAAGAACTGCCGCTAGAGGGAACATTTGAAATTTATTTCGACCAGCCCATGCACCCAGAGCAGGGCAGTTTGGTGCAAGTAGTAGACGAAGCGGGTAATGTCGTTGAGGGCGAAGTGAGTTGGCCGCAGCCACGCATTTTGCGCTTTACGCCGGGCAAACGGTTGACAGCCAATTCACATTATCAGGTAGTTGTGGCGGAAACGGCCGTTTCCGCCAACGGCATCCCCCTCCTTGAACCCCTAACTCTCGACTACTACACCATTGGTGACCTCAGCGTCAGCCAATTTATCCCCGCGGATAACGCCCTCAATGTAGCCGTAGACTCTAGCATCACCGTCATCTTCAATCGCCCCGTTGTCCCCCTGCTCATGTCCAATGACCAGGCCAACCTGCCCAATCCTTTAGCCATCACACCTGAAACGAGCGGGCGAGGCGAATGGGTCAACACATCTGTCTATGTTTTTCGGCCAGACGCGGCACTGATTGGGCGCAGCAAATACACAGTGCGCGTCTTGGCCGATGTGGTCAACGCCGCCAGTGCCACCGAAGCCCAAATGCCTGAAGATTTTGTCAGCACCTTCACCGTCACCCCCCCCACCTTCGACACCCTGGAATTGGTTTCGCTCACCTGGCAGCCGCGCAGTGGTTATGAAAATTTGCCGCTGGACCAGGTCTTCCGTTTGCACTTTCACCAACCAATGGACCCCGCCCGAACGGAAACGGCCGTTACCCTGCAAAAGATTCCTGACCAGACAAATGTGCCCCTCCAATTCAGTTGGGACGAAACCAACACCACCGCCACCATTACCCCCACCCAACTACTCGAATTAAGCAGCAGCTACCGACTCCAAATTGATGTTGATGCCCGTTCCGCGCAAGGTGGCCGCTTGGGTCAACCCTTTTCCTGGATGGGCCACACCTACAAATATCCCGCCATCATTCGCACCGAGCCAGCCAATGGCACAACCGAAGCGCATTATTCCAGCTCCTTCCGCATTTACTTCGCTTCCCCGATGGACGAAGAGTCCCTCAAAGGCAAGGTACAGATCACCCCCGACATTCGCGGCGATGTAGATGGCCTATACAACATGTGGAATTGGAGCAGCTACTACTATGGCCTCGATCCCTCCACCGATTACACCATCGAAATCTTGCCGGGAATGCGCGACCTTTATGGCAACGAAATTACCACAGGCATGACCGTACACTTTCGCACGGCCGATCTCATGCCCAGTGCCACCTTCAACCTGCCCTACTCTGTCGCCCTCTACCGCAGTGGCGGCTCCGAGTCGTTGTGGGTTTCCCACAACAACGTAGATGAGATTACGGTGGATTTGTACAAGCTGCCTCTGCCAGAATTTGGTCAGTTGTTGAATGGCGATCTATCCCGCATTCGCTTTGTGCCTGGGAATGAGCAAAGGGTGTGGCAGCACACAACGGCCGTTGACACACCTCTCAACATCCTGGCCCACGAACGCTTCGCCATCGCTGCCAGCGACACCGGGCAACTGCCCACCGGCTACTACTTCCTCACCCTCGACTCACCCCAAGTCATCTACACCGAACCCCACCTGCAAGCTCAAGTCATGCTCATGAGCACAGCCAACGTCATTCTCAAAAAGACAGCCACCGAAGCCATGATTTGGGTCACAGACTTAAATACAGGCGAACCCCTGCCTCATATCCCCGTCGCCTTGTATAACGACAATTTTCAAGAGATTTTTACAGCCACAACAGATGAATTGGGTCTGGTCTATCGGGATGATTTAGAGCTGCGCATCAGTTACGACAGCCGCTACTATGCTGTTGCGGGCGCACCGGGCGAAGCTGTCTTTGGCCTGGCTGTTTCCCAGTGGGATCAGGGTATCAGCCCCTACGATTTCGGCATTAATACCGACTACTATTTGCAGCCCAACCAGCCCACCGCCTACGTCTACACGGAACGGCCGATCTACCGCCCCGGTCAACCCGTTTACTTCAAAGGCATCATCCGCCACAACGATGACTTGCACTACAGCCTGCCCACTTTCGACAAGGTAACAGTCTCCATTGCCTCCTTTGACGAGGAGATTTATTCAGCACAGATGTCCCTGTCTGCCTATGGCTCATTTGAGGGTGAGATAGAGCTGGATGATGAGGCCGCTCTGGGCAGTTACCAGATTAACGTGGTGCATCAAGGGGAGTCCATTGGTTACGGCTTCTTTGAAGTGGCCGAGTTCCGCAAGCCGACGTTTCAGGTGAATGTAACGGCCGTTGCCCCCGACCTTGCTGCCGGTGACACCATTATGGGGGCCGTAGAAGCCCGTTTCTTTTCCGGTGGTTCCCTCGTCAACAGCGACGTGCAATGGCATGTACGGTCGCAAGAGTTTGTATTTAATGGCGGGGTAAACGGCGCAGCTTACAGCCGTTACTCCTTCCGCAACCGTGAACGAGACCTGGGCTACTACTATTACAACCGTGACTACTCGCCCACCGAACTGATTGCTGAAGGCAGCGGACAAACTGACGGACAAGGCCAACTGCTGTTAGAAATCCCCGCCGAACTCAACGACAGTGACGGCAGCCGCCTCTTTACCATCGAAGCCACCGTCACCGATCTGGCCGGCAACCAGGTGAGCAGCCGCGAACAGGTTATCGTCCACCGCAGTCAGATTTACCCGGGCATTGCGGCCAACCAGTCCGTTGGCCTGGCGGGGGAACCGGCCTCCTTTGACCTCATTGCTGTGGATTGGGACGGCAACCCCGTCAGCGGGCAGCCCCTGTCTCTGGAAGTGGTCGAGCGGCGTTGGTACAGCGTGCAAGAGGAAGATGATGACGGCCGTACCATCTGGCGCACTTCCGTCGAAGAGATTCCAGTGGCGGTGATGGGGGAAACAACCGTGGTGACGGATGGTAACGGCCGTTCCCAATTCAGCTTCATTCCCCCCAATGGCGGCGTATATCGGGCCTACGTCACCGCCACCGACGCTCAGGGCAACAGCAGCCGCTCCTCCACCTATATCTGGGTCTCCGGCAGCGATTACGTCCCCTGGCGGCGTGTGAATGACCACAGCTTTGAACTCATCAACGACAAAAGCAGCTACCAACCGGGCGAAACGGCCGAAATACTCATTGCTTCACCCTTCCAGGGCGAAACGGCCGCTTTGGTCACTGTTGAGCGCGGTCACATCAAAACCCACGAAGTCATTCACCTGGTCAATAACAGCACCATCTACCGCCTGCCCATCACCGGCGATATGGCCCCCAACGTCTTCGTCTCCGTGCTGGTGATGAAGGGGGTAGACGAGACCAACCCCGCGCCCGACTTCAAATTGGGCATGACCCAGTTCACAGTCAGCCGCGAGGAGCAGGAATTGAAGGTGACAGTTGTGTCGGATGAAACGGCCGTTCAGCCTGGCGATACAGTCAACTACACCATCGAAGTCACCGATCACAACGGTCAGCCCGTCGCGGCCGAACTGTCCCTCTCCCTCACCGATTTGGCAGTGCTGACCATCGCCAGCCGCAAAGAGCTGCCTATCCTCGACTACTTCTACTCCGAAAAATGGCTCAGTGTCCAAACCGCCACCTTCCTGGCCCTGAATATGGATGCCTATAATCAGGAGTTGGAAGATGAAATCAAGGGTGGTGGCGGCGGTGGCAATGCCTATGGTGTGCAAAAAATCCGCGAAGAGTTCCCCGACACAACTTTTTGGAAAGGGCAGTTGGTGACCGATGCCAACGGCCGCGCCACTGTTTCTATCACCCTGCCCGATAATTTGACAACATGGCGCATGGATGTGCGGGCGGTGACCCAAGACACGAAGGTGGGGCAAGCCACGCAGGACATCATCTCGACGCTGCCTGTGCTAGTCAGTCCGCAAACGCCACGATTTTTCGTGGTGGGTGATACAACACAGTTGGGTACGGCCGTTCACAATAACACCGATGAGGCGGTAACGGCCGTTGTCTCCCTCGAGGCTGTAGGCGTAACATTGGCCGATCCGCAGCCACAAACCATCACCATTCCGGCGCGGCAGCAGGCCTTTGTCACCTGGCAAGCGACGGTGGAGGATGTGACGCGGGTTGACCTCATTTTCTATACCCATGCAGGTGATTACAGCGATGCCAGCCGTCCGCCGTTGGCGACGTTGGCTGGTGGCGGACTCCCCGTCTACAAATATGAAGTGCCAGAAACGGTGGGCACATCGGGGCAGTTGCTTGATGGTGGCGCAGTGGTGGAATCCATTGGCCTGCCCATCTATCCCGATCACGAACTGACACAAGGCACTGTCACCGTGTCTGTGGCCCCCTCCCTGGCGGCGGCCATGACCGATGGGCTGGATTATCTAGCGCATTTTGAGTACGAATGCACCGAGCAGATTGTGTCTAAGTTTTTGCCCAATTTGCTGACGGTGCGGGCCTTGCAAACGGCCGCTGTAGACGACCCTGCCCTGCAAAGCAGCCTGGACACCCAGGTCAACATCGCCTTGCAACGGCTCTACAGCCGGCAGCGTTCCGATGGCGGCTGGCCCTGGTGGGACGGCACGCGCAGCAATGCGTTGGTGACGGCTTATGTGGTGCTGGGCTTGCTGGAAGCGCAGGCCAGTGGGTATGAACTGAGCGCGGGGGTGCTGGAAGATGGTGTGCGCTATTTGCGGACGAATTTGCCCCATGTGGATGGGGTAGACGGCCGTTACAAGGAAAACCGCCAGGCGTTCTTGCTCTATGTGCTGGCACGGGCAGGTATGCCAGCCACGCAGGAGATGAATCAACTGTATATGCGCCGCTCGGCCCTGGACTTTTACGCGCAAGGCTTTTTGGCCCAGGCCCTCTACTATACCGACGCTGAAGACCCACGCCTGGCGGCGTTTGCCGCCGATTTCATCAGCTATGCACTGGTCTCCGCCACGGGCACGCACTGGGAAGAAACAGAGCGCGATTACTGGAATTGGAACACGGACACACGCACGACGGCCATTGTGCTGGATACCATGATTAAACTCGACCCCGACAACCCGTTGGTCGCCAATGCGGTACGCTGGTTGATGGCCCATCGGGTAGACGGCCGTTGGCAAGGCACCCAAGAAACAGCCTGGACGCTCATGGCCCTCACCAACTGGATGACTGCTTCGGGCGAGTTACAGGCTGATTATGATTACGAAATCGCCCTTAACGGCCAATCGCTGGCGCAGGGAAGTGCCAACGCCAGCACCTTGCGTGACACGCAAACTTTGCAAATTGACATCACACAACTGTTTACTGACGAATTAAACCGCTTGGGCATTGGGCGCAGCGATGGCGCAGGCAATTTGTATTACACCACTCACTTGGAATCCTATCTGCCCGTTGATGCCGTGCAGCCGCTGGATCGGGGACTGATTCTCTCACGCCAATACTTTGCTCCTGATGACCATGACACACCCATCACTGAAATGGTGCAGGGTGAAACCTTCCTGGCACGATTGACCATCGTTGTGCCCCACACGCTGCACTATGTGGTGATTGAAGATTTTCTGCCAGCCGGTTTGGAAGCGGTGGACCAATCGCTGCAAATCAGCCAGCAAGTGGGTGCGCCGGAGCGGTATGAGGATGATGAGTATGGCGACAAGGGTTGGGGATGGTGGTATTTCAGCCACATCGAACTGCGTGACGAGAAGGTGGTGCTTTCGGCCGATGTTCTGCCCGCTGGGACGTATGAGTATGTGTATCTGGTGCGAGCGGCCGTTCCGGGTGAGTATCGTGTTATCCCGCCTACAGGACACGAATTCTATTTCCCCGAGGTATACGGGCGTGGTGCGGGTTCAATTTTTACGGTGGTAAAACCGTAGGGCGGTGATGTGATGAAACGATTGGTGAAGATTATTGCGGTTGTTTTGGTTGGTTTAACGGCCGTTGCCTATTGGTTGTTGGCCGATTTACCAGCGGTGGCAGGGTTGGATGCGGTGGCTGATATTCGGCCCAGTGTGCGCATTGTGGATAGGTATGGACGGCCGTTATATGACCTGATTGATGGGGAAAACGGCCGTAACACCATCCTGCCTCTGACGGCCATCCCCTTAGCTTTGCAGCAAGCCACCATCGCCACCGAAGACAAGAGCTTTTACGACAACCCCGGCCTGGATGCCTGGGGTATTTTGCGGGCTTTGTGGCTGAATGTGCGTGGCGGCGAAATCGTCGCCGGTGGCAGCACCATCACCCAGCAGGTGGTGCGCAATTTGCTGCTGAGTGACGAGGAACGGGGGCAGATTACAGTGCGGCGCAAGCTGCGTGAGGCGGTGTTGGCCTGGCAAGTGAGCCAGCGTTACGACAAGGAGACGGTGCTGGCCCTCTATCTCAACCAGATGTATTACGGGGGTATGGCCTACGGCGTAGAGGCAGCCGCCCAGACCTATTTTGGCAAATCAGCCAGGGATTTGACGCTGGCCGAAAGTGCCTTGATTGCTGGCCTGCCGCAGTCGCCCGCCCTGTATAACCCGCTCATCTATCCTGAAGCGGCCAAAGAGAGGCAAACGGCCGTTCTCGACCTTCTCCTCAAAGAAACATACATCACCCCAGATGAGCATGAACTGGCTGTGCGTGAACCTCTTTTTTATGCGGCTACCCCTTACCCCGTACATGCCCCCCACTTTGTAATGATGGTGCAGTCGGAGCTGGATGGCTTGCTGACCGCCGAAGCGTTGTATGAGGGTGGTGGTGTGACGGTGCGGACGACGCTGGATTTGGATTGGCAGGAACATGCGGAGAGCATTGTGCGGGAGCAGATCGAACGCTTGAACCACCCGTTGGATGGAGGTATCGGCCATTATGCGCATAATGCGGCCCTGGTGGCGATGGATCCCCATTCGGGCGAGGTTATGGCTTTGGTGGGCAATGTGGACTATTTTGATGAGGCGCATGAAGGAGCCATCAACATGGCTTTGCGTCCGCGCCAGCCGGGGTCGGCTCTCAAGCCCATTGTCTATGCCGCGGGGATGGATGTGGAACGGGAACGGCCGTTTACCCCCGCCACCGTTTTTTATGATGTGCGCTCAGTCTTCATCACCCATGAAGATGACCCTTACGTGCCCGTCAACTTTTCCCGCGACGAAAATGGCCCGGTGCTGCTGCGTCAGGCATTAGGCTCATCACTCAATATTCCAGCGGTACAAGCCCTGGATACGATTGAGGTGGAAACAGCCATGTCCTTGGCGACGGAAATGGGCATTGGTTCTTTAGGTGAGCCAGATGAATATGATTTGTCCTTCGCCCTGGGCGGCGGCCCTGTGCGCCTGTTTGATCTTGCTCGTGCTTACACGGTTTTTGCCAATGGCGGTTCGCGCATCCAGCCCCTTACCATTTTGGATGTGACAGACGTGGCGGGCAATGTGCTGTATGAGGCCACGCCCAGTGCCCCGCAGCAGGTTTTGGATGAGCGTGTAGCCTGGCTCATCAGCGATATACTGAGTGACAATGAGGCGCGGCTGCTCTCTTTTGGCGAGAACAGCATCTTGCAGTTGGACAGAACGGCCGCTGTTAAAACAGGCACGACCAACGATTTCCACGATAATTGGACAGTAGGTTATACGCCTGATTTGGTGGTAGGGGTTTGGGTGGGCAATGCCAATAACCAGCCGATGTTGGGGGTGACGGGCGTAAGTGGGGCGGCTCCTATTTGGCACTATTTCATGCGCACGGTTTTGAATGGCACGCCCGATAAGCCGTTTCCCCGGCCAGCCGGTCTGGTGCAGACAGAGGTGTGTGATTTGTCGGGGCTGCTACCAACGGCCGTTTGCCCCTTCCGCCGCCAGGAGTGGTTTATTCAGGGTACAGAACCAACGCAGTATGATGACGTGTATCAGCGGGTGCAGTTAGACAAGGAGACGGGCTTGCTGTCCACAGAGGCTACGCCTGCGGAGCAGGTGGTGAGTCAGTTGACAGTGTCGCTGCCACCGGTGCTGCAACCCTGGGCCAGAGCGCACGAATTGATCTTGCTAGAGGATTTGCTGCTCGCCAGTGAACAAAATCGGCCTTACACAACTGCGCCGCTGCGACTCATTTCGCCTGACCCCAACACAACGTATCGCCTTTCGTCAGCGATTCCGTTGACCTCTCAGAAGCTGCCGATAGAGGCGGTAACGGCAGCGGCAGTAGTGGAGATGACGGTATGGGTGGATGGAACGGCCGTGGCCACACTCACCGCACCCCTGTTCCAAAGCTGGTGGCCGCTTGAACCGGGTGTCCATCAAATGTGGGTCGAAGCCATTGACAAGAACGGCAGCCACCTCCACAGCGAACAAGTTGAGTTTGAAGTTTTGGACGTGATAACATCACGGTAAAGAGGGGGGAAAAATCTGATAGTCGGCGGCCAACCTCAGCACATTGTGGAGTCTGTTACCCAGACTCAGCAAAGTGGGTGACGGCAGCTAGCGGGAAAAGTATTTGCCAACCAGCGTCCCTTGCAGGCTTTCGGGTGTGGGCAGTGCTGTCCGATAATGGGTATTTTTGCATATCCCCCCAAAAAGGTATATTCCAACAATGAACAATCCTAATAGGGTAGCTCATCAGGGAAATTCCAAAGTCCGGAGGGAGAAAGATGAAAAGAACCTCCAATCAGTTATTTCTTGTAGGTACCAACCAAAAAGAAAAGAGAAGGAGGTTCAGATGCAACCAATTATCTTAGAAGACATGGCTACAGAAGGGATTGTATTCGATGTGAGGGCGCTTACCCAATACTTAAAGCAGATAACGGATATGCGCCAAGCTCGGGGACAACGATATGGTCTGGAATTTATACTGGTATTGAGAATATTGGCGAAGTTGGCTGGGCAAAACAAACCGAAAGGGATTGCCGACTGGATACAACTGCGGCGGCAGCAGGTGGTGCGAGCGTTCCAACGAAAACGAGGCAGCGTGCCTTCGTACAATACGATTCGACGGACCCTGGAGGGCATAGAAGATGGGGTAGAGCTGCGAAGCTATCTCAATCGCTTCATCCATGAGAGCTATGCTGGGCTGGTGACGATATTGGTCAGCCTGGATGGCAAGACGATGCGGGGTACGATTGGGCGCGGTCAAACACAGGGTGTCCACTTGCTGGCCGCTTATCTGCCAGCAGAAGGGGTGGTGTCCTCTATATGAATAAGGGTGCCCAGTCTGGTTTTTACCAATTCGGGCAACTGGCTGGCGGTTTCTGCGAAGAACTGCTGGTCGTAGCGATGTCGGGCAGAAGCTACAAGCCGCTCCATTCGTCCCTCTGTCGGTGGCTCGATATGAAGCTGCCGTAATCGGGCATAGGCCAGTTGTGCCAGATGGTTGTGCCGATGTTCATCAGGCAGTGCTTCGGCAATTAGCCAGTCGCGCAATTCATCCTGATCGGCAACGCTGTTTGCTCGAAAGCCATACATCTCTCGGATAGCACGTTTGTAATCACGGGCTATTCGCCCATCCCATTTGTATTGTTTGACAGCAGTGGGGTCAATCTCTAGTTGCTGGGCGATGAAGTCTAGAACAGTAGTGGGTACATCCCATAATTCCTCTAGAAACCGTCCTTCTTGCTGGAAATATTTCAGCATCACCGCCTGAGCCAGACGGTTGTACACCTTTGCTTTTGCATCCAGCCATTCAATTTCAGGTGGCAGCAGGGTGAACTGCGCCTCTAACTCATCTATATTCCATTGTGTTTTCATTGAACTTACTTCTTTTGTGGGGATTATGATTTCCCCGGAAGTAAGTTCGATTTATAGGATTTGACAAGTTAGCAAACGGGATGGCAAGAGGTCATTCACACTCCATCGCCACGTATGACACGTTTGTTAAACAACCCCGATTTTAGCCTGATTTTCAGTCAATAAGTGGCACTTCCTGACAGCTTCGCTCGTTTTAGGCCAACTCCTGGTTTGAATGGTTTACTTGGGAAATCCCCAGATTCGTGAGATGAGTATAGGGTTTGTCCTTCCTATCACAAGTCAACTACCAAAATGTGGCGGCTGGTGACAGCAATACTCCATGCTGCGCCGCCAATGAGTGCGCCGCTTCGGTGAACGCCTGCCGCGCGAACAGAGCATAATGCACCGTCCAGCCATCACCTCCGTCCGGCAAATCAGCCAACACTTTGGGCGTCTTGACCTCCAGCAACTCCGCCAGCACGCTCCGGCTTACCGGCGCATCGCCCCATTTGCACTCCCCCAACAAAAGCTGCCGCTCCCGCCAGTTGATCGCCGCCACGTCCACCTGCACCGTCTTCGACCAATGCGCTCCCATATTGTCGGCGGCGAAGGGCAGCTTCTTCCACTACTTTTAAGATATGAGACAAGGCTCGTTTAAGCTTGGGCTTATTAGTGCGATCAACGTAGGCTGTTAGCCGCTTAATATTTAGTTGATCCAGGTTTTGCAATCTTAACGCACAAATGTATCCTTCATTATCCGCGTTGGGGGTCAGGTAAATTAAATCAAGCAGTGCTTTTTCTGGAGTCACCACATAAGCCCACTGTGTTTGGGTCACCTGACAATACTCAAAGCCAAAAAACAATGCTGACTGAATATGCTGGAAAGTGAAACGGCCGTATTCGTTTTGCCAGCTTCCAGGGCGACCAGTCGTCACGCTCGTAACCACAGCCACATGCTCTGGGATGAGATCATAATGGAACAAGGCTGTATGTAAGCTAATGTATGAACCACGTACCAAATGATTAGCAATCAGGTAGCTATGCGGCCGTTCAGATTGGTAAGGCGCAGCCAGTGTGTACAATCCGCGCTGCAACTGAACCACTTTTCCGGTCCGAACCCAATCTGTCAATTGCCGTTGTACTTGTTGTGGTGTATTTGCTTCTGCATAAAGATGCCCACTTTCAAATAAAGGCAAGGATGCCAATTGAGTAGAGACTTGTTGAAAATACATAATCGCATTGTAGCGAATAACGTCAATTAGTGTAATAGAATTGCCCTGCACGCCTTCCTGATCAAATAGAGGCGAGCAACTTGTGGATCAGCAAATAGTTTGATTCGCTTTGCGCGACCCATACTAAACACCTGTGCCCAGATGCATCTCCAAACCCGTCGCTCCCGCACTTCATCAACTGACGCACATTAAAATCAACAATGTCATGCAGAGTAAATGTAAAGAAAAGGAACCGAACGTGAACAAGCTATTTACAATAATTCGCCATGGATGCAATGAATCGCCCCAACAGGTAATTAATTTTTCGCCCCTACGTTCCTTTTCATTATAATGTACCCATGCCTACCAGCTTGTTACAAACAAAACTGTATGCGCCAAGAGCACGGCCGTTGCTCGTCCCTCGCCCCCGCCTCATTGAAAAACTAAACCAGGGACTCCATCACAAGTTGACGCTCATCTCTGCGCCTGCCGGTTTTGGCAAGACCACGCTTGTTAGTGAATGGATAGCCGCAGAGGCATGGCCGACCGCCTGGCTGTCGCTTGATGAAAGTGATACCGACCCTGTTCGTTTTCTTACCTATTTCGTAGCCGCCTTGCAGCGCATTGCTCCGGAAGTTGGCCCAACGATTTTAGCTGGATTGCAATCGCCACAGCCCCCACCCGTTGCCTCTATTCTGACAAATCTACTCAACGAAGTCGCGGCCATGCCGCAGGATATCCTGTTCGTTCTGGACGATTATCATCGGGTAGAAGCCAAAGCGGTGGATGAAGCTTTGACCTTCCTGCTGGAGCATTTGCCACCCACATTGCACCTCGTCATCACGACCCGTGAAGATCCGCAGTTGCAGCTGCCCCGCCTGCGGGCACGGGGATTGTTGACCGAGCTCCGTGCCGCCGACCTGCGCTTCACTGAGGCCGAAGCGGCCGTTTTCCTAAACGAGGCGATGAGCCTGAATCTTTCGCCTGCGGATGTGGCGTCGCTGGAAGCCCGCACCGAAGGCTGGATTGCCGGTCTCCAACTGGCAGCCCTGGCTTTACAGGGGCATGCTGCACAACCTGGACCCGAGGAACAATCCCAATTTATTCAAGCAATGGCCGGTGACAACCGGTACATTTTGGATTATCTGGTGACGGAAGTGTTACAGCATCAGCCGAACCCAATACGCCGCTTTTTGCTAGAGACGTCCATTCTCAATCGATTGAGCGGGCCGCTGTGCGAGGCGGTGACGGGACAGGCAAACGGCAGCCACATATTGGAAACGCTGGAACGAACCAACCTGTTTGTCATCTCCCTGGACGATAAACGCCGCTGGTATCGCTATCATCATCTTTTCGCCGACGTGCTGCAAGCGCACCTGAAGCGCGAGCAGCCGGATGCGGTACCCGACCTGCACCGGCGCGCCAGCCTCTGGTATGAACAAAACAATGCCCCGACCGATGCCATCCGCCACGCCCTGCTGGCTCAAGATTTCCCCCGCGCAGCGGCGCTCATAGAAATGGAATGGCCGGCTTTGTTTAACGGGCACCGGCCCGGAACCTGGCGCGGCTGGGTGCTCGCGCTGCCAGCGGCCCTGGTGCGCACCCGGCCCGTACTGAATCTGGGCTGCGCCTGGACCTGGCTAGATGATGGTGAGCTGGAGAAAGCCGATGCCTGTTTGCGTAGCGCTGAGCAGGCATTGGCAGCTGTAGCTGAAGCGCCTTCCGAACAAGAAGAAATCAACTTTGTAAATGAAACTGCCTATCAGATGCTGCCAGCCTCAATCGCCTCTGCCCGCGCCTATCTGGCCCAGGGCCAGGGTGACAGCCGCGCCGCTATCCAAAACGCCAGACGTGCGCTGCACCTGTACCCGGCAGCAGAGCATTACTTTCGGGGTCTTGCCGCCATGTTTTTGGGTCTGGCGTATTGGGCAGAGGGTAGACTCGCGGCCGCAGGTGACGCTATCGCCGACAGCCTGGCCAATATGCAGTTGGTCCGCGGCGGTTCCTTCCAGATTATGGGGACAGCGATGGCGATGCTGGCCGATTTGATGGCAGAGCAAGGCCATCTCCACGAGGCGGCACATCTGTATACTCAATCAGTGCAGGCTGCGGCGGAGCAGGGCGAGTTGGTTTTGCAGGAGATGGCTGATCAGCACATCGGTCTGAGCACACTGCACCTGGAGTGGAACAATCTGGAGAAAGCTACGCAATTTCTGCAAAAAGGGCAGGAAGATTTGGGGCAACAATCGATCCTACCTGGCTGCGTCTCGCGCTGGCATGCAGCGATGGCCCAGCTGCTGCTGGTTGAGGGCCGCGTGGGTGACGCGGCCGAGCATGCGCACCAGGCAATGCGATTATATAAACGAGACCCCATTCCCGATGTGCAACCCGTCCGCGCATTGCAGGCACGGATATGGTTAGCGCAGGGCAAATTAACGGAAGCACTGGCTTGGGTACAAAAAGAGGGGTTGGCAGTGGATGAAGATCTCAGGTATCTGCGTGAGTATCATCATCTGACGCTGGCGCGTATTCTCATTGCCCAATACCGGCAAGACCAGGCAGAAACGGCCGTTAGGCAGGCAGCGGGATTGCTGGAGCGTCTTCGGCAGGCGGCTGAAGCTGGGGGCAGAGGGCGCAGCCTGATCGAAATTCTGGTGCTGCAGGCGTTGGCCTACCAGGCACAGGGGGAGATGGAAACGGCCGTTGCCGCCATGCAACGCGCCCTATCTCTGGCTGAACCGGAAGGATACGTCCGGCTATTCGTCAATGAAGGGCAGCCCATGCGGGAATTACTGGCGGCCTGTTTAACGCAGGGCGCTGCCCCTGAATATGTTACCCGCCTGATGCAGGCCATAGACCCAGGCCCAGATGAGATATCTACACCGCCCGATCCCAATCAATTGTTAATTGAACCATTAAGTGACCGCGAGCTTGAGGTGCTGGCTTTAATCGGCAATGGCTTGACGAATCAGGCCATTGCCGATGAGTTGGTGATTGCTCTTAGCACCGTCAAAAAGCATGTCAATAATATCTTTGGTAAATTGGGCGTTTCCAGTCGCACCCAGGCTGTCAACCGTGCTCAAGAGTTGGCAATTCTGTA
>JACKBT010000042.1 GCA_020634415.1 Ardenticatenaceae bacterium
TAGCAGAGGCTATGCGGTTGTTGATGCGGTTGGAGGATGGCTGGGGGCTGGCGCAGGGGAATTATTTATACGGCCGTATACAAAGTGAACAGGGGGAGGACGAGGAGGCACTAAGGCTGTTTGAGGTGTCTCGGCAATTGTTTGAGGCGGAAGAAGATTGGCTGGGCGTGGCTAAAAATTTGAATCTTATGGCCGTTTATCAGTTCAAACAGCATCACGATTTGCAGGCGGCGTATCGTTATTTAGAGCAGTCGGCCAGTCTGCAACGGCCGTTGCCTTTGTCGTCTACCTATGTGGAAACGCTGCGTTATTTGGGGCGGGTTCAGAGTATGGCCGAAGCCTATGAGGCGGCTGAAGGCTGTTTGGCAGAAGCGGCTGATGCCAGTTTGCAGCAGGGGGATATGGGGGAGTATTCGGCCGTTTTGTATGAACACCTGTTGTTGTGCAAAAAACGCCATCAGTATGATGAGGCGTTGGCGTTTGGCTATGAATGTTTGGAGAATTTCCGCAAGTTGGGCAGTTTGCGCTGGGAAGGGTTGGTAAAAACGCAATTGGCCCTTTTGCATCAGGCTCGGCAAAAGCTAAATGAGGCGCTTGTTTTGTTCAGAGAAGGGTTGCACATCTTCCATGAGTTGGGGGATCTGTTTGAGCAGGCTTATTCTTACTACTATCTGTATAGGTTGTATGATGAAATGGGCGAAACAGGACAAAGCCTCCAGGCCAGGGAAGATGCCCGCCGCTTAAACTTGGAACTGAATAACCCGCGCCTGGCGGAACGGCTTAAATAAACCAGGCTGCTGCCAATGCCTGGTTTGTAGTAGGGTGCGACAGGATTTGGTGTAAGACTAGACTGGAGCAGTTTTGAAAACTGCTCCAGTCTTTCGAGTCCTTACACGAAAAATAAGCGCACCTTTTTTAGTAGGTGATTCATCGCCGCTCTATTGCCAGAGGGCACTAAGGTGCCTATTACAAACGAACAGGTCTAATCATGGCCGCCAGTGCCATGTGGCCCGCTGTCGTGCCAGCCTTCTAGAATGTTTTGGAACAGTTTGGAGCTTATGTGGTCGTTTCTTTCGCGCAAGACGGCCGTTACCTCGTCTTTGATGCTTTGTTTGAGCTGATATTCCTGGCTCAAATGGGTGTGTGGCACTTTTTTGCTGGCAAAGTTGTGGCCGGCTAACTGCCTGATCTGATCAACATATTGGGGCAAGGAAGGCTGCCTTTGGCACCAGGGTATGGTGGCAGAAAGCAGTTTGGCATCTGTGGTGTTGGCTGACCAGGGGTCGAATTGGGCCAGGGTGAGCAGGGCGCGGGCAAAGGTTTCGATGATGGGCTTGACGTTGTGGATGGCTTGGCCTATGTTGATGAAATTTTCGGTGTGGGTTTGGGTGTCGCTGGGGAGTTGGATGCGGGCGGGACGGCCGTTTACCACATTTTCTGTCACGAACCCCCAACGCTCTAAAACGGCCGTCCAATTGGCATCCAAAGTCATGGCAACATCGGCAAAATCATACTGTTCAGATTGGAGGCGGCTCAGAGTTTGCAGCATCTCCGATAAGAAAAAGGGGCGTAATATGGGGGTGGGGTGAGCTTCGTCATCTTTCAAGGCACTGGCGGCCCCCTTTGCCGCCAGCAATGCTTGTAAACCCAAGATTGTAAATGGGCCAGAAATCACACAGCCATATAAATCTGCAAAAATCTCCTCGCACCAGTGATAGTAAGGGTTGTGGGCGAATTGCTTGCTCATAGCGGTGAAGGTGCCATGCGTTTCATATTTTAGTTGGGCATGATGATACATAAAATGCCCCATCTCGTGGGGAATAGCCATTAGCTCAAAGGCGGGGGCATCTATCTGGTTGATGGGTTCGCCTGCGGCCAACCCAGGGGTGAGTGATGCAGTAAGATCGTAGGTGAGGCCAACGAAGACAAACTGGTCAGTATAAGGCAGTTGGCGGATATGAATCGTTTTGCTGAAGTAGGTGATGGGAATCATGTGAGCGGCTTCGGAGAGCAAATGCTGGAAAGGGGCCAGGGCCATTGCTGCCAGCTTGTCGGTGATGACCAGACTGCCCGCTTGCAGGTTTGCCAGGCTATTGGCGTTGGTGGTCTTAAGCCACTGCCGCTGTTGAATGGCACTTTGTATGATTTCAAAGTCCATTGTGAACTGCTGAAAACAGTCCCGCATTCGGTGAACGGGTGGCAGAATGTGGGCTGCGTTTAACTGGTTGATGCACTGAATGGATGTGTGGCTGAGCAGTTGCCAGAATTCGTCCATGTTGCGCCATAGGGTGTAGATGTTGAGGAGTTGGATGACTTGGAATTCAAAATCAATGGCTTGTGAACATGTCTCTTGGAGTGAAGGCGGTGTCTGTGTTTTTAGGAGTTTGGATACTTTTTCGTTTAGATGGCTAAAATCACCGCGGGACGTATTGCTTTTGTTGTGCTTTTCTTTTTTGATCTGCTCGAATATGGCTTTGACACCGCCGCTTTGGCGCAGAAATTGCCAAAATCGGCGCTCGTCGGCTGGCTCAAGGGTTTTGAGGGCTTTGGCGATGTAGTATTCTTTGATGAGGTATTGGTAGCTTTTGCTGCCAACTGCGTTGAGGAGGGCTGTTAGGTTTACCAGGGAGAAGCCGTCTATGGAGAAGAGGGCCTGGTCTAGTTCGGTAACGGCCGTTGCCAGGGCATTGCTGATTCTATTCACTTTTTCTTCCCATAAGGTGGGTTCAAAAAAGTCATAAAGGATGGTGCGCTGTTTTTTGTTGAATAGGGTTGTGGTGGCGCGATGCCCCTTGATGTTGATGGGGGGTTCGCCAGCATAGGTGATGGTGCCGGTGAAGGAACGGCCGTTATCGGCCGAAGTCACATCCATAGCTATGATTTTTTTATCGTCACGGCCGCCGAGGAGCCAACGGCCGTTAGGATACCTCTCCAAATCCTGCTCATTCAAGCGGTGGATGACCTCATACCTGTTTGGCTCCGCCCACACCGCTTCAAAATCCACATACCCTTCGCCATGATAAGCCACCTTCCCCACCAAACGCTTTCCCTCATCACCAGAACTGATTTTCAGAGCCGTAATAGCCTGCCCTCTGAGGCTCCTGTTTCGCAAAACACCGAAGTCCAGCCATTTTCCTGCCACATCACCCCACAGATAATAAAAGCTTTCAGGCGGGCTGCTCAAAGTGACCGTCCACTTGTGCCAGGTATCCTCTGAGTGGTAAGGGGTTGCCCCCGCAAAGACAAAAAATTGTTGGCCTCCATACGACTTGAATAGTTCATGTTCCGCCACGCTGCCATAGGTGCGTAAGAAAAAGGGTTCAAAATGGGGATGTCTAAAGCCATTTTCCAGGTAAATGACATCCCCTTCCTCCAGCGGTTGCCCTTCCCCTTTGTTTGGAGCGGATCGAATTTTCCACGTCCCCGACAGTCCGCCGCCACGTTTGGCGGTACTAGATGTGAATACGCCTATTTGTACCGCATCCATGCCATAACGCCGGAAAGGGGCTAAATTCTGCACCCACTCAAATGTGTCCAGATAGCCGGCCCCTGCATACACATTGCGTAAGTGAATCTCGTCACCGATGCGGAGAGGCTCGCCAATCGGCCGTCCCTGTGCCGAAACAATCTCCCAACTGCCAGACCCCATGGAGCGGTTTTCAGTCTCGTGTGTAGACACTAGAGCCAGGATGTGAGGATCAGCCCAATGTTGGACAACAGGTTTTTCCGTAAGCCACCCCCGCATATCCAGATAGCCGCCGTTCGGCGCACCGTTTTGCAAGTGAATGATTGAGCCAACTGTAATTTCTTTTGCCATGTTTCTCTCCGTATCATAGCTTTTAGTGCGCTGAAAAAGTCGCTTTAAGCCAATCGCTGCCGCGATTATAGCCAGCACTGCACATGCCTGCATCCTTGACAGCTACCTGGAAGCGTCTTGGAAGCGTTTTTACGATATGATTCATCATGTCATCCGAAAACGGAGGCACATTATAAAACCTATTGTTACAAGGAGAGATTTCAATGAAGAAGATTTTAATTCCCATCATGATTATTGCCATGACCTTTTTAGCAGCCTGTGGCAATGATATAGCTATTGATCCAGAAGCGATAGCTACGCAGGCATCTGATGTCGTCTCAGATGCTCGCGACGCAGTTGAAGGCGAGGCCGAAGAAGTAGGGGCAGATGAGGAAACGCTTGCGGAAGCGGAAGAGCCTGCCCCTGTGGCGGATGTCGCCTGTGATATTGCTGCTATTCCGGCTCCCTCGGCAGGATCTGTCAATGTTCGCTTTGTCAATAACAGTCGTGTTGAGATGCGTCTCATCTGGCATGATCTGGAGCAGAATCAGCTCACCGAGTATACGCAGCTCGCTCACGGTGAATCCCATGACCAAGTGACCTACACAGGCCACGAATGGTTGATGGAGGATGAGGAGGGTCATTTATTGAAGATGTATACCGCTTCGGCTGCCGAGACCCAATGTGTGGTTGTTGATCCCCATTTTGGTTATGAAGGGGAAGACGGGCCAGCAAGTTGGGCTGAACTGAGTACCCATTATGAAAAGTGTGGGCTTGGTCAGGAACAGTCGCCGATTGATCTGACTGAGGCTGATATGACCGATTTGGAGAACATTGTTTTTGAGTATGGGGAAACGGCCGTAAATATCCTCAACAACGGCCACACCATCCAGGTTGATCAAGTTGCAGGCAGCCAAATCCAGATACGCATCAATAACGAACTCGTACCATTCAAACTCCTCCAGTTCCACTTCCATGCCCCCAGCGAACACGCCATCGCCGGACAGCAATTTCCCATCGAAATGCACCTTGTCCACCAGGCAGCCGACAAACGGTTAGCTGTGGTAGGGGTGATGGTCAAAGAGGGGGCGCAAAACGATGCCTTCACCCCTGTCTGGGATCATTTACCAGCCGACCATGACGGAACTATTCTCACGGGAGACAGAGTTCAGGTTGCCAGCTTGCTGCCAGCGGATAAGACGATCTACCGTTACAATGGTTCATTAACCACACCTCCTTGCTATGAAAACGTGATCTGGTCGGTGATGCAAAATCCGGTGGAAATGTCGGCCGAGCAAATTGCTGCCTTCACTGCCATTATTGAGGGCAATAACCGCCCGTTGCAGCCCGTTAATGCCCGTGATTTGCAACTGGATAACACCCCGTAGTTGCTGTAAGGTGTAATTGGATTAACGGCCGTTTGTCTCCTAAAAAGGTGGGCAAACGGCCGTTTTATTTTCACCCATAAACCTCGCGCCACCTACCCCAATCGTCCCCAAATCCACCCCCCATCCCCTTTAATGGCTTGGAAGCGTTTTGGAAGCGTTTTTTTTCTATGATGTGCAATGACAAATTTATCATCTCATCGAAAAGGAGAAAATCATGCAAGCTTTACCCCAATACCTTCCCCCGCCAGGCCGCCCCAAACGGTGGGCGCTGGCCCTCATGCCCCTGATCTTTCTGATCATATCTATCCTCACACTGGTCCAAATTCCTATACCAAACTTGTTTGTGACAGGTAGGGCGGCCAACAGCAGCGACCCCCACAGTTTAATCGTACCTGCCGATGCCCAGATAACACATACCCCTGCTCTGACTACAGGGCTGGCGGTCTATGTTTTTAGCAGTGGTAATGCCACTGCTGACCAGGCTATGTTAGATGTTATTAGCGCAAGTGGAAACAGCCCGACGCTCGGCGTGCAGCCGGGCGACTGGACGGGCACACAAGCCATTTTAAGCCTTTACAACGCTGTCATCCTGCAAAACAGCCACAATTGGTCTACCAGCCTCATGCCCGAAGCGGGACAGGACAGTCTGGTAGACTACGTGCAGAACGGTGGCGGCCTCATCACTGGCGAATGGTTTGTCTATAACTTTGGTCATAGCTCCTCAGTGGCTCCTATTACGGCCGTTTTGCCAGCATTTTGGACTAACTGGGGTTCTCTCCCCAACACCACATACACACTGGATACGCCAGATGCCACCATCAATGCCGGTCTGCCCATCAGTTTCACCTTCTCCCTGAACAACATCAGCGGTTCGGAGACTTACCTGGAACCCAAGCCAGGTGCTATCTCGTTCTACACCAGCAGTGGCGGCTCGCAAAGTGGGCTGGTTGGTTGGGATGCAGGCAGCGGCCGCGTCGCCAGCTTCTCCAACTTTCTTTCCGAAGTTGAGTTGGCAAACTCTGATCTGGCAACCTTATTCGTCAACACCCTGAATTGGGTGGAAGGCCAATCTACCCCGCCCAACCGCATTTTCTTGCTGAAAAAAGTTGGTTTGAATGGCACTTGCAACAGCTACCAACTGAATGTGGAAGCAGGCACAGAGGTAACGTACTGTTATGAAGTCATCAATCAAAGTACCTATACGCTGACACGGCACACCCTGCTCGATGACAAGCTGGGTACATTGCTGAACAGTGAGCCGTTTACCCTTACTTTAGGCCAAAGTTACAGCCTGACGGCAACGGCCGTTATCACCGAAGACACCCTCAATGTCGCCACCTGGATCGCCGAAGATGCCGGTGGCACCATCATTTCCGACACTGCCCAAGCCTTCGTCTCCATCACCGAAACAGATATAGGTGTGCAAAAATGGGTCTACGCCCCCTCCGCTGTAGCCGGGGATGAGTTAACCTATTACATCTACTACTATAACTGGACCAATATAGCGGCTAACAATGTGTGGCTAACAGACACCCTGCCCGCAGAGTTGAGCTATGTAGACTCAGGGGTGCATTGGTCATATGGGTCGCAAAACGTAGTTGCCCAAAGCACGGGCAATGTTGTGTCCTGGTCTATGGCCGAACTGCCCCCCTACTCCTATGGCTATCTCTACTTGACTGTTCAATTGACCGATACCATAGCTGTGGGCACAGATGTTGTAAACGAGGTCGCTATCAGCTCCACCTCTGCCGATTCCAATCTAGCCAACAACACCTATCAAAGCACCGTACAGGTAGCTGAGAGTACACGCGATCTTTCCGTGCAAAAATCAGTCTATGGTGTCGCGCAGCCAGGCAACACACTCGGTTATTACATCTACTATCAAAATATTGGCAATCAAACGGCCGATACCGTTCTCATCACCGACACCTTGCCCAGCAACGTGACCTACAACTATTATTACGACTACTATAATGCTACCTCGCTGCAAATAGTGGGTGACGAGCTTGTGTGGTCACTACCTTCGCTATCCCCTTATCAATGGGGTTATATCTACGTCAACGTTACCGTTACCGATACGGTTACAGTGGGAACGGTTCTGACCAACACCATCAATATCTCCAGCGCAGACACAGACATTGACCTGAGCAATAACAGCGATGCCGTGACCAGCACCGTTATCATTCCCGGCAGCATCACTGGCACGGTGAAACTGGATGACGGCACACCCATTCCCGGAGCATACGCCTATGCCTATAGCGCAGACACGTTTTCTTGGGGAGGCTGGGGCTGGACAGATGCCAGTGGTAATTATGAGATTGATGGCCTGCCAGCCGGTAATTACTATGTCTATTTTTACAGCCAAAATGGCAATCAAATATATGATGGCGTAACCACCATCGTCAGTGCCACCGTAGTGACCGTAGTTTCTGATCAAACTACGCCCAATATTAACGCTCAATTCCACCCACCCGTGCCACCTGTAGCCACAGCCAGTGGCGGTGGTTATATTTATGCTGACCCCGCAACTGGCGAACTGAGTATCTGGTTCAATCCCTACAACCCATCCGATTTAACCCTCTCTAAAGTGATTACGTGCAGCGGCGGCATTACGCCAACCAACGTGACGCTTGTCTTTGACACAACAAGCAATGGTACGTTTGAATATCCCATGACGGCCAATGGCACAACGTATTCCGTGACCGTTCCTGCTGGTGATTTAACCAGTGGTGACTTCTCGATTGAGTATGATTGTGGTGGGACACCCATGACGGTAGTAGTTGGGCATGGCCTGATTGACCCCAGTGGCTTTATTACTGATGCGGTGACTGGCGATCCTATTGTGGGGGCAACGGTGCAGTTGTTTACTATTGATGATTGGGTGCCGAAATCGGGGCCGACGGATGTTGCTCCAGATACGTGTCATACTATAGACAGCCGCCCGTCTATCTGGAATGAGATGCCGCCTGCGCCGCAGATCGGCCGTTTGGGCAACCCCTTAGCCGATCCGCAGGAAATTGACCCGACCCAAAACCCGCTGCTGACGGATGAGACTGGCTACTATGCCTGGGATGTGGCCGCTGGCTGTTGGTACATTGTCGTGACGGCCGAAGGCTACGAGACACGCATCAGCCCCGTTGTGGGTGTGCCGCCCGAAGTAACGGATTTACACCTGACGATGAATCCGATTGGTTCGGCTGAAGTTGCTTTTAGCCAGGTGGGCTTTACGGCCGTTGAAGAAAACGGCACTGTGCTGGTAAATCTCACCCTCAGCGACATCACCCAATCCGATGTGACGGTGAACATTGCTAGTAGTGATGGCACGGCACAAGCTGGCATAGACTATGTTGCCATCAGCCAAACCGTAACCATTCCCGCGGGGCAACCCTCAAAAAGCGTGACCATTCACCTGCTCGATGATGCTGTGGCGGAAGGCAGCGAGACATTCTCCCTGACCTTGAGCAGCCCTGACAACGCTGTTCTCGGCCCGATTAGCAGTGCAACTGTCACCATCACAGATGGTGAGCCGACAGAGACGGCCACTGTTACCCTGGCCGGCACAGGCAGCGGCACAGTGTCCAGCGACCCAGTGGGGATTGACTGCCCCTCTGATTGCGATGAGGATTTTGGTGCTGGTATGGTTGTTACGTTAACGGCTACTGCCAATGTGGACTCATCCTTTACTGGTTGGAGTGGGGCTTGCACGGGTACAGGTGATTGTGTTCTTACGATGGATGCAGCCCAAAATGTCACCGCTACCTTTACGCTGAATACCTATTTGCTGACCGTCAGCACGGATGGCACAGGCAGCGGTACGGTGAGTGGCACAGGCATCAGTTGTGGGGCGGATTGTACGGAACTGTTTGATTATGGAACGGCCGTTACCCTCACCGCCAATCCCGACGCAGATTCCACCTTCGCCGGTTGGAGTGGGGCGTGTACGGGCACAGGTGATTGTGTGATCACGATGGACATGGCTCAAAATGTCACGGCCACCTTCACACTGGCCCAAGAAGTCGGTTATTCCGTCTTCCTCCCCTTTGTGATGCGCGGTAATTAAGAGATTTGTGGGCGGGTTTTGACCCGCCCACTATTCCAACCCTCTTTGGAAGCGTTTCATTCGTAAGAACCGCCCAGAGGGTTAGCTGTTGAGGGGTATAAGAAAATATGCCCGTGCGTCGAAGAAGCGGCGCACGGGCATATTTGTTTTTATTGTGCTGCTCTACCTGATACCATTGGGACTAAATTTTGAGGAATGAGGTAGATGTATGAACCCTGAGAAACGAGCAAATTTGAATTTTGCCAGTAAGGCGGTTTATTATCCGCCGGATGCGGCCACGCAATCCATTAATGCGCCGATTTATATGTCGTCGAGTTTTCAGTATGATGCGGAGATTTATCAGCGGGTGGTGGACGGGGAGCGGAAGACGGTGAATATTTACGGCCGTTGTGGCAACCCCTCCGAATATCAATTTGAAGAGCAGATGGCCCTCATTGAGGGGGCCGATGCCTGTTTGGCGACGGCTTCGGGTATGGCGGCCGTTTCCGTGGCTCTGTTTGGCCTGCTCAAGAGCGGCGACCATGTGGTCTGTGATTGGACGACGTACAGTTCGACGCATGAATCACTGGATCATCGGCTGACGGATTATGGCATCAGCACTACGTTTGTGGATACGGCCGATCGGGAAGCCGTCGCCGAGGCCATCCAGCCCAACACCAAGGTGCTGTATCTGGAGACCATCGCCAACCCCAGCATGAAAGTGCCGGCCATTCCGCCGCTGGTGGCGTTGGCCCACCAACACGGCATTGTGGTGGTGTGTGACAATACCTTTGCCAGCCCCTATGTCTGTCGGCCGTTGGCCTGGGGCGTGGATTTGGTGCTGGAAAGTGCCACCAAGTTTATTGGCGGCCATAATGATGCCATTGGCGGCGCGATTTGCATGAAGTCGGAACTGCTGCCGGAGGATTTTTTGGAGCAGATTCGCTGGAATACGATGGTGAAGTGGGGATCGCCGCTGTCGCCGTTTAATGCCTGGCTGCTGCTGCGCGGTATTCAGACGTTGGCGGTGCGGGTGGAGCGGCAGTGCCAAACGGCAATGGCTCTGGCGCGGCATTTTGAGGGCCATCCGCAGGTGAAGCGTGTCTGGTATCCCGGTTTGCCGTCGCATCCGCAGCACCAGATTGCCCAGACGCAGATGCCCAAGTTTGGGGCGATGTTGACGTTTGAGGTGGCTGATGGGGAGACGGCCGTTCGCGTCCTCGACCGCTTAGAGTTAGCCACCTTCGCCGCCAGCCTGGGCGGTGTGCGCACCACCACCCAGGTGCCAGCCACGATGGCCTTTTTAGACATTGACCCCGAACAACGCGCCCGTATGAACATCAGCGATGGCATGATTCGGGTTTCGGCTGGGCTGGAAGATGTTGAAGACTTGATCGCTGATTTTGATGCAGCTTTGGAGCAGTTTTAATCATGAACGAAATTCCTGTAATTGATTTGACCCCTTATTTTGATGGCAGTGGCAAGACGGCCGTTGCCCAACAGATTAACCGCGCTTGCCTGGATATTGGCTTTTTCACCATTCGGGGGCATGGCATTCCGCTGGCGGTGGTGCAGCGAGCCAATGACGCGGCACGCGCATTTTTTGATTTGCCGCTGGCTGCTAAACAGGCGGCGATGGCTCCGGGCGGCATGGGCTACATCGGCCCCGAAGGCGAACATCTGGCGGCCAGCCTGGATGACAAAAAGATGCTCGATGTCAAAGAGTCGCTCAACCTCACCTTGCCCATCAGCGAGGCCATTTGGCCGGACTTGCCGGAACTGCAAGCGGCTTGCGGTGACTATTATCAGGCACTGCTGAGGCTGGCGGCTGATTTGATGCACCTCTTTGCCCTGGCGTTGGACTTGCCCGAAGATTGGTTTGATGACAAAACAGACGATCCGCGCACCATTTTGCGGCTGCTGAACTATCCGCCGGTTGATGGCAAAAGTGCCGAGCATACCCGCGCTGGCGCACACACCGATTACGGCACGTTGACCATTTTGTGGTCGCCCGATTCACGCGGCTTGCAGGCGCAGAATCGGCAGGGTGAGTGGGTGGATGTGATTGCCCCCGCCGAGCATTTTATTATCAATATTGGTGATTTGATGATGAACTGGACGAATGACCGCTGGATTTCGACGTTACATCGTGTGGTGCCGCGTGTGGATACAAACGGCCGTCGCCGCCAATCTATGGCCTTCTTCCACAACCCCAACCCCAACGCCACCATTGCCTGCATTGACACCTGCCACGATGCCAGCCATCCACCCAAATACCAACCCATCCTGGCTAAAACGCATTTGGAGATGAAGATTGCCAAGAGTTTGGGGCAGGCAGTGAAGCTGTAGGCGGGGGACTGGAGACTGGGGGCAGGAGACTAAACTACCTCTTGTCTTCAGTCTCCCAAGTTGTTCGTGTGTTCCTTTTTGCCATGATCCAACTCCTTTCTAATATTTGTTGGTAACATAATAGGTTGACACAGATTTTCATACATCAGGCAACGGAGCGGCCTGTCCCCACGTATAAGGAACAGGCGAGGGGCCTATCCACTTGTTCAGTGATTACCTGGACAAGAGGTCGCCTGATGACCCTTACAACTTTTTGAAAAGAGGCTAAAATCAAAAGAATGAGCCGGAGCTGGAGTAAAACAACACGTTATTTTGTCCTCACCCTGGCCCTTGCCGGGTTTGTCTGGTTTTTAATTGCAGCCAGGGGGCTGATTGGCCCTTTGGCGATTGCCGCTTTGTTGGCCTATGTGCTAAACCCCGGAGTGGCCTTTGTCAACACCCGCACCAAACTGCCCCGCAGATGGGTGGTTCTGCTGGTTTATCTGCTCTCATTGGCCGTCTTAATCACACTAGGCATTATCTTGGCTCCCGTCATTGCCGAGCAGGTGGGCAACCTGGCGGATGAATTAACCTTGGTGCAGGCGCAGCTAGAAGCATTGGCTTCGCCTGTGGTCATCATGGGTTTTGAAATCCCCCTCAATCAAGTTGTGACCAATTTTGGTGTGGCCTCAGCGAATTTCATCAGCCCCGATTTGATTTTGGGGGTTATTTCTAGCACGTCCACAAATTTGGCCTGGATTTTGGTGATTTTGGTGACGACTTTTTACTTATTGCAAGATTGGCACATCTTGCGTGAATGGATTTTGAATTTGGCCCCAGATGAGTACCAGACGGATGTGCGCCGTTTATACTTTGAAGTGCAAGCGGTATGGAACAATTATCTGCGGGGGCAGCTTGTGCTGATGTTGATTGTGGGCATTCTGTCGGGGGTGGGGCTGGCGATTATTGGTGTGCCTGGGGCGGCGGCGTTGGGGCTGTTGGCTGGCATTTTGGATGCGATTCTTTCGGTTGGCCCGGTCATTGCCATGCTTATTGCGGCGGCTGTAGCCTGGGTGGATGGCTCCACGTTTTTTGCGTTGTCTAGCACCTGGGTTGCCTTGTTGGTGGTGATTGTCTTTGGCCTGATTCAGATGGTGGAGAATGTGTGGCTGCGTCCCCGAGTTATCGGCCAATGGGTGCAGCTTCATCCGGCAGTTGTGTTTATTGCGGTGATGGGATCGCTGGCCCTGGCAGGCGTGTTGGTGACGCTGATTATTATTCCTGTGTTGAGTTCGGCGGGGGTGATTGGCCGTTATATCTACTGCAAAGTTTTGGATATTGATCCCTGGCCGGAAACTGTTGCCCACCGTGCCTTACCAGAGAAAGTGTAGCTTATAGTTTGGTGAGGATTTCGGGGCCGTTGTTGGTGATGACGACGGTGTGTTCAAATTGCACGGAAAGGGCTTGATCGGCCGTTATCACCGTCCAGCCATCTGGCAGCAAAACCCATTCATACGTCCCCTCATTAATCATCGGCTCAATCGTAAAGGTCATGCCGGGGCGCAAACGAACACCTCTTTCGCTTTGGCGCACATGGGAGACAGAAGGCCATTCATGCAGGGCGCGGCCAATGCCATGCCCGCCCCATTCCCGCACCACCGATACCCCCTGCGAATCGGCATAACTGTGAATAGCCTCCCCGATGTCGTTCAGATAATTGCCATTGTGCGCGGCTTCAATTCCTTTCCACAAGGCGGCTTGCCCAATATCAAGTAATCGCTGTGTTCGCCGCGATACATTCCCCACGGGAAAGGTGACACAGGCATCGCCGCAGAAACCTTTGTATTTCAGGCCAATGTCAATGCCGATGATGTCCCCTTCGTGCAAAATGCGGTCATCGGGCAGACCATGACAGATTTCGTGGTTGACAGAGGCGCAGATAACGCCAGGGAAAGGGGGATGATCCTTTTGGCTGCCCTTGTAGCCGAGATATAGCGGCTCGGCTCCAAATTTCTTCAAATAGTTGGCCACAAGTTGGTCTAAAAAGCGCAGGCTGACTCCTGGTTGGATATTTTCTTGTAACAGCGCGAAACATTCAGCAACCATTTGCCCAGAAACGCGCATCTTTTCGATAGCATGACGGTTTTTGTACTTCATGGGCGGGAGTATAGCACAAGTCACTAAGAACAGTAATCATGGTTTACTCGATGGTGAGGAAGGTGATGAGCGTTTCGATTTCGCTCGGACTAAGAGCAAGGTTGGGCATGATGGTTTCTGGTTTGATGGCGGCAGGATCGTTTAGCCATGTACGAAGAAAGTCGGGGTTGCCCTGGTAATGGGTGAGATTGGGGCCGATGGGGGCAAAGTTGCGGGCGAGGGTGACGGCTTCGTTTTGATGGCAGGTGATGCAGCCTTTACTGATGAAGAGGGCTGGCCCTATCTCTTCGGGGGTGATGGCGGGCACGGCCGTTTGTTGGGCAACGGCCGTTTCCGATTCCCCCGTGCGCCAAACAAGAGGCGTTAAAACCAGAAAAACAGCCAAAAACGCCAGCCCTAGCCGCGCATGGGTGCGCTTTTGCAGCCAGGCGTAGAGGGCTGCGATCAAGGCCACCACCCCCAAAGCACTGAGCGGCCACCAGGTGGTGAGTGGCATGGATACAGGCGGGCTGCTGGCTGGCTGGCTCCCACCTTCGGCTACATTTAAGAGAGGCATGACATGATCATAACCAAACGCATCTATTTGCCAGCGCCATTGGCCTGCTGTGGGCAGGGTGATTTCGGCCGTGTAATAGCCTTCGCGGTCGGCCTCGACCGCCTGAAAGGTGATGCTGTCGCCGTTGGTGGCGGCAACGGCCGTTACCTGCGGCGATAACCCGCTTATAAAATGGCTGCCATGTTGGCGCACGGCGAATTCAATGGTAAACGGCCGATGGGCGAAAACTTCTGTAGGCAGGCTGCTTACTGTTAGCACCGCCCAGCCGCCAGCCTGCGCGGCTAAGGGCAGCGCCAGCATCACCACAATCACAATCAACCACTTCAATCTGGACAATTTCTGTAACATCATTTACTCCTTTAATAGAACCAAAGACTCGGCAATGGCTTTCGCTTCTTCTAAAGATAAGCCGCTTTCCAAGCGGAAAGTCATATCGGCCGTTTCTGACCACCAGACCAGCACCCCGCCTTCCACAAACAGCCAGGGCTGCACGGTGCCATTTTGCAGTTGCAGCCAGTGGCCACCCTCCAGCCAAAACGACGGCTGCCCCTGAACGCTCGCCTCTTGTAAGCGTTCTGCCTGTTTGTAGACGAAATTAGGTGAATTGATCTGGTACAGACTTAGCTGTACTTCATCTGCGGAATCTGGCTTTAGCCAGACAAAGATGACCACGCCGGGCCAATCGCTGGTCTGGCGATAGACTCGATCGGGCAGGCCCCAGCCTTCGGGGATGTAGAGTGGGCTGTCTGTTTGGGCTTGCAGTGCGGCCAGGGTGGTTTCACCAGCGGGGTTGAGCAGGATGTTGGCGGCGGGGGTGGCGGCGGCAGTGGGAACGGCCGTTGCTCCCTTCTCTTCCTCCTCCTCCGGCACAATGATGGTTATGGCCCCAACTTTGAAGATGCGTAAAACGGCCGCTCGCACCTGCGGCACAGCCAGGCTGGCGGCCAATAAAGCCAACAATATCACCACTGCCCAGGCTAAACGGCGTGGTGCTGACTGGCTCACTGGCCGCGGTTTTGCCAATTTGCGCCGCACGCTCACCACCAAATCGGGTGTGGCCGGGTAACGGAAGGTGGTGCTGATTTCTTGTAACTGTTGTTCGTTCATTTTCTGTCTTCTGCCAGTTCGGCGAAATCGGTTTCGATGATGGCCCGAAGCTGCTGCAAGGCGCGATGCAGGCGGGATTTGACGGTGCCGGGGCGGATTTGCAGGGTATCGGCCGTTTCTGCTTCGGACAATTCTAAAAAGTAGCGCAGATAGATAATCTCTTGCGCTGCCGGACGCAGTTTCTGCACGGCCTGCCACAGCAAATCGGCCTCGTCTTGGGGGATATTTTCGGGGGTGGCTTCTTTGGCCTGCCACCAGCGCTGAATCATGCCCCAGTAGCGGCCCCAACTGCGGCGGCGGTTACGGGCTAAATTAGCCACAATTGCCAGCAGCCAGGGACGAAACGGCCGTTCCGTATCAAACTGATCCAGCGACAAATAAGCCCGCACAAAAGCATCCTGCGCGGCCTCTTCCGCCTCGGCGGCATCCCCCACGATGAGGTAAGCCAGCCGGAAGGCGGCCTCTTGATGCTGCCGCACCAGCAGTTCCCAGGCGGCATTGTCGCCCTGACGGGCCTGGATAATGAGGTCTGTTAAACGGCCGTTGGCCGCCTCTTCTCTCTCGGTGATGACCATCTAACAACTATACACCGCCTGGCGGCGGTTGGTTCCATTTATTCCAAAGGCTAGCAGGCTTTCGGAAAAGTGGCCGTAGGCGCGGTATCCTTACCGCGTTCCCCGAACGCGAAAGGGATTTCGCGGCTACGGCGCCTTACGTTTTCCCAAACATTTGCCTTTTTAACGAGGCGATTTATAGTAGGCAGTAATCTTTACTTTTGGAGGTCAACAAAATGACAGTACGTTCAGCTGAAGCTGTGTGGAATGGAACGTTGCGCGAAGGCAACGGCGTGATGAAAATGAAGAGTGGTGCCTATGAAGGGCCATATACCTTTGCCTCTCGTTTTGAAGAAGGCGAAGGCACCAACCCTGAAGAACTCGTGGCCGCTGCCCATGCTGGCTGTTTTTCGATGGCCCTTTCGGCCGATTTGGGCCGTGCTGGGCACACCGCCGGCCGCATCAGCACCACCGCCAAAGTGCATCTCGGCCCGGTAGATGGCAAACCCACCGTCCACACCATCGAACTGTTTTGCGAAGCCGAAGTGCCCAATTTAGATGATGAGGCTTTCCAGACCATTGCGGCGGGCACCAAACAAAACTGCCCCATTTCCCGCCTCTTGGCCGCTGCCGAGATTAAGCTCGAAGCAAAATTGGTCTAAAACGTAAAACGTAATATTGCAGTTTAAGAAGTAAATCGGGTAATGGGTGTGGGACGATTTTGTAAATCGTCCGAGCGATTTACAAAATCGCTCTACATTCATTTATTACCCGATCAATTATTTAAAGACCAATATTACGTTTTCACCCCTTCTCCCCCATGCAAGCAGCAGAATATCCCTATCAATACCCCGTAGAGGTGATTTTTCATCACCTGGATGCGATGGGGCATGTGAACAACGTCACCTTTTTTATGTTTTTGGAGACGGCGCGGATTAAGTATGTGTCCCATTTGTGGGCCACGCCCAATATCATGGACGCGCCCATTATTTTGGCGCAGGCTAACTGCACCTATGTGGCCCCCGCCTTCTTGGGTGAGAATCTGGTAGTGGGTGTAGGCGTGACGCGGCTTGGTAACAAGAGTTTTGATTTGGCTTATCGGATTGATGCTGATAACGGCCGTCACATTGCCACCGCCCACACCACCCAAGTCACCTACAACTACCACACCCAACAAACCATTCCCATTCCCAACCTCTTACGCCAGCGTATTGAGGAATTTCAACAGGGATGGTGTTTGGAGGAGAGCGGGTAGCAGGTGGTAGGTGGCACGGGGCAGGTACTTGCCACCTGCCACCTGCTACCTGCTGCTTTTTAAGGAGGAAAACCATGCCCGATTTTGTCATTGTTGGTGGTGGGGTGTATGGCTGTGGCGTGGCCTGGCATTTGGCACGGCAGGGGGCCGAGGTGCTGCTGCTGGAGGCCAAGACCATTGCCAGCGGCGCGTCTGGGGGTTTGGGCAAGCGCGGTGTGCGAGCCAACGGCCGTGATGCCCGCGAACTTCCCCTCATGCAAATGGCCTATGACATCTGGCCGACTTTACACCAAGAACTGGATGGGTTTACGGGCTACGAGCGCAGCGGCCATTTGCTGCTGTTTGAGCGCGAGCCAGAGTTGCGCACAGCCTCGGCCCGCGCCTGGCTGCAAAATCAGAAGGGCATCCCTTCCCGCCTTGTCGCGCAAGACGAACTGCGCGAGATGGAACCCTATGTGAGTGAGGCGATTTTGGCCGCGCTTTACTGTCCCCTCGATGGCGTGGCCGATCACACGGCCACCACGCGCAGTTATGCCCAGGCGGCGCGGCAGTTGGGGGCGGAGATTCGGGAGGGAACGGCCGTCTCCTCTCTCGAACGTCGGGGGGAACGGGTAACGGCCGTTCGCACCACCACCGACGAACGCATCCCCGTCAACCACACCCTGCTGCTCCTCTCCAACCTGCACGTCCCCCAAATCGTCCAGGCCGAACTGGGTGTGACTCTTCCCATCTGGTGGCGGCTGCCCCAGGTTATGCTCACCGAGGCCATAGACCCCATGCCGCTGCGCCACCTCATCGGTCACGCCAGCCGCACCTTAGCCATGAAAAGCAACCCTGGCGGCGAGATCATGATCTCTGGCGGCTGGCGCGGCCAATGGAATCCCGATACGAACCGAGGCGAAACTCAGCCTGATCAGGTGGCGGGCAATCTGGCCGAAGCGGTGGCTGTGTACCCTTGTTTGGCTGGGGTTGGCGTGAAGGAGGCCAGTGCGGATCGTTGGGAGACGGAAACAGTAGACAACATTCCCATCATAGATCGCCTGCCGGGAGCGGCCAATATGCTTGTCGGCACGGGCTGGTCGGGGCATGGCTGGGCCATTGCCCCAGCCATCACCCAACTGCTGGCGGCTTGGGCTATGTCGGGGAATGTGCCAGAGTTGTTACGGCCGTTTGCATACGGCCGTTTTTTGTAGAGATTTAGGTGTATTGGTGTAGTGGTGTATGCCATTACACCAATATACCACTACACCACCCCCTCACCTTAGGAGTAAACCATGCCCCACAGCACCATCTGCCTTACCTTTGATTTTGATGCCCTGTCCGTCTGGTACGGCTACAGCCATACCACACCCGCTATGTTGGCGCGGGGCGAATATGGGGCGCGGGTGGGTGTGCCTCGTTTGCTCAATTTGCTCCAGCAGCACCAAATCCCCGCCACCTTTTTCATCCCCGGCCACACCATCGAATCCTTCCCCGAGATGGTGGAGCCGATTCTGGCGGCTGGTCACGAAATTGCCCACCACTCCTACGCCCACACCGACCCCAGCGAGCAAAGTTATGACGAAGAGCGGCAGGATATGGAACGCGCTTTGCACGTTCTGGCTAACATCGGCATCAAACCACTCGGCTACCGCTCGCCCTCGGCCGACTATTCGCCGCACACCCTCAGCTTATTGGAGGAGTTTGGCTTTTTGTATGATTCGAGCTTGATGGCTGATGATTTTCGGCCGTATCATCCCCGTCTGGGTGATCAGGTGTCGGCACAGTCGCCGCTGGTGAAGGGGCGTGAAGCCCGCTTGTGGGAGCTGCCCATGTGTTTTGAGTTTGACGACTGGCCCCACTTCCAATTCACCTTCTCGCCCTATCGCAATGGCACATCGGCCCCCAGCAAGGTGTTGGAAATTTGGACGGCCGATTACGATTGGATGCACCAAAATGTAGACAACGGCATCCTAACCGTCGCCATGCACCCCCAGGTCATTGGCCGGGCGCACCGTGTGGCGATGCTGGAACAGTTCATCAACCATTGCCGGGCGCAGGGGGATGTGGTCTTTGCCCGCATGGGCGATGTGGCGCAGCAGTTGTAATTTAAGGGAGGCTGGAGATTGGAGATTGGGTAATCTCTAGCAGTTTGTCGGAGAACCCCAATTTGTAGCCGCGAAATCCCTTTCGCGCTCGGGGAACGCGGTAAGGATACCGCGCCTACGGCCACTTTTCCCACAGCCTGCTAGTCTCCAATCTCCACTTAATGCGTTTCCGTTACTTTTTGGATGGCGCGGGGGGCATCTACATTGTAATCGCGGGTGTGGGCTAGGTGCAGGGCGAAAAGCTGCCCCGGCACAATGGCGGCGATAGGGGAGAGCCATTCGGGCAGGGGTTGGGGCAGGGGCAGGGGGATGCGTGCCAGGTTAAGCAGTTCGGGCACATCGCTGATGGCGATGACTTCGGCCTGACGTTGGCGCAGGGTTTGGACGAAGTCGGTTAATTCGGCTTGCATTTTGCCGGAGGGGGCGATGACAAAGACGGGAAAACCTGGCTCGATGAGGGCCAGGGGGCCGTGCAGAAAGTCGGCACTGCTGTAGGGTTCGACGATGGAGTAGGTGAGTTCCTTCATTTTGAGGGCCATCTCGAAGGCGGTGGCGTAGTTGTAGCCGCGCCCGATGACGATGGAGTGTTCCATGTAGCGGTAGCGGGGGGTGATTTGGGCGATGGTGTCGTTCATGCTGAGGGTGAGGGAAACGGCCGTTGGCACAGCCAATAGTGCTTCTAACTGTTCTTTGTCGCCGCTCAGTTCCGCGCCCAGCAAAGCAATAGCCATGAGGGCACTGCTGTAGGTTTTGGTGGCCGCCACAGATTTTTCGGGGCCAGCTTGCAGGTTGATGACGAAATCGCCTTCTTGGGCCAGGGGAGAGTTGGGGGTGTTGGTGAAGACGGCCGTTAACACCCCCTGCCGTTTGGCCTCGGCCACCACGGCCACAATATCGGGGCTTTGCCCGCTCTGGCTGATGCCCAGCACCAGTGCCTGGCCAAAGCGGGGTGGCTGCCCATAGATGGAAAAGAGGCTAGGGGTAGCCAGGGCAACGGTGAGACCGTTAAGCGAACCCAGAACATATTGCGCATAGCGACCAGCATTATCGCTAGTCCCCCGCGCCGCAATAATAACGTGGGAGATGCCGCGTTCTTTGATGGCCTGGGCTAGTTGGCGGAGGATCGGCCGTTCGTGCAGCAGCACACGTTCTAAAACGGTGGGTTGTTCGTGGATTTCGCGGTAGAGGTGGGTGGTTTTGAGGGACATGGGGAAGTGGGCGATTGGAGACTGGAGACTGGAGATTGTTAGTCTCCAGTCTCTAATCGCTATTGATAGATTTTGCCGTTTATGATGGTGGTTTGGACGTGGTAATCGGCCGTTAGCAGCACCAGATCGGCATCGAAGCCGGGGGCGATTTGGCCTTTGTGTTGAGCGAGGCCGAGCAGGCGGGCGGGGATGGTGGTGATGGTGGGCAAGGCTTCGGCCAGGGAGCAGCCGGTGAAGGCCATGAGATTGCGCAGGGCGGCATCCAACGGCACGATGCAGCCGGCCAATGTGCCATCGGCTAACTGGGCTTGCTGCTCACTAACGGTCACGGTTTGGTCGCCAATTTGATATTGGCCGGGGGGCATTCCCAGGGCGGCCATCGCGTCGGTGACGATGTTGAGCCGGGGGCCAACGGCCTGCCAGATGAGCTTGACGAGTGTCGGGTGGATGTGGACACCATCGGCGATGAGGCCAATGGTGACGCGCTCGTCGGCGAGTACGGCCCCCAGCAGGCCGGGCTGGCGGTGGTGCAGGGGGGGCATGGCGTTGAAGAGGTGGGTGGCGTAGCGGATGCCGGCGGCGATGCCGCTGTTGGCTTCTTCGTAGGAGGACATGGAGTGCCCGGCACTGACGATGAGGCCGCGTTTAATGAGGGCGGCGGCCAATTCTAAAGCGCCAGGTAGTTCGGGGGCGAGGGTGACGAGGGCAACGGCCGTTTCCGGTGACCAATCTAGCATCTCTGGCGTGGGTGGAAGCTGCAAGTGGATGGGGTTGTGTGCCCCTTTTTTGGCGCTGTTGAGGAAGGGGCCTTCTAGATGCAGGCCGAGGGGTTCGGAGCCGGTGAAGGTGGACGGCCGTTGGCCCATTACCTGCTGGGCCAGGGCCATTGTTGACAAGGGTGAGGTGATGATGGTGGGCAAGAAGGCGGTCACGCCGTACTGGGGCAGACGGGCGGCAACTTCCCAAATGGTGCGGGGGTCGTGGGTGAAATCTAGCCCAAAGCCGCCGTTGCACTGCATGTCTATGAAGCCGGGGACGAGGTAGTGACCGGCGGCGTTGATGATTTCGGCTTCGGCGGGGATGGCTAGCTGGGTGGTGGGGGCGATGGTTTGGATACGGCCGTTTGCCACCAAAACATCACCGTCTTCTAACACGGAATCAGGGGTTATGATGGTTGCTTGTTGAATGCACAGCATGGTGAATTTTGCCTCAGAAACAAACAAGCCGCCTGGAGTGGCGGCTATTGATGATGACCCTGGAAGGACTCGAACCTTCAACCTGCTGATTAAGAGTCAGATGCTCTGCCAGTTGAGCTACAGGGCCGTGTGCAGAGGGGATTATAGCCAAAGTCAGGGGGCTGTCAAAGAAACCGGCGAGAGATGGGAGATTGGAGACTGGAGACTTCATAGTCTCCAGTCTCCAGTCTTCCAAATCCTAAAACGAACGGTTGCTAATTAGCGCATCAGTTTATGGATTACATCTAATAAGTCTGTAAGCCCATAAGGTTTGGGGAGGATGGCTACATTTTTTTCTTGGCGCAGTCGGTGTTCGATGTGGCGATCTAGGAAACCGGAGGAAACGATGACTTTGACAGCGGGGTTGATTTTACGCAGTTCGTCAAAAACCTGGTCGCCGTGCTTGCCGGGCATCCAATAGTCCAGGATTACAAGGTCAATGGTTTGCACATGTTCCTGGTAACGTAAAATGCCCATTTCGCCATTCGCTGCCATGATTGTTTGGAAGCCCAGCTCTTGGAAAATGTCGGCAACGGCCATTCGTACAATGGGTTCGTCGTCAATGATGAGAACGGTTCTGGCGTGAACAGATTCATCGGGTGAAGGCCAAAGGGGTATCGTGATTATTGTGGGTTGAAGAGATGATATCGCTAGCATGGAATTTACCTTTTTAATAAATGGGGAGAACGGCCGTTTAACGCCTGACGTAATAGGGATAAATTAAAAAAATGATTTTGAGTCGGCGTAAGATAACTATCTATGGCAAAACGACTGTTCAGGGCAAGAACACGACCATATACTTCATCGGCAATCAACAAGATCGTATAAACATCGCCCAGGCCCAGGCGACGTACAGTTTTGATCAGGTCAACGCCGGTCATATCTGCCAAAAAATGATCGGAAACGAGCACGCCCACTGGTTTTTCTTGCAGCCAATTTAAGGCCTCCTCGCCAGTGGCAGCGTGGACAACTCGTGTCGGCAGGGGCAGGTCAGCGATTAGAGGTGTGAATATGCCAGCAGCTTCCAGGCCGACGAGTAATATTTGGTATGGGTTTAGCAGGTATTCTGTATCGCTGTTATGGTCAGCTGCGGACAGTGACATCATGATGGCACTGTATCAAATTGGTTAACAGTTGAGTGTCACAGCTTTGTGGTTGTTATGTGGTGGTTCCGTTCTTCCGGGCACAAATTCAATTCTGGTTCTTAGGATAAGGTGTAGCCAACACCGCGCACAGTTTGGATGGGCGACTCGACACCACTGGCCGCCTTCATTTTTTGGCGCAGTCGGTAAATATGGGGGCGGATGATGTTGCTGGCCTCCCACTCATCTAGCTGGTATTCGCACACTTTGTCTGCCAGCTCTTGGGATGACACGACTTGGGGGGATATTTCTGCCAGATAATGCAGCAGGTCGAACTGGACGGGCGACAGATCGAGTAAATAACCATGAAAGGTAGCTGTATGGCGGGTGCGGTCAATGATGAGGTTGGCCCGCCGTAGAAATCGTTCTGGGGGCGGCGGGGGGGTGGCCGTAGGCGGGGTAATGGCGGCACGGATATCGGCCAGGGTATGGGTAAGTGTTTGCTCTAACTGGCTCAGGGCCTGTTCTTTTTGCCGCACTTGCTGATATTTTTGCAGCCCTTGCTGCACTTTTTGGCGCAGGGTGTCGGCGGGGCAGGGTTTGAGCAGGTAGTCGTGTGCGCCCAGGCGCAATGCGTCTACGGCCGTTTCCAATGAGCCATAGGCGGTTAAGATGATGACGGTGGTATCGGCCGTTTGCTCCCGCAGAATGTGCAATAGGTCAATGCCACTCATCCCCTTGCCCAGCTTCAGGTCCAGCAAGACCAGATCGAAGGTTTGCTGCGCAAGGTGGGGCAGGGCGGTTTCGCCACTGGCAACGGCCGTTACCGTGTAGCCATCTGCCACCAACAAATCTTGTAAAAAAAGCCGAATATTCTTTTCATCCTCTACAACTAAAATCACACCTTGCATCATACATCTAACTTACAACCGGCAGCCAGATCGTGAACGTTGTCCCCGACTGCCGATCACTCGATACAGCGATTTGTCCCCCATGCGCCTCCACCAAACTATAACTGATGGACAAACCAAGACCAGAGCCATCCTCTTTTGTCGTGAAAAAAGGTTCAAACAGATGCGGTAAAATAGCCGCATCAATCGGTTCGCCCTCATTGTTAAGGGCTACGTAAACAGCCGGCATCTCTGGTATACGGCTGGTGGTGGGCATCACGGTCGAATCTGTTTGAATCCGGAGCCTCCCGCCCTCGGGCATCGCATCTATCGCGTTCAATATCAAGTTGAGAAAAACCTGCTTAAGCTGGTCAGTATTTGCCAGCAAGGTGGGCAATTTGGCATGTGCCGAGCGCGAGACCACGATACCGTGATGTTCTAACTGTTTATGGGCTAATTGCAGGACGCTGTCCAGAATAGATTCCAAATCTGTTGGCTGCATCTGCTCTGGTGTGACCCGGTAGAAGTCGCGCAGGTTTTGCACGATGCGGGCCACGCGCCCGATTTCTGTTTGGACGATTTGGAGATAATAATCGGCCGTTTTCTGATCACCCAGCGCCAATTTCTCCATCCCCAGCGTCAGGCAGCCCTGCATGGCCTGGATGGGATTGTTGATTTCATGGGCCAGCGAGGCTACCAATCTGCCCAACGCCGACATCTTTTCATTTTGAATTGCAATGGCCTGAATTTCTTGCAGTTCTGCCATTTGTGCCTGCAAATCGGCATATAACTGTGCATTTTGAATGGCTACGGCCGCCTGCGACGACAACGCTTCGGCCCATTGGCGATGTTCATCATGAAACGCATGAGCCTCACGTTTTGTCAGGGAATAAAGGCCAATGGTATGGTTGCCCGCAATTAGGGGCACAGCCAGCCAACTGCGAACGTGGACACTGCTGGGGCGATACTCCCAGTTGGGTTGTGTTTGTGTGTCGTCAATGATGAGGCTCTTTTGCTGGATCACAACCTGCTCTACAAGCGGCGGCGGCTGGATGAGTTTGGCCTGTTTCTCTGAGGTAGGCGGCAGCGGGCGATTATCGCGCACCGCCTGCACCTTTAACTGTCCATTCTCTGCTAACAGCATCACTACGGCATTGTCATAGGGCACAAGTTGTGAAAGAAAATTGAGCAATGTTTCCAATACCTGATTAAGGTCAAGGCTTTGGCTTAAAGCCATGTTGGCGGCTTGCATGGTTTCGGCTTTGTGCCGCGCTTTTTGGTTTAGCTCAATCAACTGCTTCTGCTCGGTTAACAATGCGACCTTTTCGGCTTCGCTCATTACCCGTTCGGTTATGTCTACAATTTGGCCGATCACAAAGGGCATGTGTTCGTTGTCGCCATAAAAGCATGTCATGTGCAAAGAGATGTGGGCGATACGGCCGTTTTTGCAGACACATCGTCTTTCCGTCTGAACCTGCGTTTTGTCTGGCGGCAGGGTTGGTATCTCAAAAATATTGCTCAATGCGGCATCATCGGGATGGGCTAGAATGGTGAAGTGCTGCCCAACCAGCTCTTCGGCAGTGTACCCTACCAGGTCACAAAAAGCCTGATTCACCCGGAGGAAACGGCCGTCATTCGTCGCCGCAATCATCCCCACAGGGGCCATATCAAACAACACCCTGAAAAAAGCCTCGCTCTCTTTCAGACGCTTTTCCATCTGATGCCGATATAAAGACACCTGAATAGCTGTCTGCAAGGTGCGATCATCAAACGGCTTCAGCAAGTAGCCCAATGGCTGTGTTAACTTGGCCCGCTGCAAGGTTATCTCATCCGAATAGGCTGTCAGGTAAATAATGGGGATATCCACATGCTGGCGTATCGCCTCGGCGGCCATGATGCCATCCATTTTGCCCAACAGCATGATGTCCATCATAACCAAATCCGGTTGATGCTTTATGACTAATTGCACGGCTTCTTCCCCATATCCAGTCATGATGGGCACATCGTAGCCCAAATTTTGCAACTTCTTTTGGAGCGACAAGGCCACCAGTTTTTCATCTTCGACTATTAGTATGCGAGCCTTGTCCATTGCGTCAGCCTCTCTCCAAAGTATCTATTGCCTCGTCAGAACTATACAAGCCCCAGAGATGATTGCCAACGGCCGTTAGTACCCCCATTTCTATAGTTTGGGGGATTGACAAATTGCCACACAAGATATATAGTACTAATACTATAGTATAAGTACTATAGTATTAGAAAGCATTGCAAGGAACAGAGAAACCATGTCTCTTAAACACGCGATTTTAGGTTTTTTATCTTTTGCCCCTGAGCCGCTGTCTGGTTATGATTTGAAAAAGGCTTTTGATAACTCAGTCCGCCATTTTTGGCCGGCTAATCAGAGCCAGATTTATCGTACTCTGGCGGCTCTGGCTGAAGAGGGAATGGTGGAGGTGGAGGTGGTGGAACGGGAAGAACGGCTGGATATGAAGCTGTATCGTCTCACAGAAAACGGCCGTTCCGAACTCCATCGCTGGTTAGCCACACCCTTGCCACCACAAGATTACCGGGAGCCACTCTTGATCCAGGTCTTTTTTGGCGGCAACTTAACAGATGAGGAACTGCTCAGCCTGTTACAGCACGAGCAGCAAGCCCTTGAAGAGCACCTGGCAGTGTACGCCCAAATTTACGCGGACACAGTGGCTAAACTCCAGCAGACCAGCCAGCGGCGTTCCCTTTTTTTAAGTTTATTAACATTAGAATATGGCATTATCAGCAATCAGTCTGGCCTTGATTGGCTGCGGTCAGTCATAGAACGGTTGCAAGCTGGTGACTATGTGCCCACCGGTTGGCACACCCTTACAGGAGAGAATCAGTCATAACATGAATAATATGAAGCGCAATCTGGTTATTTTTACGGCCGTTTCCCTCAGCGGTGGTTTCATGGGCATAGCCGTAGACCGCTTAAACCCTTCAGCCGATCCCGCACAAAGTATAGGGGCCTTGATCTGGCTGGTTTCACCTCTGGCGGCAAGCCTGCTCCTACGAGCCTTCGCCGGAGACGGCTGGCAAGATGCTGGCTTCAAACCTCATCTAAAAAGCAGTTGGCCCTGGTATCTGGTGGCCTTCCTCACCATTCCCCTTGTCACCCTGTTGGTGACGGGAGCAGGGCGGATGCTGGGGGTCATTAACCTGCCCGGTTTTGCCGATCAAGGGATGCTGCCCTTCTTGAGCCTGGCGGCGGCCACATTTGGCACAGCAATGGTAAAAAATGTCTTCGAGGAATTTGCCTGGCGCGGCTATCTCACCCCCCGCTTTGCCGCTTTGGGGCTGCACCCTTTTGCCAATGCTGCGTTGACAGGGTTTGTCTGGGCAGGTTGGCACGTGCCTTACTATCTCTACTTTCTGGATAAGGAGGTGCTGACTGCGCATACCGCGTTGAGCACGCCTGTCTTCATCATGTTGGCCTTTCTGGTGCTGCCCTTTCATGCCCTGGCTTATGGCGAGTTACGCTTGTTAAGTGGTTCTGTCTGGCCGGCCTGGCTGATGCACACGATAGCCAATGCCATCAGCCTATCCCTTATTTCTGGCGGGTTTATGGTTTTGCCGCGTAATGCTGCGGGAACTTTGCTCTCACCAGGCACAGAAGGCATCTTTTCCTCCTTGCTAATGGGGATCGTGGGTCTGCTTTTGTACCGGCATCGTCAACGGCAAGGGCGGCCGATGGGCCAATCCGCCTTAGCCGCTTCCTCCTAACAAACTTTTACCATATTGGTAGGAGTTACGCCCTTGAAGTGCTGTGGCCGGTCTCCTGGCCGAGCCACGTGTCTGGCGCGGTGCGGCACCGGCCAGAGCAACGGCGTAAGTCCTAACTGCAAAAACAGATCATGACTTCATTGACTATTTCTTCCTCTAAACGCACAGTGGCCGCTTTGGCGGTTATCGTGATGGGAACGCTGGGGCTGCTTTATCTAGGGGCACTTGTTCCCACATTATTGCCAGGGCTGTTTTCAGCTCAGTTGGTGGAAAATGCCTTTGTAGATGAAAGGCTGAAACACCAGATCGTGACTTTGGGGTTGGCTTTGCTGGTTATGGCGGCTGCTTATGCTGCGGCCCCACAGACTGCCCGGCGTTTTTATCGCCTGGGCCGCTTGAATGCGCCCGCCGCGCCGGTGAAATGGCTGGATATTAAAGCCACAGATCGCTGGGGCAAGGTGGGGGGGACTTTTGCTGTTATTGTGTCGCTGGCAACGGGGGCTTTTATCTACTTTAATGTGGCGCAAGGGCAAAGTTTGGGGGTGGGCAACGGCCGTTATCTCCCCTACATCCTCCTCCTCGCAGCCATGAACGCCTTCACCGAAGAAGCCATCACCCGCCTAAGCCTGGTGACAGTGTTGTCAGGTCGCGTCCCGCGCCCCACCATTTATCTGGCATCGGCCCTGCTGTTTGGCCTCCCCCACTATTTTGGTGTGCCCGGCGGCCTTTTAGGCTCCGTCATGGCTGGTTTTTTAGGCTGGCTGTTGGCAAAATCAGTGGTTGAGACGGAAGGCGTATTTTGGGCCTGGTTCATTCACTTTTGGCAAGATGTGATTATCTTCACCGGCCTGTTCATGCAAGCCTTCTAATCGGCAAACGGAAATCCCCATACCCCTATCTGATTCATACGAGACCCCTCTTGCTCTGCTGCAGCCACCGCCATATACCTACAGCCAAGCCAGCCCCCACAAAGGGCGCGGCTAAATAAATCCATAAATTACTCCCTATGCCCGAAACAATGGCCGGGGCTAAGGAGCGAGCCGGATTCATGGATGCCCCTGTAACGGGACCCGCCAACAACGCACACATACCCACCGTTGCCCCAATCGCCAGACCCGCCATCATCAGATTTTCGGTTGGCCCTTCCACCACACTGATAATGACAAACATGAGAAAGAAAGTGAGTACCACTTCCATCAGGAAGGCTGTACCGGTACCTACAGTCGGTATGGTTGTGCCTAATGTCTGGTTTTGAGGGAACATGACGCGAAGGAGCAGGCTGGCCGCAAATGCTCCTGCCACTTGGTGGCCAATATATGGCATGACTTCACGAGTCGCCAGGGTGCGATGGAGCCAAAACCCGATGGTGACGGCGGGATTAAAATGAGCGCCGGAGATCGCGCCCACCGCGTAAATCATCACCATAATCACCAGCCAAAAGGAAATGGCAACGCCGACATGGGTGATAATACCGTCATAGGTGTCATTCACAATAATCGCCCCCGTGCCAACAAAAACGAGGGCGAACGTTCCCATAAATTCGGCGATGTACTTGCTCATAAAACAGAGATTGTGTTCCTTGTCATTTTCTGTAAAAGTCAGGCAGCCGTCGTTGCGCTTTCTCGTTGCGCAATCCAATCTTGAACATGCTGGGCAATCTGGTCACGAACCTGGCGGAACTTCTGCATGGTTTCTTCATCACTGCCTATAAAAGCTGCCGGGTCTTCCAAGTCATGCCAATGTAAACGGTGGCTGACACCGAGGAAGGTTCGGGGGCAATTTTCATCAGCATGGCTGCAGACGGTAATGAGCCAGCCGAAGTTGACCCAGCCTAAATATTTATTGATGCTTTTCGATTCTTGCTCCTTTAGGCTTATATTGACTTCTTCCATCACGCGAACGGTATAGGGATTGATACCTTTGGGATCGAGACCAGCACTGTGAGCTTCATATTTATCACCAGCATAATGCCGTAAATATGCTTCTGCCATCTGGCTGCGAGCGGAGTTGCCGGTGCAGAGAAAAAGAACCTTCATTTTTGTCATTGACATTTTTCCTTATGAATGCTGCTGACGATGTTCCATCATCAACAATAGATAATTAATGCGACTGGTTAGCTCTGTTGCTGTTTGGGTAAATGCCTGAAGCTGTTGCATTTGGCTGCCTACTTCCTTGGCCGGGTCAGGAACGCTCCAATGGATTTGTTTAGGGTCATCTGGAAAAACCGGGCATACTTCGCGCACCTTGTCGCACACGGTGATGATGTAGTCAAACGTTTGTCCTTCAAATGCCTCCATATGTTTGGCTTGCTGCTGACTGATGTCAATATTCATTGCGGCTGTGGCCTGAATGGCGAGGGGATGAACTTGCCCTGGCTCGCTGCCGGCACTAAACACTTCTACTCGGCTGCCGCCCTTCACCCTTAAGATGCCTTCTGCCATTTGCGAACGGGCGCTGTTTTGGGTGCAAAGAAAGAGGAAGCGATACGGCCGTTTCGCTTCCCCCATGTCTGTTTCCGGTTGATTAACCTTGGGGAGTTCGGTGCAGGATAGGGACGGATGCAGGGCTTGTCCGCTGTCCAGGTAGAGGCCCCGTAGGTGTTCTAAATCGAGACGGTAATAGACATCACGGGCATCGGCACTGCTGCGACGCTCTTGCACAAGCTGCCCCTCACGCAGCAGGCGTAGATGATAGGAAACCAGGTTTTGCGGCCGCTGCAAAACCTCGACCAACTCTTGGACGCGCCTGTCACTCTCGGCCAGAGCTTCCAGTAAATGCCAGCGCACATCATGGGCCAGCAGTTTAAGAAATTTGAGGGAAATATTGGTAGATAAAGCCATGATAATCACATCAATATCAATTGCATCAATAGATATTGATGTGATTATACACAAAAATAGCTTGCCGCAAAAAAAGTGATTGTTCTGACGGCCGTTTCTACAAAAGTGGCAGCACGGTTGGCCAGGCGAGGGCAATCTATGATGAAGTGCCAAAAACCTCGCCTCTGTTTCCGTATTTTAAACACTTGCCGGGGTCACATCCCAAGCTAAAATCAGACCAACATGGCTGGGGAGCGAGCACAAATCATCCATATCCAGCGTTTATTGGATTACCCTTTTTTGTCTCTTTACTGACAGATGTGCCTCTCCCCCCACCCACAGTTTGAAAATAGCTAAGAGGTAGATAGCCGTTAGCCAAGTACAAAAGGAGTCTCACTATGAATATCTCACTCGAATGGACGATGCAGACGCAGCAAATTTTTGATTGGACACTGTTTTGGCGATTGACATTAGCGGCCGTTTTAGGCGGAGTTGTCGGCTTTGAGCGCGAACTAAATGGTCACCCCGCCGGCCTGCGCACCAACATCCTAATTGCCACCAGTTCTTGTCTTTTCACCATCCTCTCCATCCATGCGTTCCCCCTGGTAGGATCGGCACAAGATACAGCCCGTATTGCCGCCCAAATTGTCACAGGCGTGGGCTTTCTCGGTGCTGGCACAGTCATCCACACCAAAGGCGCTGTCTATGGCCTGACTTCGGGGGCGACGATTTGGATGGTGGCTGCTGTGGGTATGGCCGTAGCTACAGATCTGTACGTCTTGGGCATCATCACCACGATGCTGACCACAGGTGTCCTGGTACTGTTGGCTCCCTTGAGTAATTGGCTGGCCACCAAAGCCGCCAGCCGCCAGGAAAAATACCCAGAGACAAAAGAGATAAAAAAGTTAGAGGAATAAGTCTGCACCGCTACTTCGGCCTTTATCAGGAGCCGGCTAGCAGCCAAACGGCCGCCAACTTCTACGAGGTTCTCAAGCCGACATCTATATTGGCGGTTGCCCGCAGCTTTTCCACATCACGCAAGGGTGGTACTCCAAATAGGCTCTTATACTCCCGGCTGAAATGCGAGGCATCATTGTACCCAACTCGATAGGCCGCGCTGGTTACGTCAAGGTCTTCACCAAACATCAGCCGCCGCGCCTCCTGTAACCACAGCCGCTTTTGGAATTGCAAAGGACTCATCGCCGTCACGGATTTAAAGTGTTGATGAAAACTGGACACACTCATAAGGCTGCATCCAGAGCACCCACATCAATTACCCGAACATCGGCGTTGCTCGCTGGCATGATATGACCTGCCTCTATTTAAATCTCCTTTGTGATAGGTTGGGACTTACACAGTTGCTCTGGCTGGTGCTACACCGAGCCAGACTGGTTAAATGACGATTTAGAGAATTATACGGTACATTCGCACTTTTCCACGACTTTAGGCCGGTAAGCCTGGAGAATTATACAAGAATTGCGGAGTATTCTATAGTTCTGCGTGCCACACAGGGGCGACAGAATTTGGTGTAAGACTAGACTGGAGCAGTTTTCAAAACTGCTCCAGTCTTTCGAGTCCATACACAAAAAATAAGCGCCCCCGTGCCACACAGGGGTACGAACAACTTGTCAGTGAACTTGTAGCTCCAGGACTGGCAGTCCTTACGATTTGCTTTTGGAGGAGGTAGATAGTCCCACACAGGGTGAGGGGCGTTGAGAACTGTTGACGGCTATTTACAAGCCCAGCCTGGCATAAAATTGCCAATTCTCACCTATCAGAGATTGGATGGCTTCGGCTGAATGTCTTTGCCAACGGTGGCCCAACGGCCGTTTGGGACTCACATTCTGGGGGTGAATCAGCCCCACACAAAAACGGTTGTCAGGCAGGGCCAAAATCTGTGGGGCTTGCTGGCTAAACACAAAGCGCGTGTCTTCGCCAATATTGATCGTCGGAAAAGGGTTTTGCTGCCAAAACGCTCGTGTATAACAAAGCGTATTGCCCGCCACCCAGGGCCGTCTTTGCCGAGGGTAACGGTACAGCCAGGCTTGTCTGGTGGGTGCATTCCAGTAAAGAACCTGATCCAGGCCGCATACATCTGCCTGCGCCGCCTGCAACTGTGCTGCTTGATAGGCAAGCCGCCAGGGTGCATACCAGTCGTCGTCATCCCAATGGGCAATCAGCTCACCCCGCGCCATCTGGCAAGCCAGGTTCCGTTTGGCTCCGACGGTCTGTTTTGAACCTAAACGTTGGTAGCGAATACGGCCGTCTTCCGGCATGAGATCAGCCACACCATCAGCCCCATCATCCAACACAATAAGTTCACGCTGAGGGTAATCTTGCTGCAAAAAATAGGCAATGGCCTGCGGCACAAAGCGGCGGCGACCGGCGGTGGGCATGATGCAGCTAACGAGGGGCACACTGGTTTGCCCCGCCTGCTGCTGCGCCAGATAAAACGGCCGATCCTGCTGCCAAAACGCCGGTTCTGCCAACCGCTGCCAGCCGCGCCCATTCAGATATTGGCCGCAAGTGAAAGACCAACTGTTGGTCTGGTGGCGCAAGTAGACAAACAACGCCTCATTGGGCAGGCGGTGCAACCGTGCCCCACGCCGCACCACTTGACGCAAAAAGGCGGCATCCTCCGCTAATGAGCAATCAGGATAACGCGCCATCTGCTGCCACAACGGCCGTTTATAAACCAGCGTCCCCCCGTGCACCCCCTCCACAAAAAGGCGGCGGTGCAAATCGGCCGTTACCGTCCAAAATTGCCAGGCCGAGAGGTCAAAGAAAATGGTGTTAGTAAGACCGCAGATATCGGCCGTTCCCGCCAGCAAAGGGGCCGCCTGCGCCGCTAAACGAGTGGGCGCATACCAATCATCATCATCCCAATGGGCAATGATCTCGCCCCGCGCCAATTCACACGCCTTATTGCGCTTGGCCCCAATGCTTTGCCCCGCGGGCAGGCGCACATAACGCACACGCGCCTCCGAACTGGCCTCCTCTATCAAAACATCATCCTCATCAGCCATGATCAGCAGCTCACGCTCAGGGTAGGTCTGTTGGCGAAAATAGTGAATGGCCTGACGCACATAATCGGGCCGGTTGTGGGTGGGCATGATGCAGCTAATAAGGGGCTGGCGGGGAACGGCCGTTACTATCGGCTCAACTTTGGCTGACTCAGGCACAGCCGGGGCCGGATTGTCAGGCAAGGGCCTGTAAATCTGGATCAGATCAGGCGGCGCAAAATGCTCACAAGCCTCGCCACGGCAGTGCGTTTCATAGGCCGCACCCTCACCCCGCAGTTGGCGGGCGCAAAACCGATCCTGATACAGATGTTTATTCGCATCAAAATGCTGCGCCTCTGCCTGCCGCCGCCGCTGCGTAAAAGGCAGCCGGTGAACATAGGCGGCACAAGCCCACACGCCGCGAAAGCCTGCCCGCGCTGCCCGAATGTTGTAATCCATCTCCCAACATGGCCCCAGACCATAGGCTTCATCAGCCGCGCCTACCGCCTCGATCACCTCACGCCGCACCACATAACAAAAATCGCCCAGGCTGTGCAGCGGCTCTAAGGTGCGCCAACGAGGGCCAAACTGCTGCTCGGCCAGGGCGGCGGTGCGGTTCACTTGCAGCGGTGTGGGGCCGCTGCGCGGGAAGGCGGCCTGTTCGTTCCAGGCGTGGTTGGTGGATGGCCCGGCCAGGCCATGATGGGGGTCGGCGGCCAGTGCCGCCAGCAGGTGGGTCAACCAGTTGGCCCCCACCAACGCGCCACTTTCCAGCAGTATGTAGATGTCGGCGGTAACGGCCGTTACCAACCGATTAAAACAAGCTGCCTTGCCGCGTGGCTCATCGGTCGCCAGGCGAGGCAGTGGCGAAGTGGAAAGATAGGCAGCGGTGGCCGCATCGGGGCCATCGGGCAACAGCAGGATGTGGACGGGCAGCGCCGTGTTGCTTTGCACACTGTCCAGCGTCGCTTGCAGCCGTTGGGGTTGGGCATGAAGGGGAATGCCGAGGGCAATTTGGTGCATCTTACCCGTCCCTGGCTGTCTGGCGGTTGGTAATCACCGCCAGTCCCAGGCCATCATCTTCGGCGATTCCACATTCGGCCGTCCACAGGCGGGCCACAGGGTAGCCAGCCGCTTCAATTTGCCGCAAAGCCTGGGCCACCGTCCCCCCCGGCAGGCAGACATCATGAATAAGAATCAAACCGCCGGGGCAGACAAGCTGGGCGGCCAGTTGGAATTCGGCCCACACCTGCTCGGCAGTATGCAGCGAATCCAGCAGGGCGGCCTCATACTGCTCACCGGCGGCCAAGGCGGCGGCCATGCCCGTCAGGGAATCTTCAAGGCGGGACTCCAGACATTGCTGCATCGGCGCGGGCAAGGCGGCCCACAGCGCATGACGTTCGGGGTAATTGGTGGGATCGAAGGTGACGACACGGCCGTTGGGCCGATGGGCCACCGCCGAAGCCAGGCAAGCTGCCGAGACACCGCGAGCCGTGCCCGTTTCTAACACGCGCTCACAGCCATTGGCGCGAATAAGATAATGCAGCAGGGCCAGGAGGGGGAAGGTGTCGGGGTCGGTGATGGCCGCGCTGCGGGCGTCGGCTTTGCCATAAAATGACCAGGCCATCTGGCGCAGCCCATAACGGCCGATCCACACCCGCAAAGCGACCACAAAGTCAGCATACCCATCCCCGCCACCCTGGCCCACCAGCGGGTCGGGCACGGCGGCAAAGCGATGGCGCCATGCGGGGTTTTTTTGCCGCCCCAGCCCGTTGAAGTGCAGCACCCGTGCCTGCCGCCCGTGCCAGGTGGCTTGAATACGGCCGTTTGCCTCCTCAAACTGCACATCATGGGAATTGAGCTGGATGTTGTAGGTTTCATCCAGTTCCACACCGCAGTGCAGCTTAGCCAGGGCCAGATTAAAGATGAACTGATTGCGCCACCAGATGTCGCGTCGGGCATCGGTCCAGGCGGGAGCGTGGGTCATGGCGCGAATGGTCTCGTCCAGGGCCAGCAGGGCCGTGCGGCTGCCTGCAAACAAGCCATCGTTTACCACCAGTGGGTAGGCTCCTTCGCCATTGGGCCGTCCTACTAACCGCTGCAAATCGCACTCCTGCCCCCCATAAACGGAGCAAAGGGCGTGCTGCAAATTGTTGAAGGTGTGCCAGCCGCGACCATTGCCTTCACGGCACGCCAAAATGCTGCCCTCTGGGCAGGCCGACAGCATGGCAAAGAGTGGGCTTAAATCGCCCAGCACCAGCATGTCGGCATCCATGCAAAGGAACTGCGCGGCATCTACCACATGGGCTATCGAGTAAAGGGCGGCTTTGACGGTGGCGTTGACGCGGGCGTGGGGCTGGCACTGAAGGCGCACGGCCTGATATTTTTGCAGCACCTGGCGCATGGTGGGGCTGTCGCCCACGGTGAAGACGACGAGCAGGACATCGTGGCAACGGCCGTTGGCATAGAACGAGCCTAACATATCATCCAGCAGCGCTTCAAAACCGGGCGAAACGACGGTAGCCAGGCAGCGCTGCGCCCGCAGCGGCTCGGGGGGCAGGGTGATTTGGACGCGGCCCAGGCAGTCTAGCAGGGTGTTACTGTGAGGGGAGACGGCCATGTCGGTTAGTTGTGGGTCTAGCCAGACGGCGTGGCACAGTTCCCAGCGGTTGGTGCGCACGATTAATTCCAGGGTTTGCACGCCGCGCACATCGGCTTGCAGTAAGTGGGGGGCAGCTCCGGCGACCACATTGCGGGCGGTTGCCAGCCGCCGACCATCGGCGACGACGATAAAGTCGGCATGGGAACGGCCAGGTGGCACATCGTCGTTGAGGGCCACGTGGCAGTGGAAGTGGGTGTAACGGCCGTTGAGTTGAAAGCAGAGGTGGGCGGGGGGGTGGGTGCTGAGGGCGTGGGCAAACGGCCGTCCCTGCACAGTTACTTGCTTGTTTTCATAGCCCAGTTGCCCCTTTAGGCCCAAATGACCATAACCCACCTGGGCCTGCTGCACCGGTAAAGCGTCTAAATACATAGCTGGTCTCTCCGCTTGGGGGCGGCATTGGCCGCATTTTGCCGCCCCGCCTGCGTTAGTTCATGGCCCAGCCAATGCCGACCTGCACCTGTGTCTGGTGCATCGTGTCTATTTTGGAACACCACGTTTTGGCCGAGGGTGTCGGCGCGGGCCTTGGGCGGGCCGGATCGGCCCTTGCCAGCCGCAGCTTTTCTCGCCGGGTGGGGGTGTGTCTGCTTCATACGCTTACTTCACTGCCCCTAATTTCTCATGGGTAGAGCCGTCCACATCAATACGGCCGTCTGGTTTCTTGGCCCCCTGCTTCTTCTGAAAATCCTGAATCGCCTTCTTGGTCGCAGCATCATACGTGCCGCTGGCCGTACCCGTCAGCAATTTCGCCTTGATCAAAGCCGTTTGCACCGCTTTAACATCATCACTCAGATTAGCCGCCCGTTGTGTCTCGCCCACAGGCAGCAGCAAAGACAGATTGCCTTTTTTCACTGGCGAGAATATCTTCTTCAAAATGGTGAGCGGCACACCTTCACGCTGGAGACGTGCGCCATATTTGTTGGCTCCCGCCGCCCCTTTGGCAAAACTTTTTATCCCGTCCACAATATCTTTTTCCGTATAAATATCGGTCAGGGCCTGATACCAACTCTTGCCATCCCGCCGTTCAAAATGCCACCACTCCCGCTTGTTATATTGCTTTTCCCAGCCCGATTGCGCCGGAATGGGCTGCCAACTGTGCTTGGCGGCAACGGCCGTTACATTCACCAACGTCCGCTTATAAACCCCCTTGCCATAAGGGTTGTGGTGGAACTTGGTTCCCTTACTCAACTTCACCACTTCCGGCGCACTTTCAGCCTCATCCTTATTCTTGTGGGCCAGGTACAGCTTAAAGTACATATCGCCACCCTGCGGATTTTCCACAATGACCCACTGCAAGCCCTGATTCAAATCAGCGGCGCGGCCCGTTTTGTGCCAGGAAACGGTATCCGCGCCTACCTTACTCGTCGGCTGTTTCAACTGGCGCACCGTATCCCCAAAGTTTAAGGACAGGTCTTCACCAGTCAGGTCTTTCACCTCTTTGGCAAAATCACGGAAGCTTTGAGCCACCGCATCATTTAGCTTTTTCTTGGCCGGGTCGGTGGTGTTGACAACCACCAACTTGTGCGGCGGGCCACCCGCTTTGGCCGCCGCTTTGGCCGCAGGCGCGGCTTTGGGTTTAGGGGCTGGCTTGGCCGGTTTGGTGGTTGCTGGCTTTTTAGCCGGGGGCGGGGTAGATACGGCCGTTTTCCCCGACGCATACGTCGGCAAGGCAATAATCTCCACCTGCCAATTCTTATCCTGGCGCTGTCCCACCTTCACCGTAAACCCAGCCTTTTCCAACGCCTCCGCTCGTCGTGCCGCGCTCTCCTTGAGCGCATAATAATGGCCCGCATCCGCGCCAATCGCCGTCGGCAGCTCCGGTTTGCCCGATGCCGTCGCTATTTTCGTCATCCGGCACTGCCAATTGCCATCCGTCCGTTGGAAAACCTCGACCACATAACCATAAGCCCGCAAAAGCTGCGCCCGCGCCTCCGCCCCCGGCTGGTCTTTATAAAATTTACCCTTATCTACCGCCGGGAAAGCCGTCACCTGCGGCACAGCCTCGTCATAACGCACCTGCCAATTTTTATCACCACGCTGAAACACCTCAATATCGGTATATTGCTGCTGCAATTCACGGCCCCGGGCCACCGCCCCGCCGCGATCCGTGTAGTAATGCTTTTCGTCCACATCCCGCATAACCGGCGCGTGGCCCCGCAGCCCTTGCTGCTGCACCACATGTGTCAATTCATGCGCCAGCAGCCGCTTATTGGTGGGGCTTTGGCCTGAACCCAGCCAGATATGGTTGCGGTGGGTGAAGGCTTTGGCCCCCAGAGAATCGGCCGTTTGCCGCGCCTGACCATCATGATGCACCCGTACCGACTGAAAATTACTCCCAAACGCTGGCCCCAAACGCTGGCGCAGCCCCGTATCAAGGGGCTGGCCTGGCCCCGGCCTGCCCACAGCTTGGGCCAACGTTTTGCCGCCCGCCGCTGCTTTAGGCGATACGCCGCCTGATTTGGCCTGGATGGCTGCGTCTTCTTCCGGCTCGTCAGTGGGCATCATCTGTACTTGATCGCTGGCCGACAGCCCGGTGGCAGGCAGCGGGGTAATTGGGGATACACTCTCGCCGCTGGTCGCCTGGTCAGCGGCCGTTTCCGCCTCCTGCTCAAATTGATTATTGGCCCGCCCCACCGACAATTTAGCCTGCACGGCTGGCCCCAACAAGAAAGTGGCCCTATTTGGTCTGTGGCTGTGGCCCAGTCGTGGCCCGGCTGCGGGCTGCTCACCGCCTGGTTTGGCCGCTTTCTGGCTCTTTTTGCGGCCAAACTTTGGCTTTGGCAATCGTTTGTTATCCATGATGTCGTTTGCTCCCTTAGGATAAAGTGGCGATAAACGCCGCCACATTTTCTTGGGCGGGGGGCTGGGAACGGCCGTTTCCTCGCAGCGGACTCGTCATACTGGCCTTACGGTACTCACTTTGCACCGCCTGCTCCACATGCCAATCTTGCACCAGACCCTCGCCATCATCCAGAGCCAGCAGCGTGGCATGGAGGGCGGCATTGCGAATCTGCCCGCCCGTCAGCGCACAGCGCACGGCGATCTCCTCCAAACAGACGGCCGTTACCGCGTGGCTGGCTGGCAAATGCAACTGCCAGATTTGCCAGCGCTCCTCCACCTGCGGAGCCACAAAATTAACCACCACATCCATACGCCGCTGGAAAGCCCGGTCAATATTGCCCGGCGCATTGCTCGTTACCAGAATAATCCCCTGATAATGTTCCAGCTTTTGCAGCAAATAGTTGGTCTCCAGATTGGCATAACGGTCGTTCGACGATTTCACTTCGGTGCGGCTGCCCAGCAGCGAATCCCCCTCATCCAGCAGCACAATCACATCCAGCGCTTCAGCCCGCGACAATATCTGATGCAGATTCTTTTCAGTTTCGCCGATGTACTTGTTAATAACGGCCGCTAAATCCACCCGATACAAATCCATGCCCAACTCCGCCGCCAAAATTTTGGCCGCCAACGTTTTGCCCGTGCCGCTGGCTCCCGTAAAAAGTACCCGCACCCCCCGATTCATCGTCGCGCCAAAAGCCGGCCCCAAATGGGCCAGCACCTGCTCGCGGTAACGGCAGCGGCGTTCCAATTCATACAACTTGCTGGCAACGGCCTCACTGACGACCAATCTCGCCCAAGAACCATCGGCTTCCAGGCGGTCGGCCAGCGTGTCTAGCTGCTGCCGATTGAGGGCGCGGCAGGCTTGCTGCACATGGCCGAGGCCGATGGTGTCGCTCTGTTCCAGGCCAGCCTGGGCAATGGACATCTGGGCCGCCTGGCGGATATATGCGCCGGGCAGATGGAACTGCTGGCTGATGGCTGCCAGGTCGGTGACGGGATAATCTTTGAACCCCTGCTGCCAATAACGCTGCCGCTCCTCGACGCGCAGCAGGGGCATGGAGAGGGTAACGGCCG
>JACKBT010000043.1 GCA_020634415.1 Ardenticatenaceae bacterium
GGTGTGCAGGTTAGGATGACAGAGTTTGGAGAGTTTGTAGTCAACGGTCGTCTCCAAACCAATGGCACTCTGACTCAGCCCGTTACCTTTACTCACGCCATTGAGGATGGGGCGACTCACTGGAATGGCCTCATCTTTGACGGAGGCGAAGGGCATTTAGAAAACACGATTGTACGGGATGGTGTCAATAATATTACCGTACTTAGCCCTACGACCTCACTCTATCTGACTAACACCCAACTGATAGATGGGCTGACGGGTTTGAGTGTGCAAGGCGGGAGCGTAACGGCCGTTTGCAGCACCTTCGCCAACAACAGCGGCGACGGCGTTACTGTGTTAAGCGGCGGCAATCCTAATGTCACCATGCACAGCAGCAACTTCCTGGTCAATGGCGGTGCCGGCCTCAACAACACCAGCGGGATGCCAGTAAATGCCCTAAACAACTGGTGGGGAGCTGCCAACGGCCCCGGCGGTGCTGGCCCCGGCAGCGGCGATGAAGTCAGCGGCAACGTCTTCTACACCCCCTGGCTAACCACACCTCTGTGCGCCCCAACCGTCACGGCTGACCTGAGTGTGACGATTTCAGCCTCGCCCAGTGCGGTGTTGGCGGGAACGGCCGTTACCTACACCCTCACCGTCAGCAACAGCGGGCCTGTCACTGCCAGCAACATCCTCCTGAGCAACAGCTTGCCCCTGAGCACCACCCTTATTGGCCCACCACCTGCCGCCTGCACTGGCAGCAGCACCCTTACCTGTGATTTGGGGAGTCTGGCAGTGGGTGACAGCCAGGTCATCAGCTATCAAGTTCTGGTCGCCCCCACCGTCAGCGGCACCATCAGCAACACCGCCGCCGTGTCCGCCGCCACTCTCGACCTGGACATCGCCAACAACCAGGCCAGTGTCAGCAGCACTGTTTGGGGATTGCCCCACCTGAGCTTTGCCCCTGTCAGCTACAGCCAGCCCGAAGCCCAGACAACGGCCGTGCTAACGGTCAAGAGCAACTTACCTGTGATGGTCACAGCCACCGTCCTGTATGAGACGCAGGATGGAACGGCCGTTGCTGGCAGCGACTACGTGGCCACTACAGGCATCCTCACCTTCACCCCTGGCAGCAGCAGTGTCAGCTTCCCCATCACCTTGCTGGATGATGCCCTGCTGGAACCAGACGAAAGCCTGACCCTCACCTTGTCGTCCCCGACCAACAGCGGTTTGGGGATGGCCGACCAGGCCAGTTTCACCATTCTCAACGACGACTCAGCCTCGGCCGATGTCTCTATCGCCATCACTGTTTCCGAGACACCGCTCTTAGCCGGCCAAATCTTTAGCTACTCCTTGCACATCCACAACACGGGGCCACAAACGGCAACGGCCGTTATCCTCACCAACACCCTGCCCGTTGCCGTCTCTCTCATCGGTTCACCCCCACCCAACTGCACCGGCATAACCACCCTCATTTGTACGCTAGACCTCATCTCCGCCAATGGCGATGTCCTCATTGGTTATCCAGTTCTCCTGGCGATAACGGCTACAGACGTCATCACCACCCAGGCCACTGTAGCTGCGGCTGAATGGGACGGCAATCCTGCCAACAACACGGCCGTTCTCACCACTCCCGTCATAGGATTGCCCCACGTCCAATTCGGCCAAGCCAGCACCAGCCAAAACGAAGGCCAATCCCCCCTGTTCATCACCGTCACCCTCGACAGCCCCGCTGTTCTCACCAGCACCATTTTCTACACCACCACACCAGGAACGGCCGTTCCTGACGAAGACTATCTCCCCATTAGCGGCACCATCACCTTCACGCCAGGGATGACAACGGCCGTTCAGCCCCTCACCCTCCTCGACAACAGCCAGCACGAGCCAGATGAAACCTTCTTACTCAGCCTAGCCCAGCCCCAATACCTGCTGTTGGGCACTCTCACCACAACTACAGTCACCATTCTGGATGACGATGAGCCGACGGCCGATTTAGGTGTTGGTCTAGCGGCCTCATCTGCTGCGGTGTTGATGGGCGAGTCTTTGACCTACACGGTTATCATCAGCAACAGTGGCCCCAATGCAGCAACGGCCGTTAGCCTCACCAACCACCTGCCCGCTGAAACAACTCTGCTTACCACGCCACCCAACTGCACCGGCACAACCACCCTCACCTGCACCTGGCCGACTGTGGCCGCCGACAGCAGCCTGTCGTTTACCTATCAAGTGGTGGTGGATGGTGTTTTAACTGGTGTCATTACGAATTCGGTGACGATAACGGCCGTTACCCCCGACCCCAATCCTGGCAACAACACGGCCGTTCTCATTACTACCATTCTCAATAATAACCAGCCACAAGCCGTCTACCTACCTTTTATCCGTAAGCCGTAGCAAATTGTATTTGGCGAAAACGGCCGTTTAGGGTATCATTTCCGGTCGGTCATTTTAACACACTTCTTATGTGTAAAATTTGACATATTGATGTTCATTGATATAATCGAATCAACTATACAGAAATTCCCCTATGTTCATAAGAGCGTTGGCAAAAGCCTTACGCTCTTTTGTGTGTTTATGTACAAATACCATTACAAATGGATCGCCGTGCTGAACACTTTATTTGGTGAAGGGTAAAACCGTTAAATATTTTTTGGGAGGTCAATAGGTGGAGACAACAGATTTCCGTTTGTTGCGTATTAGTTTAGCATCCCCCGAGCAGATTCGTTCCTGGTCATATGGCGAAGTTACCAAACCAGAAACCATCAATTATCGTCGCTTGCGGCCAGAAAAAGATGGCCTATTTTGTGAAGCCATTTTTGGGCCAACCCGTGATTGGCAGTGCTACTGCGGTAAATATAAAAATGTCCGTTACAAGGGCATTGTCTGTGACAAATGCGGGGTAGAGATCACCCGTTCTTCTGTGCGCCGTGAGCGTTTGGGGCATATTGAATTGGCTGCTCCTGTAGCTCATGTGTGGTATACGCGGCGTGTACCCAGTTACATGGGCCTTTTGTTAAATGTCTCGCGTCGTAACTTAGACCGGGTTTTGTATTTTGCCCAATATGTGGTGACTCATGTGGATGAGGAAGCCCGGCAACGTGCCATCAAACGTCTTGAAGAAGAACTGCAAGAGGCTGAATTACAGCTTGAGGTAAATCTTGAGGCTAAAGCCAATGAGATTTCAGGCGATGTGCAGACCCGCCTCGATGAAGGCGAAACGCTTTTGGCAGAATTGAACGAGTCTTTTGATGACCGTCTGGATGAAGCCACAGATGCCGTGATGCGTGAAGCCCAGCTTATTGAACAGCGTTTAGATAATTTGCAGGGGTCGTCTGCATCGGATGATATTTTGTTAGGTGATCAATTGATTGCCAAGAAGGGCGAAACAATTGGCCGCGAGCACACTGTTTTGGTACAGGAAGCGACCTCTGAGCGTTTGAACCAGGTGAAACTGGACAGTGAGGAAACACACCAGACGAAGCTGGCTTCTTTGCAGAAAGAAATTGACGAACTGCGAACAGAGATTGAAGGGGTGGTGCAAGAGCTGCAAGGGCAGCAGGGGCAAAGCCTGATGCACCTGCGTCAGCAGGCGCAGGTTAACCGCGAGCAGTTGGAAAACCTGGCGCAGATGATGTTCCTCAGCGAAAGTGAATACCGGGAGATGAAGAGTAAGTTTGGTAATGTCTTCCGGGCTGGCATGGGGGCTGAGGCGTTTTACGAGATTTTGTCCAATATGGATTTGGATAAATTGGCGCGGGATTTGTGGCGAGAAGTGCGCACGACGCGCTCCAAGCAGTCGGCGAAGCGGGCTACGAAGCGTTTGCAGGTTGTCGAGGCGCTGCGGGCCAGTGGCAACCGCCCGGAGTGGATGATTTTGACGGTGCTGCCGGTGATTCCACCGGAACTGCGACCGATGGTTCAGTTGGACGGTGGCCGTTTTGCTACCTCTGACTTGAATGATTTGTACCGCCGCGTTATTAACCGGAACAACCGTTTGAAGCGTTTGTTGGATTTGGGTGCGCCGGATGTGATTGTGCGCAATGAAAAGCGTATGCTGCAAGAGGCGGTTGATAGTCTAATTGACAACAGCCAGCGGGGCAAGGCGTTGAGCCGTCGTGGCCGCCGTGAGTTGAAGTCTTTGTCGGATATGCTGAAAGGTAAGAAGGGGCGTTTCCGCCGTAACTTGCTGGGTAAGCGTGTGGACTACTCTGGTCGTTCGGTGATTGTGGTTGGCCCGAATTTGAAGTTGGGTGAATGTGGGTTGCCGAAGACGATGGCCTTGGAGTTGTTCCGGCCGTTTGTGATCGGCCGTTTGATTGATTCGCCTCAGGGTTATGCCAGCAATGTGAAAGGGGCGAAACGTTTTATTGAGCGTCAGCCGCCTGAAGTGTGGGAAGTTTTGGAAGAGGTGATTCAAGATCGGCCGATTTTGTTGAACCGTGCGCCTACTTTGCACCGTTTGGGTATTCAGGCTTTTATGCCTAAGCTGGTAGAAGGGAAGGCGATTCAACTGCACCCGTTGGTCTGCTCGGCGTTTAATGCGGACTTTGATGGCGACCAAATGGCGGTGCATGTGCCTTTGTCGGATAAGGCGGTGGAGGAGGCCAAATCTATGATGTTGGCGAGCCGTAATCTGCTTAAACCGGCGGACGGCAAACCGATTGTTGGCCCCTCTAAAGATATGGTTTTGGGTGTGTATTATTTGACGCTGATGCACGACGGCCGTCCCGGCGAAGGCCGTGTTTTCAGCAATATGGATGAGGTTGAATTGGCTTATGATTTGGGCCATGTAGACATTCATGCCAAGATTAAGTTGTACACTGAAACCTATTTTGATGATGATGATAAGCGGTATAAGGATGGACAGCCGCGTTTTCGGATGATCGAGACATCGCCAGGGCGGGTTATTTTTAACCGCGCTTTGCCGCCTGAGTTCCGCTTCACCAATTATTTGTTGGACAAGGGTGGTGTGAATGAGTTGATTAACCGAGTTTACCGTTTGGTTGGCGATGAGCCGACGATTGAGATGGTTGACCAAATAAAGAATGTTGGTTTCCATTATGCAACGGTTTCGGGTACGACGGTGGCGGTGGCGGATTTGACGATTCCTGTTGAGCGTGAAGAGATTCTGGATAATGCGCGGAAACGGGTGAATGAGATTGACCGTCAATATCGTCGTGGTTTGCTGACGGAAGAGGAGCAGTATCAACGCACGATTGAGCAGTGGAATAATGCGAAGGCGCAGGTGGAAACGGCCGTTCGTGATGCCATTGATCCTGCTGGCCCCATGGCTGTTATGGCTTTGTCTGGCGCGGGTAAGGGCGGTTTTGGCCCCATTACCCAGTTGGCGGGTATGCGTGGTTTGATGGCTGATCCTAGTGGCCGCATCATCCCTATGCCCATTCAGTCGAACTTCCGTCATGGCCTGGATGCGATTGAGTATTTTATCTCTACGCATGGAGCGCGGAAGGGTTTGGCGGATACGGCGCTGCGAACGGCCGATGCTGGGTACTTGACCCGCCGTTTGGTGGATGTGGCGCAAGACATCATCATTATGGATGAGGATTGTGGTACAACGAAGGGTGTCTGGATTCGCCGGGCGGATAACTTTGGCAAGCAAACTTTGGCCGAGCGTATCTTTGGCCGTGTGGCAGCAGCCACGGTGGCTGACTCTGAAACTGGTGAAGTGATCGTTGAATTAGGCGAGATGTTCACGGAAGAGTTGGCCGAAGCGGTAGATATGACTGGTGCGGAAGAGGTGTATGTCTTTTCGCCGATGACGTGTGAACTGCGTTTGGGTATTTGTGCCAAGTGTTATGGTATTGATCTGGCTCGTGGCAAGAATGTGGAGAAGGGATCGGCCGTTGGTATTGTTGCCGCTCAATCCATTGGTGAGCCAGGTACACAGTTGACACTGCGAACGTTCCACACGGGTGGTACGGCCTCTGCTGGTGGTGATATTACGCAGGGTTTACCCCGTGTGGAAGAGTTGTTTGAAGCACGCGCCAGACCGAAGGGTGAGGCTGTTATCACCGAGATTGGTGGTGTGGCTGAGGTTCGTATTGTGGATGGTGTGCGCCATGTCTTTGTGACAGACAGCCGACTGGTTGATGATGTTCATGAGATTCCAGAGGGCTGGACGGTGAAGGTTGGTGACAAGGATGAGGTTCATGCTGGTGATATTTTGGCTGAGTTTGAAGATCAGGTGATTACGGCGCAGCATAACGGCCGTGCGGTCAAGGATAGCAATGGGTTGCGCGTGGTATGGGAAAGCATCGAGGAAGCCAGTTATGAGATTCCGGCGGGTATGCGTTTGCTTGTTAGTGATGGCGAACGTGTCACTGTTGGCGGTCAATTAACAGAAGGCTCTCGTAACCCCCATCGCATCTTGGAACTGCTGGGACGTGATGCGGTTACGCAGTATTTGCTGAATGAAGTGCAAAAGGTGTACCGCCCACAAGGCCAGAATATTCATGACAAGCATTTTGAGGTTATTATCCGCAAGATGTTGAGCAAGGTGATGATTACCCATTCTGGTGATACAGAACTGCTGCCGGGTGAGCTGGCTGATGCCCCGTTGTTCCAGGAGACGAATGAGTTGATTCTGGAGGAAGGTGGTGAACCGGCGCGAGCGGAACCTGTGCTGCTGGGTATTACTAAGGCTTCTTTGAGCACAGACAGTTTCTTGTCGGCCAGTTCTTTCCAGCATACGATTCGCGTTTTGGCAGGGGCGGCTATTGCGGGCAAGGTAGATGAACTGGCTGGTTTGAAGGAGAATGTCATCATTGGTAAGCTGATTCCGGCGGGTACTGGCTACTTCCTGCATCATGGTGAAGAGGAAGAGGTTGAAGAGCTTGAGTATGATGATGAGGAATATAAAGAGGTTGCGGATATTGACTTGAAGACGGCGTTGATTGATGACAGTATTGATGATGATATGCTGGCAGCAATTTCGGCGGCTATCACGGATGCTTCCAAATCTCGGCAGATTCCGGCGGAAGTAGATGATGATGAGGATGATGATTTTTAGTAGATAGGTTTCTGTCTTTTGTGAAGCGGCTCCTTGATGATTCAGGAGCCGCTTTTTTTTGCTTAGGATTGCGGGTTTGCGGATGGATGGTTTAGAATTACGCTCCGTTGTGGCGGGCAAGGGGGGTGATTCCGTAAATTTGTTGAGGTGCAGGGGTAAGGGTGAAACGGCCGTTAACCTGCACAACTTGAGAGGAAGAGGATGACTTTCAACTTTGACGATGAAGTTTACCGCGAAGGCATGTACAGCATGAAATGGGAATTTCTGATGGATGGTGATGCCCTGACTCAGGGAGACCACGCCCATAAGAAGCATGGTGATGACCGTTTGCTGCCCATGTGGGTGGCGGATATGGATTTCCGCACTGTGCCGGAGGTGATTGAAGCGCTGCATGAGCGGGCCGAGTATGGGGTGTTTGGCTATGCTAAGGCGACGGATGTGCTGCATGGCGCGGTGGCTGGCTGGACGGAACGGCGGCATGGCTGGCCGATTGAGGAGGAGTGGATTACGGTTTCGCCAGGTGTGGTGCCTTCGATTCATCTGTTGGTGCGGGCATTGGTGAAACCGGGCGAGAAGGTGTTGATTCAACGGCCGGTTTATCATCCTTTTACGGCGGCCATTGAGCGCAATCATTGTGAGGTGGTGTCGAATTCTTTGGTGTATGAAGACGGCCGTTATTCCATAGATTTTGATGATTTGGCAGAGAAAACGGCCGATCCCGATCTGAAACTAGCCATCTTGTGCAGCCCCCATAACCCCGTAGGGCGGGTGTGGACGCGAGAAGAGCTGACCCGCTTTGGCGAAATTTGTTTAGCCAACAATGTGTTGGTGATTGCCGATGAAATTCATGGGGATTTGATCATGCCAGGGCAAACATTTGTGCCGTTTGCTTCCATTAGCGATGAATTTTTAGCTAACAGCATTACCTGCATTGCTCCCAGCAAAACATTCAATTTGGCCGGTATGAAAACATCCATCACCATTATTGCCGATGAGGCACTGCGGGAGACGTTTAATGATGCCCTGATGAGTGTGGGGCTGTTTGGTACGAATGTGATGGGGCTGGTGGCTTTGGAGACGGCCTACACGCATGGGGATGCCTGGTTGAATGCGGCGATTGCGTATATTCAGGCGAATTATGAGTATATGGAATCTTATCTGGCGGAGTGTATTCCGCAGATTAAGGCTGTGCCGATGGAGGGGACGTATTTGGCGTGGTGGGACTGCCGTGAGTTGGGTCTGCCGCTGGATGAATCGAAGTCGCTGTTCCGTGATAAGGCGCGGATTTTTATTGAGGAAGGGGAGATTTTTGGGCCGGAAGGGGAGCATTTTCAACGGGTGAACCTGGCTTGCCATCGTTCGATTTTGGTTGAGGCGTTGGATCGGGTGCGAACGGCCGTACAAAACCTATCCTAAACGTAATCGTTCAGTTCCTCGAGCGAAAATCCTCCCGGAGGCTTCTTTTACGGAGGCTCTCTCGAGGGTAAACCTCCGGGAGGGTGAACGGTTACCCCTAAACAATCATTACCCATTCCTCCAACATGCAAACTGCAGTAATCGCATAGGTTGCTGCAGTTTTTTTATGGCCCTCATTTGTGCCGCTTTTACTAAAAATGCAAGATTCACACGTATATAATGAAAGGAAAATAAGTTCAGGTAAAGCAAGCCTGGCCTAACCCATCTAAAAAGCAGCAAGTTTGTAGGATGGTTCAGCAAAAATGGAGCAGTAAACATGGAAGCCAATGAGGTAATCACCATAAAAGACAGGAAAACAGGTGCAGTTTTGGCCTCTGCTGTAGAGTCGGAGGGCGTGTTTCTGTTTGAGGGAGCCTGGTATTTTGATAGAGAGCAGGTGGACATGACGCATTTGGTGGTGACAGAAGATGAATACATCTGCCATTACAAAGGCACGTGTTATTGGATAAATCTAGACGCGCCCAGTCATTCAGCCAGCCATATTGCTTTTACTTATTTTGAGGTGGAACCAGGTTATGAATTTGTGCAGGGCAAGATAGGTTTTTATGCGGGCGTACGTGAAGATACGGTGGAGGAATCGGCCGTTTATGCCACCCTTTAATTATTAACCCCCGCCCAACCATATCCACAGTACGTATCCAATATAAAGCAAAATTAAAACGCCGCCTTCCTTGCGGCTTAGTTCGCGGTTGGTGGAGAGGAAAACGAAGAGGATAACGACTGTAATCAGCAAAACCATGGTGGATGACCAGAGATCGGCCGTGCCCACTGTAATCGTCTCCTTGCGGGCCAGTAAGATGATGAGCCAGGGCAGCCCCAGACCAATAGAAATGTCGAAGATATTCGAGCCAACGGCGTTGGAGACAGCCATTTCGCCGCGCCCCTGACGGGCCACCAGCACCGACGCAATCAAGTCCGGCACAGATGAGCCGCCCGCCAAAACCGTCAGAGCGATGATAATGGGTGGCACCCCAATGGCTCCAGCAAATACGACGGCATACTCGACAAGAAAATAGCTGATCAGCACGATGTAAACAATAGAAATCAAAAAGGTACGGATGTATGATCGTCGTGGATCGCCAGTGGTGAAGCCGATAACGGCCGATACGCCCGCTGTAATCCGGTAATACCAACCCGTTTTCGCTGATTCCTTCTCTAACTCCTTCTCCAGCACTTCCACAATATCCTCGCCACCATTGGGGACGAAGAGATTCCATTGGAAAAGAATGAAGATATAAATGGCATAGAGACTTAGAAACAACAAAACCTCAAACAGAGTGACCTGACCATCAGCAAAGGTTCCCAGCAGCAGGGCGATACTTACGGTGTAAATGAGGCAGTCACGCACGACGACCTGCCAGGACACTTTGGCGGGCCGTACCAGCGCCGAAAGCCCCGTAATGACAAGAATGTTAAAAACGGCCGATCCCACTATATTCCCCACGCCTACATCACTATGCTCGCCCCCCTGTTGAACAAGCGACAGCAGCGCAATCGAAAGCTCCGGCATGGAAGACCCCATGGCCATCAAAGACGCGCCAGCCACGTTGCTGGGCAGCTTTAATTTTGCTGAAATTTCATCCAGACTCTCGATAAAATATTCGTCTGTCACAATAGACAGAAGATAAATACAGACAACAATAACGCCAAAACTAATGACAGCTTGCATGGGACATCCTTGTTTGCAAAAGTTGGGAAAATGCCTGCTTTGGGGCGAGGCGAGTGAATTGTAACGGCCGTTGCCTTCATTACCAAAAAGTTCCACAAAAACTTGGCCGCTGTTCACCAAAAAATCTGCTGGAATTGACCGGGTGCGACAGGATTTGGTGTAAGACTAGACTGGAGCAGTTTTCAAAACTGCTCCAGTCTTTCGAGTCCACACACAAAAAATAATCGCACCCGAATTGACCGGGAATGTTGCTCAAAAACGGCCGTTTTATGTTAGAATATTTCCCAACCCATGTTAGCTGAAACCCTTACCTTCATTACCTCCTGGTATAACCTCCCCTTCACTGTCATGTTAAGCCTATGTGTCCTCGCCGCTGTCCTCCAACTCGTTGGCCTGGACACCGATAGTGATGCGGACGCTGACTTTGATCTGGATGCAGATATAGATGCCGACATTGATATAGACACCGATCTAGACGTAGATGCCGATGCCGATATAGATGCCGATGGGGACATGGATGCCGACGATGTGCCTGGGGCTTTAGCCCTTTTGGCCTTTTTAGGGGTAGGCAAAGCTCCTTTGTTGGTTGTTCTGGTCATTTTGCTTGGCAGCATCGGCGCGATTGGCTGGACGCTAAACAGCATCGTTCTGAGCATCTTGGAGAATTATCCAGACTGGGGGTTAACGGCCGTATTTCCCCTCGCCCTTATCGCTGGCAGCTTCATCAGCTCGCGCACCGCCCGCCTCATTGGCCGTGCCCTGCCCTCTGTCAGCACCACCGCCACCGCCGCCGTCGGCTTAATCGGCCGTCGAGGCACCGTCATCAGCCCTCGCGTAGACGAGAAATACGGCCTCGTCCGCGTCCGCGATGCCAGCGGCACACTCATCAACGTATTCGCCATCAGCCATGACAGCGAAACCATTTCCGGCAAATCCGAAGTCGCGCTCGTGGACTACGATGCCGAGAAAAAGCTCTATACAGTTGCACCCATTCACACAAAATCCTCGTAAATAGGTAGCATAGTCATATCATTGCGTAATCAAGGATTGCGTAATTCAGGAGGTTACAATGCCGCCCTTTCTGATCGTTTTAGTCATCATAGGTGTGGTTCTGTTGGTAGGATTCGTCTTCTTCCTATCCATTATGCGTGCCTATGTCAAAACACCCCCCAACCGCGCCTTTGTCCGCACTGGCGGCCTCGGTGGCACCAACATGCCCCCCAAAGTCGTCATGAACGGCGGTGCCTGGGTCTTCCGCACCATCCATGAGATCAGTTGGATCGATCTCAACACAATGGCTATTGAGATTGAGCGTACCGGCGAAACCGCCCTGCTCACCATTGACCCTCAATACGCCGACATCAAAGTCATCTTCTACATCAAAGTCAGCCCCACTGTGGAGGGCATCATAGATGCCGCCCGCACCATCGGCGGCAAACAGGTAGACAGCATGACCCTCAAAGAGCTGGTAGATGCCAAGCTCGATGGTGCCTTACGCGACGTAGCCGCCACATTTACCTTGATGAGCCTGCATCAGGAACGCGAAAAGTTTATTGAAGAAGTGCAAAATCGGCTCAAAACTGACCTGGAAGAAAATGGTCTGGTACTCGAATCCGTTTCCATTTTGACTCTGCGTGCAGCCCGGCAAGGTTCCTTTGGCACAGATGATGTCTTCGGTGCCCAGGTTGCCCGAGCTAACGCCCAGGTTATCCAACAAGCCTTGCGCGAGCGCAACGACATCGAGCGTAAAGCGGAACTGGAAATAAAGCAGCGGGATACCGACGCCTCTCGCCAACGCCTCGATTTGGATCGTGATCTGGCTCTGGCGGCAGCGACGCAAGAGCGCGAAGTGCGGACGATGGAAGCCAGCGAAAAGGCTGTAGCCGATAAGAAGGTCTTTGAAGAACTGCAAAAATCGGAAGAGGCACGGATTACCAAAGAGCAGGCGGTAGCCCTGGCTGAATTACACAAAGAGCAGGAACTGGCTGTGCAAAACGAGCGTAAGCAGCAGGAAATCATGGCGACAGAACTGGCTCGCCGTCAATCGCTGGAATTGGCTGACCAGCAGCGTCAGATTGCTCTCGTGCAGGCGGAGCAAGAGCGGGAACGGGCTGAGCAAGAACGCCTGCTGGTTCTGGCTAAACGTGAAGAAGCAGCACAGGCGGTGAAAACGGTTGAAGCTACCGGGCAGGCTGAGCGTGAAGCCAAAATTAGCATCATCCAGGCCGAGCGTGAAGCCAATAAAGCCATGATTGAGCAGAAGAACCGCATCGAATTGGATGCGCTGCGCAAACAGCGTGAGGCGGAGGCCGAGGCAGCGGCCCTTAAAGCCAGAGCAGCGGCGGAAGCTGAGGCGGCTCTTAAACAAGCGGAAACGGTTCGTACCCAGGCCCAGGCGGAAACGGAAGCGGAAAAGCTGCGGGCGGAAGCGGCTAAGGCCAGGGCCTCGGCCGTTGGGTTGGCAGAAGCCGACGTATTACGAGCAAAGGCATCAGCCGCTATGCAAGAGGCGGAGGCGACCAAAGCGAAGGCTATTGCCGAAGCAGAAGGCGCAAAGGCGAAGGCCGAGGCTTTGGCTGCATATGACGGTGTGGCCCAGCGTGTAGAAATATTGAAGCTGCAATTGGAAGCGCAGGTGCAGATCGAGGTAGCGAAAGCGGAGTCGTTGGCGAAGGCGATGGCTTCGATGAATATCAAGATGATTGGTGACCCCAATGCAGCGGCTTCGCTGCTGCGGATGGTGACGTTTGCTGATGGTTTGGGTGAAATAGTGAAGGCCACGCCACAGCCGTTGCTAGATTTGGGGCAGCAGATGTTTAACAAGCTGACGGGCAGCAGTAATGGTGATGGTTTGGTGAAGATGGCGAATGGTGAAACGGCCGATTCCATCACCGAACTCGCCACGTTAGTCCCCGAAATCATCCGCATTGTGGAAAAGAATTTGAACATTGACCGGCTGAAGGGCCAATCTGTAAGTGAAGTGTTGGCGATGTTGAGCAAACAGGCGGGTAGTGACCCCATTGTGGAGAAGGCGCAGCAAGCCATAGACCATTTGCCCATTATTCGGGATTTGCCCTTTGATGAATTTTATTTGCGGGCGACAGCGAAATAGGACAGTTTTAGATGCGATTGGTAGATAAATTACGGGCTGTGGTGAAGACGGCCGTTTCTGACCTGTTTAGCGAGGAGACGGAAACGGCCGTACCCGACCGCACTGCCCAACTAATCAAACAGACCCAAACTCACCTTACCCATCTTCATGGCGAACTGGCGCAGGCCGTTGCCCGCCAAAAACGGGCCGAAACAGCCTGGCGCGTCGCCCAGGCGCAGGGCCAGCCCGATGCCGATGAGTTGAAGGCACGGTATGAGCAGTACGCCCTGGCTGCTGCCAGCTTACAGGCAGATGTTGAGCGGCTGCAGCAGCGTTTGCAGGCGGTGCGGCAGCGGCATGTGGGGCTGGACGACCGCGAAGATAGTGTGGAGACGATGGAGCGATTGCAGCAGATTCGGCGGGATTTGGACAAAACAGCCGAATCCCTCCACAGCGAACTTGATGACCGTCAGGAAGGCATTGCCCAACGCGAAGACCACGTGGCTGCCCGTGAAGAGATTGACGAAATCAAACGACGGCTCCAATCGTAAATCGTAAATCCTATGTTGACCTTAGAACAGCAGGCGGCACTCGATAGATTATTTGCACAGGTGGAAGGGAAGGGGGAAACGGCCGTTTCCCCCCCGCCACCCGACTTTCTGCAAACCTGGTTTGGCCTGTCCGCAGAACAGCTAGACCAGAAGTGGCAGACGTTTATAAACCAGAAAAACGTGTGGGAAAACCGCTTTCTTGACTGGATAGAAGCCAACCCGATAGAGAGTGCTTATGGCTTTTTAGGCAGCGCGGCTGTTGCCTTTTATTATGCGGAGAAAGAGAGCAACCCCCAAGTTAACACTTATGTTGACGCTTTTCATTACATTGCCACCTGTGCCAGTGTGGGTTATGCGGACATTTTCCCTGTAACCCAAACGGGCCGAGCCATTGCTGCTATGGTGATGGTGGTTGGGCCGTCGGTGGCGGATCGGTCTTTGAATCGTCCTGTTGCGCCAGGAAACAGCCCTAAATAGAGTCCCCTTTATAACACAGCCAGTAGACCGCGACGGCCAACGCACTGGCAACATTGAGCGAGCTTTTTTGCCCTTGCATGGGAATCGCCAGCACCTTGTCGCACATCTCCAAGATGGCCGGATCAACCCCTGATAATTCATTGCCGACGACGAGGATGGTTGGTGTGGTGGGGGGAGGCGCGGAGAGCAAGAATTCAGCCTGGGCGGTGGCTTCTAAGGCCCACAGTTGATGGCCTTGTTGTTGCAGGGAAACGGCCGTTTCCCACCCATTTTTGTGATACGACCAGTTCACACTCTCCTCTGCCCCCAACGCCGTTTTGGCTACTTTGGGATTGTCTGGCGTGGGGGTGATGCCGCATAGATAGAGATGGGTGATGCCGCCTGCGCCATCGGCCGTGCGGAAGAAAGAGCCAACGTTGTAAATGCTGCGCACATTGTCGGCCAAAATGGCGAGATGGGCAGTGGGCGGTGTAAAAGCGGGGGGTGATTGATTGGTGAAGGGTGGGGTGGTAACGGCCGTTGCCGCCCCACAATACGCACAGCGCTCCCCCAAACCACTGCCCACCAGTACCGGAAAGCGGAAGCGACAGGCTTCATTTTGGCACTGGCGCATCTCAAAGAAGTTCTGGGCTTCACTCATGGGTGGGGGGATGGGTGCGGGCTTCGTGCCAGTCACTCAGCTTCCAGACAAGCACGACTACCCAGATGATGGCGGCGATAAGATAGGGGACTTGTAAGCTTAGGGGCAGGCCCATCGCCAGCCACACTTCCTTGATGCTGAGAGCCATTGGCCCCAACATGAGCAGGGGAAACAGCAGCCAGCCCGTGAGATAAGTGAGGGCGATTTCACGGCCGTTTAGCGGCAGCCGCTCCAATTCTTGGTAAGAAAAACCCGTGCCCTTGTGCGGCAAAAAGCGTACCCGGCGGCGGCCCAGGGGAAGCAGGGGCAAATACAAAAAGGTAAACCACCAGGTCGCCGTCGCCACGCCCGTCTCATCCATCGGGCTGATGCCCAAGAACGTTGTGCCCACACCATTAATCCGCATCCAATCCTCCTGGTTTATCGGCGCAGAGGGTGATGAGGCAGATTTCGGAGGAGAATGTGGCTGCCCCAGCCGCTATGTCTGCCTGTAATCGCGCCAGCCCAGCCGCATATGCCTCATCGGCAATGGCAATAAGCTGCGAAGCCGCCACCCGATCTTGGGCTAAAGCCCAAAACTGGGCCAAATCTTGCTCATAGTGAAAACGGCTGCGTTTGAGTTGAATGTTGACAAAACCCGCTGCGGCCAGCAAGGCTTGCAGGTCGGCTAAGGGCAAATAATGGTTTAAGTCGAGCGGGTAGGCGGCGGGGAAATAGTGGTAGTAGACCCAGCCGGGCATTTCTCGTGGGGCGATGTTTTGCATGACGAAACGGCCGTTCGCCGCCAACACCCGATACACCTCCGCCACCATCCCCACTTTGTCCTGCACATGATGAAAAGAAAACTGGTTGGAGATGTAAGCAAACGACTCGTGGGCAAAGGGCAGGTGGGCGTTGTTGCCTTGCAGCCAGTGGATGGACGCGCTTTTCTGCTGCGCCTGCTGCAACATGCCCGCCGATAAATCCAGCCCCACCCATTGGGCCTCGCCAATTTGCCCTTGATTGGCGGTAAGTTGGCTGCCTGTGCCACAGCCTAAATCGAGGATACGGGGCGGAACGGCCGTTTGTCCCCGTTCCGCCAAAAACGCCAGCAAATAAGCATCAACCTCCTTGCCGCGATGGGGTGTATGGTCATACAAGTGAGCGATTTTGTCGTAATCTACACGCATACGGGCAATTCTAGCACATCACCGATTTCATCATAAACTCGTGTTGACGAATGGCGAATTGTGTGGAATCTTTCCTGGATAATGGATTCATCTTCTCAAAAAAAGAACATTATTCTGACGGGCTTTATGGGCACGGGCAAAACGACGGTAGCCCGGCTGCTGGCAGCACGGCTGAACTATGCTTTTGTGGATACGGATGTGCGCATTGAGGCCCAGTACGGCCGTTCCATTCCCCAAATTTTTGCCGAGTGGGGTGAAGCCGCCTTCCGCCAAATGGAACGGGAAACGGCGCAAGCCCTGGCCGCCGAGCGGGGTTTGGTAATTGCCACAGGGGGGCGCATGATGTTGGACCCGGCTAATGTGGCGGTGTTGGGGGGAAACGGCCGTATCTACTGCCTCACCGCTTCTCCCGAAACAATTTTGGCACGAGTGATGCGCGATGGCGTGGTGGAACGGCCGTTACTCGCCGTCCCCAACCCTCGCCAACGCATCCTCGACCTGCTCACCGAACGCCGCGAAAAATACGCCCAATTCCGCCAAATTCCCACCGACAACTGCACCCCTCAAGAAGTGGCCCAAAACATCTTAAACCTGCTTGATAAAGAGACTGGAGACTAGAGACTGGAGACTGGAGATTAACAGTCTCCAGTCTCTAGCCTCCCATCATAAGGAAACCATGACCTACAAAATCCTCGTCCTCAACGGCCCCAACCTCAACCTGTTGGGCACACGCGAAAAATCTGTTTATGGTGCTGAAACGTTGGCCGATATTCTGGCAGACTTGCAAACCTACGCCCAAGAGCGCGGGGCAGAACTGCGCTCCCTCCAATCCAACTCTGAGGGTGCTCTGGTTGATGCCATTCATGAGGCCCGTAACTGGGCCGATGGCCTTGTCTTCAATGCGGGGGCTTACACGCACACCAGCATTGCCCTGCGTGATGCCATCGCTGGTGTGGCTTTGCCTGTCGTGGAAGTACATCTCTCCAACGTCCATGCCCGCGAGGAATTTCGCCATCATTCATATCTGGCCCCGGTTTGTCTGGGGGTGATTGCAGGGTTTGGGCGGTGGAGCTACTTTTTGGGGGTGGACGCACTGCTGCGGCATGGGGAAAAGCGTAAAACGTAAGAGACCTTACGTTTTACGCTTTACGCTTTACGCCTGTTCATACACGAATTGGCGTACTTTTTCGGCAACGGCCGTTGGCTCCACCTGCACCCTCGCTTCCCCCGTCTCAATCGCCGTCCGCGCTACCGCTTCGGCCACGGCGGGGGCCACAGAGAAATCCGTGCCTTTGGGGATGATCCAATCTGGTTTGAGGCTGCGGTCATCCACCAGCCCGGCAATGGCCTGGGCGGCGGCAATCTTCATGGCATCGGTGATGTTGCGGACGCGGGTGTCCAGCGCCCCACGAAAGATGCCGGGGAAGGCCAGTGAATTGTTGACCTGATTGGGCATGTCGCTCCGGCCTGTGGCCACGATGCTGGCCCCAGCGGCAAAGGCTTCATCGGGCATGATTTCGGGCGTAGGGTTGGCCAGGGCAAAAATCATGGGATCAACCGCCATTGATTTGACCATCTCGCCATTCATCACGCCCGGTGCGGAAAGGCCAATGAAGACATCGCGCCCTTTAACGGCCGTTCCCAAATCTCCCTTCACCTTATCCGCATTCGTTATCGCCGCCATCTCCTCCTTAATCCAATTCAGCCCCTTGCGCCCCTTGTAAATTGTGCCTTTGCTGTCCAGCAAAATGACATCCTTCACACCCATCGCCATTAGCAGTTTGGTGACGGCGATGGCTGAGGCCCCCGCGCCATTGACGGTGATGGCGAGATCGCCTGGCTTTTTGCCGGTGAGGCGGCAGGCATTGAGAATACCGGCCAGAACGACAACGGCCGTTCCGTGCTGATCATCATGAAAAATGGGAATGTCCGTCTCCTCACGCAGCTTGTTCTCAATATAAAAGCAGCGCGGCGCACTGATGTCCTCCAGGTTAATGCCGCCAAACGTCGGCTCCAGCCGCTTCACCACCTCAATAATCTCATCCGCATCCTGCGTATTCAGGCAAATGGGGAAGGCCTCCACGCCGGCGAAGGTGTGGAACAGAATCGCCTTGCCCTCCATCACCGGCAGGGCGGCGCGGCCGCCAATATTGCCCAATCCCAACACCGCGCTGCCATCGCTCACCACGCCCACCAGATTGGCGCGAGGGGTCAGGTTAAATACCTCTTCCCGGTTCTGGTGAATGATGTGGGTTGGCTCCATCGCGCCAGGAACGAGGTAGAACATCTTCAAAATGTGCTCGTCCTTCACCGGAATTTTGCTGTTGATTTCCAACAAACCCTGAAAACGATCATGTAATTCCAACGACTCTTCGGCGGTGTTCATGGGCTTGTTGCTTTTGGGGGGCACCGGCAGCTTGCCCTCATACACAAAGCGGCGGGTGCGGTCGGCAATGTCGGCGGGTTTGACGTTGGTTCGCTTGGCGTGGCCTTTGGCGATGGCGGCGGCGGCGACGGCGGCGGCTACCGCGGGGGCCACGCGATAGTCAATAACTTTAGGATAGATGTAATCAGCATTTAGCTCATCTTCGCTGACGATGTTGGCGATGGCCTGGGCGGCCGCGATTTGGGCCTGGGCGGGGAAGATGCGGGCACGGACATCGAGTAGACCCCGGAAGACACCAGGGACAACGGCCGTTATATCCATCAAATTCGGGTAGGTAGATTCACTGGTGGCGACCACCGCCGCGCCAGCCTCCTTGGCCTCCTGCGGCGTCATCTCCAGGGGCGAGGCAAACAGAAACAGAATGGGATGCTCTGCCATGCTTTGCACGGCTTGTGCATCTAATTTGGCTCCGGTGGCAAAGCCCACATAAGCATCGGCCCCCTTCAGCACCGCCGCCAATTCGCCCTGTTCCCCCTGGGGATTGCTGTAATGGGCGATTTCCCATTTGGCCCAGTTCATGTTTAACGGCCGATATTTATAAATCGCCCCCTTGCGGTCACACACAACCACATTCTTAGCCCCATATCGGTGCAAAATAAAGGCTGTGCCTAGCCCCGCCGAGCCAGCGCCATTGATAATGATCCGCATCTGGTGCAGCTCTTTGCCCACAATCTTGGCGGCATTGATTAACCCCGCCAGCACCCCAATCGCCACGCCTTCCCGGTGGTTGTTCACCACAGGAATGTTGAGCGACCTTTCCAGCCGGTTGGTAATCGCTGTGCCATCAGGCGAGCCAATATCCTCCAAACAAATACCACCAAACGTGGGGCTAATATTCAGCACCGTATGCACAAATTCGTCCAGATTGCTGCTCTTGATGGCTAAGGGCAGCGCATCTACACCAGCAAAATTTTTCATGATGACGGCTTTGCTTTCTAACACAGGCAAGATGGCTTCTGGCCCCACGTTGCCCAGACCGTAAGCGGCCGTGCCATCGGAAATAATGGCAATGGTGTTGCCGCGGCAGGTCACGTCAAACGAGCGTTTGGGATTACGGGCAATCTCTAAACAGGGTTCGGCAACACCTGGTGTATAAACCAGGCTCAAGGCGCGGCTGTCCCGCACCTGCACCTTGCTGCGAACTTCGATGAGTCCAGCATAACGTCTACGATATTGGATACCTTCACTTTCATGGGGAGGGGTGTTCATTCTGTACTCCTGGCTGTTCCGGCTGAAGCCTCCACTCCGATTCAGTTGAGATTACTAAAGGGGAGTCCAGGCTTTAGCCGGACTGTTTGTTGATTAGTTCGCGGTTGTCGCCAACGCGGCGGGTGATTTTAATGTCGTCGAGATGTTCGAGGAGGCCGATGGCGTATTTGCGGCTGGTGTTGAAGAGGTCGCGGGTTTGGGCGGCGTTGATGGTGCCGTTTTGGCGCAAGTAGCCGGTAATTTGCTGGACGATTTGGTTGTAAAGCTGGGGTGTGTAGACAACTTCGTTGTTGAGCTGTTGGAGTTGGCCTAAATCTACCAGCGCGTAGTACACGTCTTCGCCAACAGCCGTTTTACACTCCTTCACACTGGGCGACTGAAAACCAGCCCGGGCCAACTGCCCCATCAACTGCTCAATCGCCTTTTGCTGCTGTGCCGTGAACGTCACCTCGTGGGTGGGCAGCCGCAGCAGTGTACCATCATCGGCCAAGAGATGATCGCTGACGGCCTGGCTGATGAGGGGGTTGAAGACCGCCGCAGGCAGTTTGAGGCGGCTGCGCACTTCTTCGCGGGACATGCCCAAACGCAACGGCCGTTCCCCATGATACTCCATCAACACGGTCACCAACTTGTCCAGCGTCTTTTGCCAGCCAGAATGGGACATTAACTGTGTCCCAACTTCCACCACTTGCCCCTGCGCGATCAACTCTTGCAAGGCTGCCTGCGCCAGCGCCTCATCCAAATTGGACTGTTTGATCAAAGCCGCTGCCTTTTCTGGCTCCAGCCGCGAGAGGGTTTGCAGCAGCAGTTCGCCCGGTGTGCCCTGGGCCAATGTTTGGAGCCGCTGCACAATTTCGGGACGGAAGCGGCGGTGACGGCGGCCAGGGAAGGGGTCGAGGACACGACCACCGCCGAGGGTGGCTCCGGGTGAGGGCCGTCGCAAGATAAACCTGTCGCCGCGCACCACAGCCACCGGGTCGCGGGTTGCGAGCTGCAGCCAGCCCGTTTGCCCCGGCTCAATTTGCGGTGCGCCCAATACGCGGGTTCGTGCCACCACTTCGGCCGCGCCGACGAACAGCTTGACTTCCATGTTGTGTTTAAGGGGGGCATCGGCATCGGCTAGATGGCGGTAGGTGGCATCGAACAGAATGGTGCTGCCTACGCGCCCCGGCAGGGTGAGGACATCGCCGCGTTTGATTTCGTCTTTGCTGATGCCGGTGAGGTTGACGGCGACGCGGCTGCCGGGGAGGGCGACATCGCGTTTGGTGCGATGGGTTTGGAGGCCGCGAATACGGCCGTTTAAGCCCGATGGCTGTACTTGAACTGCATCGCCGGTGTGGAAACGGCCGTCTAACAGAGTGCCTGTGACCACTGTGCCAAAACCAGACAGGCTAAAGACACGATCTACGGGCAAACGGGGCTGGCCTTTGTCTTCGCGGGGGGGAACGGCCGTTAACCGATCCAACAACGTCCCCTTCAAAGCCGCCAGCCCAAAACCCGTTTTGGCCGACACGGCCACAATCGGCGCATCCGCCAACGCCGTGCCGACCAGCGCTTCGCTCAAATCCAGCGCTACCAGTTCCAGCCACTCCGGATCATCCACCAAATCCACTTTGGTCAGAGCCACAACACCGCCTGGCACATCCAGCAAATCCAAAATCGCCAGATGCTCCTTTGTTTGGGGCATCACGCCTTCATCGGCAGCCACCACGAACAGGGCTAAATCAATGCCGCCCACACCAGCCAGCATATTCTCGATGAAATCACGATGACCAGGCACATCTACGACACCTGTTTCGTCACCGTCACCTAAATCGAGCCAGGCAAAGCCCAGGTCAATGGTCATCTCGCGGGCCTTTTCCTCGTCCAGGCGGTCGGGGTCTATGCCCGTCAGGGCTTCAACTAAAGTGGATTTACCATGATCTACGTGTCCAGCAGTGCCAATTACATACATAGCGGTGAACTGTAATCGGTAATCCGAATACCGAATACCGATTACGGCTTACGGTTTACTCTTCGCGCACCTGCACCAGGGCAGGGGCGCGGCGGCGATTGGGGTCTTGGGCGATGGCCTTTTCGACTTCTTCCAGCCAGATGCGCGGTAGTTTTTTGATGGCATCGGACTGGGCGGTTTGAATGCGTTCTAAAGTGGCTTTTTCCCGATCTAGTTCGGTGATTTTTTCTTCGATGGCGTGGATTTGTTCTTGCAGTTGGCGGTCGGTGCGGTTGACGGTGGCCCAGCGTTGTTCGGTTTCTACGTCGAAGGTGCGCCAGCGTTTGTCGTTTTCCTGACGGTAGTTGTCCCAACGGGATTGTAGGCGGTGGGACTCGACGCGCAGGAGTTCGGAGGCTTCGCGCTGCTGTTTTTCGATTTGGGTTTGCCAATCGGCCAGGGTTTGCAGCACCATTTTGGCTTCTTTGAACTGATCCATGACGGGAATCCAGCCTTTTTCATGTTGGCGCAGGCGGTCTTCTTGCTCGGCTAAGGTTTCGCGCCAGATTTCCATCTGTTTTTTGCGTTCATACTCGCCTAATTGTACTTGTTCTAGCCAGCTTTTTATGGTTTCGCGCAGGCTTTCCTGGCCTTCGCTGGCGCTGCGTACCTGGGCTTCGTTGCGCAGAACGCTGGCACTGAGCAGTTCCAGGCGTTCGTAGATGGGGTCTATGCGTTTGCTGATTTCGGGGAGGCTGTTTTGCAGGTCGGCGATCTGGCGGCTGTTTTGTCTTTCTTTTTCTTCGACAAAGCTGAATTCGCGCTGCCAGGTTTCGACTTCGTTTTGAACGGCCGTTATTCTCCCCGTTAACCCGCCAATCAAATTCGCCAACCGGGCTTCCTCTGCCTGGCGCAGTTCCATATCTTGCTGCAAGCGGGGGATGTGGGGCAGTTCCTTGCGGATGCTGGCGAGTTCGCGCACGGTGCCTTCCTGTTCGATGCGCCGCAGTTGGTCTATTTCCTTTTCTGACTGGAGGCGGCGTTGGTCGTACTGTTCTATCATCTGGACGATGTCGTCTTTGAATTGGGCCAGTTCGGTATCGAATTGGAGCTGCCGGGCTTGTTGGGCCGTTATGGCTGCTAATTGGCGTTCTAACTGCTGGATGCGATCTTCGCGGCCTTTGAGTTCGCGTTCTTGTAAGGTGAATTTTTGCTCTAGTTCGGCCACTTTGCGGGTTTGTTTACGCCGCTCCTCTTCCAGCCATTCCAGGCGGTTGCGAAATTCGGTTAATTCTTGGGTTTGGGCAGTGGTGAAGTTGTTGCCTGCCATATGTTTCTCCGGTAATGGGGTAATGGGGTAATGGGGTAATTGGTATTTGGCTACCACTTACTGTTTACGGATTACCGATTACTGTTTGCTGATATGGGGGGCATTATAGCTTGCAAATGGGGCGTGTGCGAATGGCGTTTTACGTTTTTGGTTTTACGTTTTACAATTTTCTCATGCGCATTGGAATTGATTGCCGACTGCCGTTTTACCAGATGGGGGGGATTAGCCAGTATGTGCTGCACTTGCTGCCCGCGTTGGCGGCGTTGGATGGGGGGAATGAGTATCGGGTGCTGCATAGCTGGAAAGACGGCCGTTCCCACACGCCATCTGCCCCCAATTTTCAGCGGTATAATTTGTATACACCTTGCCATCACCGCCTGGAGCGGTGGACTTTGGCGGCGGAACTGCTGCCCCAGGGCTTGGATGTGCTGCACAGCCCGGACTTTATTCCGCCAGCGTGGGGGGCGAAGCGGCGTATTGTGACGGTGCATGATTTGAATTTTCATTATTATCCGCAGTTTTTAACGGCCGATAGTATGCGCTATTATGCGGGGCAAATTGGCTGGGCGGTGCGGGTGGCTGACCATATTTCGGCTGATAGTGAGGCGACGCGGCAGGATTTGATTGAGATTTTGGGCGTAGCACCGGAGAAGGTGACGACGATTCATCTGGCGGCGAATCCGTTGTATGAGCGGGTGTATGGGGAAACGGCCGTAGCGGCTACCTTGCAAAAACATAACTTGCCGCGTGGGTTTGTGCTTTTTGTGGGCACCTTGGAGCCGCGCAAGAATCTGCCGATGCTGCTGCGGGCATATAAGATGATGCGGGAGGAAACGGCCGTTGATGTGCCGCTGATTTTGGTGGGCAGTAAGGGCTGGATTTATGAGGAGATTTTTGCGGTGATTGAGGCGTTGGGGTTGCGGGAGCAGGTGCGCCATTTGCAAGGCATTTTTGATGAGGAGTTGGCCCATTTGTATACGGCGGCGGGGGTGCTGGTGACACCCTCTTTTTATGAAGGGTTTGGTTTGCCAGCGTTGGAGGCGATGCACTGTGGCTGCCCGGTGATTGTGAGTAATCGCGGGTCGCTGCCGGAGGTGGCGGGGAGGGCGGGACTGCTGCTGGACGCGGAGGATGAGGTGGCGTGGGCGGAAAATATGGCGCGGGTTTTGCTGTCGTCGGCGGTGAGGGAGGAGATGGTGGCGAACGGCCGTGTGCAGGCGCAGAAGTTTAGTTGGCGGGAAACGGCCGTTGCCACACTGAAGTTGTATCAATCATGAAAATACTTATTTTAACGCCCCAATTGCCCTATCCCCCGCAGCAGGGAACCAGTTTGCGTAACTACCATATAATTCGCGGTTTGGCGCAGCGGCATGAGGTGACTTTGTTGAGCTTTTTGGAGGGGAACCAAACGGCCGATCCCGCAGCGATTGCCCCTTTACAAGCCTTGTGCCTGCGGGTGGAAACGGTGGCTGTGCCGCCGCGCAGTGGGATGAAACGATTGTGGCAGTTGGTAAGCGGCCGTTTGCCCGACATGGCGCACCGGTTATACAGCCCGGTGTATGAGATTGCGCTGCGTCGGGTGTTGGCAGAGTCTCAATTTGATGTGATTCAGGTGGAGGGGATTGAGCTGGCACGTTATATGAGCATCATTGGCGCAGCCAGTGAGGCGCGGCTGATATTTGATGACCACAATGCGGAAACGGAACTGCAGCGGCGCAATTTTCTGACAGATTTGGGCCAGCCGCGCCGGTGGGTGGCGGCGGCTTATTCGTGGGTGCAGGTGCGCCGCTTGCGCCGCTTTGAACGCTGGGCCTGTGAAACGGCCGATGCGGTCGTTGCTGTCAGCGAAACAGACAAAAAACATCTCCAGTCTCTCGCCCCCAGTCTCCAGTCGCCAGTCTCTGTCATCCCCAATTCCATAGATGTGCGAGCCTATCAACAACCTGTTGCGCCGGAATCTTATGATCTGGTGTTTAGCGGCAAAATGGACTATCGGCCAAATGTGGATGCGGTGTTGTGGTTTGCGGCGGAGGTTTGGCCGTTGATTTGTGCGGAACGGCCGTCTACGACGTGGGCCATTGTGGGGCAAAAGCCGCACCCGCGCCTGGAGGCGGTGCAGGGTTTGCCGGGGGTGACGGTGACGGGGTGGGTGGAGCAGGTGCAGCCGTATTTGGCGGGGGCGCAGGTGATAGTGATGCCTTTTCGCATTGGCAGTGGCACGCGCTTGAAGCTGATTGAGGCGATGGCGGCGGGCAAGGCGATTGTGAGTACGCCGATTGGGGCGGAGGGGTTTCCAATAGAACATGATGGGGAGTTGTTGTTGGCGGAGACGGCGGAGGAGATGGCAACGGCCGTTCTTGAACTCCTCTATCATCCCCAACAAAGGTTGCGCTTAGGTCGGGCTGCCCAACAGTTTGCCCAGCGGTATGATTGGCGGCAGGTCGTGCCCCTTTTTGAGAAAATCTACACGTAAAAATTACACGTAATCCGTGTTGTAAGCCCTTTTTATACAATTAAATTGACGAGTTTAGACATTATGTGAAATTTGCGTGTATAATTTTGCATGTGAGGTTCTGTTGTCTGTATTAACAAAGGAGGTTTTCAGCCAGTTCAAACAGTTATTGAATTCATTTATTTTGCATAGATTATTGATCAAGTTATTTATTTATCAAATTGAAGGAAACAAAAATGGACAACTTAAATAAGAAAGAAGAAGGGCAAGGTCTTGTCGAATATGCACTTATTCTTGTTTTGGTGGCCGTTGTCGTGATTGCCATCTTAACGATCCTAGGCCCTCGTATCGCTGTGGTCTATGCCCGCATTATGGGCGGGTTCTCTGGACAAAGCATTACGATGAGTGGCAATGAAGTGATTGTGATTGGTGCAGATATTAATATGGAGAATGTTGGCTCTGGTGTCTGTAATCTGACAGTATCGGGAACGGCACTGGTGGGGCTGCAAGATGGTGAAATCTTAACGAATCAAGGCATTTCGGCCCGTGCCCAAGTGAATGGCATTAACACGTCAGCGATATTATCGGCATCAGCCAATAGCAGTGGTATTGCCGATTTGGGTGGGGCTACGGCAACGGCTAATGGTGTTGATTGTGGCAGTGTGACATTTGTTGTGCCGTAGCTAGAGATCGTTGTTTGATATTTTGTGTTGTGCATTACGCAATGAATTGACTCTTGCGTAATGCACAATGCAGTCGGTAGAAGCCAATCGCTGCTTGATGTGGAAAGTGGTGATTGGTTTACGGGTTTTATGGAGAACTACTTACCTTAATCAAGGAAGGTGAATAGTTGGGTTTATAAGAAGGAGGCGTTCCATGCAAGTAAATAATCGTGCTGACAATCGTTCGAATCACCGCGTAACTTTTGTAGGTTTGGTTTGCTTGTTTACGTTGACGTTGATTGGCGCACTGCTTTGGCTGTTGCAAGCACCCTTGACGATGGCGCAATCGTCTGGGGGTGAATTGGACTTTCGTGTTGAAGCAGCGACACTGCATGTGGTGGCCAATGGTGGGGTGAATGCGCCTCCTTGTGATACGGCGAATCCTTGTGATGTGTATACGGCCGTTGCCCTAGCCGTAGGTGGCGATGAAATTCATGTTGCCAGTGGCACATATGTGCTGACGGGTTCGCTGGTTTTAGATGTAGATGTGCTGTTTTTGGGTGGTTTTGACCAAAATAATTGGGGGTCTCCGCCGAATCCCGAGATTAATCCGACAATTTTAGATGGGAATTCAGCTTTCCGTGTCATCCATATTCAGAATGATGCCAGCCCTACTATTGATGGCTTTACGATCCGAAATGGGTTAGGAACTCTCTTTGGTGCAGGTATTTTCAATGAAGGCATCGGCAGCCCTATCATCAGCCATAATAAGATTCATGATAATCAAACAACGGGTGCGTCTGGCCGAGGGGCAGGTGTGTATGATGATGGTTCGGCAACGATTGAATTTAATGAGATTTTTGATAATACGGCCGTTGGCAGTGCCCGAGGTGGTGGAGTTTATATTGGCAATGCCAGTCTGGTTACGACGGTGGTTCGCTTTAATGAGGTTTATGGCAATTCAGCTGTAAATCGTGGTGGCGGCATTTTTGTTGATGGCCCAGCATTTATTGAGGGGAATGATGTATATAATAATACGGCTGCTGAAGGTGGTGGTATAGATTTGTTCTTGAATGCAACGGCCGTTGTGCAAAACAATCTTATTTACCAAAACAACGCCGGTTCATTGGGCGGTGGCACTAGCTTCTTCGGCGGCACAAGCCAATTTTGGAATAACACGGTTGTGAGCAACACCGCCACTACCAATGGAGCGGGCATTTACATTGGGGCGAACGGAACAGCTTCGCTCAACAACAGCATTGTGGCTTTTAACAGCGGCGGGGGGAATAGTGGCATTCATAACGCAGGCGGTACCGTGTCTGGCGATTATATGAATGTACATACCAGTAATAATTCCAATGTACCTTTTGCCACAACGATAACGGCCGATCCCCAATTCATCAACCTCGCCACCGGCAACCTCCATCTCACACCTGCCAGCCCCAACCGTAATGCTGGCAATCCAGCCACACCCGCTTCGGTCAATCTAGATTTTGACATGGAAGCCCGACCCAATGAAGGGACGGTAGATATTGGTGCGGATGAATTTTATCCAGGCACACCGGGCTTTGACCTTGCTGGCCTAACGCCCAATGGCGAATATGTGGATCGCGGCAGTCTGGTAACGTTTACCTACAAACTCGAAAATACGGGAACTGTCTCCGATTCCTATGATTTTAGCTGTAGCAATGATCGTGCCTGGCCGGAAATAAGTTGTCCGGCTACGATTATTGATCTTTTGCCGGGAGCCATCGTCAATGTGCAGGCTGTATATGATGTGCCTGTGGGCGAAACCCCGCTGGCTTTGGCGACGACAGTCGTCACGGCAACTTCGCAGTTAGCCCCCCTGACCGACACCGTAGCCATTCAATCTCGGGTGCGGCCGCTGGCGGGGGTAGGTTTTACACCGAATTACAGCGAAACCGTGCAGGCTGGCGAGGTGTTGACCTTCACCCATCTGCTGACGAATACGGGTGATGCGGCCGACACGTTTACGGTGGAACTGGTGGCTGGCAGTTGGGGGCAAGTGCTGCCCGCGAATAATTATGAACTGCCTTTGGGTTTGGGCGAGAGTGCTGAAGTGCAGATTGTGGTGACTGTGCCGCCTTTTGCGGCGGCTGGGGTGCGCAATGATAATGTCATTCAGGCCACTTCCTCGTATGACCCCAGTGTGAGTGAGCAGGTGACAACTACGGTGATTGCTGGCCCGACTATTGGCACGCGCTATGTGCGCACCAATGGCAGCGATACGGATAATAACTGTACGGAGCCAACGATGCCTTGCCGCACGGTGCTGCACGCGACGGAACAGGCTTCTACGAATGATGAAATTCAGATTGCTAGTGGTACGTACAATGAGACGACGACTATTCCGGTGCCTAATACGATTTACATGAGTGGCGGTTGGAGTGGTAACTTTGCGACGCAGGTGGGACAAGACCCAACGATTATTGATATGGGAAACCAAACCCGTGCTTTTCGGATTATTGCGGGGTCTAGTAACCGGCCTGTTTTTAGCAATTTGACGATTGCTCAGGGGCAAAGTGTGACGCAGGGTGGGGCGGTGATTGTGGAGTCTTCGGCTCGCCCGCGTTTTGAGTTGGTGACGTTTCGTGATAGTGCGGGAACACGGGGCGGGGCGATTTATGTGAGTACGGGGGCGGAAGTAACGCTGAAGAAGACGAGTTTCTTGAGCAATACGGCGCAGATTGAGGGTGGCGCGATCTATGTGGCGCAGGCGACGCTTTTGGTGCAGCAGAGTCGTTTTATTAGCAACACGGCGCAGTCGAATGGTGGGGCGGTTTTTGCCAGCAATGGTGTGGTGTCTTCGCAAAACAATCTGTTCCATATGAATGCGGCGGCGAATGGCGGGGCCTGGTCGGTGACGAATGGGCAGGTGACGATTGGGAATGATACGCTGGTGGCGAATACGGCCGTTAACAATGGCGCGGCTCTCTACAACAGTGGTGGCACTGTTTCTCTGCGCAACAGCATTTTGGCGAACCAGAACTCGGCTGGTGAAGCTGTGTTCCAGGCCAGCGGCCTGACCCAACTCGATTTTAATGATTACTGGAATAATGCCAGTGGTGATGCCAATGTGGCCACGGGGGCGAACAGCCTGGCCCTTGATCCCTTGTTTGCGGATGATGTGTTCCATCTGGCGTTGGGATCACCGGCGATTGACCAGGGTGGTTTTTCGACGCTGGAAGTGGATTTTGAGGATGATTTTCGGCCGTCTGATCAGGGTTTTGATATGGGCTGGGATGAGGTGACGGGCTGCCGGGCGAAGCGGGATAATACGATTTATGGCGGTATTCAACCGGCCGTTGATGCCAATGCCGTGAGTGACCTGATTCTGGTGACGGGTATCTGCCGGGGTGTGAATAACCTGGATGTGAATGGCACGACGATTAGCCAGACGGTGCGCCTGATTACGGACAGTGTGACGATTCAGGGTGGCTGGAACAATGATTTCACTAAGCGTGACTTGGAAGAGTTTCCGACTTTTGTTGATCCTGAAGGGGATGGGCGGGCATTCTATATTGGCGGCAGTATTAATGTGATTTTGGATGGTTTGGTGATTGTGAATGGGGATGCCACTGCTTTGGGTGGCGGCCCGGCTGATGAAGATGCGGGTGGGGCGATTTATGTGGTGAACAGTAATGTGACCATCAGCCAGAGCCAGGTGTTGTCGGGAACGGCCGTTCTGGGTGGGGCTTTCTACAATCATCAAGGCGTTGTCACCCTCGACAGCAACATCTTCCACAATAACAGTGCCACCGACGGTGGGGCTGTCTACAACCGCTTGGGCCAACTGAACCTGGTCAACTCCGTTTTGATCGAAAATCAGGCCAGTACCAATGGTGGGGCCGTTTACAATCAGGCCACCAATGCGGTCTTTGTCTGGCACAACACAATTGTCTCTAATACGGCTGGCACAAACGGTGGTGGTGTTTATAACATCAACGGCAACAGTGCCATCCGCAGTAATATCTTCCAGGGCAATGCGGCCACCAGTGGGCCGGATATTTTTGCTTCGGCCAGTACGCCCAATGTGAATTACAACTACCATTATCCTAATGCTGATCCCGTGGTTGGGGTGGCGATTGGGGCTAACTCGGTGAGTTCGACGACCACGCCGCCTGGTTTGGTGGATGTGGGTGGTTTTGACTTCCATGTTTTTGACAATGCGCCAGTGGTGGATGCGGGTGATCCTAATTCGCCTGTTGATCATGATTATGAGGGTGATTTACGGCCGTCTAATCAGGCCAGCGATATGGGGGCTGATGAGGTAGCGGGCTGTTTGGCGCAACTGAATGGGGTGATTTATGGCAGTTTGCAAGAGGCTGTAAATAATGCCAGCACGGGCGATGAAATCCGGGTTTCAGGGCGCTGTACGGGTGTTCATCAATATGATCCCAGTCCTGCAAATGGGTGTAATGATGGCGGGGTTGTTAATACTCTGCTGCATTTGGATGCCAATGTGGTGTTGTCGGGTGGCTGGAATGAAAACTTCACCAACCGCAATCAGGTGACAACGTTGGATGCGCTGGGTTTGGGCCGCGTCATTCATGTCGCGCCCAATATCACGGCGACGGTTGATGGTTTTGATATGCTCAATGGCGTGGCTGATAATGGGGCGGGCATCTGTATTGATAATGCCCAGCCGACGATTGTGAATAACCGTATTTACAGCCATACGGCCGTTAATGGAGCAGCCATCTACAGTTTGAATAGCGCGGCCCGAATTGATGGTGGCAACCAAATCTTTGGTAATGAAGCCACCAGCGGCGGGGCTGTTTTTGCTACAGGGGCCACCGTGGTAACTGTGCAGAACAACTTTGTCTTCAACAATACGGCCGATGATGGTGGTGCTTTTTATAGTGAATTGGGTAATCACGCTTTCTGGCACAATACGGTTGTGAGCAATACGGCTGCTGCCAATGGCGGTGCTTTTTACAGTGAGGCGGGTGCGCCTGTTTTCCGCAGTAATATTGTGCTGGGGAATGCGGCAGCGGCCGGTGGTGGTGTGTTTGGCCTGGCTGGCAGCAGCCCGGTGCTGGACTACAACGATTATTTTGGTAACAGCGGCGGCCATGTGGCCGGTACGGCCACCATTGGCCCCAATGCGCTGGTGGATGTTGATCCTGAATTGCTGGCTGATTATACGGTGGATATTACGTCGCCAGTGGTGGATGCGGGTGATCCTAATGCGCCGCTGACGCTGGATTATGAGGAGGATATACGGCCGTCTCATCAGGGCTTTGATATTGGTGCGGATGAGGAAGGGGGCTGTTTTGCCCGCATTGTGGGTGATCCGACGGACACTATTTATGGCAGTGTGCAGTTGGCGGTGGATGATGCCAGCGAGGGGGACACGATTCAGGTGGATGGTGTTTGTTTTGGGGTGAATACCAATGGTGGTGTTACCCAAAATCTGTATTTGGATAAGTCGGTAACGTTGGATGGTGATTGGGAGTATGAGTTTGAGGCAACGGCCGTTCTCGATGCCCAATCTGAAGGACGCATAGTCTACATTGCCAGCGGCACGACTGTGACCATGACCGATTTCACCTTGCGCAATGGCAACGCCAGCCTGGGCGGCGGGGCTAACTTGGGTGGTGGTGTCCTCAATGATGGCGGTACATTCACCCTGGTAAGTGCCAACATCATGGGTAGTTCGGCTAATAATGGCGGCGGTTTTGGCAACCAGGGTACATCCTTACTGGAAAGCGTGCAGATGTTCCAAAATTCGGCCGTGAATGGCGGTGGTTTCTACATGGCTTCCGGCGTGGCTACCATTCATGACGGTCGGCTTTATTTGAATCTGGCTTCAGGTGATGGTGGTGGTCTGTACCACAACAACGGCCAGTTGATGCTGAACGGCAATCTAATTTACGACAATGGCAGTGACGACCAGGGTGGTGGCGTTTATCTGACGGGCGGCGCAGGCAATAGTGTAGATGTGCGTAACAACATGATCTACAAAAACAGTGCCTTTGAAGCGGGGGGTCTTTATAACAACAATACCAGCGCCCGCCTCTGGCATAACACCTTTGTGACCAATGAAAGTGGCAATCTGTATAGTGCTGGAGGCAGCCCGGATATTCGCAATAATATCGTGGATGGCTTTGATGGTTCCTACGATTATGGCCTCTTTATTGCGGGGGGATCGGCCACCATTAATTACAACAATGTGTTTGGTAACAACCCTGATTATGGTGGCTCGGCGGCGGCCGGCCCCAATGATATTTCCGAATCACCCCTATATATTAGCCGCGCCAATGACGATTATCATCTGGAGGATGATTCGCGTGGTGTGGATGAGGGGCTGAGTACGTTGGGCGTGTTGGATGATATTGATGGCGATATTCGGCCGACCAATGGCGATTCGGACATGGGGGCGGATGAAATTGGTTCCTGCCTGGTGCGGGTGATTGATCCGGTGAATGGCCCGCAGATTTTTGGTGTGCTGCAAGATGCAATTGATTTTGCGGAAGGTATTACGCCTCTGCCAACGGTGGAGATTGCCAGAGGTGAATGTAAGGGTGTGAAGCAGAGTGCTGCTGGCACATGGCAGGTGGGATATATTCGGGAAAGCCTGAATTTTGTTGGCTCTTTGCGCCGCCTTAATTTTAGTGACCCCGATGATCCCCATACGATTCCTGTGTTGGCGGTGAGTACGATTATTAATGCGGAAGGAAACGGCCGTGTGTTCTACGTAGCCAATGACGCTTCCCCTGTCTTCACTAATCTAGCCTTTGTCAATGGTGAGGCGGCCGGGGCTGGTGGTGGCACGAATAATGGCGGCGGTTTGATTAATGCTGGCGGTGGCCGTCCCGAAATGTACCAGGTTTGGAACTGTGCTAACTCGGCCGAAAATGGGGGTGCTTATTTCGGCGGCGGTGGTTCAGACGTTTACATCACAGGGGGGCAAATTGGCTCCTGTCGGCCAGCCCAGGTTACAGAAGATGAAGATGGCGATGTGATTGGCGTGGTGCGCCCCTTCTTTGGTGGCAATCGGGCCACGACCAATGGCGGTGGGGTGTACACATCTGGCAACCTGGAAATTGTTAATTTGTTGGTGAGCAATAATGCGGCCTTCAATGGTCGCGGTGGTGGTTATTACAACTCTGGCGTTGATAACACCATCATCAATGGCATTTTCTACAGCAATACAGCCCCTATTGAGGGTGGTGGTATCTATAACAGTGGGGCTGGTCTGGCTCTGTACCACAACACTATTCGCACCAATGTTGCTGGTGGCAACGGTGGCGGGGTGATGAACACGGGTGCTGGCCTGATTCTGAACAGTACGGTTGTGTATAGTAATACGGCCCAAACTGGCACTGGCGGTGGGTTGAATTCGGTGGGTGGAACCCTGGATTACAATAACTTCTATGCCAATTTCCCTGATGATTCTACAGTGGGGACTGGCCCGAATTCTATCTCGGCGGACCCTGACTTTTTGGCGACGTGGGCTTTGTGGTATACCTCGCCGAATGTGGATGCGGCTGATCCGTCGCTGCTGCCTGTGCCGTTGAACAGTGCGGGCGGAGAGGTGTTGGCTTGGGAACGGCCGTCTGCCGCGCCGGATACGGCCGTTGATGCAGTCGAAATGCTGCCTGGCCCAGCCCCGGATAGTGTTGACTTTAGCGGTGCTGTGACCGTTGGCTTTGATGCCCGGAACATCTTGCGGCCTGATGGCGGCACAGAGCATTTAGGTACGCGGCTGAGTGATATTGGCGCGTATGAATGGTATAAAGATTTTGGCTGTGCGATTGAGCCGACATCGCAAAACGAGAATGTTTTGCCCGGTGATACTATCACCTATACCTTTGAGGTTAGCAATGTCGGCCATCCTTATCCCCCGACAATTAACACGGTGGAACATGGCTATTTTGATGTCATCAGCATTACGCTGGATAGTGAGACCAACCCCTGGGGAACGTTGCTGGGTGGCGGCTTAACGCCGGAGTTGGGCTGGTATCAGTCGGTGCCGATTACGTTGGTAGTAGAAGTGCCAACGAACACGGTGTCGCCGGTGGATACGGCCGTTATTCGCTGCCGCTCCACCAGTATGCCCAATCGCACCCGCACCGCCACCGCTCAAACCGTCGTTGGCCTCACCAGTGCCATTCTTGTAGCTCCCAGCTACAACACATCTGCCTTGCCTGGTAATGTCATCACCTTTACCCATTACCTGACCAACGTGGGACTGCTGGCTGATGAGTTTGAGATTGTGCCGAATTCGGGTGTGTTGGGCTTAAGTGTGGCCGAGTTGGTAGATGCTAATGGCACGGTTCTTATATCGCCCACCGTTGTTTTAGACCCTGGTGAAACGACGATGGCTTTGCTGCGCGTAACCATTGTGGATACGGCAGCGGGTGGTGAAACGGCCACACCCGGTTTGACGGTTCGCTCAACCACAGAGGCTCTGGTGCAAGGTTCGGTTGTCAATCAGATAGACATCGGTTTTATCCCCGGTACACGATACGTGGCTGTGGGTGGTGACGATGTAGGCAATAACTGCACCAATCCTACCTTCCCCTGTGCCACTATCCAGCAGGCTGTAGACCAGGCGTTGGACGGTGATGCCATTTTGGTGGCAGGTGGTGTGTACAATGATGTTGTGACGCGCACAGTGGGGATAACGACTTATACCCAAACTGTTTTCATAGATAAATCGGTTTCTATCCAGGGTGGTTATAACACATTGGATGACTTTACGACGGTGCAGCCCATTACGCACGCAGTGACGTTGGATGGGCAAGATGCCCGCCGAGTGGTTCATGTGGCCGCAGGGGAGACGGTGGTGCTGACCAGTCTGTTTATTCGGAATGGTGTAGCGGCCGTTTCGACTGATCCACTCTATGGCGGTGGTGTTTACAATGTGGGGGCGAATCTGACCATTAGTGGCACCTGGATTATGGGCAATGAGGCGCAATATGGCGGTGGTGTGTCTCAGATCACGGGTACGCTCAATCTGTTTAACACGGTTTTGGCGGAAAATCATAATCCCGATGGCGTGGTAGGTGCGGGTGGTGGTGTGTATGTGGCGGGGGGAACGGCCGTTATCGAAAATAACGACTTCGTGGCCAACGCCGTCAACCAGGTCGTGCCTGTGAACGCGGATGCCTTTGGTGGTGGTTTGTATCAGGGTGGCGGTACGCTGAACCTGTTAAACAACATCTTTGCCAGCAACGCGGGCAATGAGGGCAGTGCCGCCTATATCACGCAGACGACGGTCATTAGCACCAATTTCAACTTGTATGATGGCAACCAGCTTTTGCCGCCGACGAACTTTGTGACGGGTACGAACAGTCTGTATGGCATGGCTGATTTCATTGATGGTTTCTACCACATTGGCCCCAATTCGGCGGCGAAGGATGCGGGTACGAGTCAGGTGACGTTGGCGGTGGACTTTGATTTGCAGCAACGGCCGTTACCTGCCGGTGGTTTGTTTGATATTGGTGCGGATGAACGGATTCAGCGGCCAGATTTTGTGCTGCTGCCTGTGACGCGCACGGCTTTGATTGACCCCGGAACGGCCGTTACTTACACGCACTGGCTCACCAACATTGGTGACACGGCCGACAGCTACATGCTGACGATGACGCACGAGGTGGTGCCACCCGGTGGTGGTTGGCAATACACGCTGTCGCCAACGACAACGGCCGTTGTTGTTCCTGGCGAATTCATTACCGTCACGCTGGTGGTGACGGCGGGGCCTGTGGGTGGTTATGTGGACGTAACCACTATCACCGCGCAATCTGTCAACTTTATCAGCCTCACCGAGCGGGTGAGTGATACCACTACCATTAGCAGCACCGCTGGCGTTCTCATCGAACCGCCGCAGGCTGGCAGTGGCGGCCCGACGGAGGTGGTGAGCTACACGCATACCCTTACCAACAGTGGCAATGGCATTGACCAGTTCTTCCTGCAAGTGGTGACGGCTACTCTGCCCGGTTGGAATGTGACGGTTGTGCCCACGCAGACGGGCTACTTATCGCCGACGGAGACGGCTACGGTGACGGTTTGGGTCACAATTCCGGCGGGTGCGGGCGCAGGCATTACCAATGAGGTGACGATTGCGGCGTTGGCGCTGGACCCTGATGCTGCGGACCTGGTGACGGATACGACGACGGTGGAAGCGGGTTATGCTTTGAGCCTGGTTCCCGACAATTCGGCGGTTGTGCAAGGGCCAACGACGGTGGTGTACACGCACACCTTGACGAATCTGGGCAATATTAGTGATACGGTGGCGCTGGCGGTGACGGCGACGGCGGGTAGTCCTACCTGGACGGTGGGTTTGACGCCAACGGCCGTTACCCTTGATCCCCTGGAAACCCAAACCATTTCGGTGACGGTGGCTGTGCCTGATGGCGCGGCGATTGGGGTGCAGCATGTGGCGGTGGTGACGGCCACATCATCCAGCCCGGTGACGTTGCAGGCAGCGGCCCGCAATACCACAACCATTGGCATTGAGGCTGGCGTGCTGATTACGCCCTCGGCGCAAATGGTGATTACGGCGGCAGGTACGCTGGTGACGTATGAGCATGAGATTATCAACACGGGCAATGTGTCGGATACGTTTGTGCTGACGGCGACCAGCACCCAGGGCTGGTTGATTAACTTTACGGGCGAGACATTGCCGCCGCTGCAGCCGGGTGAATCGGTGACGCGGACGCTGACGATTAGTGTGCCGGTGGGCGCGGCTCCTGGTCAGCAGGATGACACGGTTTTGACGGCGACATCTACGCAGGATGGCGCGATTTCTGATGCGGCGACGGACACGACGCGGGTGGAACAGGAGCATGGTTTGCTGTTTGTGCCGGATAATACGCGGACGGTTCCGGCCCCGTCTATGGTGGTGTATACGCACACGCTGACGAATACGGGGACGGGGGCCGACAGTTATGCCTTTACGGCGATGAGCAGCCAAAGCTGGACGGTGCAACTGCCGCCTGAACTGCCGCTGGATGCGGGTAATTCGGCGACGGTGATGGTGACGTTGACGGTGCCGATTAGCAGTGAGGGGCTGGTGGATGTGATGCAGGTAACGGCCGTTTCTATCAATGACCCCACGACGGTGGCGACGGTGACGAATACGACGATTGTGTCGGGTTCGCAGGGTACGCCAGGGGTGGTGATTGCGCCGGATTGGACGCGAACGGCCGTGCCGGGGCAAATACTCCTCTATACTCACACTGTTACCAACACGGGTACGTATACCGACAGCTATTCCTTAAATGTGGTGTCGAGTATGACCTGGACGGTGTCGGTTGCTCCGAACAACTTGTTGAATGTGCCGCCTGCTTCTAATCGGATGGTGACGGTGACGGTGAATGTGCCTGGCGGGGCGGGGATTGGTGACACGGATATGACGACGGTGACGGTGGCTTCGCTGACGGCGATGACGGCGACGGATACGGCCGTTGATACCACCAGCATTGGGCAGATACGCGATTTGCGCTTTGAACCGAACCGCACGATGACTGTTTCGGCCAACAGCCTTGTGACCTACACCCATTATCTGACGAATACGGGCAATGGGTCTGATCTGTATGTGGTGACGGCGGCTAGTGACCGAGGCTGGATTACGCAGGTTCCCACTGCGCCCATTAGCCTGAATGCGGGCGAGGGTACGACGGTGATGGTTTCACTGGTTGTGCCGCTGGCGGCTAGTGGCCTGACGGATACGATGACGGTGGAGGTGGTTTCGGTCTGGGACTTCAATGTCTCGGGGATGGTGACGAATACGACGATTGTGACGGGTGCGCTGGCGGATATTGATGTGGCGATTGGCCCAGATAGATCGGGGATAGGTCTGCCGGGTGAGGTGATGACGTATGTGCATTCGGTGATTAATACGGGCAGTATCACGGATGATTTCACGCTGGATGTTAGCTCGAATCAGAGTTGGTCGGTTACGGTGATGCCGGGTTCGGTGACGTTAGCGCCGAATCAGGCGATGGCGGTGATCGTGACGGTGGCGATTCCGGGAACGGCCGTTAACGGCACAGTAGACACAACCACTGTTACAGCGACTTCGTTCACCAACAACGCTATCTTTGCTCAAGCGTTTGATGAGACGACGGTGGGTACAGCGCCGCCAGCCAATCCGATGCTCTATATGCCCTTTATTGCCAAACCGGATGTCATCATAACGCCGCCAACCCCGACACCAACCGCTACACCGGTTACACCCACGCCACCGACATCTACACCCACACCCACGCCCACGCCAGGTACGCCCACGCCTACCGCTACGCCCTGCCCTTCAACGGGTGTGGATTTGATTGTGACGCAGATTCAGGTTGTGCCCAATCCGCCGACGGCCGGACAACCAGCCGCTATTTACGTGACGATCA
>JACKBT010000044.1 GCA_020634415.1 Ardenticatenaceae bacterium
TACGGAAAGGTAAGGACAAATCTTGTGCCTGACGGCCGTTGCAGCTCTAGTTGCCCCCCAAGCTGTTCGGTGAGGGTGTTGACGATGGTGAGGCCCAGGGAAGGGTGCTGGTGAATGTCTATGTGGGCGGGAATGCCGATGCCGTTGTCTTGGACGCTGAGTTCCAGGTGATGATGGTGACTGGTGGTGAGGGCCAGGGTGATGGTGCCGGAACGGCCGTCTACAAAGGCATGTTTGTAGGCATTAGACACCAGTTCATTGATGATGAGGCTGAGGGGAACGGCCGTTTCAATACTCAGCGGCAGCCGGGCTATATCCATTTGCAGATGCACCTGTCTGGCTAAATGCCCATACACTTGCAGCAGATACCCCGTTAGATTTTGCACATACTCCGCAAAATTAATCTGCGCCAGGTTCACCGACTGGTACAACTGCTCATGCACCAGGGCCATCGAGCGCACCCGGCTGCGGCTCTCCTGGAACATCTCCTTCACCGGCGCATCGGTAATATAGTCCGACTGCAAATCCAACAAGCTGGAAATCACCTGCAAATTGTTCTTCACGCGGTGGTGAATCTCTTTAAGCAAAATCTCCTTCTCGCGCAGAGATGCCTTGATTTGGGCTTCGGCTTGTTTGCGTTCGGTAATATCGCGCACCACACCAAACAAAAAGAGCGGCGAGCCATCGTGGTCTTCGACCCGCCTGATGCGTATTTCAGTCAGGCGCTGCTCGCCATTCTTGCGCACCAAAGCCCGTTCATAAACGGGCGGGTCACCTCCGGCAAGGGCTGCTTGTTGAAACTTTTGATTGGCGGCTTCCCAATCTTGCGCAGGGCGCAGATATTCGGTGGTTGTGCCTACCATCTCTTCCAGGCTGTAGCCGCTCAGTTCGCAGGCTTGGGGGTTGGCGGTGATGACTTTGCCGTCCAGGGTGTATAACCAGATGGCATCGTGGGCACTTTCAAACAGGGTGCGGTAGCGGGCCATGTTTTCTTGCAGCGATTTTTCTACCAGTTTGGTCTGGGTGATGTCTTGCACAATGCCAAAGATGCGCACAACCTGCCCCGCTTCATCGTGGAAAGGCCGACCGGCGCAGTAGAGGTGTTTGCGACGGCCGTTATCCAGAATAATGTCGTGCTCCAGCACATAGGGCTGCTGGCTGGTGATGGTGTGAGAAACGGCCGTCATCACCCGCTGAAAATCCTCTGGCGCTAACAGCTTTTGGTACCGTTCCAGGCTAATCTCCTCGCCCACCTCAATGCCAAAGATACGGTACGCCTCATCCGACCAACGCACCGACTGCGCCTGCAAGTCGAACTCAAAATTGCCCAACTGCGCAATCTGCTGCGCCTCTTGCAGATTGGCCTCACTCTGGCGCAGGGCCTCCTCCATCTGCTTGCGTTGGGTAATATCCTGAATCTGCGAAATGAGATAATCTGGCTCGCCCTGTTCATCCCGCATCAGATAAACAGTGGTAATAGCGCAAATAGTATGCCCGTCGCGGTGGTAATAACGCTTCTCAAACTGAGCCTTCTCCATTTCCCCGGCGAGCATAGCCTGGACAACTTTTTTGCTGGAAGCAATATCATCCTTGTGGGTGATGTCATTAAACCCTCTGCTCAATAACTCCGTCTTGGTGTAGCCCAACATCTGGCAGGTGGCTTCATTCACCTGAATAAGCTGCCCGCCTCTGGGCTTGGACAGAACCATGCTAATGGGCGCACTCGCCAAAATGTGCTCCAGCCGTTTTTCGCTGGCTAACAGGGCTTGCTGAGTTGCCCGTGCCTGAGCTAAGGCCCCGTTGACCACATGTGTTACCTTGTAAACAAGGGCACCTATGGCGACCAAAATGACCAGGTTGACGCGGAAGATGCTGATGAGGGTCGGTGTGGCTGACGGTGGCAGCAAACCGGCAACCTCTCCATAACTCAGAATGCCAATCGTCCCCAGACTGAGGACCAAACCCAAAACTGTGCCCGCCTTGCCCAGTAACAGGGTGGCGACAACAATGGCAACATAATAGCCACCCGCGACCGGGTCGCGCAGGCCATAGGTTAGCAAAAAGGATGTGGTGGCTCCCCAAATAACGATCGTTAATACCAGCCCGGCACGCTGCACATGGCCTTGTTTCGCCCACCAGAGGCAGCAGATGAAGGTGATCATCAGGCCGGTCGCCGTGATCGCATCTCTGGCCTGGTTGTTTGTTTGTGTGTAGAGAAAATAGAGATTGAATATCAACATCAAAATGAGGACGCTGGCTGTGACGTAGATGAGGGTTGCGCGATAGGTTTTTTCTTCGTCTGCAAAATGGGGTGGTTTGAGCATGTATTGAATCTGCTGCCACATAGTTGGCTCCTTGTGTCGAATCTTGGCCTTTTATTGAATGGGGAAACTCAGTTCAAAGCAGGTGCCATTTTGTTGGCTGTGGTTTAGCTGTCCGCCAAGTTGGCTAACCAGGGTGTTGACGATGGTTAAACCCAGTGAGGGGCTGTTTTGGATGTCGAGGGTGGGGGGCAGGCCAATGCCGTTGTCTTGGATGATGAGGGTGGCGGTTTGATTTTCGTGGCTGGCGAGTTTGATGGTGATTTGGCCGGAACGGCCGTCTCCGAACGCATGTTTATAGGCATTAGACACCAGTTCGTTGATGATGAGGCCCAGGGGAACGGCCGTTTCCACACTCAGCAGCACCGTTTCAATGTCCAACTTCAGGTCAATGCGCCCCACCTGCTGCCCATAGGAGCGGAACAAAAACCCCACCAGCCGTTCGATGTAATCTGTAAAATCAATGCGGGCCAGGTCTACCGCCTGGTACAACTGCTCATGCACCAGGGCCATCGAGCGTACCCGGCTGCGGCTGTCTTGCAGCATGTTGTAAACCTGCTGGTCATTCACATAATTAGCCTGCAAATCCAACAAACTGGAGATGACCTGTAAGTTGTTCTTCACCCGGTGGTGAATCTCTTTTAGCAGCACCTCTTTTTCGCGCAGCGAGGCCAATACCTGCGCTTCGCTCTCTTTGCGCTCGGTAATGTCTAGCAGCATACCGATGAGGGCCACGATACGGCCGTTGGCATCACGCATCACCGCCCCGTGCATCACCGCCATAATCAGCGAGCCATCTTGGCGCACATACCGCTTCTCAATTTCAAAGCCGCTTATTTCGCCGCGGCTGGCGGCGCGAATCAGTTGGTAACTGGCGGCAATGTCTGGTTCGTGGGTGATGTCGGCCACAGACATGGTGAGCAGTTCGGCCTCGGTGTAGCCCACTGTCTGGCACATGGCGGAGTTGACTTGTTGAAAACGGCCGTCCAACCCCACCACCACAATCCCCAGCGGCGCATTGTGAATAATCACCCGCAGCCGCTCCTCACTCTGGCGCAGAGCTTCATCTACCAATTTCTGCTGATGAATATCCTGGAAAACCCCCCGCAGCCGTATCACCTGGCCCTCCTCAAAAATAGGCACACCAATGGCCCGCACCCACAGCCGCTTCTGCGTCGCCGTAATTATTTGCAGCTCTAAATCATACGCCTGCCCCTGAATCGCCTCCGCGACGGCCTGGCTGATAATGGCTCTATGCTCTGGCGCATAAAAATGAATGCCCTCTTCTAGCCGAGGCACATAATCCGCCGGAACCTCATGAATCTCTTTGATCGTGTCCGTCCAATAAAGCTCATCTGTCTGCAAATCCAGCTCCCAGCCGCCGGTACGGGCAATCTGGTTGGTGGCATTCAGCAGCTCCTCGCTGCGCCGCAGGGTTGTCTCCCACTGTTTGCGCTCGGTAATATCCCGCACGATGGCAATAATTTCGTCCAGACCACTTTTGAAAAAGCGGGCTTCAAAGGTGTGTCGTCCCAGGGGAACTTGCAGCTCATACTCATAAGTTGCCATCTGGTTGGTGGCTACCGTTTGCTGAATTAACTGCACTATGTCGTGTACAATGTAAGGAGGCAGGGGGGTGTTATCCAGGTGCGCCCCAATGATTTCCTGGGCGGACATGGCTAACTGCCGCTGGTCGGCTTTGAAGTCTAAAAGAATGCCTGCGGTGTTGGCGCGAAACATCATATCGGGCATGGCGTTTAGCAGGGCGCGGTGGCGCTCTTCGCTGCGGCGCAGTTTTTCTTGGGCCTGTTTGCGGTCGGTGATGTCTATGCGGATGCCTATCCAGCCGCCATCGGCAATGGGATGATCGCGGGCTTCTATCCAACGGCCGTCGCTGGTGTAATACTCCACAATGCGGCCCTGATCACGGGCATTGCTGCGCAGCTCTACATAGTCGTCCTGGCGGTTGGTAAAGGCACTGTTGATAATTTGTCCGGCTTTGAGGGAGGCTTCTACCATCGCCTGAAAGGTGAGACCTGGCACAATTAAGTCGGAGATTTTGGAGTAGATTTTGCGGTACTGTTCGTTGCATAAGACGAGCCGATCATCTTTGTCGAAGACGACGAAGCCGTCGCGCATGGTGGCTAGGGCGCGGTCTAGGATTTCTTGCACCTGGCTGTTTTGGGCTTCCATTCGTTTGCGCTCGGTGATGTCTTGCACGGCCGTTAACGCATAAACAAAACGGCCGTGCAGGTCATACTGGGCAATGCTGGTGGCTAAAACATCCATAACGCCCCCCTCTTTGGGTACAAATCGGTAAGGCACATCGCGCACTCGGCCGGCCTCAAAGAAGCGCGGCCATACCTCACTCTGGGCAAACCGAATCGTCTCCTCGGTCATAAAGTCGGTAATCGAACGGCCGATAACCTCCTCTCGTGTGTATCCCATCGTCTCCAGCCAATAATCATTCACGCTGATGATTTTTTCGTTGTCATTCACCGACTGCATCATGATGGGTGTGTTGTTGTAGAGCGCACGATAACGGTCTTCACTGGCTTTTAGGGCCGCTTGTGACTGTTCCGACTGCCACACACGCTGTTCCAGGTCGGTAATTAGGTGGCTCAAATGGCCCGTCATGGTGTTAAACGCCTGGCTGAGCGTGCCAATCTCGTCATCTCGCTCAATCTTGGCCGTCAGATAATAATCGCCATTGGCAATCTGTTGGGCCGTCGCCGTCAGATCATGCAGGGGCTGGGTGAGGGTGCGGGTGACATAGTAGGTGACGATGAGTGTGACCAGCAGGGCGATGGCGGCCAACCGGGCATCATGAATGATGGTTATTTTGAATCTTGCCAGTGCTTCTGCCTGGGTCTGTTCTGCCAGCAGGGCTGCTTGCAGCGTGGGCAGCCAATAGTAAACGCCAACAACGGCTTCTTGCTGGTAGTTTTGGTAGAGGCCGGTGCCGTTTTGTCTGGTTTCGATGGCTTGGGTGACTGCCTGGTTTTGTCTGAAGACGGCCGTTTCAACGGTGGAGGTTTGTCTGATGCTGGTAAGGGGCAGGTAGTTGGCCCCCACTAGATAGGTTTCGCCGGTTGCGCCCAACCCCGTGCGTTCCTGCATAATCTCATCCAGCCTCTCCAGGCTGACCCGGCCGGCAATAACGCTCAGGGGCTGGCCTTGTTCGTCGGCCAGGGGCTGGGTGATGAGCATGGTCATGCGGGCGAGGGTGGGGGCATAGTAGGGGGGGTGAATGGCACTTTGGTGCAGCCCTTGCTGGAAGTAGTCTTGGTTTTGGTGGCGTGTGCCAACGGCCGTTGGCCCATTCGACAACACCACCTGACCCGACAAATCCATCAAAAAAAGCTCTTCAAAAGCGGGCAGAAATGTGGCGATATTGGCCCAATCTTGCTGGGTGACGGGGCTGTTTGTGTCATTTTGTAACAAAGCCTGGCGCAGGGTTTGGGCTTCGTGGCTGTGGGCAACGGCCGTTAAATTCATCTGCAACCCGCCCAACCACCGCTCAATTTCCGCTTCCTTCAAGGCCGCGACCGACTCCAAACGATTTGTCACCTGCACCTTACCTATGCGCCAACTCATAAAAGCCGCATGAGCACTGAGCAGAAAGAGAGGTATGAGCACCAACAGCACAAAGGCAATTAACAAACGACTACGTATGGTCCGATACGGCCGCAAGCGGCTCCAGAAAGAGAACGTTTTTACCGTTGATTCTATTAAGTTTTCGCGCATTTTTGTTTCAAAAGCGGGGAGTGCCTATCTCCCATTCCCGTAAAATTGGTTTCGCAGTCAACAAAGCTCTTTTATGGGTTGCCCTCGTCAACGTGGTTTGTCTGACTACACCTTACATTGTCGCTAAATCCAACAGTGTGTCCAATAGTCTTCTTGGTTGGGCAGCGGCGTTTTTCATCTCCAATCTCCAAAATCACTAAGGAACACGGATTAAATAAATTTCGGAAGAAGTTCAACTTCTTCTGAGAAGTTGAACTTCTATAACTACTACTAACCCTCCCGGAGCCTCGCTTTCCCAGAGGAGCTTGGCAGTTACAATTATTGTGTAAAATGCCGTTGGTATTATTACAACTTTGTAGCAGCTTTGTGTTTGTTCTGTTTGTAGAGCGGGGGAATGGCACTGCTCAAGTTCCAGTCTCTAGCAGATTGTCGGAGACCCCCCATTTGTAGCCGCGAAATCCCTTTCGCGCTCGGGGAACGCGGTAAGGATACCGCGCCTACGGCCACTTTTCGGGCAGCCTGCTAGTGCAGTTTGGCTCAAATAGGCTAACAGTAGAACGATTTTCCAAATCGTTCACCCGCAATTTGGAAAATCGTGCCACAAAAATTGCGGGTGAACTTAATAGGAATTATATATCTTCATGCGGTTTGACACTTTGTGTCAGGAGTAGTACATTTGTTCGTCTTTCGCCCTGGCGAGCAATAATATTTGGAGAATAAGGAGACGTTGTGACTCAAGAATATATTGAAATTCATGGTGCTCGGGTAAATAACCTCAAAAATCTGGCTTTACGCATTCCCAAACGCAAAATCACCATTTTTACGGGTGTATCTGGTTCAGGAAAATCCTCCATCGTCTTCGATACCATTGCCACCGAAGGTCAACGATTGCTCAATGAAAATTTCAGCATGTTCGTCCGCAATTTCCTGCCCCGCTTTACGCCCCCCGAAGCTGACTCAATTGCCAACCTCAGTATGCCGGTTGTTGTGGACCAGAAGCGGCTTGGCGGCGGCTCCCATTCAACAGTAGGCACAATAACGGATATTGCGCCCGTGCTGCGTTTGTTGTTTTCACGGGTGGGCCAGCCCTTTGTTGGTTACGCCAATGCCTTTTCCTTTAATGATCTCCAGGGGATGTGCCCAGAATGTAATGGCCTGGGACGCAAACTGGGCGTGGACTTAGAGCTATTCCTCGACACCTCTCGTTCGCTGAACGAAGGGGCGATTCTGTATCCCGATTATGGGGTGGGCAAATGGGATTGGAATCTGCTTGCCCAGTCTGGTTTGTTCGATTTCGATAAAAAGCTAGATGACTATTCCGAGGAGGAAATGGAACGTCTGCTGTACAGTCCACCCTTTAAGGTGAAGACGGATGTGGGCGGGAATGCCGTTAATATGACGGTTGAAGGGGTCATTGACAAATTCACACGCAAGTACATTACCAAAGATTTATCAACCTATTCTGAACGGACGCAGAAAGTGGTCAAACCCTATCTCACAGAGGGGCCATGCAGATTGTGTAAAGGCGCACGGCTCAGTCAGGCGGCCCTTAACTGCCGCATTGATGGGTATAACATAGCCGACCTCTCAGCTATGGAGATCTCAAAGCTGATTGGTGTGATTCAAACCATCAACAGCCCCATCAATGCCCCGATGATTGCGACGTTAACCGAACGCCTGCAACATCTCATTGATATTGGTTTGGAATACCTTACCCTGGCTCGCCCTACTGATACGTTGTCTGGGGGTGAATCGCAGCGTGTCAAGATTGTTAAACAACTGAGCAGCAGTTTGGTTGATGTGATGTATATTTTTGATGAGCCGAGTATTGGGCTGCACCCCCGTGACATTCATCGCATGAATGAACTGTTGCAGAAATTGCGGGATAAAGGCAATACGGTACTTGTTGTTGAGCATGATCCTGATGTGATCCGTGTTGCGGATCATATTGTGGATATTGGCCCTGGGGCGGGTTCGGCTGGTGGGGTGGTTGTTTATGAAGGTGGTTTCAAGGGCTTGCTCGAATCTGGCACTATAACGGGCGATCATTTGAATCAAGTTTTGCCCATTAAACCGAATTTTCGCCCTGCCAAAGGTGTGCTGCCTATCAGACGGGCCAAAGTCAACAATTTGCAGAATGTGAATGTGGATATTCCGGTGGGGGTGTTAACGGTGGTTACGGGTGTGGCGGGGAGTGGCAAAAGCTCACTTGTTAACCAAGCATTCCTGCGCCAACATCCTGATGCTGTGGTGATTGACCAAACGGCCGTTGGTGCCAACAGCCGTTCCAACCCCGCTACTTATACAGGTGTGCTGGATGATATACGGAAGGCTTTCTCCAAAGCGAATGGGGTCAGCGCGTCATTGTTTAGCTTCAACTCCGAAGGGGCTTGCGAAAACTGCAATGGTTTGGGGGCCATTGAAATTGATTTGGGTTTTCTGGATTCAGTAAAAACAACTTGTGAAATTTGTGAAGGCAGACGCTTCAAGGATGATGTTTTGGCCTATAAGCTTAACGGTAAGACGATTACGGGTGTACTGGGTATGACGGTGGAGGAGGCGCTGGGCTTTTTTGATATTGCTAAAATTACGGATAAGTTGCAGGCGATGGTGGATGTGGGTATTGGTTATCTGACGTTAGGGCAGCCGCTGAGTACGCTGTCGGGGGGTGAGTGCCAGCGCATCAAGTTAGCCAGTGAGCTGCATAAAAGGGGGAGTGTTTACGTTTTGGATGAGCCAACGACTGGGCTGCATATGTCGGATATTAGCCTCTTGCTGGCGATTATGAATCGCCTGGTTGATACGGGTAATACGGTGATTGTGATTGAGCATAACCTGGATGTGATTCGTAATGCTGACTGGATTATTGACATGGGGCCGGAGGGAGGCAGTAAGGGTGGAATGATTGTTTTTGAGGGAACACCAGAGGCGCTGCTTGGTGCGGAATATTCTCTGACAGGCCGCTACCTGCACCCGGCCGCCTTGCCCCATCATGATGCAGAATGATGGGGCGGCAAGGCGGTTATATCAAATATGTATCTCTTTTTTTGTATCTGTGTTCATGTAAACGGCCGTCTCCTCCCCTAAAATCAAAACAATAATCAACAAAAAAGGAGATTGTCATGCAAACTTTTCCCCAAACAGACCCCCGACATCACACCCAAAAAATCCAATCACGGTTGGACACACTCATCAAAGATTTACGCCAGAACACACAACAAATAGATGAACCGCAAGCCCTCGCCCTCTTTGAGACATCGGCCGAAGTTTTAGAAGGATTGAAAACTGCCTTTTCCCATTACGAACAGAAAGCAGAAGCCGCCTGGCGCTAAATTCGCCCACTCCCCAGGTTTCGATATTTAACTCAGGGCGGATTGGCGGCCTATTGCTTTAGCAGCGTTAACAACATCACAGTGGGGGTCAGGGCCATGACGCTGTGGGGCAGCCGAGCAGGCATATGCACCCACGTTCCCACTTCGGCGGCCTGTTCGTCGCCGCCCAACGTCAGGCGTGCCGAACCGCTTAAGAAGTGTAGTGTGGCGGGCATGGAAGCTGTATGCTCCGACAGTTCCTGGCCGGCAGCAAATTGGAACAAGATGACAGTTATCTGCTCGTCCTTGTACAGGGTTTGGCTCAAGATGCTGTTGTCGGGCAAATCGGCCGTTTTAGGGATCAAATTGGCAATGTAGGTATAGGTCATAGGAGTGATAACAAGAAGCCTGACTGGTTAGACAGTCAGGCTCCTTTATTTAGTCCGCCGCAGAGGCTGCCTCGCTGGCGGGAATGATCTGTTTAAGCCGATCAATTAGTGTCGCGGTGGGAATGCCATAATCATCGGCTGCATCCTGGATGCTGCAAAAGGGAGCCAGGGCACAGCCTATGCAGGCCATTGTATATTCGTGGAATATAACGGCCGTTTCCGGCCACCGCGCCAACACCTCTTCCACCGTCATCTCACTTAACTGTTTTTGTCCGCTCATACCTGCTCTCGTTAGTTGTATTAACGGACATTGTATCTGGTTTACTCGTGCAAAGTCCGTATATAAGCAATTATATTCAAAATATCCTCATCCGTTAACGCCGGATTCCCGCCCTTCGGCGGCATATCCACACCCGTCGTATTAGCCGGATCGCTGATAGGACGGCCTGTTTTCACAAACGCCAACAGAACTTCATCATCCGTAGTGGTCACAAACTCACTTGTCGTAAAGGGTTTGCCCAGTCCTGTCACCCCTTCACCGCCAGGGCCGTGACAGGTAATACACACCTGCTCATACTTCGTTTCGCCCGCGCCGGGGTCGCCCTGACTGATGGCTGCAGCCGTAGGTGCAGTGCCTCCATTATTAGTGCCACTCTCGCTGCTGTCCCAACCGCCACAGGCTGTTAAAAGCAGGGCAACGGCCGTTACCAAAACCAAAATCAATCGTTGTCTCTTGTTCATCATATTCATTTCCTTAGTGGAGTCTGGCGAATTTTATAGTTCTCTCTGGTATGTGGGGCGATTTTCAAAATCGCCCTACTCTGGAAAACTCAAAAAACGCCAGTGTCCAGTTCCTTATCAAAAAAAGTAGGCGCGGTTCCTGCCCGCATCCCCATTAATCATGTTCATGGCTCATACCCAACTCCGGCTCCACGCCTTCCCCCTGTTCATGAGTATGACTGCGTAACAAAGCCGGTTCCACAGCCCCAGCCGCCACTGCCTGCTGCAAGGCAGCCAGCGTACTAACCGTGCCGCCAAACTCAGCCACATAAACATCCGCCGCCGTCGCCTGCGCAAAAGCCGCCAGACTCCAGCCCATCGGTGTCACCAGATCAGGGTTCAGCACCAGCGTGGCCTTCTCGGCGTTGATCCATGCCTGCGAATGAAAATCATGCACCCAATACACATGCACATCTTCTTGATGTTTCGCATCATAAAGCAGCATATTGCCAATATCATCAAACCGCCGCACCACGCCCGTCGTGGTCACATACGAAGCGGCAAAACGGGCTTCATTGATGATCATGCCACACTCATCACACACATCTTGTCCATACAGAATGTCGGGCGGCTCGTCCAGATTCGACGATGCCCCACAAGCGGCTAAAAACAGCATCATAGTCAATGCAAGCAGTGTCACTTTTCTCACAATACACCTCGTTTTTGAAACAGATAGGTGGCGGCCACAAAAGGCACAACCACCCAGGCCAACAGCAAAACGATGAGCAGCGGCAGCAGTTGGTGGCCATAGGTGCGGAAGGCGTAAATGCCCGCCGGCCCCAGCACTTCCAGGTTGTTACGGATGTCTAAAACGGCCGCTATCTTAAATATTTGCAGCGGATTGATGAGCGTCAGTGCCAAAAGCTGCTGCACATCCAATTGCAGCGTCAGCGCCGTGCCCATCACCCCCAAATCGCCAAAGAAGACGAGGATGAGCCAGAGGAAGAGGGCCAGGCCAACGGCCGTTGACCCCTTCTGCACCAACGCCGACAACAAAAAGCCTAAACTAAGGCTGCCCAAAGCCAACAAACAAGCCAACAAGAGCAGCACCAGATAAGTAGAGACTTCGGCCCCGCCCCCACTGCTGGCAATGAAAACGGCCGTTCCCCCAAACCCCAAACTCAACGCCGCCACCAACGCCAGCGACAGCCCCAAAAACTTACCCAGCAGCAGCTCCGCCTGGCTAATCGGCTGCGCCATTAAATAGAGCAGCGACCCACTTTCCCGCTCCCCCGCCAGGCTCAACGCCCCCAGCGTCAGCCCCATCAACGGCACAATCAGCAGCACCAGATTGACCATACTGGCACTGGTGCGGCCAAACCCCGCCAGCCCATACTGCCCCGCCCCCGACAAAGCCATCCAGGCCAACGCCAGCGACAGCCCCGCAAAAGCAATCGTATACAACAAAAACCAACGATTCCGCCGCGCATCCCGCATCTCTTTTTGGGCCAACGTGAAGATGTTTTCTATGTCCATTATTTTCTAAAAGGTGTATTGGTATATTGGTGTACGGGTGTAGTAGAAATACACCAATAGACCATTACACCAATACACCATTACACCCTACTCAATCGCAAAATCCTCAATCTCCACCCCCGCCGCCATCAACGTGTGCATCACCTGTGCCTTTTGGTCTGCTTTGACAGGCACACGCAGGCCGCGCCCGTTGGGGCTGGCAAGAATGCCTATCTCGTTGAGGGCATTCACAGCCCTTGCCATGCGGTGCGCCGGCATGTACAAATAAAGCGAAGATTCCCAGCCCAGCCGCGCTTCTAGCTCATAAGGCGGCGCGTCTATGACTAACTTGCCTGCCTCCAGCAGCAGCACGCGGTCGGCCAAAGCCATCACCTCTTCCAGGCGATGGGAGGAGAAAACGAGCGTTTTGCCGCTTTCTTTCAGCTTATTCACCAGTGCCAAAAACTCTTCCCTGGCGCGGATGTCCAAATTGGCCGTTGGCTCATCCAAAATGAGGATGGGCGGGTCGTTGAGCAGGGCCAACGCCAGGGCCAATCGCTGCTTTAAGCCGCCCGATAAATCGTGAATCGGCTTCCGCAAATGCTCAACCAATTGCAATTGGGTCAGCAAAGGTGTGAAATCGTAACCGGCTTCTACTTTTTTGAGCCGAGCGTAGAAGGTGAGGGTCTCCATCACCGTCAAATCGTCATGGAAGGTTAGCTCCTGTGGCACAAAACCGATGAGGCGGCGGGCGGCTTTGCCCTCTTTTTTTACATCTACATCCGCCAGGGTCACTTTACCTTCAAAAGGGATGAGATGGAGCAGGCAGCGCAGGGCTGTTGTTTTGCCCGCGCCATTGGCTCCCCACAAGGCCACTGCCTGGCCTGGTTTTACCGTGAAGGTGAGGTTGTCAACGGCCGTTAACCCCCTAAATCGCTTCGTCAAATTCGTTACCGTAATCATAACTTTGTCTCAGTTCCCCTAAGTTCCTATCAGTTCCCCTATATGCCTATCAATGGGGGAGCTTGGGGGAATTTAAGGGAGCTCGTTGTGGAAAGCTGTATTGCCGCTGCCATCTCTGCGGCAAAACGTGCCATACCAGGGCTGCCGCCAGCAGCCCCGCCGCCAGCCAAACCCAGTCATGGCTGCGGCTGGCGGGCAAAGCCGGGGCCGCCGTGGGGATGAGGGGCGTGAGCAACGGCCGTTCATCCACCAACTTCGGCTGCGGTTTCACCAGCGGAAAAGCCCGCGCCGCCAAATCAATCGCCCCCGTCGCCGGACTGTACAAAAAGAGGCGCAAATTCGGCTCCCGCTGCATCACATTCTCAAACAGCCGCTCCGACTTGTAGGCAATATCCCCCACGCCATCGCCATTGGCATCATACCCCGCGTAGTCGCTCCAATAGTTGCCCGCCCAAACATTGGCACCCGGCTGCCCGCCGCCCGCGATGCTCATCTGCTCCTCGTTTTCCACAAAGCTGTTTTGCTCAAAATGATTGTGCCGCACCGCGGGCAGCATCTCCACGCCGATGTCGTTGTAGGCAAAGACATTGCCCGTAAACAGCCCCACACTGTCCACCTCACGCGGCGAGCCATCCAGATAAGTGCCGACGCGGTTATCTAAAAAGAGGTTCTCGCTAACAGCGGCGTCATCCAAATCCTTCATGCCGATTCCATAGCCGCTGGGGCCGCGATTGTGGGCGATGGTGTTTTGCTCCATGTGCAGGCGGCGGCTGTACATCAGAAAGGCCCCCACCGAGTTGTTGAGCAGGCGGTTGTGGACGATGTGGGCATCGTCGCAGTACATGAAGTGGAGACCATAACGGCCGTCGCGCACCTCATTGTCCCGAATCGTCAGCCGCGTCGAATACCACAGCACCACATCCCGCGCCCGCCAAACCTCATTGCCCTCAATCAGCACATCGTTGCTCTCCCACACCCGAATGCCATCACCGCGCCGGGGCATGTCCAACTCCTTGCTGGTAATAAAGTTGTCGCGGATGATGCTGTTGTGGGCTTGCAGCAGGTAAATACCAAACAGCGTCTCCTCAAAACGATTTTCCGCAATCGTTATATCCGTTGCCGCGGCCACCAGCCCCGCATTCTCCTCGTCCAGCGAACGGCCGCTGTCGCGGATGACGAAGCCCTGGATGGTGCTGTTGGGCGCGGTGATGTTGACCACTGTGCCTGCACCGCCGCCATCAATCACCGGCCAATCCTGCCCGATCAGGGTCACAGATTTGTCAATGGTCAGATGGCCGGCATACACGCCGCCTGTCACCACAATCGTGTCGCCCGGTGCGGCCTGGCTGAGGGCGGCGGCTAATTCAGCGGCGGGGATGGTGTGGGTAACGGCCGTTGCCAGCCCCATCACACGCCCCACCCCTACCAACCAGACCAACACCACCAACAAACCCAATCGCTTCATCCCATTCACCAATTGCCCAATTACTCAATCACCATCCACCAGCGGCTTATACGCCCGCCGATGAAAATACAGCCCGGTCACAATCAGCACTCCCGCCAAAAACGCCAGCCACAGCCCAATCTGAAACGAGGCAATTGTCTTAAACTGCCCCACCAACCCCTCGCCCCAAATGGGCGGTACAAAGGGTTTGATGGCACTGCTCAAAGGCGCAGTTGGGTCTAAATTCAGGCCAAAATGGCGCATCCAAAAGTACATATCGGCCAGGAAGAGATAGGGCATGAGAACGGCCGGTAAGGCCATCAGCGCCGCCCATTTAGTGTGAATGAAAACGGCCGATCCCACCAACAGCCCCAGCACCGCAATCGCCGCCATACTCACCGTCCGCTCCAACTGCGCCGCTTCCCCCAACGGCCGCATCCCAATGTAATGGTTCAGCCCGTCAATCTCCTGCACATCCCCCGTCAGGCGGTTCACATACACCTCCACCTCCAGCCCGCCGGGATATTGTGGAGCCAACAGCGTCATCTTCCAGTACGGCAGAAAAATGGAGACCAGCAAAAAAAGCGCAGCCAGCCCTAACAACATCGTCGGCAGCCGATAACGCATCACATCCTCAACCTCCCCCGGTGCGCGTGGCCCGACGAAACTCTTAAAAATACTCATGGTAGACATTGTTCCTTATGGGGTAGAGACGTTGCAAGGCAACGTCTCTACGACAACATCGTTTTACTCCGACGGCTCAATCAGCAAATACCCCGTCATTTCCAGGTGCAGAGCTGAGCAGAATTCCGTGCAGTAATAAGAGAAAACGCCATCATCCGTCGCATCAAACTCGAAGGTAGTCGCTTCACCCGGTTCAATGCTCAAGTTAATGTTGTACATGGGGATGGAGAAACCATGCGTGGCATCATAGGCCCGCTCCACATTGGTGATGTGCCAGATAACGTGATCCCCCTGTTTGATTTCCACATGTTCGGGGGTGAAGTGGCTGCGAACGGCCGTCATCCAAATCTCCACCACATTGCCATTGCGCTCAATCCGCTCCTCACCCGGCAGCACCGCATTCGGGTCCTTCGACTGCGTATGCGGATTCCAGCCCACCTCAGGATACACCTCCCAGGCTTGAATCTTGTCCGCCTTGATGATTTGGGCATAGTGCGGCTCCCCATCCGGCAGCGGCATATCATACAAAACCGGCATCGTCGTGCCACTGCCCCCAATATCCAGCAGTTGGAAATTCTGCGGCAGCAGCGGCCCCACATTATAGAACCGATCCACCGCCCACTTATTCAGCGACACCAGATATTGCCCATCGGGACTAACCGTATCCCCCTCCGCCGCCGCAATGTGGCCCACGTTGTAATGCACACTCGTCTTCGTCACCAGCGACCAGGGTGGATCATCATTCAGCTCATCATAGGCCCCACCCAACGACCAGCGGGCAACGGCCGAATCCAAGAACAGGCTGGTATAAGCGTAACCCTGATTATCAAACTGGGTGTGCAGCGGCCCCAAGCCCAACTCCACCTGCGCCTCAACCACCGCATCAAACTCCAACACCGGCACACCATAATCATCAGGCGTGTATTTGCCATCGTTAATGGCCGCCTGGATTTTGTCGAAGCTGTAAATGGTCACATGGGGATCAAGCTTGCCGGAGATGACAAAATATTCACCACCGGGCGAGACATCTACGCCATGCGGGCTTTTGGGTTCGGGAGCAAAATACAGCAGATTTTCGGCGATGGCTGTGTCCAATGAGATCACGTTGAAGCCGTTCACTGCCATCGTTTTGCCACTGGCGGCTACTTCCACCGCCTTATCCAGGTTGATGATGTGCAAATAATCCATGTCCCGCTGCGACGCACCCGACTCAAAGGGAGCCGCGCCGCCTTCGACACCACCGGTCGCCATTTCGGTATTGAAGGAGTTGCAAAAGACCCAGCCCTCGCTGACCAATTTGCCCGCGTCGCATAAATCTTGCCAGTAAGGCGGCAGTTCCATAGCAAAGGATTGGTCGGGGAGAATACGGCCGTTTTCCCTATCAAACTTCCAAAACGTCACCATCCCCCGGTAATCCTCAGCGTAATTCTCCAACGAGCTGTACTCGGCCCCCAAAGGCGCAGCATACTGCCCGCCCTCAATAATCCACTCCGTATCCGGCGTCACCATCGTGCCGCCATGATCATTCAAAGCGATGGGATTCTTGATAATCTGCTTCGTCTCAAAATCACGCAGATCAATCACGGCCACACGAGCGTTGGCCTTGTCATTAATAAACAAAAATTGCCCATCATACTCACCGGCCGTTTCACTCAGGGCTGGATGATGGGTGTCTGCCCAAGTCACCTCATGCCCATTGACATTGCCCTGGGCCAAAACTTCCATCGTATCCTGTGCGCCATACCCCCAGCCCTGCCAGGGTTCAGGCGTAAAGACGGCAATCGTCTTCAACAAACGCATCGAGGGCAGGCCAATCACAAAGACCTGCCCCGCATGGCCGCCAGAGGCGAACATGATGTAATCATCGTGCCGCCCGGTGGGCATATAGGTTTTCAAGGCCGCAGCCACATCGTCGGGGGTCAGGCCGCGTGCTTCGGCAATGGCACTGGCATCAACTGACAGACCGTCAGCAGCTTCGGTGTTGGTATTGGCCGTGCCTGCCCCATCGCGGCAGCTTGTAAACAAGGCCACTGCCGCCGCAAGCAAAACAACCAATACCAACCAAAGGGTATATTTGGGTTTCTTTTCCAGCTTCATCCGCATGTCTCCTTTCTAAGATTTGAGTCGTAGTCGCGGTATCCTTACCGCGTCCCCAGAGGCGCGAAAGGGATTTCGCGGCTACAAATTGGGTTTCTCCAACAACCTGCTAGCGAGGCTGTTTCTATGAAGCTTAAGGGGAAAGCGAACGGCCGTCTTTGCAATTTTGCAAACAAGGCGAGGCATGGTTCAAATGAGCTTTACAAGTTGTAGAACGATTTTGCAAATCGTTCTCTGGGCGATTTGCAAAATCGCCCTACAAGTGTCAAGCTAAATTTCTGGGTTTTGAACCATGCCCAAGGTGAAGATGGCAAATCAATTGGCGGCAGCGACTATGAAACTTGTTCGGGACTTTGGGAGACTGGAGACTAGAGACTGTCCAGTCTACAATCTCCAATCTCCAGTCTCCCCCAACTCAGAAGTTACTTTTCCACAGATTTTGCGGCTGGCAAATCCTCAGCAATCATCACCAGATCATGGGCTTTGCACAAAATTACCTGCATCCGACGGGTACTGATCAACCCTTGCTGCTCCCACTTGCTCAAAATGCGGCTGGCATTATACAGATTTGTTCCCGTCATCTCGGCCAAGTCCTGCCGCGAGAGAGGCATATCAATCAACACACCTTCCGGCACGCGCTTGCCAAACTGGCGCACCAGGCGCAGCAAGGCTCGCGCCACCCGCTGCTCCACCCGCTGCGTGGCTACCTCCTGAAAGCGGGTCTGTAACCAGGCAAAACGCTGCCCGATCATCTCAATGCCATTGAGGGCCAGTTGGGGGTATTGCAGCATAAGCTGCTTCATGGCGGCGCGATCCCAGGCAACGGCCGTACACGCCTCCATCGCCTCCGCCGACAAGGGGTAGGGCATATTGATCAAGGCCACAATGATGCCCAAGCCATCACCTGGCCCAAAATAGTTCACAATCACCTGCTCCCCCTCCGGTGTCACCTGCGTCAGCTTCACCCGCCCCGCCGCCATCACATACAACATGGCGGCATCCTCCCCCTGGTGGAAGAAGTAATCACCCTGGCGCACCTGATGGACATGGGCAGAAGCCAATATCGCCTCACACTTAGCCTGGTTCAATCCCTTAAACAGCGGACTGGTTAGAATGGACTGCCTCACAGTGGGTTCAAACATAGCTGCAATGATAACAAATTCTGTAAAGGTAAAAACAGCTTGTGGCTATACTCGCCCTGTGATTGCCGCTTGCTTTGGTTATGTGAATATGGCACTATGCTGCCGATGAGTAAAATAGTTATGGAGGAGGCATGGTAGAAAAAATAGGGCTGCGGTTGTTGGGGGGGATGCAAATTGGCCTTGATGTTTCTTTGCGCCGCAAAAATAGGGCTATGTTGGCCTATCTGGCTTTGGCGGCGCGGCCAGTGGCCCGGCGGGAACTGGCCGCGCTCTTTTGCCAGGCGGCGGCCGACCCCCAACACACGCTGCGTTTGAGTTTAAGCCGTTTGCGCCGGGCGTTGGGTAAAGCGGCATTGGTGGAAGAGGGGGACACGGTGTGGCTGGGGTTGGACTATTTTGAGACGGATTTTGTGCCTTTTCAGCAGGTTTTGTCGCCGACGGTGTTGGAGGATGTGCCGGTTGACACGTTGGCGCAGAGTGTCTCTGTGTATCGGGGGGAGTTTTTGGCTGGTTTTTGGCTGCCGGATGCGCCGGAGTTTGAGATGTGGCTGTTGGGGCAGCGCAGCTATTGGCAGCAGTTGTATGAGCGGGGTGCGCTGGCTCTGATCAAACGCTTGCGGGCCGCTGGGCAGTATGCAACGGCCGTTCCCCTGGCCCAAAAGCTGGTGCAGCAAAACGCCCTGCTGGAAGAAGCCCAGTACCAACTCATCTGGCTGTATGCGCAGACAGCGCAGCGCAGTGCCGCCATTGCCCAATTCGAGCAGTGCCAGACGATTTTGCAGCAGGAGTTGGCCGTTGCCCCTTCACCCGATTTGCAGGCCCTGTATGCCGATATTCTAGCAGGCCGCTTGAGCCGCCTGCCCCCCAGTGCCTCACGCCCGCCCCGCGCCGCCTTGTCGGACGCGCAGGCGGCTGATTTTGTGGGCCGGGCCGAGGAGTGGGCGCGGTTACAGGCGTTGTGGCAGGCGGCACAGCAGGGAAACGGCCGTGCGCTGCTCATCACTGCCCCTGCTGGAGGCGGCAAAACCCGGCTGGTGTATGAATGGGCACAGCAATTGCCCCCGGCCTTGTTTGTGCAGGGAGCCTGTTACGAATCCACGCGCACGTTGGCCTATCACCCCTGGCTCAAGATATTGTCCCAACTGCACCAAAGTCTGGGCGCGGCCCTCATCAAAACCTTGCCTGCGCCCTGGCTGGATGCGTTGTCGCGCCTTTTGCCGGATGTTGCCAGCCACACTGGCTCTGGCGGTGCGGGCGAGCAGATGGAACTGTTTACGGCCGTTCACGCTCTGCTCAGTCTGGCCCCGCAGCCTTTGCTTTTGTTTGTGGATGATTGGCAGTGGGCTGATGCGGCCTCGCTGCAACTGTGCCATTTTCTGGTGGAGCGGCAAACGCCGCTGCTGTTGGTGGGGGCCTATCGCCCGGAGGAGGCTGAGGATAACCCGGCCTTGTTGACGCTGCTGCAAGATTGGCAGCGGCGGCAGGATATTGTGACGCTGTCGTTGGAGCCGCTGTCGGCAGCGGCCGTTAGCCAGCTTATCAACCGCTTATGGCCGCATCTGCCACCCGGCTATCGGGAGCCACATTTGCGGGATCGGCTGCTCCAGGCGACGGGGGGCAATCCGCTTTTTGTTAACGAAATTGTGCGCGAACTGGCGGGCAGCCTCCATTTGCCGGAAGCCCTGCCCGTGCCGCCCAGTTTGCGCGATCTGATTCAGCGTCGTTTGCGCCAACTGCCCGTTAACGGCCGTCAGGTTTTGGAATCGCTGGCTATTTTGGAGCAGCCAGCCACCTTTGACCTGGTGCAGCAGATTAGTGCGCGGAGTGAGGAGGAGACGCTGCTGGCGATTGAGTCGGGGCTGCGCTGGCGGCTGCTGCGGATGGGGGAGCAGCACCGGGTGGAATATGGTCATGATTTGATGCGTCAGGCGGTTTGGCAGCAGATGAGTCTGCTGCGGCGGCGGCTGCTGCATCGGCGAACGGCCGTTGCCCTGGGCCAACAGCCCACGCCCGCGGCGACGCTGGCTTATCACTGGCATCATGCTGGTGATGAGGGGCAGGAGGGGCATTATGCGGCTTTGGCGGGAGAAGCGGCGGCGGCGCAGTTGGCCCATGAGGAGGCGGTGCAATATTTGCAGCGGGCGCGGCTGCTGCTGCGGGACGGGGCGCGGCAGGTGCAGGTGATGTTGGCGTTGGCGGGGGTGTGGCGGCTGAACGGCCGTTGGCCGGAGGCGGAAGCCATCTTGCGGGAAGCCCTGGCTCTGGTGGAAGAGGGTGGGCAAACGGCCGATGTGCAGGCGGCTTTGGGCAGTTTTTTGGCTGTGCGCAGCGAGTATGAGGAGGCTAAAGCCTGGCTGCAAGAGGCGCAGTTGGCCTATGAGGCGGCGGGTAATGGGGGGCGGCAGGCGCACGTGCTGGATGAATTGGGGATGATTTATTGGCGGCAGGGGGAGATGGCCCCGGCATTAGCTAATCTTCAGCAGGCACAAGCCCTGGCGCAGCAGGCGGGGGACAAGCTCATTATTGGCAAGGTGACGGGGAATTTGGGTGTTGTGTATTGGAGTTTGGGCAACTATGAGGCTGCTTTGCGCTGCCTGGAGGAGCGGCTGCGGTTGGCGGAGCAGTTGGGGGATCGGGTGGCGATTGGCAAGGCGGTGGGCAATATTGGCCTGGTCTATATGGAGCAGGGGCGGTATGTGCCGGCTTTGTTGAAGGCGATTGAAAAGTATGAGTTGGAAACGGAGTTGGGCAATCGGCGCAGTATGGGCATTGCCTTGGGCAATATGGGGTATGCCTATTTGCGCTGTGGGGCGTGGCGGCGGGCACTGCTTTGCCATGTGCGGCAGTTTGAAGTTGCTTTGGCGTTGGGGGATCGCTGGGGGATGACTTTGGCGGCGGCGAATATGCCGGATGTGATGATGGGGCAGAGGGAGTTTGCGGCGGCAGGGGCATTTTGGGAGCGGGTGATTGTGTTGGCCCGTGCGTTGAATATTCCTTTTTATTTGTGTTCTTTTTTGAATAAGCAGGCGGTGGTGATGTGGCAGGCGGGTGATCTGGAGGGGGCGGTGGGGCTGTTGGCTGAGGCGTTGGCGGTGGCGCAGACGGTGGGGCGGCAGGAGGTGATTTTTGAGGCAACGGTGCGGCGCTGGCAGTGGTTGGTGGAGCAGGGGGTGTTGGCGGTGGAGACGGCCGTTTCTCATCTGCAAGGCGCTTTACAAGATTACACGGAGGTGTGGCAGCAAACGCGGCTGTGGGATGCTTTGTGGCAGTTGGATGCGGGGCGCACCGATTGGGGGCAGGCGGCGGCGGCGGGTTATCGCCAGCTTTACACCGAGCGGCCCGATTTTGAGTATCGGGTGCGGTATGAGGTGTTGACGGGGGAGCAACTGCCGGAGCCGCCGCTGCTGCCCCCGCTGCCGGTGGAGTTGGAGAAGGTGGTGGTGGATTTTACGGCCGTTTTGACCGAACTCGATACGTTGATTCGCACACTATAAAGCGTGGATACGCTTTTGGATACGCCGTCATTGTAGGCTGGTGTGATGCAACCAGAGGAGTTGATGGCGATGTTTGTGGCCGATCCGCTGACGGTGACTTTGGCTGAGGATGTGGTGCTGGCGGATTATGGTCAGGCGCGTGTGTATCACGGTTATGTGGCGACACGGGCGATGCTGTCGGCTTACTTTGGGGCGGGGTGGGCTAACGGCCGTGTGGCGTATGACACGATGCTTTGTAATGAGGCCGTGTTTGTGCTGGCGGGGGTGTTAAACGGCCGTCAACAAAGCCCCTTTTCCGGCATTCCCACTACCAACCGCTCTATCGCTCTCCCCATTTGCATTGTTTGCCAAACCAACGCTGCCTACATTCAGCATATTGCTCTTTATTACGATGCTGGCACCTTGCTGCGCCAACTGGGTCTGGCACAGTAAGGCGCACTTAGGCCCCAACTGTTAATAAGTGGAGTCTGGCGAATTTTATAATTCTCTCTGGTATGTGGGGCGATTTTCAAAATCGCCCTACTCTGGAAAACTCAAAAAACGCCAGTGTCCAGTTAATAAGTATGGAATTGATGGGCGAGCTTTAAGGTTTCTTGTCTCTTGGAAACGCAAAAGTTGTTTTGAATGAACTCTTAGACTATTCACGAATGTTAATTATCCAAAACGAATCGTAATGGCCTCAAGCCAATCCCCAAAACTATAGGGCGATTGCATACTCACCCTAAACGGCGGTTCAAACCGCAGCTACGACTACAAAGTCGGCCTACGCCGACTATTTCCAGCCTGCGTAGGCGGGCTTTGTAATTGTAGACGCGAATTTATTCGCCCCAGAATTTAGTATGCAATCGCCCTACCAAAACTATCGCCTCAATGGGGTCATTATGGGGAGGATGGGCCTGTAGTCAGCGGGGAATAAAGGATGATTAGAAAAGGAGCAAATGATGACGAATTATTGGCGTTCTGGTTTGATGGTTGGATTGTTTTTGTTGTTAGCTGTGATTTCGAGTGGGTTGGGGCGGGCGTTGCCACCACAGGCACCGACTGTACCGATGAATTCGCATCGGTTGATGCCGTCGGATTTTGAGGGTGGAGAACGCTTTGGCGCGGCGGTGGCTTTGGCTGGGGATACGGCCGTTGTGGGTGCTTATGCTCAAAATAACTTTCGTGGTTCGGCCTATATCTATACCCGCAGCGGAGGGAGTTGGAACGAGACTAAGAAGCTGATTGCGTCAGATGGTGTTGCAAGCGACCAGTTTGGGCTACAAGTTGCTATTAGTGGGGATACGATTGTGGTTGCAGCTCCCAGAGCGGATATAGGTACAGAGACGTGGCGGGGGGCAGTCTATGTTTATGAGCGGAATGCGGGTGGAGCCAACAATTGGGGGGAAGTGAAAAAGTTGATTGATATATTGGGAGATTCAAGTGATTGGTTTGGCACTTCTATTGCCATTCAAGACGATCTGATTGCGGTGGGGTCGCCCAATTATGAGGATGATGGGGCGGTGCTTCTTTTCGGACGCAACGAGGGAGGGGCTGATAATTGGGGATGGATCACACGGATTACAGTGGATGATGGTTCTATTTATAATAGTGAATTTGGTTCTTCCGTGGCTCTTTATGGCGATCTGTTAGTAGTGGGCAATGAGGCACATGTGATCAATGATCACCTTGATCAAGGGTCAGCTTATATCTTTGCCCGTAATGAAGGGGGTGTTGACAATTGGGGTGAGGTGAAGATGCTGTTTGATCCAGCGGGGACACCGAATGATGAGTTTGGCGATGTGGCCGTGCTTGGCGAGGATTTGCTTGTTATTGGGGCGAAGTTTGCTGATGTAGGGAGCCATGTGAGTCAGGGGGCGGTCTATGTGTACGGCCGTCATGTGGGGGGTAATAGTAACTGGGGCTTGGTGCGGAAGTTAACGGCCGTTGATGGGGAGGACGATGATTTGTTTGGTGTTTCTATTTCACTCAGTGAGGATTTGTTATTGGTGGGGGCTGAAGGGGATGATATTTTTTATAGCAGCCAAGGGTCAGCCTATCTATTTGGCCGGAATGAGGGAGGAGCGAACAATTGGGGCTTGGTGAAGAAGTTGGTGGCGAGTGATGGCGAGGAGAAGGATTTTTTTGGAACGGCCGTTGCCCTTGAAGGTGAAACGGCTCTCATTGGTGCATCGGGTGTCAATTTATCAGACATCTTTGAATATTACATTGGGGCAGTTTATGTGACGACTGTTGTGGACTATCCGGTTTATTTGCCCTATGTGCAACGGTAAATAGCTTGGCTGTGACTAACCCCAAAGGAGATTCGATGAAAATCAAATTATTTTCATTGCTTTTAACAATAATGGTGTTTTGCTTCGGGTTAGGGCGGGAAACGGCCGTTTCCGAAACCTCGCGTACAGCAGGCGGCCTGTTTGTAGACAGCGGCCAAAGTTTGGGCGATGCCTACAGCACCGACATCGCCTTTGCCGATTTTGACAACGACGGCGACCAGGATGCTTTTGTGAGCAATGGCACACCCAACCACAATGAAATCTGGCTCAACCAGGGCGGTTTGCAGGGCGGCACGGCCGGGCTTTTCCAGGACAGCGGCCAGGAGATAGGTGTCTTGACCCAGTATGGTTTTGTCCTGGGTGACTTGGATGGTGACACTGATCTGGATATTTTTCTGGTGCGGGGGGTTCCGGCGAATGCCTTGCAAGTGTGGCTTAACCAGGGCGGCGAGCAAGGTGGCACGCCTGGCACGTTCCAGCAAAATGGCTTTGAACTCAACGATGAGCTTGGCACTAATATTGTATTGGGTGATGTGGATGGGGATAACGATTTGGATGCCTATATTCCCCACTTTTTTGGGGAGGCTGACCGTCTCTATCTTAACGATGGCAGCGGCTTTTTTACGGACAGCGGCCAAACATTGGCAACGGCCGATAGCTACGCCGCCGATCTGGCGGATTTGGATGGCGATGAGGATTTAGATCTGTTTGTGGCGGTGAATGGGGGGAACAGCGTTTGGTTTAATCAAGGTGGTTTTCAAGGCGGCACGGAAGGCATTTTCCAAAATAGTGGACAGGTGTTGGGCAATCGTTTTAGCCGCAATGTGAGGCTGGCCGATTTAGATGGGGACAGTGATGCTGACGCTTTTGTGGCAAACAGCACAGAGAACATTGTTTGGCTCAATCAGGGTGGGGCGCAAGGGGGGAAGGCGGGCTATTTCCAAAGTAATGGGCAGTTGTTGGGGAATAGCAATAGCTTAGATGCGGCCCTGGCCGATTTTGATGGCGATGGTGATTTGGATGCCTTTGTGGCCAACAATGGGGCTAACAAAGTGTGGCTGAATCAGGGGGGCGATCAAGGGGGTACAAGTGGCAATTTTCAGGACAGCGGGCAACTGTTGGGCGAGGCGGCTACCCGGCGTGTGGCTGTGGCTGATGTGGATGGGGATGAGGATGTGGATGTGATGACGGCCAATAATGGGCCGAATCGGGTGTGGCTGAATGGGGGAGGGAATGGTGGGGGCGGAACGGCCGTTTTCATCACCAGCGGCCAATATTTAGGTGGCGACCAGAGTTATGGGGTGGCTGTGGGCGATTTGGACGGGGACGGCCATCAGGATGCCTTCGTGGCGAACAATGGCCCCAACGCTGTTTGGTTCAATACCGCCTGCGCCTTCTTCACCAACAGCGGCCAACAGTTGGGCGAAGCCGCTAGCTGGGCCGTCGCCCTGGGCGATGTGGACAACGACGATGATTTAGATGCTTTTGTTGCCAACAGTGGCCCCAATGCCGTTTGGCTGAATGATGGCGGGGGCAATTTCAGCCACAGCGGGCAAGCAATAGGCAATCACACCAGCTTTGGCGTGGCTTTAGGCGATGTAGATGGCGACGGCGACCTGGATGCCTTTGTAGCCAATATTAACGTCAATCAGGTGTGGTTTAATGGCGAAAATGGCGATCCGTTAGGCATTTTCAGCAGTCAATCTGTTGGTAATTCGGTTAGCCAGGATGTGGCTTTGGGCGATACTGATTTGGATGACGATCTGGATGCGCTGGTGGCTAACAGTGATGGCCCGAATACCCATTATTACAATGTAGATGGGCTGGGTGATTTTGTGGGTGGCGGCAGCTTTGGCAGCGGTTCTTTTAGCAATGCGTTGGCGGTGGGCAACCTGAATGGAGATGGTTATGTAGACATTTTTGTGGCTAATGGCAATGTCACTCGCGCCAATGAGGTTTGGTTGAATGATGCCAATGGTTTTGGCACATTTAGCGACAGCTTTCAGCGGTTGGGAGACAGCGCCAGTGAAGATGTGGGGTTGGCGGATTTGGATGGCGACGGTGATTTGGATGCTTTTGTGGTTAACAGTGGGCTGTTTCCGGCCAATAAAGTTTGGCTGAATGATGGCACGGGCACGTTTAGCGACAGTGAATTGGCTTTAGGCGATTTGCCCAGCCGGGCGGTGGCTTTGGCGGATTTGGATCATGATGGTGATGTGGATGCTTTTGTGGGCAATTCGGGAGCCAATCGGGTGTGGTTGAATAACGGCCGAGGCGGCGGGGCTGCTTGCCAATGTATTGTGGAGTGGCTGAGTGCCAATCAGGCTTCCAGGGCGCAATCCTCGTTGAATTTGCTGGATGTGAATCTGTTTTATGGGGTGCGGGATGGGTTGTTGGGCCAGACGGCGAAGGGGCAGCATTATATTGATCTGTATTATGCGCATGATCCGGAGATTTTGATGCTGGTGGTGGGCAATGGGGAACTGCGGAGTGCGGCAACGGCCGTTCTGGCCCAGTGGCAGCCCCATCTACAAGCCTTGCTGAGTGGGCAGGGCGAGGCGGTGACGATTACGGCGGCTCAGGTGCAGGCGGTGGATAGTTTTTTGGTGGAGGTAACGGCCGTTGCCAGCCCCGCCCTGCAACAAGTTATTGCCGCTGAACGCGCCAACCTGCCACCGCTGACCGACTTTGTGGGGATGACCATGCTGGATGCCTATGGTGTTGTCGTGGGTTATGAGACGTATCTGCCCCTGGTAGCTGGGGAATAATATTCGGTGCTAGCAGTTTTCGGAGAACCCCAATTTGTAGCCGCGAAATCCCTTTCGCGCTCGGGGAACGCGGTAAGGATACCGCGCCTACGACCACTTTTCCGACAGCCTGCTAGGAAGGAGCTAATGTAATGAATTCAAAGACATATTTTTATCTGGTTACTGTCGGAACTGTGGCCCTCATTTTTGCCTTTATTCAAATCAATTTTGCGCCTGTGCAAGCGACACCTGTGGGGGGCAGTGCCATTCAGCGGGTTTCGATGGGGGTGGGTATGACGGAAGCGAATAATGATTCGGACTATGCGGCGATTGCGGGCAACGGCCGTTACGTGGCCTTCAACTCTACCGCCAGCAACCTGGTGCCCAATGACACCAATGATAGCCGAGATGTTTTTGTGTATGATGGCCTCACGGAGCAAATCGTGCGTGTTTCGGTGAAGTCGGATGGCACAGAGGGAAATGTCAATTCTGGGCATTCTACGGCGCCACCAGCTATTTCGGCCGACGGCCGTTATGTGGCTTTTTACTCGGACAACTGGAATTTAGCCCCCCTTTCTGAGCGGGGCGTTTATCTCCATGACCGTGATGCTGATAATAATGGTATTTTTGATGAGCCGGGTATGATAAAAACCATCTTTATTAGCCGAGCACCTTCGGTGGGTCTTAATTTTTATCATGCGAATGTGGCTATATCTGACAACGGCCGTTTCGTTGCCTTCAACGCTGCCAATGTAGCTTTAGGCCCCAGCTTACAAGTCTATGTGCATGATCGGGACAGTGATGGCAATGGCATCTATGATGAGGCCAATGGCACGGTAAATAGGCTGGTTTCCCGGGCCGACAACAGCACGATTGGTAATAAGGATTCGGGTGTGTTCAATATTGACCTGTCGGCCGACGGCCGTTTTGTCACCTTCGATTCCCAAGCCAATAACCTGGTCGCCAGCGACACGAATAACAGCGATGATGTCTTTTTGCATGATCGAGATGTAGATGGCAACGGTATTTTTGATGAACAGGATGGCTTTGCCACCATTCGCGTTTCTATAGACAGCAATGGCGCACAGGCCAATCATGATTCCAACCAAACGGCCGTTTCCGATGACGGCCGTTTCGTCGCCTTCTCCTCCTTAGCCAGCAACATTGGCAACCAAACCCAACCCGAATTATGCCTTTCGCCCGGCTGCCGCGACATCTTCTTGCGCGACCGCGACAGCGATGAAGACGGCATTTTTGATGAACCGGGCAGCGTGACCACGCTTCTCATTTCAACGAACAACATGAGTATACAAGGACAAGGCCATTCCTATTTTCCCCACTTATCCGCCGACGGTCGCAGCCTCGCCTACTATTCCTATGCCGATAACCTCATCCCCAATACCGTTAACAACGTTGGTGACCTCTTCCTTTATGATGTGGACAGTGGGCAAACTGAAATGCTATCCTTCACCCACCTCGGTGGCCTGGCTAATTCCGGCAGTTTCCGCCCCTCCATAACCAACGATGGCACACTTATTGCCTTCTTTGCCACTGCGGCTAATTTGGTAGATGGTGATGCCAATGGCAAGCGAGATGTGTACGTGGTGGACAGGACAGCCATTGTACCCCCACCGCCGGCGGCCACCCCCACCCCTCTACCTGGCAATACCCCTATTCCGCCTACGGCTGATTTCTCGTGGCAAGTGCAAACGCTTGATGTGCGTGGGAAGGCCGGCCAATATGCCGATATGGTGATAGATCAAACGACTGGCACACCACACCTGGCCTATTACGCCGTCGAGGGAATTTACGGCCAACTGAAATATAGCTACTGGGATGGGGTGGCCTGGCACACCGAAGTCGTTGATGATGAGGGTGACTTCGGCCAATATGTTTCCATTGCTTTGGACAGCAGCAATCGGCCGCGCATCGCCTATTATGATGGGGCCAACAACCAACTGAAACATGCTGCCTGGAATGGCACAAATTGGAATATTGAGACGGTGACAACGGGCGCACCGGGTACCAACGCTGGCTGGTTTGCCTCGTTGGCTGTGGACTTTTTTGGCGTGTCTCATATTGCTTATTATGATGTGGTGAACGGCCGTTTGCTGCACTCCAAACGCACCTTGAATGGTTGGGACTTGGCGGTGGTGGATGAGAGTGCCGATGTGGGTTGGGGCATCAGCATGGCCATTAGCCTCCAAGACGGGCAGCCACGCATCGCCTATTATGACCGTGACAATGGCAACCTGAAATATGCCACTTACACGGCCGATCCGCCGGGCTGGACGGCCGTTACCATAGACGGCCAGGGCGATCTCGGTCAATATCCCTCACTCACCTTCGACTTCACGGGCAATGCCCACATCAGCTATTACGATGCCACCCTGGATGCCCTCAAACACGCCACCTACAACGGCACAGCCTGGAGTTACGAATATGTGACTGTCAACGGGCAAGGTGGTCAGCACACCGATATTTTTGTGGACGCTTCCAATACGCCCAGCATCAGCTACCAATCCAGTAGCGGCCTGATGTATGCCTCGTCGTTTGGCGGCTCATGGACAATTGAAACAGTAGATGCGGGCTTCAGAGTAGGCGAATCTTCCGCTTTGGCGATTCACAACATTTTTGAGGGGCATATTGTCTACTTCGATGGTCAGTATGAAGATTTGAAATACGCCACGTGGGAGCAAAACTGGCAGCATCACGCGGTTGATTTGGCGACGGATAATAAACGGCCGTCACTGGCCCTGCACAACACCAAGCCCAGCTTTAGCACCCAGCACGAAAGCAATAACCGATTAAACGTCACCGAATGGGATGGCACCAACTGGACACAAACCCTCAACGACGACATTGGCAGCACCCATTACGACAGCGACCTGGCCATTGACAGCAACGGGCTGCCCCGTTCTGTCTATTACAACGAAGTAAGTGGTCTGCTGCGCTATGGACAGTGGAATGGCACGAGTTGGAATTGGCAAAACATTGACTACCTGCCCAATGTCAATCTCGGCGAAAACATCATCTTGCTGCTGGATGACGATGACGCGCCTACCGTCGTTTTTAACCAGTGGGATGCCACCGACCATCAACTGCGAATCGCCCGCTACGATGGCGCAAATTGGCAAATTGCGTCCCAGGTAGTGGGGCAAAATCCGGGCGACATCGGCCATATCTCGGCTGGATTGATGCAAAATGGGCAAGTTGCCGTCAGCTTCTATGACCAAACAGCAGGGACATTGCACAGCGCGATTTGGAATGGGGCACAATGGTTTGTTTCACTCGTGGATGATGGCGGTGGCGCAGATGTAGGGCAGTTTAACAGTCTGGCCGTAGGCAAAGAGGTGCTGCCCGTGGGCATGGTAGATGTGATCACCATTGCCTATTATGATGCCACCAATCAGAGTATCAAATTTGCCCACAACCGCTCCAATGCCTGGTTGGCCCAAACGATATTACCGGCGGTGGGTAATCAAATTAACAGGCTTGATTTATGGTTGGCGAATGAGATTTGGACGAATCCTGTGTTGGCGTATACGTCGGTGGGTACAAACTTGCTGGTGGCGCATACGGATGATCTGACGCAGCCGTGGGTTGTGGAGTTTGTGGCTTCGGCTGGTATCACGGCGATTCAGTGGGTGGATATGGTGTATGACGGCCGTTTCCGCTTCCTCTATCGTGATCAAAATGGGGGGTTAGCCTATACCTTCCCCACCGCAGGCACGTTCAATCCCGTGCCTGCCCATGTTGTCACGGAAGGGCCAGTGAGGGGGCATGTGATTGGCTTTGACCCCGATGAGTATTGTTTGAATTTTGCACCGGGCCTTCAGGCAAATCGGTCGGTCTTGGGGGGTGGGCCGCTGGCGGATACGGCCGTTATGCAAGGCTTAACCAATCTATTTGGGCAAACAGATGCCGGCGTACAGTACATCTATCTTTACTTTGAACACATCGCCGAAATGGCCGACATTGGCTGGGCCGACCCCGACCTGGTATGGGACAGCTACCGTACCTTGAATAACCTCATGCCCGGTCTGGAAGCGTTGGTCACAGGGCGCGGCCACGAAGTCACCATCACCCAGGAGATGATGGACAATGCGCTGGACATCTGGCAGCGTATTGCCGCTGCTGCCAGTCCTGGTTTAGCCATCACTATCCAGCAAGAGTTAGACCAGCACAATCAACTACAAGATTTTGTGGGCATGACTTTTGCTGAATGGGCTGAAGCCATTGGCGTGGAAACAGCCTCCCAGACTATTTTTCTGCCGTTGGTAGCGCGTTAATCATGCAGGAGGCGGCTGCGGCTTCTTGGCCCTGAGTGGCAGCAGTTCGCCTCCCATCTGCCAGTGCATCGCACTCATCCAGTTGGTGCTTTTGCCTGGGTCCACTTGCCTGCTCTAGCCCATTTGGTGCTCTAAGGATAATTGCTATAATTTTTTCTCGACCGTCATACCCGCGTGGGCGGGTATCCAAGCGGTGGATGCCTGCCTACGCAGGCATGACGTGCACAGATACATAATTTTTTCATCTTCATCGCAGAGTTCGTTGTGATCCCCAAAAGGAGTTAACGGTAATGAATGATATTCTGACACGGCTTGGTCATATTGGCATTATTCCCGTCGTGGCGGTGGATGAGGCAGCCCAGGCGGTGCCTTTGGCTGAGGCTTTGTTGTGGGCTGGTTTGCCCTGTGCTGAATTTACTTTTCGCACGGCCGTTGCGGCTGAGGCCATTCAGGCGGCCAGCCAGGCTTTTCCCCAGATGCTTATTGGCGCGGGGACGGTGCTGACGGTGGCGCAGGCGAAACAGGCGGTGGCGGCGGGGGCTAAATACATTCTGTCACCTGGGTTTGATGCGGGGGTGGTGGATTATTGTCTGGCCCAGAACATACCCGTTTTGCCTGGTGTGATGACCCCGACCGACATTACGCAGGCGGTGGCGAAGGGGTTGAAGGTGTTGAAGTTTTTTCCGGCCGAAGCGGCTGGCGGCGTGGCGGCTTTGAAGTCCATCAGCGACCCGTTTGTGGGCATTAAATTTGTGCCGACGGGGGGGATTTCGGCGCAAAATTTGGTGGATTATTTGCGGCTGCCGATGGTACATGCCTGTGGTGGCAGTTGGCTGGTTAAGAAAACGCTTATTAATGCGGGTGAGTTTGGCATGATTGCGGCGTTGGCGCAGGCGGCGGTGGGAATGGTGCAAAATCTCAATCGTAAATCGTAACGTGGCATAGCCACAACCAGATTCTCATGAATAAAAAGGAACACGAACAAAATGATAAAATTTGTGTTCCTGTATGTTCGTGAGAGGACCTAACTTTTTACGCTTTCGGCGAATATTTTGCGCTTGTATGAAGTAAATGGAGAGAATTATGTTTGCGTTGGAGGATGTCGGCCGTTTGCCGGCCCCACATGATAATTGTGCGATTGCGGTGCGGATGTTGGCGGCGGGAACGGCCGTTGCCCATGCTGGACAAACGTTTGCCTTAAGCCATACCCTGCTGGAGGGACACCGTTTTGCGGTGACACCGATTGCGGCGGGGGCGCATTTGCTGTCTTGGGGGATGCCCTTTGGCACGGCTTTGCGCGATATTGCGCCAGGGGAGGTGCTGTGCAATGAGGGGGTTTTGCACGAGCTGCGGTCGCGGCGGCTGGATTTTGCCCTGCCGGGGCAGGCCAATTTTAGTGATGAGATTCCGCCATTTGTGGGTACAACTGTAGAGACGCAACATGTTGCGTCTCTACAACGGTATGCTGATGAGCGTACCTTTCTGGGTTTTCGACGGGGTGGGCAGCGCGGGGTGGGGACGCGCAATATGATTGTGGTGTTGGGGGTGAGTGCGTTGGTGGCGGGGTTTGTGCGTCGTGTGGCGGCGGGCTGTCAGGGGTGGGCGGCGGATTGGGCGAATGTGGAGGGGATAACGGCCGTTGCCCACACCGAAGGCAATCGGGCCGACAGCCACAACCACGAGCTGCTGCTGCGCACATTGGCCGGTTTTGTGGTGCATTCCAACGTGGGCGCAGTGCTGGTGGTGGATGCCGCGCCCACAGGTGTGACCAATGTCATGCTGCAAGCGTATATGCAGGCCCATGATTACCCGCTGGCTGATGTGCCTCATGCTTTCTTTTCGCTGAGCGGCTCGTTTACGGCCGATTTGGCCCAGGCCCAAAGCATCATTGCCGACTGGCTGCCGGTGGTGAACGCCATGCCGCGCACGCCAGAGCCATTGAGCGAACTGAAGATCGCCCTGCAATGCGGCGGCTCCGATGCTTTTTCGGGCGTGTCGGGCAATCCGCTGGCGGCGTGGGTGGCGAAGGAGATCATTGCCTACGGTGGTGCGGCCAATTTGGCGGAGACGGATGAGTTGGTGGGAGCGGAGGCGTATGTGCTGCAAAAGGTACGCGAGGCGGCAGTGGCCGAGCAGTTTTTGGCGGTGGTCAACCGCTTTAAGACTTGGGCGGGCTGGCACGGGCATTCGGCTGAGGGCAACCCCTCGGGCGGCAATAAATATCGCGGCCTGTACAACATTTACCTCAAGTCGTTGGGGGCGGCGGCCAAACGGCACCCTGATGTGCCGCTGGATGGCGTGTTGGAATATGGCGAGCGGATGGCGGCGACGGGGTTCTATTTTATGGATAGCCCCGGTAATGACCTGGAGAGCATTGCCGGACAGGTGGCTGCGGGCTGCAACCTCATCTTTTTTGTGACGGGTAATGGCTCGATTACTAATTTCCCTTTTGTGCCCACGCTTAAGATTGTGACGACGAATGCGCGGTATGAGCAGCTTCGGCAGGAGATGGATGTGAATGCGGGGGCTTATTTGGATGGTACGCCGCTGCCGGTGTTGGGGGCGGCGATGCTGGATTTGACGGTGGCGGTGGCGGCGGGGCAGCGCACGGTGGGGGAGAAGGCGGGCCATGCGCAGGTGCAGTTGTGGCGGGATTGGGCTTTGGCGGCGCCGGGGGCGGTGGTGGCGGAGCGGGTGCAGGTGTTGGAACGGCCGTTAGCCATCACCCCGTTTGCTGAAACACCACCAGCAATGGCGGTGCCGCCGCGCCGGGTGGGCCTGGTTTTACCCACCAGCCTCTGTTCCGGCCAGATTGCGCGGTTGGCGGTGCAGCGGCTGAAGCAGTTGCCCTCACAGCTTGATGATTTTGTGACGCTGGTGCATACCGAGGGCTGCGGCTCGTCTACGCAGGCGGAGTATATTCAGACGATGCTGGGTTATGCTACGCATCCACTGGTGGCGGATTGTTTGCTGTTGGAGCATGGTTGCGAGAAGACGCACAATGATTTTTGGCGGCAGGCGATGCAGGAAGCGGGGGTTGATCCGGGGCGGTTTGGTTGGGCGAGTGTGCAGGGGGATGGGGGGATTGAGAAGTCGGTGGAGAGGGTGGTGGCGTGGTTTGCGGAGAGGGGAGAGGAGGGAGAGGGAGGGGAGAGGGGAGAGGGGCGGTTGGCTTTGGGGGTGGTGACGGAGGCGGGGTATGGGGAGGAGACGGCCGTTGCGTTGGCGCAACTGATTCACGGGGTGGCGGCGGCGGGGGGGACGGTGGTGCTGCCTGATTTTGATCCGCTGTGGCAAACGGCCGCTTTTAGGGCGATATTGCAGGAGGCGGCTGTGCCGACTTTGGCCTATGCGCAGGCGGCTGTGCCTGGCTTGCACATGATGGCCACGCCTTCGCGGCAGCCGACGGAGACGCTGACGGGGTTGGGGGCGGCGGGGGTGTCGGTGGTTTTGGCCTGGGTGCAGTCGCGGCCGCAGCAGGGGCATCCGCTGCTGCCGGTGCTGAATGTGGGGGTGGGAACGGCCGTTCCTCAAGCCATCGTGGCGGAATTGGATGGGGATTTGGAGGTGGGGGAGGTGGCGCAGTGGCCGCAGCAGATGCTGGCGTTGGCGTTGGCGGCGGCTTCGGGCCGTTACACGCCCCGTGTGAACCAGCAGCAAAATGTGGATTTTCAGATTACGCGGGGGTTGTTGGGGATTTCGTTGTGAGATTGGATGGGCAACGGCCGTTGCAGAGGAACGGCCGTTGCCCGAATGGTGTGTTACGGTTTGCTCATGAAGGGCAGGTAGATGGTGATGGCGGGGCTGGTGGGGGTGATGGTTACGGCTATCTGGCCTACGGCGGTGGCTGTGCCGTCGCTGATGGTGTAAGTGAAGCTGTCTGCACCAGCGAAGTCGGGGGTGGGGGTGTAGAGGAGGAGTGTGCCGGAGATGGTGGCAGTGCCGTGGGCGGGTGTACTCACGGACTCTAGTGTAAGGCTGTCGCCATCCAAATCCATATCGTTGGCTAATATGGTGAATAGGTTGTGGCTGCTGTTCTGGGCTACGGTGTAGCTGTCGGCAACGGCCGTTGGCGGCTGGTTGACGCTGGTGACGGTGAGGCTGACAACGGCCGTATCTGTCACCAGTCCATCACTGATGATGTAGCTGAAGGTATCGGGGCCGAAGTAGTTGGGTGCGGGGGTGTAGAGGATGACCGTGCCGGAGATGGTGGCTGTGCCATTGGCTGGCACACTCACCGCCTCTAGCAAGAGGTCGTCGCCATCCAAATCCATGTCGTTGGTTAAAACGGCGAAGAGGTTGTCGCTGCTATTCTCGTCTACGGTGTAGCTGTCGTTAACGGCCGTTGGCGGTTTGTTGATGCTGGTGACGGTGAGGCTGACAACGGCCGTATCGGTTAACTGCCCATCGCTGACAACATAGCCGAAGCTGTCGGGGCCATAGTAGTTGGGTGCAGGGGTGTAGAGGATGATGGTGCCGGAGATGGCGGCTGTGCCGTGAGCGGGGGGGGTAACGGCCGTTAGGCTCAGGCTGTTGGTGTCGGGGTCTGTGTCGTTATCCATAACCGGCAGCACATTGTTCAGGCTGTCTTCGGTGACGGTGTAGACATCGCTGGCGGCGATGGGGGCGTTGTTGAAGCAGGAGACGTTGAGGGTAACGGTGACGGTGTTGGAATTGAGCTGACCGTCAAAGGCGTGGTAGGTGAAGCCATCCAGGCCGCAGATGCCGGAATTGGGCACGTAATGGAAGGAGCCGTTGCTGTTGAGGGTGAGGGTGCCGCTGACGACGCTGGTGTCGAGAACGGCCGTTAGCCCATCGCCATCCACATCCCCATCATTGCCCAGCACCCCTGGCGCAGGCGCGTTGATGGGAACATCTTCGGGGGTGACGTAGGTGTCGTTGGCGGCGGTGGGGGCATCGTTGACGCACTCTGTCTCGATGGTGACAGTGGCGGGGGTGGAGTTGGCCTGGCTGTCGTTGGCCAGATAGGTGAAGCTGTCGGGGCCGCAGAAGTTGGCGGCGGGGTTGTAGGTGAAGGAACCATCGCTGCTGAGGTTGAGTGTGCCGCTGCTGGTGGGGGTGCTGAGAACGGCCGTTAACCCATCCCCCTCCGCGTCACTGTCATTGCCCAAAACGCCGGGCGCGACTACTGTGAGCAGCGTGTCTTCGGTGGTGGTGTAGCTGTCGTTGGCAGCGATGGGGGCATCGTTGACGCAGGTGATGGTGAGGGCGACGGTGGCAATGTTGGAGCTGGCTTGGCCGTCGTGGGCGTGATAGGTGAAGCCATCTGTACCGCAGAAGTTGGCTGCGGGGGTGTAGGTGAAGCCGCCGCTGCTGGTGAGGCTGAGTGTGCCGCTGCTGGTGGTGGTGTTGAGAACGGCCGTCAGCACATCCCAATCGCCATCTACATCGTTGGCTAACACGCCTGGCCCAGTGATAAGCAGGGGTGTGTCTTCGGTGGTGGTGTAGCTGTCGGCTGTGGCTGCGGGTGCAAAATTGGTGGTTAATTCCACCGCGCCGCTGTCGCAGGCGCTGTCTACCGGTCGAGGGATGCCGCGCTGGTCGCTGTTGACGGTGCAGGCGGCCAGCGGCACCTGATCAATGGCCGGGCTGAAGGCCAGCGGCAGATGGGTGAGGGTGCTGCCGCCGTTATCGGCCAGGGGAGCCAGCAGGGGGGCGGCAGTGGTGATGTCTGTGCCGCTGGCGAAGGTGCAGCCTGTGCCTAAAATGTTGTGGCCGCCGGAAACGGCCGTTGCGCCCATTACCGCACAATCGGTCATGCCTATGGGGGTGGGATCAAGATTGGCGGCTATGATGCTGTTGCTGATGTAGGTTGTGCCGCTTAGCACGAGCAGGCCGCCGCCATCACCGCCGTTGCTGTTGAGATCGGCCGTGTTGCTGATGATGGTGACATGGTTGAGGGTTAAGGTGTCTAGCACGGGGACCAGGGCAGGGGTGCGCACTCTGGCGGCCAGGAGTTCGCCGCCACCTGCGGCGTGGTAGATGCCCGCGCCATCTTCCCAAACGGTGTTGCCACTGACGGTGCTGTTGATCATTTCTACGGCGTTGGCGTTCCAGATGCCGCCGCCATCTGTGGCGGTATTGCCTAATAGGGCACTGCCGATGATTTGGGTGGAGCCGCCATTCCAGATGCCGCCGCCTTCGTCCACGGCGGCGTTGTCGCTGATGGTGCTGTCGAGAATGGTCAGTTGGCTTTCGTTCCAGATGCCGCCGCCGAGGGTGGTGATGGAGCGGTTGGCGCGGATGGTGGTGTTGAGTAAGACGGCCGTTCCGCCTGACCAGTTATCCAGCCCCCCGCCATCTAAAATGGAGGCATTGCTCAATACTTCGGCGGCAGATAGGGTGAGTGTGCCGCCCTCGTTTTCGATGCCGCCACCGTATAGTTTGGTGGTGTTGCTGTAGATGGCGGCGGCGGAGACGAGCATTTGGGCGCTGTTGTAGAGGCCGCCACCGGCCAGAACGGACTCGTTGTGATGCACTGTGCCGCCGGTGATGGTGATTTGGCCGCTGTTGTAGAGGCCGCCGCCGTAACCCAGGGGGGCACGGTTGGCGGAGAGGGTGTTGTGGAGGGAATGGAGGATGCCGTTGTTGTAAATGCCGCCGCCGTCGCTGGCGATGTTGTTGAAAACGGCCGTGTTGCTGATGGTTAGTACGCTGCCGTCATTCCACACGCCGCCGCCGCTGCCGACAACATGGCCTCCGGTGATGTTGAGGAAGTTGAGGGTAATGGGGTTGGGTGTGGCGAGATTGGTGTAGATGACGCGGCCGCTGCCCTGGGCATTGAGGGTGGTGGGATAGGTGGCGGGGTCGGGGGCGGCCAGCCAGTTGGTGAGGGTGTAGCCGCCTTGGAGGGTGACGCTTTGGCTGATGTAGAGGGTTTGGGTGAGTCCGGCGCGGCTGCTGACGGCGGCGCAGGTGCCGGCCACTTTGAGGAGGTCGCCGGGGTTGGCCTGGTCAACGGCCGTTTGCAAAGCTCTGGCGTTGGGGCTGGCAAAATCGGTTATGTTGTCGCCTGTGGTTTCCACAAAACATTGGGAGGCCAGGGTGAGGTGTAAGGCCCACATTTCCAGGGTGCCGTCGTCGCCGGAGGAGCTATCGCCCACACACAAACGCCATGACCCGGCGGCGGGGCCACCGGTGAAGTCGCTGAAGGCTGTGCCGTGCCCGGTTTGCGGGGTGGGATCGTGGCTGCCAAC
>JACKBT010000045.1 GCA_020634415.1 Ardenticatenaceae bacterium
AAGAATTGAGAGAAAAAGCCTAGAATCCTTTGCGTTTCTTTCATTCTTCGCGTTCTTTGCGTCAAAAATCTGTTTTTTAAACTACTGAATCTCCATAAAGATGGGCCAGGGCCTGCCGCACGGTGTTTGTGTCCATGCCAAAGTGGGCGGCAACGGCCGTTGCCGCCTCCCCATCCCACGCCTTATCTGTGCGAATGCCATCCATGAAGCTGTTAAGCTGCCAGGGCTGTTCGCTGCTGTTAAAGCGCCAGGGCCGTTCGTTGATGATTTTGTTGATGACGATTTTGTCGAGGAAGAGACCGTTGGGGCCGTAATCGGCCGTTGTGGCCGCCCGATAGCGGTCATCAGGCACAGGTTCATCAATCAGCGTGAAAACATTGCGGGCGGGATGCGGCCAGCGTTCAATCTGGTAGCGTTGGGGGCCATCGGGCACGACGGCGAAGTTGAGGAAGGGGGTAGCGCGGGTGGTGGTTTCATGAGGATCCAAGAGCAGGGGCGCATAGAGGGGAATGCCCACGTCGGCCAGCCATTTTTGGCCGTCCAGGTGCAGCACAACGGCCGTATGGCAGCCAATTTTGTCGCCCATGTTGTTGATGGTGAGGTAGCCATCGTAACCGAGGGCCAGCAGCAGGCTGTAGAAGGCGTAATTGCTCTCGAAGCAGGTGCCGCCGCCACCGCGTTCCATGTTGTCTTGCCAAAATTCGAGAGGCCAGCGGGGGCAATCGGCCGTTTCCTTTGTGCGTGCTCGTTTGGCAATGCGGAAGGCACTTTCCCAGGGCACCAGGCGAATGCAGGCGGCGATCAGGGCTTCCAAATGTGCCAATGAGGGATCAGCGGGAGCCATATGGAGATGGGCCAATACTTGGGCGGTCAGCGCGGGAGATAAGGGTGATGTAGTCATAGTTTTTTTGTGACGATTATTGTAGGAAATTACGCGGCATTGTACCAATTGACTAATGCCCTGCCCCACTCTTGGTTATAATACTGTCATGACTGAAACTCGCACTTGTCCCAACTGTCAACGACGATTGTATTTTGCGCCAGACGGCCGTTCCCTCATCTGCGAACGGTGTGGGTACAAAGAAACCCAACAAAACCAATCAGAGCGCCCCGATGTAGATGAGTTGATCCGCTCTACTAAGTGGATGACCGCCTCGGCCAATGCTTCGCCGGTGCGTGCCCGCAGCGTGCGTGATTTGCTGGTGCGGGGTGTGGCTGCCGCCAAAAATGGCGACGAAGAGGAGGCGTTCTATTATCTGGAGCGGGTTTTGCTTACCGAATCGAGCGATGAGGAGCGGGCTAAAGCGTGGCTCTGGCTAAGTGGTTTGTATGATGAGCCAGTGCAGCGGCGCAAATGTTTGGAGCAGGTGTTGGCGCATCAGCCCCAAAATATGTTGGCGCGGCGGGGTATGGCGGTGTTGGACGGCCGTTTGAACCCCGACGACATCATTGACCCCGACAAGCTGGAAGTGGCGGAGGTGGAGCCACAAACGGCCGATGTGGAGCAATTTACCTGTCCTCGGTGTAACGGCCGTCTGCACTACACCCCCAACCACGATGCCCTCGCCTGCGAATTTTGCGACTATCGGCAGGCACTTGGGGGTGAGCAAGTAAAAGCTCAGTATGGCATGGGCGAATTTGAGCAGGACTTTATTGCCGCCATGCACACCAAAAAAGGGCATCTTAGCCCCGTGCAAATGCCCTCTTTCCAGTGCCAATCCTGCGCCGTTGAATTCTTACTGGCCCCCGAAACCATCTCCGTCACCTGCCCCTACTGCGATTCCGTTTATGTCACCGAAACGGCCGAAGCCCGCGAACTTCTGCCGCCTCAGGCTCTCCTCCCCTTTGCCGTGTCATTGGAGATGGCCGAGAAAAGCCTCCGCGCCTGGTTCAAGCAGCACACCATCAGCCGTCCCCGCGTCTCGCCCATCATCGGCATGTACTTGCCCATGTGGACGTTCGACATTGGCGGCGTTATTAAATGGAATGGGATGGTGCAGCGGGGGTACGGCAATAATCAAGAGTGGGTTCCAGTGAAGGGCGAGAAGGTTATTTTTTATGATGATGTGTTGGCTCTGGCCACGCACAAGTTGCCTGATAAGCTGTCGCTCAAAGTGCTGCCCAGTTATGATTTGGGCCAACTGGTGCAGTATGATGCCCGCTATTTGGCCGATTGGCCGGCCGAGCGTTACCAAATCGCGCTGGGGGATGCGGCCATTCAGGCGCGTAAGCAGGTGCTAACCGATTTACGCCGTCATCCCTTCAACCTCACTGGCGAGTCGGGCTACATCAAAGATTTGCGGACAAATACGCATGAGATGATTGTGGAGTCATTTAAGCAAGTGCTGCTGCCGCTGTGGGTGGTGCATTATAAGTTTGAAGAGCAGGTGTATGATGTGCTGTTGAACGGACAAACGGCCGAAATTTTTGGCGAACGGCCGCAGGGCATTGTGGGGCGGTTGTTTGGCTGGCTTTCTGGTAATACGTAAGACATAAAACGTAAAACGCAAGGCATTTACGTTTTACGTTTTTCAACAAGGAAATTCAATGAAGAAGTATGATTATATTGTAGTAGGCAATGGCCTCATGGGCAGTGCCGCAGGGCGGTATTTAAGTGAGATGGGTGGTTCGGTGGCGATTATTGGGCCGGGTGAACCAGAGGATCATGCCACACATGAGGGAGTGTTTAGCAGCCATTATGACCAGGGGCGGCTGGTACGTGAACTGAGCCAGGACCCCATTTGGTCTATCGCCTCGCGGCTGGCGGTGCAGAAGTATGGGATGTTGGAGGAGCGATCTGGTCTCTCTTTTCATGGGCCGGTGGGCCGGGTGCTGGCTAATAATCCTTCGCCGGAAGAGCGGCGGGAGCTGCTGGATTGGCTGGAACAAGCCAGCCAAGAATATGGCATTGCCTATCAATATTTTGAGAAGGGGGATCGTTCCTGGAAAAAGCTGTTCCCTTATTTGGATTTTCCTGAGGAGTATGACCTGTTTTATGAGCCAGCCCCAGCGGGCTATATTAACCCGCGCCAGATGCTGCGGGCGCAGAATGTGATTGCGCAGCAGTGTGGTGCGGAGGTGGTAGCGGAGCGTGTGGTGGGGGTGGTGTCAACGGCCGATTCCGTCACCGTCACTACCGCTGAGGGCAACCAGTATGTGGGGGAGAAGGTTTTGATTGCCTGTGGGGCGTTTACGAACTTCAATAATTTGCTGCCGCAGCCCATTCCGCTGCGTTTGAAGACGGAGGCGATGATTTGGGCGGATGTGGATGAGGAGACGGCCGTTCGCCTGCAAACGATGCCCGGTGTGGGGTATGACATTGATGACCCTGACCTGGATGACATCTATATGGCCCCGCCTGTGCTGTATCCTGATGGCAAGTACAAGGTGAAGATGGGCTGTAACACGGCGCATGAGAGTTGGCCGGAGACGCTGGCGGAGGTGCAAGATTGGTTCCGCCGGGGGCATAGTGATGAGGATAAACCGGCTATGGCTGAAGCCTTGCAAAGTGTGCTGCCGGAGGTGCAGTTTGGGGCGATGACGACGCATTGTTGTATTGTGACGTATACGCCGTCTGGTTATCCGACGATTGATGGTGCGCCGGGGGACGTTTACGGCCGTTTGTTCATCGCTACCGGCGGCAATGGTTCTAGTGCGCAGGGGTCGGATACGTTTGGGTGGCTGGCGGCGGGGTGGATGGTAGACGGCCGTTGGCCGGACGACCTGCCACGCCAGCCCTTTTTAGCCACGAATAAGTGGGGCGAAAGTAAGAAGAAGCTGACCAAAGCGCAAGAACGCGCCTTTGCTAAAGTGGAATAATTATCGTCATTTGCCCAAAATCTATTTGATGACAAGGGGCAGGTAGGTTTGCTGCTGTAGCAAATAGTCGGGGAAGAGGTCGTGGTCGGGCCAGGTGGTGATGGTGTCGGCCATATTGTAGATGAGGGGATCAATCTCCCAATAAGGCAGGCCGGAAGGGTCATCGAATTGGTTGAAGAGGACGCACCAGTTGAGGCCATCGTAGCGCCGCACCAGCAGCGCGTATGTGCCATCCAGAATGCCATCGTGCCAGGTGTTGCGGATATTGCCACCCCAATCACGCACCGACCAGCCGCAGCCAAAGTACCAATCGCCAGGGGTGTAATCGCCGGGGTTGATGTGCTGTGGCAGGGCGAACATGGTGTCTACAGAGGCTTGGTTGAGGATGGGGCTGGTGGCGGGGTCGTCGAAGGTGGTGGCGAAGCGGGCCAGTTCGACGGCCGTTCCGAGCCAGGCTCCGTGTGAGTCCATATTTTCCAGGTTCCAGCCACCGTAACACCAGGGTACGAATGTGCCAGAGTTATCGAAGACGGTTTGGCCGACGTATTGGGTGTGGTATTTGGCTTCTTGGGGCAAACGGCCGTCGGGCAGAGAACGGCCGGGGGCCATTCTGTAGATATTGAGCGGGTGAAAAATCTGCTGCTGGACGTAGTTGTGGTAGGGCTGGCCGGTTACGGCTTCGATGATCTGGCCGAGCAGGCTGAAGCCGTAGTTGCTGTAGGCGAAGGTGGTGCGCGGGGTATGCTGGAGGGGCTGTCCGGTCATGTAGGTGGCGATGTCGTGTTTGGTGATGGGTAAGGACAGACCCAAACTGTTGGCGATTTGGTGGTCGCGGAACATGGGGTCGAAGGCGATGTCTCGATCCCAGCCGCCGAGATGTTGGAGGAGGTCGAGGACGGTGATGTCGGTGAGGCGGGAATCGGCCGTTTGCCCCGCTGGCGGCGTGAGGGTGATGAGGTCAGTGAGGTGGGCGTGCAGGTCGAGTTGATTGTTTTGGATGAGGTGGAGAACGGCCGTTGCTGTAATCGGTTTAGAGAGGCTGGCGATGCGAAAGAGGGACGTTGGTTCCACGAGAATGTCCTCACTGTCATTGCTGTAGGTGTAACCTCGCGCCAAAACCAGCTTGCCATTCCGTGTGATGGCCAATGAACCGGCCGAGATGCTGCGGGCTTGCATGAAGGATTGCATCACGTTGTCAAAACTGACTAATTCGGGAACTTCCTGGCCGGTTGTGAGCCATTCGCGTCCTTCAACAACGGATTCTTGTTCAGGTCTGGGGGGTAAAAGGGCCAGCAAACTGGCCGCGCTGGCCTGCTGCAAAAATTGGCGGCGGGTGAGGGGGTGAGGCAAGGGTGTATTCCTTATGTGGGGGCTGGGAACTGGAATTTAGGGACTGGAGACTGGAGACTTTTTAGGCTTCGGTCTCCAATCTCTAATCTCCAATCTCCTTCTGTATCTTATGCCAGCGAAAAGCCTCAATCTGATTAGTTTGGTCGAAGAAATACTCTTCGAGATACGGTTCCACTTCCATGCGCCAGATGTCTTCGAGTTGGAGGGCCAAATCTGGCCGCATGAAGAAGCTGGTGCCGAGTTGGTAGTGGGGGTCGTTGATCTGTTTGTTGAGGCGGTCGAGAACACGAATGAGGGCGGTGGGGTTGTAGCCGGTGGTTTGGTGGTAGTGGCGCAGCAGGTGGTAGTTGGGGGGCAGGTGGATGAAGGCGAAGCGGCGGCGCAGGGCGTGGTCTACGAGGGCGATAGAGCGATCGGCCGTATTCATGGTTGCCAATATCCGCACATTACCCGGAATGCTAAAACGGCCACCGCCAGAGAGGGCAATTTCTTGGTCGCGGTATTCGAGCAGGTACATGAGTTCGCCGAAGACACCAGCGACGTTGGCGCGGTTGATTTCGTCTATGATGAAGACGCATGTTCCGCCACGCTGCTTGGCGTTGTGGCAGAAGGTGTAGAAACGGCCGTGTACCATCTCGTAGCGCAGGGAATTGTCGTCGCCCATTAACGGCCGTATGCCCTGCATAAAGTCTTCATAAGCATAGGCCGGATGGAACTGCACCAACTCCACAAAACCATCGCCGCCGCCAATCAGGTGGCGAGCCAGCCGCTCGGCGATATAGGTTTTGCCTGTGCCCGGCGGGCCGTAGAAGACAGCCTGCCCTTTGCGCTCGATGGCGCGTACCCAACGGGTCAATTCTTCGACAGAATAGCCCGTTTCCTCAGCACATTGAGCGAGAGAATAAGGTGAATTTGGCTCTTGGGGTATGGTTTGCCGTTCTGCCACAGGTTGGCTGGTTTCGAGTGCTTGAACTGGTTCTTGACGCAAATAGGTTTGGATGTGTGGCAGTGGATCATCTTCGATGGCAAGCAGAACAAGAGGGAAGAATTTTTGGTAGGTGTCTATGATTTGTTGGCGGAGTTGATCGGCCGTGAATTGCAACACCTTCACTTTGGGCAACACATAGGAGACATCGAAGTTGTATTGAGCCGGGTCTTGCAGCCAATCAGCAAATGTTGTCCCTTCCTGATTACGAACAGAACCATCAGCTTCGATAACAAATAACTCTCGCTTACCACAAACGATTTGGACATCTGCAAACGATGGTGTCAACCAGTTCAGCAAAGTGTCATAATGCACCTGGCAGTTTTGACTGAATCTATTTTGCTGTTCTGTCCCGTACTCGCCGATATAAAAACCGAATTCCAAGAGTTCAAAGTTGATCCACATTGACAATTGGGCATCGGCCGTTCGCTTGCCACCTTTAGGGTAAAATGCCCCCCAATAAAAAGGCCACGCGCCACCTTGTCCATAATCATTCTTACGAAAACGCGAAAACAATCGCTTTCAGTTTCCATTGCTGCTAAGATGTCTGGCGGCAGTTCAAGGGCGACTTCGCGCATCAATTCCTGAAAAGGTTCTTCGACATATTGCGAATTCATCTTTGCGGAATCGTAGAACTCTTTGGTGGGATTGTCGTGAATGGCAGCAAGTAAATCAAAGGTTTCGACAGTGAAATAATCGTTTCTCGGCACAGTTGATTTTTTTGTGACCAATGTTGACATCTCCTCGTTGGTTTCGCGGAGAACGGCCGTTCTCTCGCCAATCTCGTAAGTAAGCACAGGTTCCGGCACAAACTCCGGCACGCCCAACTCAATCTGGCCTTTGGGGTCTAAACGGCCGATCCTCGCCTTCGCCTCACGATAACCCACCCAAATCATACTTTGCACGTCCACCATGTCATGCACACCATAGGGCCGCAGGTCGTTGTAGATGGTATGGACGTGGCTGCGAATGGCGGCATAAGTGGCGGCCTCGGGTGCGCCAGAGACAGACAGCGGTTGGCCCATGAATTTGAGAAACCATTCGGCCGTTTGCGGCTTGACAAACATCTCGCTGTCGGGATGGCACAGGAAGAGGAAATAAGTGGGAAAGGTCCACTTGTTCGGTAAATCGTGCGCGGTCAGGTAATCGCTGAAGGTTTGCAGGCGGTCGGGTGTGGCGCGGTCGGCGTGGAGGAGGTTGCGGAAGTGAGTGCAGAAGGTGGCTTTGTCGAGGTGGGGGGTGTGCAGAACGGCCGTATCCCCCTGCGAGGGCACACGCAAAAAGAGCAAATTTGTCGCCTGCGCCAGCTTATCCAGCCGCTCTAAAAAAGCATCAAATTCCTCGTGGGCGATGAGGCGATCTAGCTCGACCTGATGGAGCCACTCGGCGGCCTGAGTGACAGCCTTTTGCTTATATTCGATTTCGTCAGCCACAAAGGGAGGATGGTCAAAATCCGTCCAAGCCTCGTATCGGAGGCGAACCAGTTCAATAAGAGCCTCTACCTGCCAGCCTGGGGTCATGGGGGTATTGTACTATGGGCGTGGCAGGTAGCAAATGGCAAGTAGCGGGTGCACGAACAACTTGTCAGGCAAATATTCAACTCACGCAAAGGCGCAAAGGCGCAAAGGAAAAAACTTAGCGACTTTGCGACTTTGCGCGAGCCTCAATGACAACTTGTCCGTAGACCCGCAAGTAGCAAGTAGCAACTTTCCCCAGTTCCTATGAGTTCCCCTCTTTTTGCACGCTGAGCAGGTAGCTAATGGCTAAGGCGAAGGAGATGGTGACAATAACGGCCGATACCACACAGTAGCGGCAAATGGCATGGATCACAAATAGCTCCAGCCCCGTAAGGCCCAGCGAAAAGAGGAAGGCCAGCCCGGTTGTGCCCACCAGCAGTTCGGGCAAATAATCATCCAGGGCCGGCCACCAGTCGGGCAGCCAGGTGAGCAGGAAGATGAGGACATACCCGATGAGGCCGATGAGGGCGACGGGGATGGGGCCAATGCTGGAATAGGGCGCATCGGGGCCACTCACTTTGCCACAATCATCCCAACCGGTGCTGCTGCACGCTGCCACCAGATCACCATTGTGGTAGAGGAGCAAATAGTAAGCCACAAACAGGCCAATAACAGCCAGGAGTTGAATCAGTCGTACTTGCCAATCGTGTGGACGCATAAATGGAGATTGGAGATTGGAGATGGGAGGCTGGCGACTGTGTTTTAAGAGTCGCCAGTCTCTGGTCTCCAGTCTCTATTTAATTTGAATTCAAGGCCGCATCAATTTGCTGTTGGAAAATGGCAAAGGGTTGTGCGCCTTCCAAGCGGCGGTCATTGATAAAAAAGGTGGGGGTAGAGTTGACGCGCAGGCCATTGGCGACGCGGATGTTGCGGGTGATGGTGTCGTCGTAACGGCCGTCATCCACACACTCTGTAAACGCCGCCATATCCAAGCCCAATGAAGAGGCCGCCGTCAGATAGCCATCGCGGGTAAACGCCGCCGATGACCCTTGTTGATCAAAGAGGAGTTCACTCATAGGAGCAAAGGCGTTCTGCTCATTGGCACAAAGGGCGGCATTGGTAGCTGGAATGCGCTCGCCGCCCAACGCAAAGGGCAGGGTAATCCAGCGCACTTGCCCAGAGTTGACGTATTGCTGCTTGAGAGCGGGTAAGGTTTCTTTATGGAAGTCGCGGCAGTGGGGGCAGCCATAATCAGAGACTTCGACAACGGTAACGGCCGTTTCCGCACTGCCTTCAAACACACAATTCTCCGGGTTACTCTCACAAAAAGTAGCCAGCGTCACCACCTCTGTCGTCTCCGAATTGCGCAAGGTAAGGGCCAGCAGCCCACCCATAATCACAATACCCAGCACCACCACGCCACCGATGACCATCCAATTCGTCTGGCGCTTCACTTCTTTCTTCACCCTTCTTCTGCGTTTTGTCATAAAACATACTCCTATATCTACAGGTACTAATTTTACTTTACCGAGTGTACTGACGACAAGACAAACAGGCAGTGCTTAATGTAATCCATCCCTGCTGACATCTATCACCTTTCAAAGAGGCACAACTTTGATAATCTGTTATGATTCTGAGGACTATATCCACCATTCAGCCTGGGAGCAAAGACCGGCTGACAAGAGAGAAGAAGAGAAATTATGACGGACTTAACCACCAAATACCTGGGACTGCGCCTAAAAAACCCTCTGATCGTTTCTGCTTCACCCCTTTCAGCCTATGTAGACAATATAAAGCGCATGGAACAGTCGGGAGCGGCGGCTGTGGTCTTGCCCTCCTTATTTGAGGAACAGATTGAACGGCAAAGCCTCGGCGTGGATCGTTACCCCCATTTAGAGGGCATCTTGCCCGAAGAGCTGAAACACATCCCCGATATGGCTGGTTACAATCAGGGGGCCAATGGGTATTTATCCTTGTTATATCAGGCAAAACGGGCCGCTAACATTCCCATTATTGCCAGTTTGAATGGCTATTACGCTGGCGGCTGGTCACAATATGCCCGTTTGATTGAGGCTGCGGGCGCGGATGCGTTGGAGTTGAACATTTACTATTTGGCCGCTCAACCCCGTGTATCTAGTATTGAAATTGAGGAGATGATCATTCAGTTGGTGCAGAATGTGAAGGCCGAAGTGAAGATTCCGGTGGCTGTGAAGCTCAGTCCCTTTTTCAGTGCCTTAGCCAATATGGCCGTACAAATTGATCAGGCGGGGGCCAATGGGCTGGTGATGTTCAACCGCTTTTACCAGCCAGATTTTGATATTGAGACGCAAACCGTTTTACCCAGTTTGGATTTGAGCCAGCCGACGGAACTGCGACTGCGGCTGCGTTGGGCAGCTATTTTGCACGACATGGTTAAAGCGGATTTGGCCGTGACGGGTGGGGTGCATAAGGGGACGGACATTGTAAAGGCGGTGATGGCAGGGGCGAAGGTGACGATGGTGGCTTCGGTGCTGCTCAATCGGGGGATAGAACACATCCGCCGCTTGTTGGAGGAGATGGAGCGGTGGCTGGTGGAGCATGATGTGGAATCGGTGGCCGCGCTGCACGGCCGTATGTCACAAAAGTCTGTGGCCGATCCGGCAGCTTTAGAGCGGGCCAATTATATGAATGTGCTGAAATCGTTGGATAGCTAAACGGCTGGTCAGCGGGCACGGCGGTGGAACCAGCCGTAAATGAGCAAAGCCAGTGTGCCACCGGCCAGGGTGGTGACCAGCCCGGCCCAACTGCCAAAGGTGGTGATGTTGTCGGTACCGGGTAAATTGAGGGCGAAGTAGTTGTAGGCAGTAAGGCTGCCGATGATGCCCCAAAGGGGCCAGCCGATGTGTTGGATTAACGGCCGTTGCAGCCGCCGACTCAGCACAATGCCCAGTACGCCAGTGACGCTTATACCGAGAACGGCCGTTACCAACATCTCAAACTCAGACAACTCAATACGAACCCCCGGCTCCACCGGCGGCGGCACAGGCGTGGCTGTGGGTGTGGCCGTGGGCGTGGGTGTAGCTGTGGGGCGCGGCGTGCGCGATGGTGTAGGCGTGGCACTGGGCGTAATCGTCGGCGGGATGGTGGCAATGATCACCGTCACTTCAGGAACACCTTCACCCGTCCCTTCAATTGTAATATCCACCTCCTGTGAACGAACCGCCTGACCCGATTCGGCCGTAATGCGGAACTTGCCAGGGCCAGTCCGCGCTTCCAACACATAATCCAGATCGGCAACACCCTTTACCGTTGGCACCGAGGCAATAATATTCACGGTCCCTTGAATGCGATCTTGTTGGATGAACTGCACAATCGTGCCATCCGGCACAGGCTTTCCATTTCTATCCAAAATGACCCCTGTTTGCACGTGCAGCGTGTCACCCACCACAAAGCTAGGCGGGCTTTCTGTCCCCTCTGGCTCATTTCCGGTCGAAATGGGGGCATGAAAGAGTTGAATGATTTGCTGGGGGTTGGGCTGTGTTTGCTCAGCCAGATTATAACTAATGCCCTCAATGCTCACAGGCGATGCCCCCACCGGCGTTAATTCCTGAAACAGCACCCGCGCCGCCGCATCTACAAAGGCGTTAATTTTGCTGTAGATGCCAAAGAAGGCAGTCAGTTTGCTTATTTCGGTTGTGTCCAAATAGTAAGGGGCATTGTAGGCAAAAACGACGATGCGGGTATTGCTGATGATGTCGGGGCGCTGTGCCAGAAAGCGGCTGAGTGCCTGGGAGCTTTCGCCCCCATCCAGCAAATTGAAGATGATCCAATTTGTGCCGCGCATGGCCTCTTGCACCAAAAATGCAGGATCGGGTGTAGGCGTGGGGGCCGGCGTGGGCGTGGCAACGGTGTCGGTGATGACATCGCCTTCTGGCAGTGCTTCGGGGATTTCGATGGTAGGCGAGAGAGGCGGAGGCGGAATAATCAAACCGGGGCCAGCATCCAGAAAAGCATCGAGATCGCTAAAAGAAAAGCTCTGAATCTGGTCTACACCTATCTGCTCGCTGGCCTGGGGGCCGTAGAGAGAGAGAATGCGTTCTTCGAGATCGGTAAGGCCGATGAGGGGCTGGCTGGGGCAAAAGCTGCACTGCTGGGCTTGCTGCATGTCGGTGAAGATGAGGATGCGGTCGTCGAGGCCAGGGGGGGTAGGCATTCGTTCTAGCAGTTCTTCGGAGCTGGGGGCGAGGAGGGTAACGGCCGTTTGCGCCAGTTCAAACATCGCCACATTCCCATTCCCTACCGGCAGGTCCTCCTCCACCATTTGCACATTCTCCAGGCCAAAGTCATTGTTGTAGAGCCGCAGTTTTAGCCGCAAGATACGCAGCACCGCCTCATCTACGCGCACCCGAAAGGAAGGGTCCGTTTCGTATTTCTCGCGGAACCAGAGGATCGTATCTTGAATATTGGCTAACTGCTCGCCATAGGGTGCATCACCTAAGGCAAAATCACCCAGATAGAGCAGATCATTGCCCGCTAATAGGGCATTATTGGCTACCCGGCGATGGGGGAACTCTTGTTCGGTCACATCATAAAAACGTTCCACAGAGCGTACCCCTAAAGCGTCGGAGACGATGAGACCGCCAGCCTGCCGCCAGGCGGTAAATTCGGGCAGGGCCATCAGCGTGCTAAGGGCTTGCGAATCGAAGCTGACAGGGGCGGTGGTGGTGCGGATGTTGCCCTGAAAGCCCTGGTAGCGGATGTGGGTGCTGAGCAGGGCATCGGCCGTTTGCAAGGGATCATCCGCCTGCCCTGTCACCGCAAAGAAGGGGGCCAGTTCCACTTGCCGCAGTTCGTCTAAAGATTTGCGCACGGTGGGAATTTCGGCGGTGGTAGAGCGATCGCTGCTGCCGTTGCCGGGGAAATGTTTGGGGACGACGGCCATACGGCCGTTGCTGCCCAAATGCACGCCTGTGTTGTAAGCCTGCCCCATCAACCCTACCCAATAAGGGTTGCCCCCAAAACTGCGCGATCCCAAATCGGTGAGGCCGTAAGGTGTGGGGTTTTCCAGCACGTCTAAAGCTGGCCCAATGAGCATGTTAATGCCCAGAGCTGACAATTCTTGCCCCACAGTTGTTCCTACCGTTTCGGCCTGCTGCGTCTGCCAGGTTGCGCCAACAGCCATGTTATTCGGCACTTGGGTCAGGCCGGAGAGAATCTGGTCGTAGGGCCAGCCATCCCCCTCCTGGCTGGTGGCAATTAGCAAGGGGATGGCGGGCAGGGCGGCTTCGGGTGTGCTGGTGGGGGTGACGGGCGTGGGGGTTGTGGTTTCGTCGGTGGGTTCGGGCGTGGCTGGCGGCAAGCCGAATAGGGCCAGTTGTTGCAGGCTGTTGGTAAGCTGCACCACTTGTTGGGGTACATCGGCTGGTGTGCCATAGCCGGTGATGTTGTTGTTTTCGGCCAGTAAGATGACCCCGCCAACTTTATAATTGGCGATGAGATTGGCAATGGCACTTTCTGGCAGCGCGGTATCGCCAGGGAAGGGGACAAGGAAGAGTTGGCCCACGCGCTCGGCAGTGGACATGGCATTGAACCAGGTCTCGGCTTTGCTGGGAGATTCGGTTTGGGCGTGGACGGCCGTTTCTGGTGTGGGGCTGCTCCGTGTCCAGATGAACGCAAGGAGAACGGCCGTTAACCAGACTTGCCAAAATCTTTTCATGGTTTATCAACCGCGAAAGGGCTAGATTCCTAATTAATCAGTGGCCTTTGGCACATTAAGCATACCAAAAGCCACTGTGTAAAACGCAAAAGAGGCAAAGCGGCGTTTTTCTTTACATCTTACGTTAGCACGTTTCCAAAATGAGTGTGACCTTATGGAAACGCCCATTTATTATAACGTAGATTGCCTCACATAACACCTGTGTTACAATCCGTTCACCTTTATGCTCAGTCAGATGGTTCCCCCATCTGGCTTTTTTATGAATAAGGCAATTATCTGGTAAAGGGCGTTTTTGGGGGTGAATCTTGGTCATTAGTAATTGGGTAATTGGGTGATTCTCAGTTACTTAATTACCCCAATACTCCCCAACACCCAACACCTGCAACCGATGGCTATGTCTGACCGAGTGCGCAATTTATTGACGATGCTGATGCTGTTTTTGCTGGCAGGGGCTGCCTTTGTGGCAGGCTACTTCACCAATGATTTTGTGGAGTTGCGCGGCGGTGGCACACTGGTACAAGAGCAGACTGATTTTGATCTGTTCTGGGAAGCCTGGAATTTGTTAGAAAGCAATTTCATTGGCGATCTGCCCACCGCTAAAGAGATGACTTATAGTGCCATTCGCGGAGTTGTAAGCGCCTTAAATGATCCTTATACCGTTTTTGTGGAACCGGTCATACGCACGCAGGAGCGGGAGCAGTTGCAAGGCAGTTTCGGCGGCATCGGGGCTTATCTTTCGCGCCCCGAAGATGGTGGCGATGTTATTTTAGACCCAATTCCGGGCAATCCGGCGGAGATTGCGGGCATCTTGACCGGTGATGTTTTGTTGGCGGTAGATGGGGTGGAGATAACGGCCGATTTCACCGTCGCCCAAATCGTGGAAATGATAAAAGGCGAAAAAGGCTCCGCCGTGACCCTCACCGTCTTGCACCCTGGCGAGACAGAGCCGGTAAACATTGAAGTTGAACGTGATGACATTCTCATTCCTTCCGTCACCTACCGTCTGTTGACCGAAGACGAGTCCATTGGTTATATTCAATTGACGCGCTTTAGCGGTGAAAGCAGCAATGAGATTGAAGAGGCGGTAGCAGATTTGCTGGAACAGGGGGCCGAGAAACTGGTTTTGGATTTACGCAATAATGGCGGCGGGCTGCTGGATGCGGCCGTTCAGGTGTCTGACCATTTTATGGATGAAGGCCCTGTGCTTTACCAGCAGATCAAGGGTGAGACGGAGCGCATTTATGAGACGACGGATGAAACATTAGCACCCGATATTCCTCTGGTGGTGTTGGTGAATGGCGGCACGGCCAGTGCGTCGGAGATTTTGGCGGGGGCGCTGCATGACCGGGAACGGGCGGTGTTGGTGGGGCAGCGCACGTTTGGCAAAGGCTCGGTGCAGTTGGTGTTTGATTTAAGTGATGGATCATCGGTGCATGTGACTTCATCGCGCTGGTTTACGCCAGACCGCCACCTGATTGACCAGCAGGGCCTGGAACCGGATTTTGTGGTGGAGATTACGCAAGAGGCGATTGATAACGGCCGTGATGAAGTGTTGGATCGAGCAATTGAGTATTTGCAAAGTGGTAATTAGGTAAGTGGGTAATTACTTAATTACCCACTTGCTGCTTCGAGGATTGGACGATGGAAGAACAAAAACGAAATTGGGGTCTTATTATTGGCGGCATTGTCGGGCTGATTGTGTTGTGTGCGGGTGTGGCCTGGATTGGTTTTTCTGTGGGGCAGCGAACGGCCGATTCCCCTGAACCGATCTCCGTTACAGAGGCAATTGCGGAGATAGTGCTGCCCACCGAGGAAACGGCCGATGCTGCCGAAAGTGATGCGGGAACGGCCGTTGCCAACAGCGCCGAAGAAACCGCCAGCACCAACAACGATGCCGCCGCTGCCCCCAACACCCCCGCACCCAATCCCACCAACCCACCCGCCCAAAGCCAGCCCCGCACCGATGTAGACGAAATAGACCTCGACATCTTCTATGAAGCCTGGGACTTCATCGAAGAAACCTACGATGGCGACATTCCCGCCAACGAAGAGATTCTACACGCCCTCATCGGCGGCTCCATAGAAGCCCTGGGTGATGATTTCACCCGCTACATCGAGCCAGACGTGGCCGCCCGTTTGCGTGAAGATATGAGCGGCTCCGTGTCTGGCATTGGCGCTTTTGTGCGCGAGAACGAAGACGGCTTTTTTGAGATCGTTTCCCCCATTGAAGGCCAGCCCGCCGAGTTAGCCGGGCTGCAGTCCGGTGATCTCGTCATCGAAGTTGATGGTCAATCCGTTGTTGGCATCAGTTTTGATGAGGTCATCTTGATGGTGCGCGGCCCCGAAGGCACATCCGTCACCCTAACCATCGCCCGGCCTGACGAAACCGAGATGTTAGAATTTACCATTGTGCGCACCACCTTTGAAGTCCCCGTTGTCAACTACGAAATGCGGGAAGATGGTATTGCCTACGTCCAGCTCGTCGAATTCAGCCGTGATGCCTCTGGCCGACTGGAAACGGCTCTGGAAGAAGTATTGGCCCAAAATCCACGCGGTCTAATCTTCGATTTACGCAACAATCCTGGTGGTTATCTGGATGAATCGGTAGCCATCGCCGACCTATTCTTGACCGATGGCGTGGTTTTGTTTGAGCGCAACGTGAGCGGTTTAGACCGCACCTTCACCTCCGACAACGGCGATTTGGCGGAAGAAATTCCCATTGTCGTGCTGATCAACCCTGGCAGTGCCAGTGCCTCAGAAATTGTGGCTGGAGCTATTCAAGATAGAGGGCGCGGCGTTCTGATGGGGCAGACTTCTTTTGGCAAAGGGTCGGTGCAGACAGTGCGTGAATTGTCTGATGGCTCTGAACTGCGCGTGACGATTGCCCGGTGGTACACACCGGCGGATCATACCATTGATAAGCAGGGCATTACGCCCGATATTGAAGTTGAGTTCCCTCTGGATACACCGGAAGGTGAAGACCCGCAGGTGGAAGCAGCGGCCGAGTATTTGTTAGAAGGAGAATAGGTTATTGAGTTATTGGGTAATTGAGTCATTACCAATTGCCCAATTATTAATTGCCCAATCACCAAACATGTCAAAACAGGAAGGGATTAAGGTTATTAGTAATAACAAGCGGGCCACATTTGATTATGAATTGTTGGAACGCTTTGAAGCGGGCTTAGCTTTGCAGGGTACGGAAATCAAGTCTATCCGTGACCATCAGGTGAGCTTGCAGCGCAGCTATGTGCAGAACCGCAACGGGGAGTTGTGGCTGGTTGAGGCCAATATTTCGCCCTATGTGCATGGCAATCGGGAGAATCATGAGGCAACTCGCCCGCGCAAGTTGCTGCTGCACCGACGGGAAATCAACAAGATCATTGACCAGGTGGCGCAGAAGAGTTTGACGATTGTGCCGACGAAGCTGTATTTGAAAAACGGCCGTGCGAAAGTAGAAATTGCTCTGGCGCGGGGTAAGCGCAAGGCAGACAAACGTGCCGATTTAGCCAAGAAGGATTCTGACCGCCAGGTGGAACGGGCTTTGCGGGAGAAGTATCGCTATTAATGCAAGAACTTAAAGGAGATTGGAGATTGGAGAATGATTGGGCTAATCTCCAATCTCCAATCTCCATTTCTAATCCCGTTGTTTCAACAGACGAAACAGGCTCAGCAAAAAGACCAGACTGACGAGCAGGATTTGGATGGCGAGATAGGGCAGGTTACGGCCGTTTGTCTGCGACGGACTGAGCTGCTTGGGGGCGGGGAAGGCTTTGGCGGCAGGGGTGGCGGGGGTTGTTTCTTCACCGATGCGGGCGGGGGTGGGCAAGGGGGTGGGATCGGCCGTTTCGCCACGCTGCGCCAACAAAAACGCAACCATAATTTCCAACTGTTCTTCACTCAAACGCATTGCATAATCACGGGGCATAATGTTGGCCAGACATGGCCCGTTGGGGCAAACGGGGGTGATGAAGGCGTTAGGCTCAAGAATGGATTGGCGCAAGTAAGCTGCGGCTGTGAGACCAGCCACCCGTCCGCCCGCCATTTCGCCAATGAAGGTTAAATCTGGCCCCACTTTGCCTTTTTCGCCCAATTCACCAATGGTGTGGCAAGCGCCACAGCCGGAGTTGAGGATGATTTCTTCGGGTGTTTCGCCTTGAATGGGGCGTGGCGTGGCGGTGGGTTCGGGAGTGGCGGCGGTGAGAGTGGGTGTGAGGGGAGGAACGGCCGTTACTTCCACTTCCATCGCCGCCAAAACCTCTTCCTCTGTTGGTTGATGCAGTTCACCCGCCGGTTCGGCGACCAGCACCGCCTCGCAAGGCGAAAAGTCCGGTTCTGGATCAGGCATACACCACCAGGGGCCGCCCTTTTTCGTTTTCAGGCTGGGCACAAACCAGAGCACAATATCCTCACCAGAGAGGGGATCGCCATCCAGCCATTGGCGCGGTGGTTCATACGTATCGCCAGGGCCGGGCGGTACGGCCCCCTGTGCCTGATCTTCCTTTTGCAGAATGCCAAAAAAGCGGGCTTCATCCAGGCTCAGGGGATCGCTGCGCTCCATGCGCCAGCGGTAGCTGACATCGCCGTCAATGGTTGCCAATTTGAAGCCGTCGGGCGAGACGGGGCGGATGAAAGGGAAGCTTTCAAACTCCGAGGCCATTTCTACCCACTGTGTTTCTTCCCACTGCCATACCTGATCGTTGTCGGGGCCGTTTAAGTCGAGGTCTATGCGCCAAAACGGCCGATAAATAGACAAATCATCACAACCTGGCCCATGCGAAACAAAGCGCGGCTCAAAACTGCCATCGGCGTTAAAGCGCATAATCTCCTCATAACGATAGCAGCAGATGCAGTTGGGCCAGTGGGTAAATTCGGTGAAGAGTTGGCGCACCTCAAAGCCATCATTCAGATCAGTGATGAGGGTATCCCCAAACGGGGGCACGGAGGCGGCAAAACCGATTTCATCACGGTAGCCGCCAGGCCAACTAGGGTACCAGGCTTCTACCTGCGTGATTTTGGTGCTGGTGAAGATGGTTGTCCCCTGAAAGGTGGCATCATAAAAATGAACGCCATCATGCGCCGTCATCTCCCAACAGACACTCCAGCCATACTGCTCCAGGCAGCCATCACTGTAGGCATCGCGTTGGGCGGCCGGCCGATTGTAGCTACGTTCGGGGCGGGCGCGGGTGTAAAAGGTGCGTGCCACTTTGTCCTGCTCCATGTTGACGAAGACGTGGAAGATGCGGCCTGTGCCGTCGGGGTCGTGGAAGGTTAAATCTACACACCACTCATCGCGGCAGTCATCGTCCAACAACCAGCCCGACATGGGGATCATGGCGGGATCGGCGGCACCGATGTCGCCGAGAATGGCGCGGACTTGGGCATCGGCAGCGGCGATGGCTACCGCACGGGGCAAAATGGCCGGGCTGCCTGCGGGACGTGCCTGGGGATTGGCCCAACGGCCGATCACCTCCCCCCGATCCGTCTGCACCACCGCCTCCACCGTGCCACCGTCGCTGTAGTTGTACAGCGTCACCTGCACACAGTTGTATTGGCCGCAGCCCGCATCTTGCCAATAGCGTGACTCGCCCGCACCCAGCGGCACAGCCTGGAGGAATTCATACTCTTTATCCGCCAGCAAATCGGCCAAAACGGCATCTTTTAGAGCCAGGTTGGTAAGCTGACTGGCGTTAAGGGAGGCACCAGGGATGGTTTGGGTCATGGTGTATAGCTGGCCGCCTTTAGCCAGGGCAATTTGTACGCTGCGTTGGGGCTGCAGCCAATACCAGATGAGAGCGGCAGTGAGAAGTGCCAGATTGATGAGGATCAATTTGAAGAGGGGGCGTTGTCGGTGGTTGATGTATGTCACGGGCAGGGATTATAGCTGTTTGTGGGGAAAGGGGTGAGTGAGTTTAGCTTTTGTTTAGGTGGGAACGGCCGTTATATGACATTGTATTCGTTGAGGAGATGGTTGGCTTGGAAACGGCCGTAATCTAACACGCCAATATCCAACATCCTCGCCTTACCATCCAGAATAATTTCGGCGGTGAGCAGGCCAGCGATGGGGCCGTGCATGAAGCCATGCCCGGAGAAGCCAGTGACGACGACATAGCCCTCTAACTGCGGCACGGTGCTGATGATGGGGTGGGCATCGGGGGTGACTTCGTACAGGCCGGCCCAGTGGGCGGCGCGGCCAGCCTGGGCCAGCAGGGGCAGCCGCTTCATGGCGGCTTCCATATGCACCAGTTCCCACGCCTCATCTACGCTTTCGTCAAAACCAGGCGGCTGGTGGGGGTTGGACATGCCGGTGAGCAGGCCCTGGCCTTCGCGGTGAAAGTAGAGGCTTTGGGCGAAGTCTATGACGAAGGGAAAGTCGGGGGGGATGGTGGGCAAGGGTGTGGTGGTGAGCATCTGGCGGCGGATGGGTTGGACGGGTAGAGGGACACCGGCCATCTGGCTGAGGGGGGCGGCCCAGGGGCCTGCGGCGTTGACGATGGTGGGGGTGGTGATACGGCCGTTGCGCATCACCACCGCCTTCACCTTGCCCTTCTCCGTCTCAATCGCCACCACTTCGCTATCCGTCAGGCAGGTAACGCCCAGCCGCCGGGCGTTGTTGATGTAGCCAGCCACCACGCCGTGGGGGTCAGCCAGGCCATCTTGGGCGTGGAATGTGCCAGCCAGCACATCATCCGCAGCCAGTTGGGGAACCATGCGCCGCACCTCATCGCCCGTAAGCCACTGGGTGGGGATGCCCAGGCTGTGCTGCAAGGCCACATTGCGCTGGAAGGCGGCGATGTCGGCTTCGTTGTTGAGCAAAAAGAGGTAGCCGCAGCGGCGCAGATCAATGGCCTGCCCCATTTCCGCCTCAAAGCGATCCAACATGGGCAGGCTGAGCTGGGAAAGTTGGATGTTGATGGCGGTGCTGAATTGGTAGCGGATGCCGCCAGCGCATTTGCCTGTTGCCCCCAGGCCAAAGAAGGGCTGTTTTTCGAGCAGAACGACATCGGTGCAGCCGCGTTGGGCTAGATGATAGGCGGTGCTGGCGCCCATGACACCGCCGCCGATGATGACGACTTGGGTTTGGGTGGGTTGGTTGTTCATGGGGGTGTATGGTAGTCGGTAATCGGTGATCCGTAAACTGTAGTGGCACTTTAGGTGCAAGGCACTGCCCAGTAGCCTCATCACATTGTTATTTCTGACGGGCAGTGCCACGCACCTTTACCAACTCTAGGAGGAAGTGGCGGATGCGGGACATGCTTTCGGCCCAGGTGGGTTGGGTTTGGTAGTGGGCGAGGGCGTTGTGGCTGAGGCGTGTGAGGTGGTCGCGGTGGTGGTGCAGGTGGTGCAGGTGATGGGCGAGGCTGGCGGTGTCGCCGACTTCGAGGAGGAGGCCGTTGTGGTTGTGCTGGATGATTTCGGGGGCGGCGCCAGCGGTGGTGGCGATGGCGGGCAGTCCGGCGGCCATGCCTTCGAGGTAGACGATGCCGAAGCCTTCGTAGGTGGAGGGGACGACGAGGAGGTGGCTGTGGAGGAGGAGTTGGGCGAGTTGGTTGTCGGGGAGGTAGTGGTGGAGGGTGAGGTTGGTCTGTAAGTTGTGTTGGCTGATTTGTTGTTGGATGTGGCGGGTGTAAGTGGGGGAAACGCCCGTATGGCCCACAATATCGAGATGAACGGTGTGGGGTGGGAGTTGGGAGACGGCCGTTAGCAGATGGTGCAGTCCTTTGCGGGGAATAAGGTTGCCGATGAAGAGAAGGCGCAGGGGGCCGGGCTGGCGGGCGCGTTGTTGGATGGCGGCGGGGGTGAGGGTAAGGTTGAGGCGGTTGCCCGCGGGGGTGGCGATGAGGGTGGGCACGGAACCCTCACCCCAGCCCTCTCCCTGAGAGGGGGAGGGGGCAAAACTCCCTCTCTCTTGAGGGTGTAATAGCTGCTGGATGGCCTGGTGGGTGGTGTGGCTGTTGGCGATGAAGGCAGCGGCCGTTTGCAGGTAGCGGCGTTCAACAGTTCGGTAGAGGGGCATGAGCCAGGCGGGGTGCTGTTCGCTGGTGCGGAGGTGGTGGACGATGCTGATGATGGGGTAGGTGAGGTGGGGGCGGAGACGGCCGTTTAGCCAAAAGAGCGAAGGGTGGTTGAGTTCGTCTTGCAGCAGCACATCATAATCGGCGTGGCGCAGTTGGCGGTAGAGGCGGCGCGAGAAGTTGTGAGTGAGATGACGGCTGTAATTGGACCAGGGCAGCAAGATAATGCTCACCTCATCGCCGCAGCCGCGCAGATGCTCGACCAACTTCCGGTCATACAGGTAGCCGCCAGAGATGGTGTCGAGGGGGCCGTAGATGAGGAGGGCGATTTTCATGGAGAGATTGGAGACTAGAGATTGGAGATTGGCTAGTCTCTAATCTCTAATCTCCAGCTTGACCAGGCGATGTCGTTTTCCCAGATTTTGACGGTGAGGGCGGTGAGGTTGGGGGCAGTGATGCGTTGGGCGAAGGTGCGGGCGAAGATGCGGCAGAAATGCTCGATGCTGGGGTTGAGGCCAGCGAATTCGGGCAGGTCGTTGAGGGTTTGGTCGCGGTAGTAGCTGACGAGGGCTTCGAGGTTGTGTTCGATGTCTACGATGTCTACGAGGTAGCCGTGTTGGTCGAGGGCGGGGCCGTGCAACTGTACTTCGACGACGTAGTGGTGGGAATGTTTCTCGTTTTCTGCTCCCCAATCGCCGCCGATGAGGAAATGTTGGGCAACAAAATCGCGTTTAACTGCTGTGGTGTACATGGAACTCCAAGAAATTATGAATTAGGAGGCTCGTTCTCCATCCCTGCTAATTCATAATTCATAATTCATAATTATCTGTATGATGTTTTCGGGGGCTTCGTGAAGCTGTTGGTAGATGGCGGGGGCCTGGGTAAAGGGGAGGTGGTGGGTGATGAGGTCGGTGGTGGGGAGGTGGTGGAGGTGGTGAACGGCCGTTGCCAATCGCCTTTCCTTGCTCCAGCGGCCCTGCCATTGGGGGTTGATGTGGCTGACCTGGCTGCTGATGAGGCGCATGTGGCTGCGGTGGAAGTGGCCGCCGAGGTTGAGATGGGCGCGTTTTTGGCCGTACCAGGAGCCGATGAGGAGACGGCCGTTAAAGCCCGTTACCGCAATTGCCATATCGAGGGCCTGGGGATTGCCGGATAGCTCAAAGGTGAGATCGGCGGCGGGATAGGGGCGGTCTGCTTGTAGGGCAGTGATGAGTTGGGGTTGTATGCTGGGTTGGGTGGGGTCGAAGACGGCCGTTGCGCCCCATTTTTGGGAGAGGGCGCGGCGCAGGGCGTAGCCATCGAGCGTGACCAGGCTGGCAAGGGGCAGTTGGGCCAACAGATGGGTGGTGAGCAGGCCAACTACGCCTTGCCCAAAGACGGCCACTTGTTCGCCAATCATCGGTTGGGCATCCATGAGGAAGGAGACGGCCGTTTCCATGTTGGGCAGGAGAACGGCCGTTTGGGGTGGCAGTGATTCAGGTAAGGGGATGAGTTGAGCAGGGTCAGCGATGAAGTGGCTTTCGTGAGGATTGAAGGCGAAGACAAAACGGCCGTGCCAGCTTTTGTCTACCTCACGGCCCAGTTCAATGACGCGGCCAACGGCGGCGTAGCCATATTTGAGCGGGTATTGGGCTGCACCAGCAAGGCTGCTGATGGTGGCATCCAGAGCCATGTCGGTTGGTAGTTGGCCGCGATAGACGAGCATTTCTGTGCCTGCGCTGATGGCGGAGGCGTGGGTTTGCACCAACACTTGATTAGCCTTGAGGGGAGGCAATGTTTCCTCACGAATCTCAAGCTGAAAGGGTTGGGTGAAGAGGAGGGAGAGGCGATACATGGGGAGTGGGTGTAGCGGTGTATTTGTGTAGTGGCGTGTTGGGTATGTGTATGGCTCCCCATATACCACTACACGACTATACCATTACAGCATTAAACAAAATCTCCAATTACAACTGTATCTTGCCCAATTTGGTGGGTGGTGCTGTTTTGCAGGCGGGGTATGTGTGGCAATGGTTGGATGGCATGGAGGCCGCCGACGAGGATGGGAGCGATGGTGACGATGAGGCGGTCTACCAGCTTTTGGGTGAGGAAGGCGGTGATGATTTCAGCGCCACCTTCGACCATGAGGCTGTGAATGCCGCGCTGACAAAGTTCGCTGAGGAGGGTGGGCAAGTGGATACGGCCGTTTTCATCCCCATTCACCCGCATCACCTGCACGCCTTGCTGCTCAAGCTGCTGCTGCCGTGCCTGGCTGGCCTGGGGCGTGGTGATGACCCAGGGGTTTTGCAGGCGAGTGGGCAAGGGGAAGCGGAGGTGGCTGTCGAGGACGATGGGTTGGGGGGAACGGCCGTCTATCAAACGCACCGTCAGGCTGGGATTATCGGCCAGGATTGTGCCGATGCCGACGAGGATGGCCTGGTGGCTGGCGCGGATTTGGTGGGTGAGGCGCATGGCTTGGGGGCTGCTGATGGCTAACGGCTGGCCGCGCTGTTTGGTGATGGAACCATCCAGGCTTTGGGCGTAGCTGAGGGTGATGAAGGGGCGGTTTAGATGGCGCGGGCCGGGGAGAAGGCGGGCGGCGGGGGGATAGGTCGTGCCATTATCGTCGGGTATTGGCGGTAAATCCAGGAGGTGGCGCATACGTTGGACTTTGGTGGTGAGGTAGGTATGGTTGTGGGGGTGAACGGCCGTTTGCAAAGGCACACGCTCAGTGATGACAAAACCCTGTTGGGCCAGACTGTCCAGCTTGTGGGGGTTGTTGGTCATCAGGCGCAGAGAGCGAATGCCAAGATCGCGCAGAATGAGGCTGGCGATGGTGTAGTCGCGGGCATCGGCTTCATGGCCGAGCATCAAGTTGGCCTCAACTGTATCGTACCCTTCGTCTTGCAAGTTATAAGCCCGCAGCTTGTCGAGCAGGCCAATGCCACGCCCTTCCTGCCTCAGGTAAATGATGAGACCCGCACCTTCGCGGGCAATATGCTCCATCGCCATTTGCAGTTGGGGGCCGCAGTCGCAGCGCAGCGAGCCGAGGGCATCGCCGGTGAAACATTCGGAATGGATGCGGACGAGAGGGTGAGGCTGACCGGAAGCAAGCTGGCCCTGAATATTGCCCATGACGAGAGCGAGATGTTCTTTGCTGTCGTGATTGTTGTGGTAAAGATGCAGTTGAAACTCGCCCACATCTGTGGGAATCCGCGCTGAAGCCATCTGTTGTACTGTCACCTGCATCTACTCTGCTTTCCTCACTAATAGAGATTGGAGATTAAGAACTAATTGGTCTCTAGCAGGCTGTCGGAAAAGTGGTCGTAGGCGCGGTATCCTTACCGCGTTCCCCGAGCGCGAAAGGGATTTCGCGGCTACAAATTGGGGTTCTCCGACAAACTGCTAGTCTCCAGTCTCATTCTAAACCATATAGTCGTATGCAAACGATTCCTGCGTAACTCCCACTTCTATTTTCGGGTTGTGCTATGAGGCAGCAACTTGATAACACATCGTCAGCCCCCTACCGATATAAAACCCACTCCCAATACAATCAACGAGGCCATGCCAATGCGCCAACCTGGGGCTGGTTCACGAAACAGATAGGTTCCCACCACAACGCCCAATACAATGCTGAATTGGCGTAAAGCGACCACATAACTCCAGCTCACAAGCTGGTAGGCCCACAAAATGAGGGCATAGGCCCCAAACATACAAAAACCAGCAAAGGCTGCTTGCAGCCACACTGTTCTTTGGCATTTGCCAGGTTGGTAGGCGCACAGGCGCAGGACGAGCTAATAAAGCAGGAAGGTGCTGGCAAATTCAAAAATGGCGTAGCGAACGGCCGTATCCCACCCCACGCATCACCACCGCCGCCGCTCTATCCACCAACGTATAACCCACCGTGCCACTGGCCGCCAACAGCACCCAAAGCATCATCAACATTCACATACCTTCTCCCAGGCCAAATCGCGCCAACTTTGCAGCGGAATCAGTAAACAGCCCGCCGAAATCAGCACCATGCCCAACCAGTTCAGCCAGTTGGCGGCTCACCACGCCCCAATCTACAAAAGCCAAAATCAAAACAGGCAGTGCCCGCGCCACAGGATATACCACCGTAAAATCGCCGCTCTTATACCCTTGCAACAGCCCCAGATAATACATAGCCTGAAAGCAGCCCGTCACCAGCAGATACGGCCAGGTCGCGGGCAAAATGGATCCCCATCCATTCGGCCAGCAGCACAAACGGCAGACCCATGCCGGAAACAACCAACAGCAAGGGCAAGAAAATGTCACGCCCACGCTGCCGCGCCAACAGATTCCAGGTCGCGTGCAGGACGGTGAGATGAGAATGATGAAGAGGGGGAAGATGGGCATAGAGCAATTGGGGACTGGAGACCGGAGACTGTTTTAGTCTCCAGTCTCGTCCCCAATTTCCCATCATTACCGTGAGACATCACCGGACTCTACGGCTTACCAGCCCAGCACCTCTGCCATGTCACCAGGTTGGCATCACCGGGAATGCTGTGCTTAAGAACGGCCGTTGCCAGGGCAAAATCCAACACGCTGCATCTCATCCGGAAACGTGCGCAGCCCATAAATCAGGCCCGCCATAAAGGCATCACCCCACCCACCCGATCCACAATGGCCTCCAAATCATAGGTCAGCTGATGTAAAACGTGCCCTCGTGCCACAAACGGCCGAAAACCGATTAAAACTGGCCGACACCGCCTCGCGCAGCGTTATCACAATCACCTTCAAGTTGGGAAAACGATCCGCCAGTTGCCAGCACATTTTTTGCGCCGACTCAACGGGCGAAAGCGGAATACCGGCTCCATGCCCAACATCAATTCGGCCATGTTGCCAATCAGAATGTCACACTGTTCCACCAGTGGCATCACTTCAGACGGCCGTTTGCCCCACTGCCACAGCGAATGCCGATAATTTAAGTCACAAGAAACCGTCAGCCCCATCCCTTTGGCTATACGAACAGCTCTCGTTACTCGCTGCTGCACTAGCCGAAACGGCCGACGTAATTCCTCGACCAATGAAACCAATCCGCCTCACTCAAAAATGGTGCGCCAATCAATCATGCCCGGTTCCGTCGTCGCCAGAGCCGAGTTAGCGCGATCATAAATGACTTTAGACGGCCGTTGCATCGCCCCTTAACTCAAAAAATAAAGCCCCAGCCGCTCACCCCACGCACAATATCGCACCCCACCCCATACTGCTGCATAAACTGCACACATCCCCACATCATTCGCCGGCAGCCGCGTCACCATCTCCACCGGCACCCCAAAATGCGCCAGCGAAATCGCCACATTCGCCTCCGTGCCCCATACAGCACCTCAAACGAATGCGTCGCCGCACCCGCACAAAACCTGGCGGCGTCAACCGCATCATCACTTCGCCAAACGCCGCAACATATTTTTGTGAGGACATAGAAATATAGGGTTCAGGACTGGAGACTGGAGACTGATACCTAGTCTCCAGTCCCCAGTCTCCAACTCCATTTACCAACAAATCCTTATACTTCATCAAACAATCCAACAGCTTATCACATCATCCATATTGTTATAAATATGGGGCGAAATCCGCAGATTATTATCACGACTGCTCACAATCACCCATCCTTCTCCAGCCACTTCACCAGCAAATCCACCTTGTGCGAACGCAGCGCAAATCATAGGGCCATGCTGTTCAGGGTTAACCGGCGTAACCAGGTTAAAAGCCGCGCTTCATCGCCCCGCCTTCATCGCCCCGTAATCTCCACGCAGATGGCTCTCAATCATCCACCCCAATAGATTGAATCGGCTTTATGCCGCCAGAGCCGCATACACATTCGGCACAGCCGGCGTGCCGACTCAAACTTTCGCGCCGTCGGCGACGGCGTATGCCCATAACTATCCATCGCAAAGATATTGGCCTGGGCAAAACCAGCCTGTAATCGTCGGATTCAGCTGGCAGCAGTTTTGCGGGCATACAAAATAGCCAACTGACGATCCCAACAGATATTTCAGCGTCCCCCACCAAAAGTCCACCTTCAACTGCTTCACGGCAATGGGCATCGTCCCCAGCGATTGGTACGCATCCAGCATCACCCAGCTCCTTTGCGATGAGCCATCTCCACAATGGCAGGCACATCCACGAGAACCATTGCGGTAACAAACATGGCTCAACGATACAATCCGCGTCCGCTCATCACGGCATCGGCAAATCGCTCCATGGCAGCACATTGCCCGCCGCCGCCACATTGGCAATCTCGCCCTCGCGCCTTTTGCGTGCCAAATCTGGGCCGTCGCCGGAAAAATCAAAATCGGTCGTCACGATTTTGTGCGTTCGCCGCTAAAATCGAGCGAACTGGCTAACACTCACCGAAGCCGAGACAGAGGTTGTGACGGCTACTTCATTGGGTTCAGCCTTGATCAAGCCAGCGAAGGCATGGCGCACGGCTTCATTCTTTTCTACCAAAGTTCCCAGGGTGAGCCTTTTTTCCCAATCACTCAAATAATCGAGATAGGCTTTTGCACCTCCAGCGAGAGGGCGCTTTGGAACAACTGTTGATGAAGGTTTTGTTTTGAAAATGGGAAACGGGATCGAATGGACATTTTTCTTGGTTTACGCGCCTAAATAGGCTTTACGGAGTTGTTCGTTATTGAGGAGGTTTTGGGCGGTATCGTTGAGGACGACGCGGCCGGTTTTGCAGCACATAGCCGCGATCAGCAATGGAAGGCCATGTTGGCGTTTTGCTCGACCATGAAAAGCGGCCGTTCCTCCTCATTAATCTGCCTAATCAACTCAAAATTTTGCTCCACCAAAATCGGGCCAACCCATCGAGGCTCATCCATCAGCAGCAGGTCGGGGCGGGACATCATGCCCGCCATTGCCAGCATCTGCTGTTCACCCCCGCTAAAGGTGCTACCAACTGCTGATAGCGCTCCTTCAGACGGGGAACATATGCAGCAGCCGGTCCAACCGCCTCGATCTGCTCCGTATCATTCCGCAGAAGCCCCATCAGCAGATTCTCGCGCATTCATATCACCAAAAATGCGCCGGTTTCCGAGCTACAACCGCCATGCCCGCCGGATGCGGTAGCTGGTAGGGCGGCTGTGAACTTCCTCGCCCTTAAATCCACCGTACCGCTGGCAGGCCGCACAATGCCCAAACTGGTCTTCAAGGTGGTAGATTTGCCAGAGGCATTGCCGCCCAACAGACAGACCAGTTCGCCAGGGTAGATTTCCAGGTTAACATCTTGCAAGATGTGGATGGGAGTAGGTGTTGACATTGCGGAAACGGAGGGAGGGCTGACGGCCGTTTCTTTCATATCGCTCATCACTAATCCCCCATCGTCGTCGTGCGGCCCAAATACGCCTCAATCACCTTCGGGTCCTCTCGTCACCTGCTCATACGACCCTCAGCAATCTTATCGCCATGATCCAACACAATCACCCGATCCGAAATAGAACCAACCACATTCATATCATGCTCAATCAGCAAAATCGTAAAGCCGCCCTCATCCCGCAAATGCCCAATCAGCCGCGTCACCTCTGCCGATTCATTAGGTTCATCCCGCCGCTGGCTCATCCAACAGCAGCAACTTAGGCCCGTCGCCATCGCCCGGGCAATCTCCAGCCGCCGCCGATTGGCATAAGACAAACTGTAAGCCGGTTGATCGTAACGATAGCCCTTGAGCCGTTCACCAAAAGGCCAACTTCTCCGGCCAACTCACGGATGCGCTTCTCCTCAGCCTCGCCAGGAGGGGTGCGAAAACCGTCGCCAACAGACTGGCCTTGTGGCAGTAAGCCGCCGACATCACATTTTCAATCACACTCATATTGAGGAAAACACGCAGCGTTTGAAACGTCCGCGCAATACCCAAAGCCGTCACCTCATGCGGTTTCTTGTTCAGGATGGACTTGCCTTCAAAGCGAATGTCGCCGCTGTCGGGCTGATTCACCGGTGATCACATTCAGCGTGGTAGATTTGCCCGCCGTTAGGGCCAATGATGCTCACAATCTCATGCTCTTGCACCTTCAAACTCAAGCTGCGGATAACGCTAAACCACCAAAGGCCAGGTTGATTTTGTTGACTTCCAGCAGTGCCATTTTACACCACCTTCACCTCGGCCTTGCCCAGCAAGCCTGTGGCCGCACCACCATCAACACCACCAAACTTGTGCTCACTCAAAATGCGGGTCGCCGCTGGCTCCACCGCCAGGCGCGTCTCCCAGGCAAAGCGAACATGTAGATAACAAGCCCAGTCAATACCCAACGATATTGTGGCTTCTGACCAAGATCGTCACCAAGAGAAGCAAAACGGCAGAATGGTGACAATATTGCCCACCAGTTGGAAGTTTTCCGGGAATGATGAGCCAGCCCTGGACAATCTCGTTGAGAGGAACCGGCATTGGGGCAGGCTGATTCTAAGGTGCGGCAAGCGGAATCGGCCGCCGGCCAGAGCCAACCAACCAGGAATTTGAGAATGTAGCCGATGACGATGGTGCTGCCGAAAACTGCGTAAATCGCTGCCAGGCTTCAACCACACATACAAACCAATAATGGCAAAGGCATAAAACAACAGCCCGCAAACTCCACACTCCGCAAAGCCTCCGGCAACACCGTAAAGATAAAGGCCCCAATCACCACCAGGCAAACTGCCCGTCCACCAACACCACCATTGCGTACAGATTAATCAGCGTCAGTGTGCCGTAACGGGTTCTGGCACCACATTGCCCTACAGGCCGCATCCACCGCCCCCGCCAAAGCCGCAATGCCCGCGCCAATGGCGAAGGCCAACAGCTTTAAGTTGCGCGTGGGCATCCCCATCACCTCTGCCGCCAACTCATCCTCGCGCATGGCCCGCCAGGCCCGCCCAATCCGCGAATGATTCACATGGTTCACAAAAATGTAGACGATGACCAGCAAAACGAAAAACAGGTAGTAGTATTGCAAGGTGGACTCAAAGGTGTAACCAAAAATAGAAATATTGTCTAAGTTGTTGATGCCATTTGGCCCACGTGTTAAATCTACGGGGTGATCTACCCAAAAGAGGTTTACTCGTGTGGCAGTGCGGGTGAGCAGCACAAACACTTGCCCAAAACCCAGAGTTACAATGGCCAGATAGTCGCCCGATAGACGTAATGACACATAACCGAGGAGGTAGCCGATAACGGCCGTTAACGCAATAATCAGCGGCACACTAATCAGTGCCGGTGTAGCCAACCCATTGGGAATCGCCTCACCCATCTGCACAAAATCCGACGACAGATAAGCATAGGCATACCCCGCAATGCCATAAAAAGCCACATAACCCAAATCCAACAGCCCTGCATACCCCACCACCACATTCAAACCAATCGCCAAAATCGCAAACACCAAAAACCGCGCCCCAATCCGCAAAAGAGCCGCATTATCCGTAATGCCAAACAGATTAAGAACCGGATCCGTGCCTGTTAAAGGAGGCAGCACCACCAGCAAAAAAGCCAGAATGCCATACCGCCAAAATGGAGGCAGCGACTCCCACCAATCGGCCACCCCCCCAAAAAAGCCTGCCCGTCTTTGAATGCGCCCCTCCACCTGAGAAACCCACTCATCTGTGCCAATGCGTGAACCGTCTTGTTGCTTCTCTTGTTCGTTGCTCATCTTACACCTTCTGCACGATGCGCTGTCCCATTAAACCCGTTGGTCGAATGAGCAAGACAATCAACAAAATGATAAAAGCAATGGCATCCTTAAAGGTGGGCGAAATGTACACACTCCCAAAAGCTTCTGCCAACCCTAGCAGCAGGCCGCCAACGGCCGCTCCCGGAATACTGCCAATGCCACCCACAACGGCCGCCGTAAAACCCTTCAAACCAGCCAAAAAGCCCATTGTGTGGCGGATGCTGAAGAGGTAAACACCCACCAGCACACCGCCCGCGCCAGCCAAAGCCGCCCCAATGAAAAAGGTAGCCAGAATGACTTGGTTGACATCCACGCCCATCATTTCTGCCGCATCCAAATCCATCGAGACAGCCCGCATGGCGCGACCCAGGCGTGTACCCCGCACAAAATAGGCCAGCCCCAGCATCAACACAAAAGTCAGGCCAATAACCAAAATGCGGGAGAAATGAATGGGCAACCCCATCACATTCAGCATGGCATCGGAAGGAATGAGTGTCCCACTGCCATAACTAAGGGGACGCGGGCTAACCGTAATTTGCACCATGTTTTGCAAGATGAAGGAGACACCCAACGCACTAATTAAGGGGGCAATACGCGGCGCATGGCGTAACGGCCGATACGCAAACCGCTCCACCGCCACACTCACCACACCCGCCCCCACCATCGCCACAATCAGCATAATGACAATAATTAAAGCCGTGGGAATAAGCGCCCCTTCCTCTGTAAACAACAGCACAAAAGCCCCATACCCCAAATAAGCCCCGATCATATAAATATCACCGTGCGCAAAATTCAGCAGTTTGAGAATGCCATACACCATCGAATAGCCCAATGCAATCAACGCATAGACACTACCCAACGTAATTCCATTAACCAACGTTTGTGGGAATAACTGAAGAAAGTTATCCATGGCAACAATGTTCAGCAACCAGTGGTCAGCAATCAGTAATCAGCGTCACCGCTGATTACTGATTACCTTCTACTGCTTACTGATTATCCACCACTCAAAAGGACAAACTGTCCATCTTGAATCTGGAAGAGAGAGAAACCACCCTCAGCCTGGTTGCCTTCGCCAAAAGCAATGGGCAAACCCAGCGGGGTTGTTTCGAGATTCATATTGGCAAGTGCATCTACCACACAAGCGCGGCTGATGTCTCCACCAGCTACACAAGTCTCCAACGCCTCCACAGCGATATAAGCTGCCAGGCCAGCGGCCCCGCCAAACGCACCAAACTCTTCGCTGTACTCAGCCGCATACTGTTCGTTATAGGGAGCCATGGTGGGAACCAGGTTGGGGTCGGGCGAGAAGAAGGTCACATAAGTACCATCTGCGGCTGAGCCTGCCGTCTCAATCCAACCAAGAGAGAAACCACCATCGGGCAGATAGTAAATGCCATCAAACCCTTGTTCGCGCAGTTGCACAGCTAATGTACCAATTTGGCCTTCAATTTGGGCGGGGAAGAAAACAACTTCGGCCCCAGAGGCAACGGCCGTTGTCGCAATCGAAGAGAAATCAGTCTCCTCTTGAGTCACAGATGCACGGTCTACCGTCACACCCGCTTCCTCCAACAAAGCTGTCAACTCATCACCCAAACCAACCGCATAAGAAGATTGATCATCCACAATGTAGACCGAAGAGACACCCAAATCACCTGTCATATGCTCGGCAATCGTGCGACTCTGGTCAGCATCTGTGGGGATGGGACGGAAGAAAGTAGCTGTCCCTGGCTGCGTCAGGTCGGTGCGTGTGCAAGAAGGTGTGATATGCGCCAGACCAGCCTCCGCAAACACAGGCTGCGTAGATTCACACACCTGGCTGCCAGCGGGGCCAACCACCACATACACATCTGGGTCAGCCGCAACTTGCTCGGCCACCACCTTACCCACATCGGGGTTGATTTCCGTATCACCTTCCACAACTTCCACATTCAAACCCGTGCGTTCGTTAAACAGGTCAACCGTCACTTTCACAAAGCCAAGCTGCTCTTGCCCAATAAAGGCCGCGCCACCCGTCAGAGGGCCTAAGAAAGCCACCTTGATCGGCACATCAGCCGACAGCATTTCGCCGCCTTCAGATTCCGTCATTTCGCCAGCTTCGCCTTCAGACAACAACGTAAAAGAACCATCCTGCACCTGGAAAAGCGAGAAGCCACCTTGAGCCTGGTTATTCTCATCAAAGGCAACATGCACCTCAAGCAGGGTGTCCATATCGGTATTGCCCAATTCTGTTACCACACAGGAGCGGGAAATATCACCAGCGTCTGCACAACGGCCGATTGCCTCAACCAAAACCTGCGTCACCATCGCCGACGCACCACCAAAGGCCCCAAAATCTTCGCTGTACTCAGCCGCATACTGCTCATTGTAAGGAGCAGCGGAGGGAACAAGATTGGGGTCGGGCGAGAAGAAAGAGACATAAGTGCCATTGGCCGCCTCACCGGCCGTTTCCACCCAACCGAGAGAGAAACCACCATCAGGCAAGAAGTAGATGCCGTCAAAACCCTGTTCGCGCAGTTGCACAGCCATCGTGCCCAACTGACCTTCAATTTGACCAGGGAAGAAAACCAAGTCAGAGCCAGCCGCAACCACAGAAGTCGCAATCGAGGAAAAGTCAGTTTCTTCCTGCGTCACAGAAGCCCGGTCTACCGTCACACCAGCTTCATTCAATATCGCTTCCAACTCATCACCCAAGCCAACAGCGTATGAGGATTGATCATCTACAATGAAAACAGAGGTAACACCCAAAACATTAATCATGTAATCGCCGTCTGTTTGACTTTGGGCAGCATCCGTCGGAATGGGGCGGAAGAAGGTAGCTGTACCTGGTTGTGTCAGGTCTGTACGTGTACAAGAGGGCGTAACATGGGCCAACCCTGCCTCGGCAAACACAGGCATAGTAGATTCACATACCTGGCTGCCCGCCGGGCCAACTACGCCGATGATATCAGGATCGGCGGCAAATTGTTCAGCAACAATTTTGCCTGTGTCGGGGTTGATTTCCGTATCTCCCTCAACAATTTCAATACTCAGGCCATGTTCCTCGTTGAAGATGTCTACAACGACTTTGGCAAAACCCAATTGTTCTTGCCCAATAAAGGCAGCGCCGCCAGTCAACGGCCCTAAGAAACCAATTTTAATGGGTTTTTCTTCCATCGTTTCTTCGGTTTCTTCGGCAGGAGCTTCGGTGGGTTCAACGGCCGTTTCTTCCTCCTCCGGGGCCATTTCCTCTTCCGTCTCAGCTGGGGCCTCCGTAGCCGCAGGGACCGTCTCCTCCTCCGGGGCACGACGGCAAGCCGCCAGCATCAGAGAAAATATCAGCAAAATCACCAGCATTTTTGAAAATTTATTCATGTCTTCATCTCCTTAAAAACATTCATCTAATCACACTAAAAAGCATCCCATTGGTCGAGTTTTCTAAATACGGATCATCACCTCCTTTGGGCTAAACATTCGTTGTTCCTTCAATTTCCCAAAACTCTTCCAATTCCACCCCCAGCCCATCTACTGTACGGTTACACCAGGCAAAAAAACCAGTAATCTGATTGATTTCTAAGATAGCCTTATCCGCAAAACCAACCTGGCGCAGCCGCGCAATATCCTCAGCCACAATAGCCGATGGAGCCAACGTTAGTTGGGCCACATAATCTAACATAGCTCTATCAGCCTCGTCCATTTCAGCCTGCCGGTAATCTTGTTTCATTGTCTCCACCCAGGCCACATCACCCACTTCTCTGAGGAGACCCTCCCCATGATGCTGAATTCAGTAATGGCAGTGGTTGAGAACAGAAACCGTCACGGCAATCATTTCACGCTGTTTAAGCGTCAAATCACAATCACCGTGCATCAGACCATTGTAAAAAGTCATCAAGGCCCGCAAAGCGGCCGTATTCAAACTATGCGCTTTAATAATATTATCTACCCCACCCCAAGAGCGCATCGTTCCCTTATAAATCTTCTTGACGATGCCCGTAGCCTCGTCTTCAGCTATCGTGTTAATCCAGGTCATTGGGAGACTGGAGACTAGAGACTGGAGACATAGACAATCTCCAGTCTCTAGTCTCTTATCTAACTTTCTTCTTGAGGACGATACTCAGAGGGGTAGTTGATGATCTTATCCCACTCATCGGCTGCTGAGCGGGCCACAAAGGCAATGATGGGTTCATCTCCCACATTGAATACTTCATGGGGAACACCAGGCTTAATGTAAATGAAATCACCCGCCTCGTTATAAACCTCATTTTGCAAACCTTCCCCAAAGGTGTGTTTGACTTTGCCTTGCAAAATGAACAACATGACCTCAAACCCGTCATGAATATGGGCATAGGCCACAGCCCCCGGCGGCACAGTCGCTACATTAATAGACAGCCCAGTGGAACCGACGTTCTTACCCGACATGCCCTGCTTATACTGAATGCCGTTCCAACCGCGACCCCCGCCACCGCCACGTATGACAGTAATGCCATCGAGGTCTTCAACGGCCGTTAAATCAATCTCACCTATCCCTTTTGTCCGTGTCACAGCAGTCATCTTCCACACTCCTTCCATCATACAAATGTATAATTATAATCCCATCCATTCCCGGTGGGTATCATCCTAACCAACAAGCCGTTGAACCGCTTGTAATATCACCTCAACATCAGGCGGCCCTTTGACAATGACCTCAAAATGCTGAACCACACCCGCCCCATCCACAACAACAACAGCCCGCTTGCTTACACCCCACTGCTCATTCCACAAACCATATTCCCGAACCACTTTCCCTTTAGGATGAAAATCCGCTAACAAAGGAAACGTAACCCCCAACTGTTCAGCATAAGCTCGATGAGAAAAAACACTGTCCACACTAATGCCCAGAACCTGAGCATTTAACTCCTCGAAGCGACCCAAATGAGCCTGCAACGATTGGAGTTCATTTGTTCAAGTGCCCGTAAAATCTAGCACATAAAACGCCAAAACAACTATCTTACCCCGCAAACTGCTTAGGGTCATCACACTCGCCCCTGTACTGGCAGGCAAAGTAAAGTCAGGGGCTAATTGACCAACAACAATATCCGAATTTTCCATCTTCCTCTTTCCTAATAACCTGTCTGTAACCGACAGTTTGAATGTAAGATTACTGTATCATAGTTGGATGATAGGGCAAGGTATATCAACTTGCCTCCTGCACACTATACCATATGGTTTGATGAGAATAAGGAGAAAGTACAAGGATGATTAAAACACGAAACTGGCACTCACTCATTTTGTCCAGACAAGCAGGCTTTTTTAGTGTGTTTGTCTTACTTGCAATTATTGTCGGCATTGTCTACGCAGATAATCCGGCCACAGGCACCACCACAACTGGTCAAGAATTGAACATCGAAATTCTCCAGCCACAAGATGGTGGCGTTTTAACTTGTGGCGAGCCAATAAATGTAAGTGGTATCACAGCCTTAGGGCCATTAGAAGAAATGGCCCATGTAGCCTATGTCTTAGACATTTCTGGCAGCACCAACTTTGAGATCGGCCTGGATTGTAATGGCAATGGGATTGCGGGGGATATCGGGGACGATTTCAATATGGATGGGGACAATGGCGATATTCTAGACTGTGAAATCAGTGGGGTCATTTCTCTGAACGACAGTTTAGTAGGAACCAACACCAATGCCGCCGTTGTGGGCTTTGGCACAGATGCTTTTGTGGCTGACGTGCAGCCCACACTTGGCTTCCAAACATTCACACAACCTTTAGACGCTGATTTAAACAACAATGGCGTTGCAGATGTGGATGAGGTAGTCAAATCAATGGATTATGATGGTGGAACCAACCCGCCTTCTAGTGTGGGTCTTTTCTCTTATTTTGGCTTTGGTAGTGGCACAGATTTTAATGATGCCTTATCTGCTGTCCATGCCGCCTTTGCCTCCCAACCACTTGATGAGCAGCGCGTTACCTTTTTCTTGTCAGATGGTGCCGCTTCTGTTTTCACGGGGTCAGGTTCACCCCTGCAAGAAGTGGCTGATGCCAATATTGTTGTCCACACCTATTCGATTGGGGACGGTGCCAGTGGTTGTGGGCCAGGTGCAAGCTTGAATACCATTGCTACTGTAACCGGAGGTACGTGTACGGAGGTGCTGGATCCGAGTGATTTATCGGCCGTTTTAGGGGATGTCACGCCCACTGGTTTGGATCACGTAGAAGTCAGCCTAAACAGTGGTACACCCATTACCGCCAGCCTCAACGCTTTAGGTGGTTGGGCTGCCAGCTTCCCACCCCCAGTGGAAGGGCAACCCTATCTCATTGAAGCCAGCATCATTGCTGAGGATGGCACAGTGGTAACGGCCGATATCAACACCACTGGCGGCTTCTGTGCCACAGCCACACCCACCAATACAGCCACACCCACAGACACACCTGTGCCTCCCACCGCCACCAACACAGCCACACCCACAGACACACCTGTGCCTCCCACCGCCACCAACACAGCCACACCCACAGATACACCTGTGCCCCCCACCGCCACCAACACACCCTTCCCCCACGGCACCAAAACACCCATACCCGAACCCACCAAAACACCCTTACCCCCTAACAACTGCACCTACACCAAGGGTTATTGGAAAAATCACCCCGAACTCTGG
>JACKBT010000046.1 GCA_020634415.1 Ardenticatenaceae bacterium
AAGGACACTTAAAAATGAACGAAAAAGAAATTACCACATTTATTGCTAAATTATCTGCCTTCCGGGCTGGCCTCAATGAAAATGAGCAAGGTATGCTTGACCGATTTGTCTTGAAGAGCAGCGATGCTGTTGAAGATGATGTTGTTGCTCATGGGTACCGCGACCGTGATCGTGACCGCGACCGTGACCGTGACCGTGACCGTGACCGTGACCGCGACCGTGACCGCGACCGTGACAGTGATGAAGAGCGTGAACATGACTTTATGTTGCGACTCACAACTGGTGGGTTTTACGTCAGATAAGACATTACTAGAAGCTAGGGGTTGTTCCTCGAGCACATTCTATTCTCTCTACGATAGGGGCAGGTCTAAGACCTGCCCCTGCCCACGTTTAAGCGATGGCTTTTTCTAGTCCCGAACAAGGAATAATTTATGCTTAAAGCGACTGACTCTGGGTCAGAAATTCGATTGGCAACCCAAATTCATCGGCTTATTAATGCTATTGAAGCAGCCGGGTATGCCATTCTTCCCCGTACCAATCTTGCCCTGCTGCAATCTATTATTGAAACGGCCGTTCGCACCTTCAACGTCGCGGCCGGCGGCATCGCCCTCATCACCCCCGACGGCCAAGAACTCGAATTCACCGTCGCCTACAACGTCATCAACCAAAACATCATTGGTATGAAGTTCCCCATCAACAAAGGCATCGCTGGCTACGTCGCCATGACCGGCCAATCATTGGCCGTTTCCAGCGTGGATGAGGATACCCGCTTCAATCGCAAATTTGCCGAAAAAACAGGCTACATTCCTACCAGCATTTTGGCAGCCCCCCTGCTCCAAGGCGAAGAAGTATTAGGTGTGATTGAAGTGCTGGATAAGCTCAATGGGCAAACCTTCGACATGCACGACATTGAACTGCTGACAGCCTTTGCCAATCAGGCCGCGCTAGCCGTCGGCCAATCTCAGCAGCTCGATCGGCTGCAAGCTGCCCTCATCACCGGACTCAAAAATCTCACGGCGGGGGAAGAAACGGCCGATCTCCACCACATCCTCGACAATCAACCGACCACCAGCAGCGACCTCATCCAACTCGTCGAACTCATCAAAGACATCAGTGATCTCGGCGAAGCAGAACGCCACGCCTGTTGGCAAATTTTGCGCGTCTTTCAGGAATACAGTCAAGCCAAATCCCCTGTGCGTTTTGGTGGAGGTTTTGGCCGATGAGCGATGCGTCCCGCCCTGCCTGGTCGGCCGCTTTCGCCCCCGATGCTATTCAAAGTCTGCCCCTCGCTGGCCCCCTGGCCGCCATCAACCGCGAGTGGGCTTGGGGAGGCAGCACCGGCAAAGGTGTCCGTGTCGCCATCATAGACAGCGGCATCGAGCATGACCATCCAGCCGTTGGCGGCCGTGTGATAGATGGCATCGCCATTGAATATGACCGAACCGCCCCCGACAGCGTGCGCTATACTCCTGAACCACAGCCACAAGATATGTACGGACATGGCACAGCCTGTGCCGGTATCATCCATGACATAGCCCCCGATGCGGAACTGGTCAGTGTTCGGGTTTTGGGGCGTGATGGTCGTGGCAAATCGCTGCAATTTGCGGCCGGCATCAATTGGGCCATCGAGAATGGCATCAAGGTCATTAACATGAGCCTGTCCACCTCTAGTGAAGAGTATTACGCGCTTTTCCATCGGCTGGCAGATGAGGCCTATTTTAAGGGGGTGGCTCTCGTAGCGGCTGTGAACAACATCCCCGCGCCCAGCTACCCATCACTCTACTCCTCTGTTTTCTCCGTCGCCGCCCACGAGGTGCAAGACCCCTTCACCTATTACTACAATCCAGCCCCACCTGTTGAATTTGGAGCCTATGGCATTGATGTGAAAATTGCCTGGACGAACAAAGGCTATATGACCAGCACGGGCAACAGCTTTGCCACCCCCCATATGACGGGTCTGATAACCCTTATCCGCGCCAAGCATCCTGAGTTGACCCCCTTCCAACTAAAAACCATCTTATATGCTTGTGCCAGCAACGCAGGCTAATCAACTTTTCGTGCGTTTTCACGCGCCACCTTTACGTTTTAATCACGCAACCCCCTATGCTTTAGCGAAATCAACAACCTCATTCAGGAAGATTATTTTTAGGAGAAAATAATGACTGTACTTACTGGCTCAAATCCACCTGCAACCATGGCGGTTTTTCGCCGCCCTAATTTCACCAAACTGTGGACGGCTCAATTTGTTTCCACGATTGGCGATGCGCTGAATCAAGTCGCTGCTTCTATTTTGATTTTTCGGCTCACGGGTTCGGTGCTGAGTGTGGGGTTGATGATGATGGCAACGGCCGTTCCCAGCCTCTTCATTGGTCTTATCGCTGGCGTCTACGTAGATCGCTATGATCGCAAAAAAATCATGGTTGCTTGCGACTTCACTCGTGCCATCATCGTCTGCCTCATCCCTGTTTTAGCCCGTCAAAATATCGCCTGGCTCTACATCATTGTCATGCTCACGGCGGCCATCAGCACCTTTTTCAACCCAGCCCACGATAGCGTTCTGCCCGAAGTTGCCCCCGATGAAGAGCTAGCGGCCGCTAATTCCTTTATGGCAATTAGTTCGTTCGGCTCAACGGCCGTTGGCTTTGCCCTCTCTGGTCTCCTGGCCTCTCTCGCCTCCATAGACATAGCCTTCTACTTGGATGGACTAACCTTTTTAACATCGGCCATCCTCATTGCCACCGTCCGTCTGCCCAAAATGGAAGTTAATGACAATACCAACGTAAAAGCTATCTTCCAAAACCTGGGCGAAGGCTTCAAATACGTCAAATCAATCGCCATTCTGCGCTCTTTCCTGATCGTCTCCATCTTCTACGCCATTGCCACCGGCCTGTTCAACGCCTTGCTGCTCCCCTTCACCATTCGAGCATTAGGAGCCAACGAATTTGTCTTCGGCGTACAAGAGGGCTTGTATTCAGTCGCCTACGTCATTGCCAGCTTAATCATGGCTAAAGTAGCCGACCGCCTACGCGAAGGTCAGTGGGTTTCGCTGGGCATATTGGTCATGGGCATCACCAATATCTTCTACGCCTACGTCACTTCCATCCCCTTAGCCATTCTGCTGGCCTTCATCGGCGGCATTATGAATGCTCCCAAATCCATTGGCGGCCGCCTGATAACACAGCGCAATACCACACGCGAAATACGAGGCCGCGTCACGAGCATCAGTCTCGTCATTAACAATATTCTTTTCATGATAGGCATGGCGACTGCTGGTTTGGCCGACCTGTTTGATGTCCGCACCGTCATGTTGGCGGCTGGTCTCCTGACCTTATTAGCTGCTTTGGTCAGCTTTGTTATGCCTGGTATCGGGCAGCCAGCAGCACACTGGAAACGCTCCATCGCCCTTTTGCGGCAGGTAGAAACAGCACCCGGCCTGGCTGCGGGCCGTGCGGCTACACCCGCCGACCTGGAAGCGTTGGCCGTACATCTACCTGTATTTGCTAGTCTATCAGCCAATGAACGCCAAAATCTGGCAACGCAAACCTGGGTACAAGAAGCATCTGAAGGTACGGCCGTTTTACGCCATCACCAAATCTCCGACGATGCCTACTTCATCATAAACGGCCGTGCCGTAGCCGGTCGTGAAGAAGATGGGGAATATCGCATTCTGGAAGTTCTCAACTGTGGCGACTTCTTCGGCGAGATTGCGGCCCTCACCAACGCCCCTCGCACCGCCGATGTTGTTGCCGAAGAGCCAACCCTTCTCCTGCAAGTACCCGCCCGCACCCTGCGCGAGATGTCCAAAATACCGGAACTCAATCGCCTCTTCCTCTCCAAAATGACGGAACGCATGATTCGTATGAATATGATTGACATTGCCATGAGTACCAGCCTGGATCAACAATCCTTGCGCGAACTGCGTACCCCCACAGTCCAACCAACTTAGTGCCGGCCAATCTTAGACTGGCTCAATTTCAAAATTGAGCCAGTCTCCAATTTCACGGCTTCTGCAACACAAAGAGGCGGCTTTCCAGCAAACGGCCGTCTCCCTCATGCGCCTTCAATCTTCCCCGAAACAGCAGCCGCTTTTGCACTAAATCAGGCCGCACATAGCTCTGCCACCGGCACAACCGACTAAACTGCTGCGACCGTCGCAGCAGTTGCGGCGAATGAGGTGGCATAGGCGGGAAGGCCAAACCATATGCGGCCACCCCTTCCGCCGCGATGACGGACAAACCCACACTTTGCATCAACGCCAGCCATTCTGCTACAGACCAGGGCTGCGGTGCAGCCTGGCTGATACCAAAATCAGCCATGTTGCGAGCATACATAGCGGCCGTTTGCGCCGCCGTCACCTCCGGCTGCCACACCGCTTCATTGGCAATAAACAAGCCACCCGGCCTTAACACACGGAAGATTTGTGCCAGCAATGCCGCCGCATCCCCCACCTGCTGAAAACCCAGCACCGATTCCATATACACCCGATGATAACTCTCTGCGGCAAAGGGGAGCATACGGCCGTCTCCCCCATACAGCCCCACCTGTTCCGCCAACCCCACCGCCCGCAGCCGCCGCCGCGCCATCTGCCGCATCACGGGCGACGGTTCGAGGCCATCCAGAGCAACGGCCGTTCGCGCCGCCACCTCTACCAGCGTCACTCCCGTGCCGCAGCCCACCTCCAATACCCGCATCCCCGCCTCTGCCTTCAACTCCGCCAGCAAAGCAGCCGTGCCCGCCTGCCCCATCGGATGCAAATCCACACCCCCCGTCATCGCTCGAAAATCCAGGTAATCCATAGTAAAAGGGAATTATGAATTAGGAATTATGAATTATGAAGGGGTCTCCTTCATAATTCATCCCTCATAATTCATAATTTCTCAAATCGCCGTCTTCACCATCTGCTCTACCAACTCACAATACGCCGCCAAAATACGCTGGCTGATGGGGCCAGGACGGCCGTTTCCCACCACCTGCCCCGCAATAGCCACCACCGGCAAAAACGCCCGCGACGACCCGCTCAACGCCGCCTCATCCAGCAAAGACACCTCATCCACCTGCACCGCCTCCAGCCGCACCGGAATCCCCAACTGCGGCAGCAAATCCAAAATCAGCTTGCGCGTAATGCCCTCCAACACCCCCTCACCCGCCGTATACACCACCCCATCCCGCACCCCATAAAAGTTAGAACCCGTCCCCTCCAAAATATGCCCGGCCTCATCCAGCAGCAAATATTCATAATGCTCCTGACTACCCACCACATAATGGCGGCGTTTAGGCACAAAATCAGCCCGCTTCGCCAGCGGCTGCTCCCGCACCAAATCCTGCGCATACCCCACCGCCACCCCTTCCTCATAAAACCGCTGTGGCGGCACAACCAGAGGCAGCAGCGCAATCAGCACCCGGCTGTCTGTGCCCAACTGCGTGGCTGGCGCGGCCAGCACATCAAAGCGCACTCGTGCGTCGGACAGCGGATAAGCCGTGCAAACCTCATGCAGCGCCCGGCGCAACTGCCCCCGATCCAGCCGCTCCGACCAGCCCAACAAAGCCATCGAACGCTCCGTGCGCTCCAAATGAGCCTCCAGCCCCATAAACTTATTATGCCCATACGTCCGCAGCGCCGAATAAACCCCCATCGGTAAACCATCATACAAATTATTAAAATCCGTCGCCTCCGCCGGCACAGCCAATCGCTGCACCCCCTGTTCCGTCACCGCAAAAAGTTGCAAATTTGTCATATACTCGTCATCCGTGAATAGTAATCGGTAATCCTCGCTCTTTAAATAACGGGTCTTTAGGATTTTAAGGGGTTGATCCGCTATGTAGGGCAAAGGCGCGCCTTTGCCCTACAGTATATGGAGGATACCCCACGAATTCCTAAAGAGCCTAAATAACTAATCGGGTAATAGATGTGGGACGATTTTGCAAATCGTCCCGGCGATTTACAAAATCGCCCTACTTGGTTTCCCTGATTAGTTTCTTAATCTACAACGATTACCGATTATAGTTTACGATAAGTGTATCACCACCCTCCAGAATCACCATTCTCCTCTGCCCAAAGCTGCTGCATTTCGGCACAATTAGCCAGCAATTCAGCCAATGTGCCCTGAGCTTCAATACGGCCGTTCTTCATCACCACCACCCAATCCGCCCGCCGCAGCATGGCCCGCCGGTGCGACACAACCAAGAAGGTGGGGAGGCGCGGGGCGCGGGGCGCGGGGTGAGAATCCCTTTCGCCCCTCCCCCTTCCCCCTTCGCCCATCAACCGTTCCCACAACAACTGCTCCGTCTCCACATCCAACGCACTGGACAAATCATCAAACACCAGCAGTTCCGGCTGGCGGATGAGCATCCGCGCCGCCGCCGTGCGCTGCACCTGGCCGCCCGACAGCCGTGTGCCGCGTGTGCCCACGAGCGTGTCCAGGCCACTATCCAACTGCGCCAGATCGGGGGTGAGAACGGCCGTTTCCACCACGCCCATCACCGCCTCATCCGTCACACGCAGCCCCTGCACAATGTTATCGCGCAGCGACTCACTAAACAGGCGCGGCACTTGCGGCGTATAAGCCACACGCGGCGGCACAAAAAAGTTCGCCGGATCAGCCACCAGTTTGCCATTCCACCGAATCTCCCCGCTCGTCTGGGGCAGCAGCCCCAACAGCAGCCGCAGCAGCGTCGTCTTACCCGCCCCCACTCGCCCCGTAATCACCGTCACCGAGCCACGCTGCACCTGCAAATCTACCCCGAATACCCCAAATTCACCCGCTAAATTTTGCACAGTGAGGGTTTGCAGCGGCATATCGGCCGTTCGTACCAACGGCGGCACGTCCGGCAAAGGGTCACGCAAATAAACAGGGCTGTGCGCCGCCAGATCACCCGGCGCGGCCTCACCCATCAACCCCTGCATCCGCGCCAGCGACACGCCCGACTGCTTATATTTGGCAAACAGCTCACCCGAACTACGCAGCAGTTCGGCAATAGACCAGATATAGGTCACAAACAGGGCAAAATCACCCACCGTAAACGTCCCTTGCGCCATCGAACGGGCTGCCAGCAGCAGCACCAACCCCGTGCCAATGGCTACGCTGTTACCACTCATGGCATTCAAAAGCTGGCTCATCAAACGGTCGCGCACGGCCGTTTCCTGCCGCTTCTCATTCAACTGCCGCAAATGGGCAATCACCCGCTCCTCGGCATTCGCCACCTTAATGGCCTGCACCGCCCCAAAAATCTCACCAATCGCCCCCGTCACCTCGCCCGTTGCTTCCCGGCTCTGGCGATGGGTCTCCTCCAAACGCTGGCTCATCCAGTTGGCGATGAGAATGATAACCGCCAGCGGTGCAAACGTGCCCACCGTCACCCACAGATCAATGCGCACCATGATGGCGAAAGCAATAACGGCCGTTAACACCAGCCCTATCTCATCCTGAATCCAAATCAGCCACTCCAACACCCCACTCACATCATCCCGAAAAATACTAATGGCCGCTCCCGGCGACTCTGGCATGGGCACGGCCCCTGGCAGCCGCAAAAGCTGCCGCAGCATATTCTTAAACAGCAAAGCCCGGAAGTATACGCCAAAGAAAAGGCCAAAAATATTAGCCGCACCCAAACTGGCCGCTTGGGCGATGGCCATAACGGCCGTTAACCCCAACACCGTTGCCAACGACCACGCCCCCGGCACACCCGCCAGGCCATCAAAAAACTGCTGCATCACCACCCCCGTCACAATCGTCAGCAGATAATAGGTGCTAATCGAAACCAGATCCATCACAAAATTCCCCGGTCTATACCGGATCATCTGCCAGAAAAATGTATGTGTTTTCATGCCAACACCTCCGAGTTCCCCTCAATTCCTCCCAGTTCCGCTAAGTTCCCCTTCCGCACTAAACTTGCAAACAGTGAGTCGGGATCATTTGCCAGCCTTTCCCGCTCGCCGTGTTCTAGCATACGGCCGTTCGCCAGCACCATCACCTCATCCACCCACTGCACTGTCTCCAGCCGGTGGGCAATGATGATGGCCGTGCGCCCTTGCAGCAGCCGCCGCACCGCCCGCGCCATCAGCCGCTCCGTCGCCGGGTCCAGCCGCGACGAAGCCTCATCCAAAATGATCAGGCCAGGGTCTTGCAGAAAGACACGCACCAACGCCAGCAGCTGCGCTTCCCCCGCCGACAAACTGCCCGCATCTATGATGGTGTCCAGGCCATCGGGCAATTTGTTGAACCATTCCGTGAGGCCGAGTTGGTGGATAACGGCCGTTAACACCCCATCCGCCACCCCCACATCAAAAAACGTCAAATTAGCCCGCACCGTCGCCCGAAACAGCTGCACCTCCTGCGTCACCATCCCCACCTGCCGCCGCAAATCCGCCAGCCCCATCTGCCGCACATCCTGCCCACCCAAACGCACCACCCCCGCCGACGGCTCATAAAAACGCAGCAGCAGCCGCGTCAACGTCGTCTTGCCGCTCCCCGTTCGCCCCAACAGCCCCAACGTCCGCCCCGCCGCCAGGCTGAATGAGATTTCCGTTAACACGGCTTCATCAGCATAAGCAAACGTCACATCCTCAAACTGAACAGCGAAGGGCGAAGAGGGAAAGGTGCATCTCGCCCCTCGCCCCTCACTTCTCGCCCTTCGCTCCTCGTCCTCCCACGCCAACAACCCCTGAATCCGCCCAATGCTCCCCCCCGCCTGCTGCAACTGCTGCACCTCATTCACAATCTGCCACATGGGCGAATTCAACAGCCCCAAATAGTGAAACAACAGATAAACCGTACCCAGACTCATCCCCCCGGCGCGGTACAAATCATCACTCAGCCAATAGGTCGCCATATAAGCCAACCCAAAAATCAACAAAGGCAGTGCCAACGAAACCACCTGCCACCACCGCGCCCGATACGAAGCCGCCAAAAAGCGGCGCATCACCTGGTACAACTGCCGCATTACATAGTCCGTCAGCCCATTGGCCCGAATATCTTCCCGCCCCTGAAACCGCTCCTCCAAAAAGCCATACAACTCCGCACTGGCCTGCCGCACCGCCGCCCAACGCGGCTCGCTGGCTACGCGAATATAATTCAGGGCAATCAATCCCAGCCCGGCCACCAACGTCATCACCAGCCCCACGCGCCACTCTTCCCACCACAGCAGCAGCAAAACACCCACCAGCAGCAGCAAATTATTCAGCAGCACCAGGGCGAACTGAGAAAAGAACCGCGCCAGGTCGTTCACATCGCCATCAATTCGCTCAATCATCTCTCCCGGCGTGTGCCGATTGTGAAAGCCCATGTCCAGCTTCAAGCAGTGCAGGGCCAACTCCTCACGCAGCCGATTGGTGGCCGTCCACCCCACCTGTTCACTGACGTAGGTCGCCACAATGAGCAAGATTTGCTCGGCAATGGCGATGGTGATGAAAACGGCCGCTCCCTGCCACAATATGGTTAACGGCCGTTCCCCCTCCGCCGCATCAATAAACCCCCGCACCACCTGCGGACTCACCAACTGCGCCGCCAAAATCAACAACAGCAGCCCCGCCAACAGCCACACCCGCCCCCGCTGCGGCCGCAAATACCGCGCCAATAAACTCCAATAATCTCGCACCGGAATCGTCATGTCCTTACCTCATTATTGGGGAGACTAGAGATTGGAGACTAGAGACTGATAAACTCCAGTCTCCAATCTCTAGTCTCCAGTCTCCCAAAACAAAAAAGCCACGAGAAGGTTCCCGTGGCTTTCAAAAGCTCAAAAATCAATCAAAACATATAGATGGTTATCTATTCATTCGGGAACCTCAAACTAGCACACAGGGTTTTACCAAAAATTCGCCACGACCAAAGCCAATAAATCATGCCCAAATTGTAACCCAGCCCATTTTTAGAGGCGACCCTTACGACCATCCTCTAAAACAAACCGCCATATACGCTGCAAATAAAAAGAGACTGGGGACTAGAGACTAACCAGTCTCCAGTCTCCAGACCCCAATCTCCAATCTCCCTCTACCCCACAACCTCATCCGTCCGCGTATCCCGCCGAATCCGCAGCCAGCGGCGGCAGCCATAACTGTGAAACCAGGCTTCCGTCTGCACCCCTTCCGGGTTATTCAGCATAAACGCCCGATCCAAATCCCGCTCATCCGCCCCCACAATCTCCTCCGGCACCACCGGAATCTCACCATACACAAACTCTTCCACAGGCCGCAGCCCGCAGTTAGGACAGGGAATGTTGATACTCATAACGATCCTTACGATTTACGATTTACGATTTACGATTTACGATTGGAGCCTTCGTAAATCGTAAATCCCTAATGCGTTCCCGCCGAGCCACGATCCGCCTTGGTGCGGTCGTTGGCAAAGCGATCCAATGAAAAGGGTGCGATCAGTTCTGGCGTTTCGCCAGTGGCAATCAACTGCGCCATCTGCTCACCGCCCGCCGGAATAGCCTTAAACCCCCACGTCCCCCAGCCCGTCGTGATATAAAAGCCATCCACGCCCGTCTTACCCATAATCGGCGAATAATCCACGCTCATATCACACACCCCCGTCCACTGCCGCAAAATCCGCAAATTACGCAGGAAGGGCAGCAGCGTTAGGGCGCGGAATGAACAATCTTGCAAGAAATGTTGACCGGAGCGATAGGAGTAGCTCGGCTGGCGGTCAATCTCCGCGCCAATGAGCATCTCGCCCCGCGCCGTCTGCGATACGTAAAAAAGCAGGCTGGTGGAAGCCACAATAGGATGGAAGGCTTGGGCGTAATGGTTGGTGACAAAAGCCTGTAAGGGATGGGTACGAATGGGCAGCCGCAAACCCGCCATCTCCGCCAAACGAGTCACATGCCCACCCACCGCACTCACCACAATATTGGCATACATGGGGCCGTGATTGGTCTCCACGCCAATTACTTTGTCGCCGGATTTGATGAGATTGGTAACGGCCGTTCGCTGATGCACATGCACCCCCCGCACCATCGCCCCCTCCGCCAACGCCCAATTCACCCGATCATGCCGCGCCGTCGCCGCATCTACATTATAAGAAGCCCCCAACACCGGCCACAGCCCACCACCCGTCAAATCAATCTCTGGGCAAACCTCCTTAATCTCCTTCGGGCTAAGAAACTCCGCATTGGCCCCATAAAATTTATTCAACTCCACCCGCGCCCGCTGCTGCTTTATCGCCGCCTCCGAATGAGCAATCCACAGCAGCCCCTTCTCCTTGTGCATAATCCAGCGATCCGTCTCATCCTCCAGCCGTTTATACAGCTCCAGGCTGTGCTGATAAAACTTCACCGCTTCGGGGATGCCATAATTGGAACGAATGATCGTCGTATTGCGACCCGAATTGCCGCCGCCGATATACTTCCGCTCCAGCACCGCCACATTGGTAATGCCATGCCGCGTCGCCAAATGATAGGCCGTAGACAGCCCATGCCCCCCACCGCCGATGATGATGACATCATATGTCGTCTTCGGCTCAGGCCACTGCAACTTAACCTTTTTCTCTTTGAACTCGTTCATATTTTCACTCTCTCCGCCATCAACCCATCCTCTCCTCTAATTCTTGGGCATACGGCGCCTGCACCACAAACAGCACCTTATCCTCGTCCAGCCACAGCTTCGTCGCCACCCCCGCCACCGAACCTTGGGCAAAAGACGGCCGTTCCTCCGGCAGCTTCCACTCACAAGCATGAGCCAAAAAGCGCATCGCCTCATCCGCCTCCACCCACGCGCCCGCAAACCCCTGGTCAGCCACAATAATCGCATGGGGATCACTAAGCGGCACAGAACCCAAAGCCGGAATCACCAGTACCTCATCCGGCGCAAAACGCAGCACCAACGCCTCATCCGGCCAGGTAACATCATCCAAACTCGCCGAAGTTGCCACAATACGAGTCGCCGACAATCGCTTAAGCTTCATAATTCATACTTCCTAAATCATAATTTCTTAGCACGACTGGCCTCCTTGTCATAAAAAGGAACAGGTACGCGGCGAGCCAAACGGCCGTCTACCACCACCTCCTCCGGCAGCACCCCATCCACAACATACAACCACCCCAACATCACACTCTTGCCCAACACCGGTGAATAGGTACTGGAGGTCACATAACCCGCATAGGCCCCATTCACCTCAATCACCGCACCCTCATAAGGCTCATGGGTGTCATCCACTTCCAGTCCAACCAGCAGCTTATCCAGCGGAATCTTATTGGTACGGATGATGGCTTGACGGCCGATAAAGAAATCCTTGTTCAACTTCACCGCCCACTCATGCTGAATCCGGCGCGGCGTCGAATCAAAATCGGTATCCTGCCCCACAATCACATGCCCCTTCTCCAGCCGCAGCCGCAGCAGCGCATCCAGGCCATGCGGCCTAATGCCCAAATCCGCCCCCTCGGCCAGCAAAGCTCGCCACAGCACCACCGACTGCTCGGCCGGATGGTGCAATTCATAAGACAACTCGCCCGTAAAGCTGAGGCGGAATACCTGGCAAGGCACACCCGCCACCGACAGCCGCTTTTGCCCCAGATACGGCGGCAAATCCGTCGCGCCCAATCGCGCCAACAGCGTTTGCGCCAATGGCCCCGTCACATTAATCGCCCCCAGGCTGTGCGTCTGGTTCAAAATGCGCACATCCATGCCCCAGCTATTGGCCCAATCGCGCAGCCACATTTCGGCCGTGCTAGAGCCGCCGCTGGTAAAGGTCAGCGTGTAGCGCGTATCGCTCTCCTTACACACCATGCCATCGTCCAGCACATAACCCCGCTCATTCAGCAGCAGCACATAACGCGACCGCCCCTCGCGGATGGTCGCCACCTGCGTCGGGTACAATCGCTCCAAATAGGGCAGCGCATCTGGCCCGGAGACAATAAATTTGCCCAGCGTACTCACATCCATAATGGAAACCGCCTCGCGCACCGCCCAATACTCGGCCCACACATCGCCATAATGCCAGGGCCGCCACCAGCCGCCGCTGCGCTCCATCTGCGCCCCCAGGCGGCGGTGTTCACCATCCAGTGCCGTCCGCGCCATGGGGTGGTGATGGCCGCCCGCCGCCATTTCGCCCATCGTCAACTGCCGCGTCACGGGCCGCGCCGTGAAAGCGGGCTGCAATTCGCCGCCGCGCTGCGCCAAAAAGCTGCGTAGATAGGGGATGCACACCGACCCCTGGCAGGTTCCCGTCCCCGCCAGCGTGGCTCGTTTGATGAGTTCCATCTCCTGGAAGCCGCTCTCCCAGGCAAAATTGAGGTCGGCCACGCTGACGTTGGAGCAGGGACAAACCATGCCTTCAGCGGGACAAGTGGGAATGTCGGATTCGTGCGCGGCACTGCCCACAGCGCGGACGGGCAAATCGTGCCCTATGCGGCGCAAGGCATCGCGGGGGTGCGAGCCAAGCCCCAGACTCACCGAGTCGCAAGGATAGCTGCTTTCCTGGCCGGATTCGTCGCGGACGACAACGGCCGTTACCCTACCCTTCTCTCCCTCAAACCGCACCAACTCACCCGCCACTACCTCCGCCTCAACCCCATCCGGCGGCGTGCCTACCGCCACCACTTTGCCCAAATCCAAGCCAGCTTCTACCAACTGCGCCGCTGCCCGTGCCGTCAGCAGCCCCGCCAATTCTGAACCCGGCACAACCGGCTGAATCTCGGCCGCGCCCGTGGCCACGATGACCTCTTCTTGGGCATGGACGTGCAGCATACCTGCGCTCGTCCGCGCCACGACCAGCGGCCCGCTGTAAATGCCCACCGCTTCCTGCCCCTGTCCAGCATCGAGCAAGATGACGCTTTTGCCAGCAGCTTGGGCTTCGGCAACGGCCGTTAACCCCGCCGACCCTGCCCCAATGACGGCCACGTCACAATGTTGGTGGGAAACGGCCGTTTCCCTTTGTATCTTCTGCTTCACCGGCAGTGGCGGATACTCCTCTAAATGATGGCGTTCCACCACCATGCCCGCTTGCGCCTTCGTCTGGCAGGTGCGGACATAGGACACACCATCCACCGTCGCCACACAGTGCGGACAATCGCCACCCAAGCAGAGGCAGCCGCCACCCGTCGGGTGCAAATCCGCCCGCAGCATGGCGGTTAACACAGAATCACCCTCGTTGAAGGCGATTGGCTCATTGTCTACGATCAATCTCATATGTTTCTCCTCTTTTGGGGATTACGGCCGTTTGTCTAGAGAGGATGTCAGTTAGTAGAAACGGCCGTTTTATACAACCTTACAACTGAGCAACGTACAATAAATCAGGAAGGCTTTATGCGAAAAGATGTTGATAAATCGCATCGGCGATCTTTTTACCAAGCAGAGGTGGGACAGCATTGCCAACTTGCGTTAACTGCCGAGCAGGAGAACCACAAAACACATAATTATCAGGAAAAGTTTGAAGTCGTGCAGACTCACGTGGGGAGAGTGTTCTTGGGATAAAAGGGTGCAGGTGTGAACGTCCCCCCCCCCCAGTACCTCCTGCAATTACTGTCTTAGAAGGTAAATTTGGATCAAGCCTATCCACACGGCCCAAAGTATCACGTTGTCCATATTGGAGTTCCATATAACGCAGAATCGATTTAGCTTTATGATTACGTGTAACATGATTAGAAAGCGAATCGACATCAGCCAATGCTGAATAACAAGGGACTTCTAATAAATCTTCTTTTGGAAAGCAAAAGTGGCGCTTTTGACTACGCCAACCAACAATAAATAATCTTTCACGCGACTGAGGAATTCCAAAATATCGAGCATTCAAGATGGTTGGTTTTGTAACTAAGTAGCCTAAATCTTGTAACGATAATATCGCCTCTGTTAATTGCTCACCATTATCGAGTGTCATTAGCCCTGGAACATTTTCGATCAGAAAAACAGATGGTTTAAATACCTGAATTTGCCAGATAAAATCAAATAGTAAATTCCCTTTTTCCTCGTGAGCATAACCTACTCTCTTGAACTTATCGCCCCACTTCGCAAATCTTTGGTTAGAGGCAACACTAAAGGGTTGGCATGGTGGCCCTCCATGGAAAACACCAGGAAACGGTGAATGTATACCTATTTTATTTTTTAAAACATGTGTGATCTCATCCCGATCATTTACATCACCCACATGTTCAGGCGGACCAAGTATAGTCCAATGAGGACGATTATGTCTTAATGTCTTGCAAAATAATTCGCTATTTTCAATGGAAGCTAGATGACGAAATCCTGCACTTTCGAATCCTAAATCCAAACCTCCCGCACCAGAGAAAAAACTAATAACAGGTATATCGTTATCTTTCTCCTGCAAGTGTTCAATTGTCTGGAAAGGGACTATCGTAGGTTGCACGGGTTCATTATGACGATAACTCAAATGATCATATGAAAGACCTTCTGATTCAAGTACATCACTCAGTTTTAGGCCCTCTTGTATACAGCTTTGAATTATAGATTCTTGTTTTTCAATTGGTAAGGATTGTAGTGTTTGCATAAGATTTTTAGCCCATTTGTTCTTTGATTTCATTGTACACAGATTTAGCCTGCTGAACACCCCAAAAATCCTGTTGTTCGTTGGTTCTCAGCCAATTTCTATAGTAAGCATGAACTGCTTTATGACAATTTGGACAGAGCGGAACTAAATCATCAAATGAGGTTCCAACACGAGTTAACCGGATTACAGATGAAAGTGGCAGTAGGTGATGTATTTCTAGCAGATTATCTGTCCATGGGTAACGTTCATTCATATCCTCAAGGCACATATCACAAAAATACGGCAAAGGTAGATTCGCAAAAAACATCCGTCTAAGTCTTGGGCTTCTTTCCACTCGCAAGTGGGTCACACGAACCCGCTTACCCTCAGTAAAAATCAAATCATCTTGGATTTCTCTAGCAATTGAAACAATAGGTTGTATTTGAGTTGCATCTATTGTTGCTAGTCGAATAACCTCTGCATCACTATCAGCATTCTGTGGTAAAAGTAATGGTGTGGCTATCTGTTCAAGCTGATAGATAGTATCTCCATCCCCATTCATTACATCAAGGATAAGGCTAGAGTTATTCCATTTCAAAAAACTCGACTGAGCGAGAAATATCAACATCTCTCGAACTTGTCGGCCTTCGTCCCCTTGTGCTTTTCGATTTGTAGGAGGTAAGTTTAAAAAGCTTTCGAGCGGCTCAATCCCCTGTATATTATTACCGACTAAGTAGCTGAATGTTTCATCGAGAGTGATAGAAGCATCGCCTTGTTGTTTGAATTTGGCTATTAGATAACGCAAAATTGCACAAAAGGGAAAATTTCTTTCATCCGTTATTTCATATTGCTGAGTTGCAGGAGAAGGGTAATATATCCTTGAAATAATAAACGATAGATATTCATCTATACCCCATCCATTCTCAGTAGTATCAGCAATTTTCCGACAAACATCTGTGACCATTAAATTTCGGTCAATCCTTGACGCAATGAGTGTCCATTTGAAGATACGGGCATAATTTCGCCAAACTGTATATGTTATGGGGGCAAAAGGCAGGCCAGTGTGATTAACTAAGGGTTCTCGAAGCGGGTCAAAATTGGGTGTTTGTATATCGATGCCATTTAGCTCAACTAACACCTGAGCAATGCGCCTTAGATTGTCATAATTAAAGTAATCAAGTCTTCCCTGATCCCATCGCCATCTCATCATTGCACCACCAGTTTACTTTCAGCTTATGATTTGTTGTAATAATACAACACGTCATTTTTATCTTCAAATATCAACACCTATCTTCTCTCACTAAGATTGCAGATTTCATTGACATAACAAGGAATTGATAAAAATAACACATAACCAATGAAATAGTAGCCACATAACTCACCTTGAGGTAGAAGATGGTTAGCAAAAAACAATCAACTACTCGAGGTGAGCTATGCGAATGCCAATCATATGTCTGGATGAACGGTTGCGCCATTATTTGAGCCAATTTCGTGGTTGTTTTAGTCAGCCCCAGTTCAAGTATTTCGTGATCATACTGCTGGGGCTGATGTTGAACCAAGGAAGTGGGACAATGACGGGCTTGTTGCGCCAGGTGACAGCTTCGATTAGTTTGTCGGGAGTGAGCCGTTTTATGAGCCAAGCACCATGGTCGGCTGAAGATGTTAGCCGGGGCTGGCAAGACCAATTCCAGCAAGAGATGAGAAGACAAGTCCAAGCAGAACAAGTCCGATTGAAGCGAAAGCGTCGTGGTAAGGGAAGGGGCAGACCTAAGAAAACCGTCGTGACAGGTTACTTGATAGGGGATGACTCGACCATAAGCAAAGAACGAGGCAAAAAGATGGAAGGCTTGGGACGACATCACTCTAGCACAGAGGGCAAACGGGTTACAGGACATAGTTTGGTACAGGGATTGTACCTCTTGTTGGGACAGCGTTGTCCTTTGCCGCCGCAGATGTATCGGCAAAAAGCTGTCTGTGCAGATGAAGGCATTCCTTTTGCCAGCAAGATTGACCTCATGGTAGAAAACATCGCCACCTTTGAGCCAGTACCCGATACGGTAACCCATGTCTTGTTGGATACCTGGTACACGTGCAAACGGATTTGGCGCACGGCTCGGCAACGGGGGTTTCTTATCACCAGCGGTCTCAAATGCAATCGTTACCTCCGTATAGAAGACTCCCAGGCGGAGAAGGGTTGGTATTGGCAACGAGTGGATGAATATGCTCACAGTTTGTCTGAGGCCGATTGGCACTATGTCCGCTGGCCCAGTAACCAAGAGCGATGGGTCTATATTCATGTGATAACAACCCGCATCAAGAAGTTGTACAAGGCTCAACTGGTCATCATTCGAGGTCAGATTGAAGAGGAAGACAAAAAAGACAAGATTCGTTTCTGGGCCTCGTCTGATTTGACGGCCAATCGTGACCTGTTGTTGCAGCATATTGCTACTCGATGGGATATTGAGGTACTTTTTGCTGATACCAAAGAGATTCTGGGCTTGGACCAATACCAGCTGATGACCGCCAATGCCATTTGTCGCTTCTGGACTTTGGTTATGGCTGCTTACTACTTTCTTGACCAAGAGCGGTATCGACAGCAGCAGCAGACTGGCCGACACACCACTATTGGTGATGCTTGGCGTCAAGTGCAGGCGATTCATTGGTGTCATTTTATTGATTGGCTTCATCAGAAATTCAGACTTGGCTATCAGCCTGCCGATTTATATCTCGAACTTACCGGAGCAAGCCTCTGAGTGAAATCTGCAAAGTTAGTGTTCTCTACAAGCTTTATAAAAAAAATAATTCACATGCCCCACTCCGCCCACAATGAGGGCGGGCAGCGGAATTCGTGGCCGATGGGGCGGCTGGCGGCGGGGTTGCGCAGGCGCAGGTGGGGCAGGCGGGAGAGCAAGATGGGCAAGCCAATGGTGGCTTCCAGCCGCGCCAGCGGTGCGCCAAAGCAGAAGTGGGGGCCACGCGCAAAACTGAGATGTTTAGCGGCATTGGTGCGATCAATGTCGAACTGGTCAGGGTGGGTAAAAATACGCGGGTCGCGGTTGGCGGCGCTTAACATGCACTGTACCATCTGTCCAGCGCGGAGAGGGATGCCCTGAACGGCCGTATCCACCCTCACCACCCGATGCGCCGTCTGCACCGGAGCCTCCCAACGCAGCACCTCCTCCACCGCATTGGCCCACAACCCGGCATCCGCTTGCAGCCGCGCTAAGTCGGCCGGATGAGAAAGCAAGCACCACAGCGTATTGGAGAGCAAAGCGGCCGTTGTTTCCAAACCGCCAAAAAAGGTGATGGCCGTATTAGACACCAGTTCATCCATCGTCAAATCATTGTCCGTACCAGCCACCATCTGCCCCAACACCGATTCGTCAGGCTGCCGCTTTAACTGTTCCAATACACCGATGACATAGCGGTGGAATTGGGCAAAGGCTTGCTGGCCGCGTTCACGAACGGCCGTATCACCCAACACATTGCCAATAGCCGCCGCCAAATCCCCATACCACGCATGAAAGCTGGCCCGATCCGCAATGGGAAAGCCGAGGACGGTAGTGACGGTGAGAAGGGCCAGTTCAGTAGAGAATTGGGTGTGGAGATCGGCCGTTCCTGCCTGCACAAACTCATCAATCAACAAATGAGCAATGTCCGCAATCGTTTGGGCGTAGGTGCGGCGCAGGGGTTTGGGGCGAAAGGGCGCGGCGAAAGGCATACGCAGCCGCTGATGTGCCTCTCCATCCAAACTCAGCATCATCGGCCCAATCGTATCGGCAATCAGCGAATGCTCCGATTCCAGGCCAAAAGTCTGCCAATCGAGCAGCACCTGCACTACATCCTCATAGCGCACAATCAGCCACATGTTCAATTCTGGCAGCCAGCAAACTGGCTCATCGGCCAATAGCTGCTGGAACAGTGGATAGGGATTGTCGTGGAGTTGTTGGAGAGTGATGGTGAGGCCGAGAGACATGGGGTAATTGGGCATTGGAGTAATTGGGCCGCTTCTACGGCAGACTGTTCACAATAAAATCCATTTCGTCTTCCGAGTTGTAATAATGGGGCGAAATGCGGATGGCTCCGTTGCGGACGCTGGCGCGGACATTGGCCTGGTTTAGCTGGGTGAATAGCTGCTCGGTGGCAAGGTGAGGATGGGTGAAGGTGACGATACCGGAGCGTTCGTTGAGGCCACGTGGGCTGGTGATGGTGTAGCCTTGTTGGTGCAGACCCTCGCCAAACTGGTCGGTGAGAGCTAGGATGCGCCGCTCAATCACCTGTGCCCCCGTTTCCTGGATTTGGGCCAAGCGAGCCGTCAGGCCAAACATGCCCGCCCCATTTTCTGTGCCAGGTTCAAAGCGGCGGGCATCGGGCAGCAGGTCTAATTGGCGGCGGAATTCAAACGGCCGTTCCACACTCAACCACCCCACCACCGCCACCTTCAGCCGCTGCAACGCTCTCGGCGACAAAGCCATAAAACCAATGCCCAACGGCCCCAACATCCATTTGTGCGCACTCACCACCAGGGCATCAATACCCATCGCCCCCACATCCACCCGCAGCGCCCCCACTGACTGCGTACCGTCCACCACCAGCAAAGCGCCATGCTGCTGGCAAATATCGCCAAAAGCGGCCAAATCACACTGGAAGCCGTTAAAAAATTGCACATGGCTGAGGGTGACAACTTTGGTGCGCTGATCTATCAGTTGGTGCAGTTGGTCGGGGAGGAGACGGCCGTTTTCCGTCTTCATAAAGCGCAGTTCCACCCCCTGTGCCTGCAAACCCAACCAGGCCAGATAGTTGGAAGGGAACTCCAACTCCGGCAGCACCACATTATCGCCCGCCTGCCACGTCAGGCCATTGGCGATGAGCGAAATGCCGTGCGAGGTGTTTTGGATATAGGCCACCTGCTCTGGCCGACTGCCCACCAACTGCGCCGCCAACCGCCGCCCCTCCTCATACCGCGCCAAACTCATCTCGCGCGAGGTGTCAATCTGCGTCAGGTGCAGTTCACTCTGCTCCTGCATGGCCTGCTGCACCCGGCGCGAGATGGGGCCAACGGCCGCATGATTAACGTAGACACAATTTTCAGTGATAGGGAATTCTCGGCGAACGGCCGTTACATCAAACCCACTCATCAGCAAACCTCCAACACCATCTTAATAACCCCATTCATACGGCTGCACTAAAATCTCGGCCGCAATACCCAGGCCGCTGTGCAGTTGGCGGATCATGTTCAGGGTTAACGGCCGTTTCCGATTCAACACCTCAGACACCCGCGCTCTGGTTCCAATATACGGTTCCAAATCGCTGCGCGACAAACCCTGGCTCTCCATAAAATGCAAAATCGCCTCCACTGGATCAGGTGGCAGAATAGGATACTGCTTTTCCTCATAGGCAGCCACCAGCGTTGCCAACACATCTAATTTATCACCATCGCTGGAGCCGGGTTCAGCCTCCCACAGGCGCTCAATTTCTTGCAAAGCAGCTTCATAATCACTTTCTGTTTTAATGGGTTTAATGTCCATGTTTACCTCTCAAATCGTAGTGATATCAATTTGATCATATTCTTTGTAAGTAGCAAATTATAAGCTACTCCCTAACTTCTCACACCTCCAACACATACGGCCGTTCCCAAACCTCCGCCGCAATGCCCAGGCCACTGTGTAACTGTGGATCGGGGGAGGGGTAGACGACCGTTTCTCATCCAACACCACAGACCACCAGGCTAAGGCCATTGACTGCCATGTTTATTAACTCTAAAATCTAGCTATGGCGAGAGACAAAATTCACGATGCTGTCAAGAATGCTCTGATAAAAGATGGTTGGCAAATTACGCACGATCCATTTGGTCTGGAGTATAAGGAAATTAGCATTTTTGCCGATTTGGCTGCTGAAAAGCAGCCTATTCTGGTAACAAAAGGGGCGCAAAAGATTATCGTTGAAGTGAAAACATTTAGCGAACGATCTTTTATTCGAGCCTTACAACAGGCTTTAGGGCAATACTCGCTATATCTTGATGTTATTGAGCTGGGACAACTTGATTATGAGTTTTTTCTAGCTATCAATGATATTGTCTATCGTCAGTTCTTTACGAGAGAAGGCGTTAGTCAAATTATACAACGTCATCAGCTCAAAATGTTTACGGTTGATATTGAACAAGAGGAGATTGTGCAATGGATCAAATAAATCAATATGCTTCCATCATTAAGGATGGTCTGACAGCCTATGCTGCACTTTTGGAAAAATTGCCCCATGCGTATGAAATCGTCCTTGTTTTTGATGATGAACGCCATCAATATCTACTGCGAAAAATTGGCTGGACAGCTAGGGAACGTATTGATGGCATCGTTCTCCATGTTTCCATCCGTCAGGGCAAAATATGGATTGAAGAAGATTGGACAGAAGAGGGGCTAGCCACCTATCTTTTGGCAAGAGAGGTGCCAGCCCAGGATATTGTTCTAGGCTTCGTGCCACCAGTAGAACGGCCGTATACCGAATTTGCTGTGGCTTAAAGTGGGAAAAGGGCTTAACGGCCGTTCCCAAACCTTCACCACCATCCTCACCCACTGCGTAATTGATGGAGCGTGGTGTTGGGGAAACGGCCGTTTCCCCAACACCCCCACCCACATCCCCAAACTTAATCCAACCGATCATATTCCTCAGGTTCAACATCCGTCACTTTAGCCAAAACTGCCAGCAACTTCTCGCGGCTGCCCCGCTTGGCTCGTTCCTCCAAATAACCAACAGCTTGCAACGTGGCTACCTTTTCCGCTAAAGCCAACATCACAAACTGATTCATAGAGATACCCTCTTCCTCGGCTAATTCTCGTACCTGGCTATGGAGTGTTTTGGGAATACGGACAGTCAACATGACATTCATTTTACTGCTCTTACTTTGCTATGATCCATTATCATTTCAACATCCGCTCGTATTCCTCATGCTTGCCAATCCAAAACCACGTCACAGTATCATCCTCTAATACACCCAAAACGCGGTAATCATCAGTCACTCGCGCCGAATAGATTAGCTCTTGATCGTCTACCTTCTTGAATTGGATACTGGGGTGACGGGGATCATTCAGCCACAGTTCGTAAGCACGACGAGCACGCTGCCGAATTTCGAGGGGGAGGGCATCGTACAATTTCCAAAATTGACGTGTGGCGCGTGAGTTCATTTAGGTTCAAGCAAACCATCATCGGTCAGACCAATCTCAGTCGTCTCGCCCGCGGCATACTCAGCCCGTGCCTCCTGAGCCATCTCACGCAGCAGCAGCTTGGCTTTTGGCCGTGCCAGCAACTCATCCCACCTGGCATCTCCCTCAGAATTTTCTACTTGCTCTACAGTTGTGGAAGCCGCTTGTTCAGCCTGAAACTCAAGAAAACGAGCAAACTCAATCAAAGCTGGCCATCGTTCCGCTGGCAATCGGCGCATAATAGAGAGGATTGTCTCTTCAAATTCTGTTACCTGGGGTTCGGTTTGTGTGTTCATAGCGCAAATTATATCATATTCATATTCAGGGTTAACGGCCGTTTCCTCCCCACCCCCTCACACCCCCAACTCATATGGCTGCACCAAAATCTCCGCCGCAATGCCCAGACCACTGTGTAATTGACGAATCATGTTCAGGGTTAACGGCCGTTTCCGATTCAACACCTCAGACACCCGCGCCCGTGTCCCCATATACGGCTCCAAATCACTACGCGACAATCCCTGGCTTTCCATAAAATGCAAAATCGCCTCCACCGGATCAGGAGGCAAAATGGGATAATGCTTTTCCTCATAGGCCGCCACTAGCGTTGCCAACACATCTAATTTATCACCATCGCTGGAGCCAGGTTCCGCCTCCCATAGCCGCTCGATTTCTTGCAAGGCGGCTTCATAATCACTTTCTGTTTTAATGGGTTTAATGTCCATGTTTACCTCTCAAATCGTGGTGACATCAATTTGATCATACTCTTTGTGCGTGCCGACAAAGCGAATATAAAGAATGCCATAAGAATAATTGATGGCCACAACTAAACGATAATGGTTCCCTTTGATATTGAACACGACGCGGTTATTGGCTACAAAGCTGGCGTTACGATAGTCCAATTTTATATCATTGGGTGACTGCCAATCTGCCCGTTCCGCCCTAGCATACCAGGCACGAAGCGGCTGTTCAGCATCAGGATACTTTTCCCAAAATTCGCGTAATGTTTTGCGGGAGATAATCCTCATGCAGAAATTATAATTCGCTCCCGATTTGGGAGCAAGTCAAAAATATGGCAATCTGCATGAGGATTATTTAAACTATTTCGCAACTGGCAAATATCGTAAGTTGTTCCTCAACCCCTCACATTCCCAACTCATACGGCCGTTCCCCCTCTACCCCAACAACCTCCCATTCCCCACATCCCACAACGGCTCCGCCACCACAACGCCATCAAACGAATTGCCCGAATACCGCACCTGCACCTGTGTACCAGCTTCCGCATAAGCAGCCGCCACATAAGCCATGGCAATAAACTTGCCCACCGTGTAGCCCCGATTGCCACTCGTCACCCGCCCTACCACTTCGCCGTCCACCAGCACCGGCTCATTGCCATACATGATGGCCTGTGGATCGTCAAAGGCCAGACAAACCAGCTTACGCTGCACCCCCGCTGCCTTTTGCGCCAACGCTGCCTCTCGCCCCACAAAATCCCCCTTGTTGTAGCGCAGCAGCCAGCCCAAACCCGCCTCATAAGCGTTGTACTCCGGCGTAATGTCCGCGCCATACAGCCGATACCCCTTCTCCAGCCGCAGCGACATGACAGCACTGATGCCACAGGGGTGCATCCCGAACTCCTGCCCTGCTTCCCAGAGTGTGTCCCAGAGCAAACGGCCGTATCCCGCCCCCGCATAAAACTCCCAGCCCAACTCACCCGCATACGACAACCGCACCGCCACCGTCGGCACCATCCCCACCCCCATCTCCCGCACCGTGTAAAACGGAAAGGCTTCGTTGCTCACATCGGCCGTGGCCACCTTCTGCAACACCTGCCGCGCCTTCGGCCCCCACAACGCAATCGCAATCTTTTCATCCCCCAAACTCCGAATCATCACCTCCCCCCATTCATAATTCCTAATTCCTAATTCATAATTCCTCTCCATCCACACCAACTCCGCCGGCAAATCCCCCTTCCCCGTCAACACCCAATACCGCTCCTCGCCCAACCGCGCCACCGTCAAATCCCGCCGCACCCCGCCCTTCGGCGTCAGCCACAGCGTATAGGTCACGCCACCCACCGGCTTATCCACCTTGTTCGTACACAGATAATTCAAATAAGCCGTTGCCCCTGGCCCACTCACCTCAATCGCCGCCATACCCCCGCCCCAATCCACCAGCCCCACGCCCTCACGCACGGCCAAATGCTCCGCCCCCTGAATCGGCGACCAATATTGGGCATCCCAGCCCTCACGAGGCGGGATTTTGTCCCCATATTTCTCCAGCAAGGGCGCGTTCGACTCATACCACAAGGCCGATTCCGTCCCGGCAAAGGGGGCAAATTGCGCCCCCAACGCCGCCACTCGATCATACTGGGGCGACTGCTTCAAATTGCGCACACTCGAGGCCACCTGATTGGGATGAATGACATCAAAGCCAATTTCATAATAATATTTGCTCTGCCGCGTCACATACTCCCGATTGAGTTGGTAAGGCTGGAAGCGATTAATATCGGCCATGCGCATATCCATCCCCGGATCGCCCGTCACCATCCACCGCGCCAGCACCTTACCCAACTCGCCCGCAAAAGAGAGCCACGCGCCCACCGATGTCCAAAAGCCCTTAATCGGCGATTCGCCCACGATGGGGAAACCATCTACAGTGAAGGCGAACATGCCATTAAAGCCATGCGACACCCGCGACTGTTTCAGCGGCGGCATCACATCCTGCATCAAGCCCCAGGCCGTCGTGAAATCTTCCGGCGTGAAGGGGAATTCCGCCTTTTTGCCCAGTTTGTGCGGGTCAACCAGCATCGCCCGATGATGATAGCTGCCAATGCCCAGCCGCTCGCTGTGCTGCCGGAAATAGATGGAAATGTCGTCTACTGTGGTCACGGGCATGGTCACTTCAATGTGCTTGCGCTCATCCAGCGCTGGCACGGGATCGGTGTAGATGTATTGGTGCTGGCCGGGGAAGAGGGGCATGTTCACGCCCAATTTCTCGCACAACAAAGGTGCCCAGATATTGCTGCACAGGACGACTTGCTCACATTCAATGCGGGGCAGGTCGGGATTGTCGGTCAACACACCCTGAACCCTGCCGCCACTCACCACCACCTCCGTCACCAACGTATCGGCAAAACTCGTCAACCGCCCCGTCGCTTCCCCCATCTTCCGCAGCGATGTCGCCAACCGGCTCGTCTTCAACACGCCCCCATTCGGCAGAAAAATGCCACCCACCACCTTGCTCGCATCCACCAACGGCACTTTCGCCTGCACCTCCTCCGGTGTCAGCAAAAAAGTCGGCTCCCCGTGCGTCATGCCCCACTCCTGCAAACGGCGATAACTCTCGAAGCGCCATTTCTCCAGCGCAATCTGCATCGAACCGGTGCGGAAAAACTGCTCCTCGCCTTCTACGGCCAACGGCAGCTTGTCATACAGCTTACGCGAGCGCGACCCCAAGCGCGTGAACCATTCATTGGCCGTCAGCACCCGCAGCCCGCCCGGCGCGTGTCCTGTCGAGCCATCATTAGCATCCAAATCGCCCTTATCCACCAGCACAATTCCCTCCACCCCCATATCGGCCAAATGATAGGCCAAACTCGCCCCAATAATCCCCGCGCCAATAATCACTACGTTTGCCTTCATCTCATCTCACTCCGTTTGGTAATTGGTCACTGGTAATTGGGTGAGTGGGCATTCCACTATCCAATTACCAATGCTATTCATACAAATTAACATTTCCCCTAGCGGGCTGTCGGAAAAGTGGCCGTAGGCGCGGTATCCTTACCGCGTTCCCCGAGCGCGAAAGGGATTTCGCGGCTACAAATTGGGGTTCTCCGACAAACTGCTAGCCTATGCCCATTAAAAGTTCAACTTCTCAGAAGAAGTTGAACTTCTTCCGTGATTTATTTAATCCGTGTTCCTATACACCCAATACCCGCTCCAACCAACTGGTTCGCCACAAGTAGCGCAGCAGCCAGGCCCAAATGAATACCAGCACCCACAGCATCAATAAAGCCGGCAGGGGCATGGGGATCAAGCCAAAATAGCTGCTTGTTGGCTCCCACAGCACAATGGCGGTGAAGATCACCCACAAGGCAGCCACCATGCCCGATGACCAGCGTAATTGCCCGCGCCCTGTCCAGGCTTCAAACCAGCGGTGCGGGGGTTCTAAGAAAAGAATCAAAACAAACGCTGTATAGGAGAGGAACACAGATAAAAATGACTGAGCCACGATTGTCGCGGCGGCGGCGGTGAATCCCTCATCCACATTGTAGACCAGTCCGGTTTGTTCCTGGAAAGCCTGCACGACATCGGGTGGAATGTCGAAGCGGCTGAACCGGTTTTGCACAGAATAGTTCATGGCAGTGAAGATGGAGAGGGAAAATAGGAGTAACAAAATGGAGGCGGGAATGACAAAGCGAATCAGGGAGCGCAGAATATTCTCGTTGAGGAGCAGGGGACGCGCCCACAGGGTGAGGCAAAAGGCGGGAATGCCCACGGTGAATAAAGTGAGGGCGACCTGGGCAGGTTCAAAGGGGAAATTCAGCCCCATCATAGCCACGGCTATGATGATGAAGGCGGAGGCTACTACGCGCACCAGGAAGAGGTACATGGCGCGGGTGAGGCCGCCGATGATGCTTTTGCCTTCGCTGAAGGCGGGCTGCAAGGCGGCGAAGGAATCGTTGAGCAGGACCATATCGGCAATGTTGCGGGTGGCCTGGCTGCCGCTTTGCATGGCAATGCCGACCTGGGCTTTTTTGAGGGAAAGTACGTCGTTAACGCCATCGCCCATCATGGCTACGTAACGGCCGTTTCCCAGCAACGTCTCCACAATCGCCTGCTTCTGCTCCGGCGCAATCCGGCCAAATATCTTCGTCTCCTGCACCACCTGCGGCCACTGCCCCTCAGACAAAGCAGCCAGTTCCGCGCCCGAAACCAGCGTTGTATGGTTCATCCCCGCCTGCCGCGCCAGCGCCGCCACCGTATGCGGATTATCTCCCGAGATGATTTTGAGTTCGATCCCCAACTTTTCAAAAGCCCGCATCGTTTCAGCCGCAAACGGCCGTAACTCATCCCGCAAACAGATCAACGCCATCGGCTCTAAATCAGGTAAATTCACATCCACATCATACACATCGGGGTTGTGGGCCAGCAGCAGCACCCGCAAACCCTCGTTCGACCAGCTTTCAGCTTGCTGCACGAGGGGGGAATGAGGAGCAACGGCCGTTTCCGGCAAATACCGCGCCAACATCTCCAACGCCCCCAGCACATACACCCCATCGGCAAAGGCCAACGCACTCCACTTCCGCGCCGAGGCAAAAGGCACTTCGGCCAAAGGCGCTTCCGCCGCCCCCGGCAGCTTGGCCGCCAAAGCCTCACTTGTTTTATTTTGCGTCGTGGCACTGCGCCCCAAACGGCCGATCCGCGCCCCAATTTCCTCATCAGATAACCTATCGTCAAGAGAAATAAACGTCTCAAATTGCAGCCGATTCGTCGTCAGCGTCCCCGTCTTATCCATACACAACACATCAATATTACTCAACGACTCCACCGCATTCGTCTGCTGCACCAAAGCCCCCTGCTGGGCAATCTTAGCCGCCCCCAGCGCATAACTCACCACAATCATGGTGAAGAGGCCATAAGGAACCAGCCCCGTCAGCACCGCCGCCATTTCCACCAGGCGGCTGAACGGCAGACCCTCAATAATCGCCGCCGCAAAGATGATAAGAGACATGATAGCCACAACCACCATAATGAGCCGCACCACAAAATTGACGTTCTGTTGCAGAGGCGTATAGCTCGTTTGGAACTCCCGCGCACTGGCCGTTATCTGATTGGCATAACTATCCACACCCACCTTTTCGGCCTCATAATACCCCACACCCGTAACACAATAGCTGCCAGACAAGATATTATCGCCCGCCCCCTTGCGCACTAAATCCGTTTCGCCCGTCAGCAAAGATTCATCCATTTCCACAACACTTTCGCCGAGAAAACGGCCGTCTACCATCGCCTGTTCCCCCAAACGCAGCACAATCACATCCCCCAACACCAGTTCATCCGGGCGAATTGTCTGCTCCTGGTTGTCACGCCGCACAATCACATGCGGCTGATTAAGCAAAGCCACCTGATCCAACTTACGCTTGGCCCGAATCTCCTGCACCGTCCCCACCAGCGCATTCAACACCCCCAGCCCCACACTCATCAACGCATCCGAAGTTTGCCCCAAAGCAATGAGCGCAATGCCAATCACATACAAAATGTTATTGAAAAAAGAGAAGATATTGGTACGAATAATTTGGGTATAGGAACGGCCGTTAGCCGGCACCACCCGATTCCCCGCACCCCGCGCCCGACGCGCCACCACCTCCGCTTGTGTCAGGCCCACCATCACACACTCCCGTCTCTGGCCCCATCATCCACCATACACACCACGCATATCAGGCGGCAGCATACTGGCAATCTTGCGCATAAGCCGTTCCGTCAATTCCTGGGGCGACTCATCTGCCTGCGGGTAAATCGGCTCACCAAAGCGCACCGTCACCGGCACACGCAGCGGCCACCACTGCTGCAAAACATGGTGCGTACCCGTGATGGCAATGGGGATTAACGGCCGTTCACTCTTTTGCGCCAAATAAGCCGGCCCCACCTTCGCCTCCTGCAACTGCTTCGCCTGGCTCCGCTCCCCTTCCGGGTAAATCCCCAACACATACCCCTTCTTCAACACACTCAGCGCCTGCTTCAACGCCCACCTATCCATCTTATCCCGCTGCACCGGAAACGCCCCCAAATGACGCACAAAAATATCCGAATACCACTTCACAAAAATCTCCTCCTTCGCCATAAACGAAATAGGACGAGACACCACATAAAGCAGCAAAAACGAATCAATCTGCGCCAAATGATTCGACGTCAACAAACAGCCACCATGCTCCGGAATATTCTCCAGACCAATCACCCGCAGCCGCATCGTCAGCCAAAAATAGATGCCAAAAAAAAGCATCGAAATCCGGCCCATCGTCGTTTTATCCAAATAATACGTCTTCTCTTCTCTGGGCTTGGAACTCATAAACTTCTTCCAGAAAGCCTATAAAGCGTAAAACGTAAAACACAACATGTACAGACACTTACGTTTTACGTTTTACGATCCACAACTTCCGTATTGAACCACCTAATCAGCAAAAAATATATCCAGCTTTCCCTCACTCCGCCACTTTTCAATCATCTTCTGAGCATGAACATAACCAATCTCCACAATCGCCTCCAACGCCAAAAACTCCAATGTGCCAAATTTTTCCACCGGTGGATAAAGGTAAATATCCGCCATAGCCTTCGCTGCATCCAACGCCTGAGCACTGCTCAACAAACTGGCTCGCATAATCGTAGCCCCCATCGAGGGAATATCTGGCGTTTTGGCAAAGGGATTAAGCCGCTGCCACAACAACTGCCAGCCCGAAAGATACGGCCCAAATTCGGCCGTTGTGTGCAAATCCACCGGCGCACTCACATCACTGGCAATAATCGGCCCGTCCCCATTACGCCGCTGCATCACCGCCACTGGCAAATTATCCAACACACCCCCATCCACCAGCAGATCACCATGTTCATTCATGGGCGGAATAATGCCCGGAATAGCTGTGCTGGTGCGCACGGCCTGCCACAAAGAACCGCGATCATGCACAATGGCTTTGGCCTGCGTCAGGTTGCTGGAAATACAAAAATAATCCCGCCATAAATCCTCAATCTGCACCTCGCCAAACAGTTTACGCACCATATTCGTCCAATTGCGGCCCGTAATCAGGGCGGCCACAGGCAGGGTATAGTCCAAAACCGATTTGGGCAGGGCTTCTTTGGAACGCTGCACCATCGTGTCATAGTCCCAGCCCAGGGCAAATTGGCCCGCAATCAGCGACCCCATGCTGGTGCCGCCGACAATATCTATGCCCACACCGGCCTCGGCAAAAGCGCGAATCACGCCAATATGCGCATATCCCCGTGCGCCGCCACCACCCAAGACCAGCCCCACTTGTTTGCCCGTGAGATGGCGGGCTAGTCGTTGGAAATCGGCCGTTTCCCCCACCCGAAAATGTTGATGATGTGTCACCTGGCGCGGCTCCAGCCAGCGTCGTGTCTCACGCGGCTCCTCACCCGGTCTATAGAGCAGCACCAGGCTTTGCGGCACGCTAATCGTTTCGTTGTACTGTTTAAGAACGGCCGTTTCAATCTCCCCCAACGCCGGCGAACCAGAAGCCCAGCCCACCATCACAATATGGTCCGCCTGCCGCAAACTGCGCCGCGTCCAGGGCGTATCCGTCCCATCCGTCTGGTAAAGCGTAAACTTAAAGCGCGTCTCCTGCTCATTCAGCCAGGCCACCAGACGGATATTTTCCGGATCATCCTTCGGAATCTGGGAAATGCCTGGAATCGCCAAAAACTCATCCAGCCGTTCACTATCCAACACCAGCGTCGGCCCCATCTTAGCCAAAACAGCCCCCAACTTCTCCACAAAATCGGCCAGCGGCACATCCGGTGTCACCGGCATCACCACAATATCCAACGCCATATCCCGATCCCGCTTCTCCGCCCCTGGCCCCTGAATCACCCGCCGCAAATCATTGGCAATGCCAATGCTAATCTGCCGCAGCACAGTGGGATAAGTCGTAATCAGCCAGTCAAACTCCTCCTGCGAAAAGCGCACCAACTCCGAATCCCGCACCGCATAAATCGTCACCGTAGACTCGCCATTGGTCAAAATCTGCGTCTCGCCAATGCTCTCACCCGCTATCACATCACCCACTGTCTTTTCCTCTCCACTCGCATTTTTTGTTTTGGCAACGAGACGGCCGTTAATCAAAATATAAAACTCCCGCACCTGCTCCCCCTGCCTCATCAACGCCTCACCACGCGGCAAAAACACCCACTCCAGCCGCGCCTGAATCTGCCGCATCGTCTCCAAATCCATCGGCCCAAACAGCTTCGGCAGCGCCTCAAAAAGCTGATTACGCCGCAGCCGCTCCTCAATGATCGTCCCCATCCGCGCCAAAAACTGCGGCTGCGCCCTGGCAATATTCTCAAACGCCTCCTTAGAAATCTTCGCCAAACTGGCATCCGTCACCGCCCGAATCGAAGCCGCCCGCGGCCTGCCACTCAAAATCTGCATCTCCCCAATAATCCCACTCGGCCCAATCTCTCCTACAACCATCTCCCCCTTCCCCTCAATCATCAACACCGCTTCCAACTCCCCCGACAACACCACATACAAAGCATCACTCATATCCCCCTGCCGAAACAACCACTCGCCCGCCGCCAAACGCAACGGCTCAGACCCTCTGGCAATCACCCGCACAATTGTCAAATCCAAAGCCCCCGACAACTGTGTATTAGCCAACTGCTCCGCCATTACTTTTGAAGGTGTGTCTGATTCCGCCATAAACCTTTCTCCTTAAATTGCTGGCCTGTGCCAAAGGTCTGTTCCAATTTTAGCACGTTCTCACAAAGCCTCTCAAAATTGAGCGTTTCCCCACCTCAAGCACCACTACCTTACATTTTCCCCTAGACAGCAAAATTGCACCTTGTATAATTTATGTTAATATAAATGGCTGTATTAACCAGTCTCACAGACTGAAACCATTACAATGGAAATGTCATGAGCAATTTGGATCCCCGACGCGCAACGATTCTGGCAGAACTGGTGCAAAAAGCACGAGAACACGCACGCCGCGAAACGGCCGAATGCGCCACCGCCCTCGGCCTCTCCCTCAGCGAATACGAAAAAGTCGAAGCTGGTGATCACCCCCTCTCCCTACCCGACCTGGAAGCCCTAGCCATGTTCTTCAACGTCCCCATGGGTTACTTTTGGGGCAGCGAACCACTGGCAAACAATCAGCGCGACTCCTACCAAGACTTCATAGAATTGCGCCAGCGCGTCATCGGTGTGCTGCTCAAACAACGGCGGCTCCGTGCTCGCCAATCAGCCGAAAAATTGGCCGAAGCCATCGGTGTAGATACCGAAACCATCACCGGCTATGAATCTGGTGATGTCCCCATCCCCTATCTCCATCTGGAACAATTAAGCAAAGCCCTAGATGTCTCCGTCACCCACTTCGTAGATGAAGAACACGGCCCCCTGGCCCGCCACGAAGCCGAACAGCGGATGCTTAAACAGTTTTCCGTTTTGTCACCCGAACTGCAAGTCTTCATCACCAAACCAGGCAACGAAAGCTATTTAGAAACAGCCAAAAAGATTGGCGACATGGACGTGCAAAAGCTGCGCGATCTGGCCGCCAGCATCTTAGACATCACCTTCTAGGCCACATGTCCTGCTGACGGAACCCCCACCCCCGCATACACTAAAATGGCAGCCCACGCTGCCATTTTTCTTTTTAGAACACAACCCCCACAGGATAACGATATGGCTCAGTCAGACAGCTTAAAAGACGAAGGATTAGCTCTATTCCAACAAGGCAAGCGCACAGAAGCTCTCGCCAAATTTGAAGCAGCGGCACAGAGCTACCTGGCCGACAAAAACCGCGCCGGGCAGGCAGAAGCCCTCAACAACATCGGCGTGATTCAACGTTTGCAGGGCCACCGCGAGGCAGCGGCCCAATCATTGCAGACAGCCGCCGCTATCTTCGGCGAATTAGGCGATCTCAATCGGCAGGGGCAGGCTTTGGGCAATTTAGGCGATCTTTATGCGGCCAAACGGCAGCGAGACGAAGCCGCCCGCTGCTACAGTGAAGCAGCCGCCCTGTTTGCCCAATGCCAGGACCCCGCCAAACAAAGCCAGGTTTTACGAGCGATGGGCATTTTAGCCATTCGGCGCGGCCGTTGGGTCGAGGCAATGGCACGCATGGAGGAGAGCATCCGCATCAACCCCCGCCCCAGCTTCGGGCAGCGGATTTTTCGCTGGTTAATCCGGTTGGTGATGGGGATGGGCGGGGGCAGCTAGGTAATCGAGGCAAAATTACCCCATCACTCAATTACCCATGAACTGATATTTGCGCTGCACAATATTCATGCCAATGATGGGGCCAAGCCAGCCACAGGGCATAATGAGCAGAGCCAGCCAGCCATAGGGGCCACCACGCAAGAAGACAAAGGGGTTTTGCAGCACCATGCTGGGGTCAAGGTTGGCAGCGATGGTGAGTTGGATGAAGAGGGTGCGGCTGACGAAGAGAACGATGAGGGTGACAAGGCTGATAAAGATGACATCACTCCACTGGCGCAAGCGCCACGTGCCAACAGCCAAAATAATTACAATTGACCAGAAGAGCATATATTGGGTGGGCATATTTTTCTCTCCTACATACCAAAGCCTTGGCTCTGGTTGACTAACTGATTCGACCGCTATGGTGTTAGTGTAGGGGTGCTGCGCCATTGGTTTCTTGACGTTTTGACAACGGCCGTATGACCTATTTCCTATGCTGACGTTAAAAGATGGGGTTTTGTTCCCATGTACGTATAATTGCTCCGCGTTCATAACCATCTACGAGCAACTGGTACGAGGGAGATTGGAGACTAGAGATTGGAGACTAGGCTAATCTCTAATCTCCAATCTCCCAGTCTCCTGCCCGAACTCATGCAATTATCTACCAAAACAAAATTCATCTACGGCCTCGGTGATTGGGGCACAGCGGCAGCGGCGGCGGCGCGGAATGCCTTTTGGTTTGTGTTTTTAACCAATGTAGTGGGCCTTAATGCCGGTGTGGCCGGTACAGTGGTGCTGGTAGGTAAGCTGTGGGATGGCATTAATGACCCCTTGGTGGGCATGTTGAGTGATCGCATTCAAACGCGCTGGGGACGCAGACGGCCGTTTCTCCTCTTTGGTGCTGTCCCTTTTGGCCTCTCCTTCTTCCTGCTCTTCTACATTCCCCCGCTCAGTTCAACCGGGCTGGCCGTCTATTACGCTTTAGCCTTCCTCCTCTCCGACACCATCTTTACCATCGTCAACGTGCCTTATGTGGCCCTGACACCAGAATTGAGTGAGGATTATGACGAGCGCAGCAGTCTGGCCGGCTGGCGCATGAGCATCTCCATTTTGGCCTCCCTCGTTACCGTCGGCAGCTTCAAACTGCTGGCCGAAAATGTGATCGGTGTCTGGTTTGGCGGTGGCCCGGCGGGTATTCGGCTGGGTTACATGGTGGTAGCGGCCGTTTGGGGGGCCACCATGGTCGTGCCACTGCTGCTGCTGTTCCGCCACATCACCGAGCCAGAACGCCCGCGCGACCATGACCCAATTCGGCCGTTACAAACCATGCGCGAAGTGTTCCAAAATCGGCCGTTTCGCATCGGGGCCATCATCTACCTCTTCAGCTTCACCGCCGCCGACATCATTCTCGTCGTCTTTGTCCGCTTTCTTATTGATTACATTCGCGTGGCCCCCGGCATAGACAGCCTTGTTTTAGCCATCGTCTTGGGTGTGGCCTTTATGACCATGCCTTTGGTGGTGCGGCTTACCCGCGAATATGGCAAGCGGCGCACCTACATGGGCAGCATGATCTTCCTCTCGACGGTGATGGTGGTAATGAGCCAGGTGCCGCCAGGCGGGCAAAAGTGGGTGCTGATAGCGGCCGTTTTCGCGGGATTAGGCTATGGTGCAGCCAATGTCATCCCCTGGGCCATCGTCGCCGATGTGACCGAAAGCGATGAACTACACAGCGGCAAACGGCGCGAAGGCATCTACGCCGGTTATCTCGTCTTTATGCGCAAATTGGCCTCAGCGGTAGCCATCTTCATTGTGGGGCAAGTGCTGTCCGCCACAGGTTTTATCAGCAGCACCACCGGCAGCCAGTTTATTGAGCAGCCGCCAGCAGCCCTGTTGGCTTTGCGAATTTTCATCGGCTATGTGCCGGCGGTACTGCTGCTGTTGGCCGTTTGGGCCGCCTCCCGCTACCCCCTCAGCCGCGAACGCCACGCGGCCATCCGGCAGCAGTTAGCCGCGCAGCGCCGCAATCGCTAACTCCTCTTCGGTTTTTTAATTTACCAACAAAACCGGTATAATCTGC
>JACKBT010000047.1 GCA_020634415.1 Ardenticatenaceae bacterium
TATCACTGCCAAAACGCACGCTAAAATACCCCTCCCGCCGCAAAACCCGCAGCAGGGTATCCCCTGGATTACTGGTGAATGTTTTCTCTTTATCGTTAATTATTACTTGTATTTCCATTGTTTTTTCTCACGCAAAGGCGCAAAGGCGCAAAGTCTATTCTTCTAACTTATTGGCAACGCGCTTGATACCCGTTTTGATAATTTCGCCACCAAAATTCACAAGCAATCCAAGCCGCAAGCATCCACAACAACTTTTGCAATTTCATTTTCGTGCATGACTGGTCTCACGCAAAGGCGCAAAGGCTAAGATTCTTTCTTTGCGCCTTTGCGCCTTTGCGTGCCATTAAATTTCCCCAAAACTCTATCAGCCAAAACGGCCGTCATCTCCCTCCGATACCCACTCGACCCGCGAAAATCGGCGGGTGGGTTTAGCTGGTCAATCTCGTCAGCGTTGATGAGAATCGGCCGTTGCGCCACCCCACACGCCGCCAACAAAACCGCCTCACCCACACGCCGCCCGACTACAGCCACAATCGGTCTGTCGGCTGGCGTTCGCGCCACGCGGTCGCTGGCTGTTTGCCCGTGTCGTTGCAGGGTAACGGCCGTTATCAACTCCCCATTTGCGAGGTTCCACCTTTCAGAAAGGTGGAACCTCTTTTCACCTGCACTCGACTGCACCGTCACCACCGCCTCATGCACCAACAGAGCAGCATACAATTCACTTTCGGGATCGGCCGTGGCCACCACACCGCCCAACGTCCCCATATGCCGGAACGTATTCGGCCCTTCGCGCAGAGTCATCTGCCGCACCAACTCCGGCATCTCAGCCTGTTCCACCATCGCCTGCAAGCGCACCATCGCGCCAATCGTGATGGTGTCAGCCTCAACTTCAATCTGGTTCAAACCCACTGCCTGCAAATCAATCACATCCACAGGCTCAGTTAAATTTGCAATCAATTGTGTGCCACCAGCAAGGAGAGTAGTAGACGGCCGTTGCAACAACGCCAACACCTCTTCCACACTCTCCGGCCGATGATAATTTTTCACTTTAGCCATAGTTTCTCCTCAAATCTCTACCCATTAATCATGCGCTGGCTAATGCGATTGTGCCGCTCAATAACTGGGCGCATCTCCACCGTTCGCAATTCGCCATCTTCGACAATGATACGGCCGTTAATCACACTCAAATCCACCTGCTGCGGCGCACAAAACAGCAGCGCCGCCATCGGGTCATGCTGCGCCCCTGCATAAGCCAATTGGTTCAAGTCAAAAGCAATAAAATCGGCTGCTTTACCCACCGCCAACTGCCCAACATCATCCCGCTTCAACACCTGCGCCCCGCCCCGCGTACCCAGCCACAACGCCTCCCGCGTCGTCAAATTCGTCGCCCCACCCAGCACCCGCTGCAACAACAACGCCTGCCGCGCCTCATTCAGCATATGGCTGCCATCATTACTGGCCGAGCCATCTACGCCCAAACCCACACGCACACCACTATCCAACCACTGGCGCACAGGCGCGATGCCACTCGCCAGCCGCATATTGCTGCACGGGCAGTGCGCCGCGCCCGTATGCGTCCGCGCCATAAGCCCAATCTCCTCACTGTTCACATGAATCGAGTGCGCCCACCACACATCATCCCCCACCCACTCCAACTGCTCCGCGTAAGCCGCCGGCCGATAGCCAAACCGTTCCAGGCAAAAATCCTCCTCATCCTTCGTCTCCGCCAGATGTGTATGCAGCGTCACACCATAACTCCGCGCCATCCGCGCCGACTCGCGCATCAAATCGGGTGTCACCGAGAAGGGCGAACAGGGAGCCACCACCACGCGAATCATGGCATAGGGATCAGGATCATGGAACTGCTCAATCACACGGCGGCTGTCGTGCAAAATGGCTTCTTCCGTCTCCACCACACTGTCGGGTGGCAGACCGCCATCACTTTCGCCCAACGACATCGAACCCCGCGCCGCATGAAAACGAAAACCCAACTCCTGCGCCGCCCGAATTTCATCGTCCAGCTTTGAGCCATTGGGAAAGAGATACAGATGGTCACTAGCCGTCGTACAGCCGCTCAAAATCAATTCAGCCATGCCCACCAAAGCACTGGTATACACCGCTTCCCCATCCATCCGCGCCCAAATAGGGTACAGCGTTTGCAGCCAGGGGAACAACGCCGAATCGGGAGCCAAAGCGCGGGTGAGCGTCTGGTAAAGATGGTGATGGGTGTTGATGAGGCCGGGCAGAACCACTTTGTCGGTGGCGGTGATGAGGCGATCGGCCGTTTTCATTTTCTCTGGTATCTCATCACTGCGCCCTATCCAGGCAATCACATTATCCCGCACAAACATCGCCCCATCGGCAATATTCTCACCAGCATCGTTCATCGTAATCAGCAATCGTGCATTTTTAACTAAAATCGTTGTCATCTTTTTCCTTAGGGCAAGATGGTGAAATGGTCGGTGTGCAACGGCCGTATCATATAAAAATCCCGCCGATCCAACGTCAAAATAGTGTCAACCCCCGTCCGCTCGGCAATAGCTACAATCGTGCCATCCGCAAAATCCAATTGTGCATCTTGATACATCTCCAAAATATCTACCGTCCGTTCAAAATCAGCCGGCGTTACATTTTCAATACGCCACTGGGGATTCCGCAGCTTGCTCAGAAAAACCCTCATCGCTCGATGGCTAATCCGTTTGGCAATAAGATGCGCGGCTTCTGGTATAACCGTAATGGGAACAATTAAGTGACTATTTAATCCTTGAGCCACCTGTACACAAGCAGCATGATGCAACTCTTTAGCACTGATAAGCGAGACCAAAAAGCTGGCATCAACCATAACGCTCTTCATACTGTTTGTTCCACTCCTCACGCAATATTTCTTCGTCTTTACCGTCGGACAAATCCATTTCCTCACCTTCATCGCCAGCTAGCCCAATCAAACTAAGCAGTGGATTTATGGGGGGATTTTGTGTCTCTACATCCGTCACATACATCACCAACGCCTCCCGAATCACCTCCGCCTTAGACTTACCTTGCTCTCTAGCAATCCGCTCAATTTTGTAGAGAATATCTTCCTCTGCCATGATGGTTGTCCGCACCATAATGTCACCTCCAAGCTATGTCTTCATAGCCGTTATGCTACCAAATAGTTATACATACATAATTATGATAACATAACTCAATGGCATACTCAATTACCAATGAGTGTGTTTCATTTCGGTTAGCGGGTGTATTGGTGTAACTGTGTATTTGTGTATCTACCCTAAACCAATACACCAATACACCAATTACCCTCCACCCCCATTCACGCGCTTCACCAACCCCTTCTTCGGAATCCGCATCGGCAGTTCATACCGCCGCACGCCATCAAACTGATAAAGCGCATTGGCAACAGCACCCGCCGTTGGCACCAGCCCAATCTCACCCACACCTTTGGCCCCATAAGGCCCATAGGGATCAGGCACTTCCACACCGATAATCTCCATTTCCGGCATCTCTTTGGCGCGGAGGATACCCATTTTGCGTAACATGGTGCTTTGCGGACGGCCGTTCTCCATCCCTAAACCTTCACTAATGGCATACCCCAAACCCATGTGAATCGAACCCTCCAACTGCCCCTCAAACAGCGTCGGGTTAAAAATCTTGCCCGCATCATGCGCCGCCACAATCTTCTGCACAAACCCCGTCTCCTCATCCAAAATCACCAACTGCGTGGCATAGCTATACGAATAATGCGTATACACCTTCTCCACCATCGCCCCCGGCTTCGTCGTCCAATCCACCACAAACTTGCCCGTATACTCCCGTCCCACCAACTCCGCCAGGGCATGGTTCTGCAAATCCTCACGCAGTTGCCTACTGGCATCAATCAGCGCATTACCCACCAGCGAAGTCGCCCGCGAAGCCGTCGTCATCCCCGCCTCCTGCTCCGCAGCCGTGTCAATCCGCACTTCAAACAAATCTGGCGACAGGCCGGTTTCATTACAAACAACTTGCAAAGCCACCGTATTCACCCCCTGCCCCATCTCCGTCCAGCCATGATCAATCACCACCTTATCGGCCGCCGCAATCGTAATCCGCGCCGACGAAGAATCGGGCATCCCATTACCAATACCCGTATTCTTAATGCCACAAGCAAGCCCGGCATACTTAGCCTTGTAAAATTCATCTTTCACAGCCAGCAGCGTAGCCTTCGCCCCCGCGCCCGCTTCAATCACCTGTCCCGTCGCCGTCATATCGCCATCATCCAACGCATTGTCGTAACGGAACTGCCAGCGATCAAAGCCGCCTTTTTCGCACAGTTCGTCAATCAGGCTCTCCAGCCCAAAGGCTGCCTGGTTCACGCCGAAGCCACGCATGGCCCCGCAGGGAATGTTGTTGGTGTAAACGGCCGTTGCCGCCACATCCGTCACCGGAAAATTATACGCCCCCGTCGCATGGCCCGCCGACCGCTCCAACACCTTCATCCCCACCGACGCATACGCCCCCGTATCCCCCACAAACGCCACCTCACAAAACGTCAACTTACCCTCAGCATCACAGCCAACCTCATAATCCATCCAAATCGGATGCCGCTTGGGGTGGAAGGCAATAGACTCATCCCGCGTCAAGCGCACCTTCACCGGCCGTTGCAGCAAATACGCCGCCAACGCCGCATGACCCTGCACACTCAAATCCTCCTTACCGCCAAAACCGCCGCCATTGGGAACCATCACCACCCGCACCTGGCTCTGCGTCAGCCCCAACAGCTTGGCAATCTGCACCCGATCCTCATACACACCCTGCCCCTGCGACAAAACTTCCACCCCATCCCCCGCCGGATACGCAATGGCGCACTCCGGCTCCATAAAGCCATGCTCAATCATCTGCGTGTTAAACACGCCCTGTGCTGTATAAGCAGAACCCGCCTTCGCTGCTGCCATATCGCCGCGATGGGTCACAGTTTTAGACAAAATATTGCTGCGATCAGGATGCACCCAGGGGCTGTCATCCAATTTAGCCTGGTGCATGTCGGTAATTGGCTCCAGCACTTCATACTCGATGGCGATCTTCTCCACCGCCGCCCGCGCCACTCGCTCCGACTCCGCCACCACCAATGCCAATACATCCCCCACATAGCGCGTCGTCTCCCCCTCACCAATCATCTGCGGCCAATCCTGTTTGATGAGGCCCACCTGGCGATCACCAGGGAAATCAACGGCCGTTAACACCCGCATCACCCCCGCCACCGCCTCCGCTCCACTCACATCAATCTTCAGCACCTTGGCTCGCGGATGGTCACTAAACTTCAACGCCCCATGCGCCATCCCCTCGATGCGAATATCATCCACATAACGATGCTGCCCCAACACCAGCTTGGTCGCTTCATATTTGGGTTGGCGTGTGCCAATACGGCCGTTTCCCTCCGGCAGCCGCACCTCCTCCTCAGCCCGAATCGCCTCCGCCGCCATCATCACCGCATCCACAATCTTCTTATAACCCGTACAGCGGCACAAATGGGGTGTCAACGCCTTTTCCACATCATCCCGCGATGGTTCAGCATTGCCATTAATCAGCACATTCGACTGCATCACAATGCCGGGAATACAAAAACCACACTGCACCCCGCCACACTTCACAAAGGAATTAGCAAATACATTCTGGCGATATTCCCCCAACCCCTCCGTCGTCGTCACCTCCCCCTCAGCCACCCGGCTCATCTTCGTCACACAAGACAACACCGCCTTGTCATTCAACTGCACCACACAACAGCCACAAGCCGCCTGCGGCGCACAGCCATTCTTCGGCGACACAATCCCCTGCTCCTCGCGCAAAAAAGTCATCAAATCCAGATCGGGATCACCATCATACTCAATTACTTGTCCATTCAGTGAAAATTTCATCATTATTCCTCAAATCCTCCGGGAGGCTCCGAATATGGCCTGTGTATTGGCACAAACCTCCCGGAGACTCCTACCGCTTCATATGAAATTCCCATTCCCGACTGACAGTTAATAGGTGTTGGGAACACATCCCAAACTCGCCAGAACGTCAGCCGCCAAAAGTCCACATATCTGGCGTGACTATTTAATACGGTAGAAAACAAACCTAAAGTCTGCTAAACTCATGAGCAGGAGATGCACCATGTTAGATCAAAATTTAACTTCTAAATTCCGCCTCTCAGATTATGAAGTAATGGGTATTCCTGTTGAATATCCAGAATCGGATGGTGAACCTTTGGCCGAAAGCGACTTCCAAATCACCTGGATTGTATACCTACTCAATGTACTCAGTTACTTCTTCCGTCAACGAGACGATGTATATGTGGCTGGTAATCTATTGATTTACTATGAAGAAGGCTACCCACCCTCGTCAGTCGCTCCAGATGTTTTTGTCATTTTTGGTGTCAGCAACCACAAGCGCAAAACCTATAAAATCTGGGAGGAAGGTCAGGCACCCCATTTCATCTTAGAAGTCCTCTCACCAACCACCGTTCTGAAAGATCGTGGCGATAAAAAAGGCCTTTATGAGTTCTTAGGCGTTCAAGAATATTTCCTTTTTGATCCCGTCGGCAATCTCATCAGTTCCCCACCTCTGCAAGGGTACCAGCTTGTCGAAGGCATCTATCAACCTATCTCCTCAACCACACTACCTAACGACGACATCACTTTAACCAGCCATGTTCTCGATCTGGAGCTTCACACCAAAAATGGCGAACTCCGTCTCTTCAATCCACAAACCCAACAATATCTCTTAACCTACGGAGAAGCTGAATCAGCACGGGCAGAAGCCGAAACCCGCATCGCTGAATTAGAAGCCCGCCTCCGTGCATTGGGCGAAGACATCTAATCCTTGGGTGCGTGGCACTTGCTTACGTGCCATGCACCTTCTCCATACGTCGCTCCCCCGCCATCATCAAACCAAGCTCCTCGGTTGTCACCTCATCATTGTTGACAATACCCATAATCTCCCCACCAAATAAAACAATAATCCTATCCGACAGAGCCTTCACCTCATCCAAATCTTCCGAGATGAGCAGCGTTGCCAAACCCTCGCTGCGCTGCTGCAAAAGTTGATTGTGAATGTACTCCGTCGCCCCAATATCCACGCCACGTGTTGGCTGGGCCGCAATCAACACACGCGGCTGCCGCGCCAACTCTCGCGCCAAAATCAGCTTTTGAATATTGCCGCCAGATAGATTTTTGACGGGTGTTTCTTGTGTCGGTGTTTTGACGCGGAAATCTCTGATGAGCCGTGCCGCATGTTCCGCAATGTATTTGAAGTTGAGGAACTTGGCTCTGCTAAATGGTGGCCGCACATGATCTTGCAGAATACTATTTTCGGCCACGCTAAAATCCTTCACTACGCCATCGTGCATACGCTCTTCAGGAATGTAGGAAAGGCCAGCGTGGAACATTTGCGATGGGGAGAGGTTGGTAACATCATAACCTTCGAGGAGGATACGGCCGTTTTCCACCATTCTCAACCCCGCAATCGTCCGCGCCAAAGCCCGCTGCCCATTGCCCGAAACCCCCGCCACCCCCACAATCTCACCACTGCGAACCTCAAAACTGGCATCCTTCAACACCTGCTTCCCATCATCGTTCACCGCCTGAACATGCTCAAACTGCAATCTTACTTCCCCCAACTCACGCGGCGGGCGCACCCGCTCCAACAGCACCTCCCGCCCCACCATCATGTTCGCCAGATCCTTCTTCGTCACATCGGCCGTTGGCACCGTCCCCACCACCCGGCCATCACGCAGCACCGTCACCCGATTCGTCAGCGCAAAAATCTCATCCAGCTTATGCGAGATAAAGATAAGCGCATGACCATCAGCCGCCATCTGCTTAAAGATGACAAACAAGTCATCCACTTCTTGCGGTGTCAGAACGGCCGTTGGCTCATCCAACACCAGCAGCGCCGCTCCCCTATACAAAGCCTTCACAATCTCCACCCGCTGCTGCTGCCCCACTGCCAGCTTCCCCACCACCGCTTGTGGATCAACCTGCAAGCCATACTTCGCCGCCAACTCCCGAATCCGCGCCGCCACCACATCCAAATCCAAGCGCGGCTCACGCGAAGACTTAAGACCCAAAGCCACATTCTCCGCCACCGTCAGATTATCCACCAGCATAAAATGCTGATGAATCATGCCAATGCCATATTTAAGTGAGTCAGTGGGCGAGTGAATGGAGATAGAACGGCCGTTCAGCACAATCTCCCCCTCATCCGGCTGATACAGACCATACAAAATCTTCATCAGCGTACTCTTACCCGCCCCATTCTCCCCCAGCAGCGCATGAATCTCACCCGCCTTCACATCAAAATCCACATGATCACTCGCCAGCACACCAGGGAACCGCTTCACAATTCCCCGCATCTCCAGCGACTCAATTCGGGGCAAACCAGAGGGAAGAAGATTGTTGTCAGCCATTTTTGGTAATGAAGTAATTGGGTAATTGGGTAATTGCAATTACCCAATTACCCAATTACCACTTATTTATCCACGCGGCTCCGCCACGATCTCAATACTGCCATCAATAATGCCCTGCTCCGCCGCTTCCGCTGCTTCCACCGCTTCCGCCGGCAGGCTGTCACTATAGATCATCGTCTGGCCGCCATTCTCCAGCGTCAACTGGAAAACCTCGCCGCCATACGTACCCGATTGATTCATCGTAATCATTGTCAACAGGATGTTTTCCCAATCATACAGCACCGTCGCCACCACACTATCGGGGCCAACCGGGCTTTGATCAGCCTGCACACCCAACCAGGGCACGCCATTGTCCTGCGCCACCCCAATCGCGCCCACCACTTGCTGCGCCGAACCCGTCAGCACATCCGCACCCGCTTGCAGGTGAGTGTTGGCTGCTTCCGCCGCCAACGCCGTGTCCCCAAACGAACCAGTAAAGGAGATATTCACCTCAATATCCGCATCCGTCGCATGAACACCAGCCACAAAACCATCCACATGCAGCTTGGCATCACCCGCATCCACCGGCCCAACCAGACCGATAATGCCTGATTCCGTCAAGTGTGCCGCTAACACCCCACTGACATATCCACCCTGCTCCAGACGTGGTTCATAAGCAAAGACATTGGTAATGCCCTCATCCGCGCCCGTGTTAGTGGTTGTACCCCAGGCAAAACTGGTCTCTGGGTAATCCGGCGCAATCTCAAACAAAGATGTGCCATACTGCGCCCCATGTGCAATAACCAGATTGTAACCAGCATCAGCATAATCACGGATCGCCGCCGCCGCGTCAGTCACGTTAAACATATTCTCGGTGTAGGCAATCTCAAACATATCCTCACCGTAATGGGCTTGCAAAGCAACCAGCGAATCATACATAGACTGGCTCCAGGCCAGGTCAGAGATGGTGCTGGGCATGACAATGGCGATACGAATCGGCTCAATTTCAGGGTAATCCATCATTTCGCCTTCCTCAGCCCCTGCCTCTTCCTCAGCCATCGCTTCGCCCGCGATAGCCGCCATCACATCCATACCACCCACAATTTCATCAGAGGCGGTTTGGGCAGCAGCAACAGCATCCGCATCCAGGCCATCCGCAAACGCCATCACCAGACCACCGTTCGCCAGCGTCAGGGCATAAGCCGTGCCGCCATATTCACCAGCCTGATTCTTCTTAATAATGTCGCTCAACACACCATCCCAGTTGTAAAGCTGCGAGGCAATCACAATATCGGGAGCCAGCGAGCTTTGGTCAGATTGTGTTCCCATCCAGGGAACACCCTGATCTTTAGCCACACCAATCGCACCCACCACCTGCTGCGCCGAACCTGTCAGCACATCCGCACCCGCCTGGATATGGGTATTGGCCGCCTCAGCCGCCAGAGCTGTGTCACCAAACGAGCCAGTGTAGGAAACGTTGACTTGCACATCAGGCTTGGCGGCTTTAGCGCCCGCCACAAAGCCATCAATGTACAGCTTGGCATCACCCGCTTCCACTGGCCCCACCACGCCAATAACACCAGAGGAAGACAGGTTCGCGGCCAAGACACCATTCACATAACCGCCTTCTTCGGCACGGGCTTCATAGGCAAAGACGTTGGTCAAGCCCTGTTCTGTGCCAATATCGGTGGCTGTGCCCCAGGCAAACGTGGTCTCGGGGAAATCGGGGGCGATTTCAAACATGGACGTGCCGTACTGCGTACCGTGTGCGATCACAATATCGTAACCATCAGCGGCATAGTCGCGCAGGGCAGCGGCCGCATCGGTGACATTGAACATATTTTCCGTGTAGGCGATTTCCATCACCTCTTCGCCGCCTGCTTCCGCTTGCAAGCGCAGCAGGGAGTCATAAATAGCCTGGCTCCAGGCCAGATCGGAGATGGTGCTGGGCATCACGACAGCGATGCGAATGCTTTCAATACCTTCGACATCGGCTTCGGCAGCCACTTCTGCTTGCACCACTTCTTCTTCTTCGGCCGGTGCCGGTTCCTCACCTTCTTCTGTGTCAGCTTCGGCAGGGGCTTCGGTGGCTTGCGGAGCAGGCTCGTCGGTTTCGGTTTCACCCCCACCGCCACAGCTCACCAAAAGCAAGCCTAATATCAACATCATAACCAGTAAAAACCATCTTTTCTTCATGTTCTTCTCCTTAATATTTCTTGAATTGTCATTCCGAGGTCTTCCGAGGAATCTCAACAGACTGGCTGGTTCGTCGGGGTTCCTCACCCAAGACGGTTCGGGATGACATTTGAGTTATCGAGTTGTTTTCTTAAAGTCTTGTGATAAGCAAACTCCTCGCATAGCTGCTAATTCTCACCTCTGGTAAACGGCCGTGTCAACGCCGCTGGTTGCAAAGAACGACGAAACGGCAGGGCCAACGCAATAATCGTCAACAAATAGGGCAGCATCACCGCCACATCAGAGGGGATGTTCAAATCCAAAACCTGCACCCACAATTGCAGTGCATTCACCGTGCTAAAAAGTAAGGCACCCAACAGCACTCCGCCAGGCCGCCAACTGCCAAAATAGACAAGGGCCACCGCAATAAAACCCATGCCATTGGTCATATTCTCTTGAAAGATGTTGAGCAGCGAAATGGAGAGAGAGGCACCCGCCAGACCAGCCAAAACGCCGCCCAGGGTAACGGCCGTATACCGCACCCGCGCCACACTAATCCCCAACGAATCAGCCGCCTCCGGGTTCTGCCCCACCGCCCGCACATTCAGCCCAAACGTCGTGCGATTCAACACCCACCAGGCTATCGGCACCAGCAGATAGGCCCCATACGTCATCAAACTATGGCTAAAAAAAACCTCGCCCAAGACAGGCACATCGGCCAAACAAAAACTGCCCCAACAAAATTTCAGCTCGGAAAAGCCCTTCACGCCCTCCACCGTCCCCAACATCGTTTTGAACAGCAGACTCGACGCGCCCAGGCCAAACATAAAGAGGCCAATGCCGCTAATACCCTGCTCGGCCTGATAGGTGATGCTGACCACGCACAAAATCAGGCCCATTAAGGCCCCAATCAGCATCGCCGCCAGCAAACCCAAAACAGGGCTGCCTGTCTGGAAAACTGTATAGAAGCTAAAGAAGGCCCCCATGAGCATGATGCCATCTACACCCAAATTCAACACACCCGACCGCTGCGAAAAGGTCTCGCCGATGGCCGCGTACAGATACGGTGTCGCCAGACGGATGCCAGAGTGCAAAATCCCCAAGATAATGGCCGCAATGGTTAAATTCTCGTTCATGCGCTGGCCTCCGCCGTGGGTGTTGAATCGGCCGTTTCCGCCGCCACCGCCATAGCCACCCGCCGATTGGCCCGCTTCTTCACAAAATAGTCAGTGGTAATCACAAACAGCACCACCAACCCCAAAATCGCCGTAATCAACACCTGTGGAATCTGCATGGCCCGCTGCATCTTATCGCCACCAACCAGCAGACCGCCAAACAATATGCTGGAGGGAATGATGCCCAGCGGGTGCAATTTACCAAACAGCGCGGCCACAATGCCCGAGAAGCCGTACCCTGCGGAAACGGCCGTTGGCTCAAACATACGATGATGCAAACCCAAAATCTCCACCGCCCCCGCCAGACCCGCAAACATACCGCTCAAAGCCATCGAAAGCACCATCGTCCGCTGCACCTGCATCCCCGCATAACGTGAGGCATGGGGATTCAGCCCCACCGCCCGAATCTGATACCCAATAGTCGTCCGCCACAAAAAAATGTAGACCAAAAACGCCATAATCACCGCAAAAATCAGCCCACTGTGCAGGCGCGATGGCTCCACCAAAACCCCATACAACTCCGCCACATAGCCCTGCAGCCCCAACTCCTCCGCCGATTTCGTCAACCCCAACATCTGCGCCAAATCCGTAAAACGCGGCATATCCACCACCCGCGGCAGCCGTGCCGAATGGGGAATATTCGTCCCCGCCGCCAACTCCGCCGGATCAATCATCGGGCCGCGCAGCAGATAAAAGGCAACCTGAATAGCAATCTGATTCATCATAATCGTGCTGAGAATCTCATTCACCCCCAACCGTGCTTTCAAAAAACCAGGAACCGCCCCCCAGATCGCCCCCATCAAAGCTCCACCCAACAGCCCTAAAACAATGCCCGTCGCCCCTGGTAGTTGCTCGCCCAACTGAACACCCAAATAAGTTGTCAGCAGCGCCCCCACAATCAACTGCCCCTCGCCGCCAATATTGATCACCCCGCCACGAAAGGCAATGGCAATGCCCAACCCCACCAACATCAACGGAATGGCTTTCACCAACGTGTCCGACAAACCATTCTTACTGCCAAATGCCCCCACAACCATTTCCTGGTAGGCTTCTAAGGGGTTCACACCTTGCAGCAGAAGAATAATCGCCCCCACCAAAAAAGCCGCCAAAATTGCCACCAGAGGCAGCAAAGCGTCCCACACTCGCTCTAATCTCACTCTTCCCAAATCTTCCTCCTGCCACCGATAGAGACGCTGCCTTACAACGTCTCTACGAATTATTCAATCCCGTAATACGGATGCCAGCATCCTTTACTTTCTGATTGATGTTGATAAAAATCAGCAGCGAAGTCAGCCCTTCTACCACGCTGGCATTTTGCAAAGCGCCAGCATTCACACCGCGCATACCGGCCTCATGCGCCAACTGCATGGCTACGGCCTTATCGGCCGCTTTCGCGCCACACACCAACACATCACAATCCATCTGGTGGTCCAAATCCAGCAAATGGTGCGCCCCAATATTCTGGAACGCCGCCACCACCCGCACCTCATCGCCCAACTGCTGCTGTGCCTCTTCCGCCGCCGACAGGCCGCTTTCGAGGCGATAGGCCTGGGTCTTTTTCTCGCCGGTGGGGGCGACAACGGTGATGAGTAGTTTGCCAGCTAACTGCTGTTTGACCGATTCGAGGGTTGGAGCCTGGGCGGAGTAAGGGACGGCTAATACAGCAATGTCGGCTTGGGCAACGGCCGTTACATTATCCATCCCCCCAATCTTAAAATCCGGCTGCCGAGCCAACAACTCCGCCGCCACCTGCTCCCCCTTCTCCGCCTGGCGCGAGCCAATCAACACCTCATGCCCCGCCGCCGCCCAGCGAAACCCCAAACCACTGCCTTCCGGCCCCGTACCACCAATAATTGCTATCTTCATAAAACATCTTCAAGAGACCAGAGATTGGAGACGAGAAATTAACCAGTCTCCAGTCTCTAATCCCTAATCTCCAACTTCCAATCCCACCCGCTCATTAAACTCTTCAATCAACCGGTCAATCTCCGTCACATGACCAGGAATAGATTCCCAATAATCATCGTCATACCACTGCGCCTGGATTTCGTCATAGGTTTTGCCCTGCTGCTCGACCCAGGTGTAATACTTGAGATTGTGAATGCGTTTACGGCCGTTATAAGTCAGCTCCTCCACATAATCCACACCCTGCCCCAACAAAAAGCGGTGATACACACCCGCCGCATCCAAACTCGTAAACTGGCCCTCCGCCTCATCCAACTCCTGCAAACGGCTCTGGTACATCTCCATCGAATCCGTCGCCACCGTCAGCAACACATCCCGTTCACCCATTTCATAATACTTCGCCATCTTAATCGCCGACAACAGATTGGCACAGCCCGAAATACCCAACAGATCGAGCCTCTCCACAAAATCAGCCGCAACCCCCTGGCTCACCAGGTACTCCTGCCCCGCCGCCTCATTAAACAGCCGAATCAGGCCCATCGTCGCCGCATCATCAATGCCAATCACCATATCCGTATTCTTCACATTATGCACCCAGGGCACATGCTTATCCCCAATCCCCTCAATCCGGTGCGCCCCAAAGCCATTATTCAGCAGCGTCGGACATTGCAAAGCCTCACTCGCCGCAATCTTGCTCAACGGATACAACTTCTTCAAATAATCACCACAAGCAATCGTCCCCGCCGACCCCGTCGTCAGCGCCACCCCCCGATACCTATCCTGCGGCCCCATCACCTGCGCCAGAACCTCAGCCATCGCCGGCCCCGTCACCTCGTGATGCCACAAATAATTACCCATCTCATCAAACTGATTAAAGATGATCAAATCCTGCCCCGAATTACGCAGCTCCCAACACTTATCAAAAATCTCTTTGACATTGCTCTCCGACCCAGGCGTCTTAATCGTCTCGCCCGCAACCTGCGCCAGCCAGGCAAACCGCTCCTGGCTCATCCCCTCCGGCAAAATGGCAATCGAATCACAGGCCAACAGATTGCTGTCATACGCCCCACCGCGGCAATAATTGCCCGTCGAAGGCCACACCGCCTTCTGCGTCGTGGGGTCAAACTGCCCCGTCACCAGACGCGGCGCCAGACAGCCAAAAGCTGCCCCCACCTTATGCGCCCCCGTCGGGAACCATTTGCCCAGCAAAATGACAATCCGCGCCGAAACACCCGTTAGCTCTGGAGGAAATTCCAAATAATTGACACCACCAAAACCACCGCCATGCGCCGTCGGCTCATTGTGCCAGCTAATACGGAACAGATTACGCGGATTCAAATCCCACAGCCCAATTCCCGCCAAATCCTGCTTCACCGTTTCCGGTATCAAGCCCGGATTACGCATCTGCTTAAAAGTGGGAATCACAATATTGCGCTCACGCGCTCGCTGCACAGCCCGTGTCAGGGCTTCTTCATTTCGAGTTGTTAAATCAATCATGGGATAAAACGTAAAACGTACAACGTAAGCAATTACGTTGTACGTTTTACGCTATATATCAAGCCATCGTCAAAGCCATCACAGCTTTCTGCGCGTGCAGCCGGTTCTCGGCCTCGTCATAAACCACACTTTGCGGGCCGTCAATCACGCCGTCTGTTACCTCAATATTGCGGTCAGCCGGCAGGCAGTGCATGTAAATGGCATCTTCCTTCGCCATCGCCATCCGCCGTTCATCCGTGATCCAATCTGTATACTGCTTACTAATCTCCGCCGATTCCGCATGATCCGAAGTCGTCAGCAAACAGCCCCAACTCTTGGCATAAATCACATCGGCATCCTTAAAGCCCGCATCAAAATCATCATACATCTCAAACGATCCGCGAGACTGCCGCGCATTATCCTTTGCCTGCTGCACAATATCGGGCATCAGCTTGAATTCCGGTGGATGGGTCAGGCGCACATTCATACCAAAGCGCGTCATCAACAAAATGAGGCTTTGCGGCACACTGATCGGCTTCTGATAGCTGCTGGCATAGGCATAACTCACATTAATGGTCTTGCCTCGCGGATCGCCCTTCTTCTCCAAAATGGTCATCAAATCGGCCAAAATCTGGAAGGGATGATACACATCACATTGCATATTCAGCACTGGCACACGGCTGGCCGCCGCCACGTCGCGGATATATTGGTTGCCAAAGTCCCAGTCACACTGGCGAATGGCGATACCGTCGTAATAACGGCCGTAAATCTCCCCAATCTCCTTCGCCGTATCCCCATGACTAATCTGCGTCGTCGTGCTGTCAATAAACGCCCCATGCCCACCCAACTGAGCAATCCCCGCCTCAAAACTGGAGCGCGTGCGCGTACTCGTAAAGAAAAACAGCATCGCCAACACCTTGTCCCGCAAAGACGCATGAGACACCCCCATCGCCCGCTTGCGCTTCAAGTCAAAAGCCACATCCATCACCGTATCAATCTCGTCCTTCGTCCACTCCTGCGTCGTAATCATGTCACGACCCCGTAAATGAGTTTGCATAAACTATTCTCCTTACCTGCTTTCTACAAAATGATTCATGACAATTATGGTATAATCCCTCATAACTATCATCTACTTGCTTTTAAGGATGGTCAAATGGCAACTCTACTTGCACCACCAACCAATCAACTAACCTATCCCCCTTTCCAATTGTGGCGCATCACTGTTGAGCGTTACCACGAAATGATCGAAGCTGGCATACTTACCGAAAACGACCGCCTTGAATTACTGGAAGGATTTCTAATCGAAAAAATGACTATCAAACCATCCCACACCTTTGTCACCGAAATTCTCCGCGAGATCTTAGGTCGCATCATTCCCGACAATTTTTTCGTCAATAACCAACAGCCCATCACCACATCAGACAGTGAGCCAGAACCAGATGTCGTAGTTATTCAAGGACAGCGCCGCGATTTTCTTGAGAACCATCCCAGTGCTGAAGATGTTGCCTTACTCATCGAAGTTTCCGACACCACACTCTATCAGGATCAAACCTGGAAAAAGCGCATATACGCCCAAGCCGGTATTGCCATTTATTGGATTGTTAACTTGTCTGAGCGTCAAATTGAGGTTTACTCACAACCCTCTGGGCCATCAGACAACCCAACCTACCATCAACTTATCACCTACCACGAAGCTGAACAAATCCCCGTCATCCTCAACGGCCAAGAAATCGCCCAACTCACCGTGCGTGACTTGTTACCTTAATCTCCAATCTCTAGTCTCCAGTCTCCCTTTTCACAAACACCGGCAGCAACGCATAAAACTTCGTCGCCTCCACCACATCCTTTAGCGGCACATGCTCATTTACCGCATGAGCATAAATCTCGTTGCCAGGGCCAAAACCAATATTGGGAATCCCCAACTTGCCCGCCCAGTAATTACCATTCGTCGAGAAATCCCACTTGCCCTGCCCGTGCAAATCCTCAATTTCCGGCCAAATCGCCTTCATCGTCTCCCGTCCCGCCACCACAAATGAATGATCTTCGGGGAAAGCCCACGAGGGGAAATATTGCTCATACTCATACACCGCGCCCGTGTGGCTCGGCTCGGTGTACAGCAGTTCCCGAATCGTAAAATCGGCCTTGTGCTGCTCAGGAATAATCGCCTCAATCTGCTGGCGCACCGTCTCTTTCGTCTCGCCAAAGGTAATGCGGCGGTCAATGAAGATGGTACATTCATCCGGCACAGCATTGTTGCTGGGGCTGACGCTGCTCACTTTGGTCACGGTAATACGGCCGATTCCCAAAAACTCATCCGCCATAAACGTCTCCTCCAGCTTAGAAATCGCCTCAATCACCGGCATCATCTTATAAACCGCATTGTCACCCATATAATTGCTGGCGGCATGAGCACTGCGCCCCTTGCAGGTCACTTCCAACTCATAACGCCCCTTGTGGCCGCGATACACCTTCATGTTGGTCGGCTCACCAATCACCACAAAGTCAGGATGCACCCCTTCCCAATCATGGAAAGCCGCACAACCCACACCATCACACCACTCTTCAATATTGCCCAGCACATAGCAGGTAAAGCCATCCAGCAGCCCCAAATCACGGGCAAAGGCCAGGCCATAGACCATGCCGGGAGTGCTGTTCTTCTCATCCAAAGCCCCCCGTGCATACAACATCCCATCCTCCACCTTGCCTTCAAACGGATCCCAGGCCCACTGCGACGGATCGCCGATGCCTACTGTATCCAAATGGGTGTCATACAAAATAATCTTGTCGCCAGAGCCAATCTTGCCCACGATGGAGCCATATTTGTCTACGTAAACCTCATCGTATCCCAGCTTACGCATCTCCTCACCCACACGCTGCCCGACAGCTTCAATGTCGCTGTCCATGCTGGGAATAGCCACAATCTCGCGGAAAAATTGCAGAATTTCTGCTTCCGCCTCAGCCACTTTTTGGCTCAACTTATCAACAATCTCTTGCATTTCCTCTCCTGTTAGGCGATTTTAAAAATCGCCCTACTGCTGTAATTTAGCCACAACCCGCTCTGGGGTTAGTGGAATTTCGTCAAACCAAACACCGGTGGCATCGTGCAAAGCGGCCGTTATAGCTGCTGCCAACGGAATAAAAGGCATTTCGGCCATTCCACGCGCCCCCCAGGGGCCACGTGGATCAGGTATCTCCAAAATGACCGATTCGACTCGTTCGGGAATGTCGCGGATGCCTGGGATAAGGTAGGTGCTGAAACGGGGGTTGAGAATACGGCCGTTTTCCACCACCAACTTCTCCGTCACCGCATACCCATACGCCTGCACCACACCCCCTTCAATCTGCCCTTCCACCAACTGCGGATTCACCGCCTTACCCACATCATCGGCACAAATCACCCGCTCCGCATGAATATGCCCCGTCTCCACATCCACCGCCAACTCCACATACTCGGCCACATAACCATAAGCAAAATTAGGCATGGCCTTGCCCGTTTCCGGGTCCATCGGCTCCGTAGGCGGCGGCGTAAAACGCACCTTGCCAATCGCTGGCCGGTCCTCATTCGTCCAACTTTCCAGCGCCTTTTCCGCCGCATGCCGAATAGAGTTACCCGCCATCCACGTCATGCGCGAGGCCGAAACAGAACCAGAATCACCGGTAACGGCCGTATCCGACACCACCATCTCCACCATTTCGATAGGCACACCAACGGCCGTTGCCGCCATCTGCCGCAGCGCCGTATGCGTCCCCTGCCCCACCTCCGCCGCCGCATGATGCAGCACCACCCGCTCAATCTCCCGCCGGCCGTACAGCTCAATCTCCGCCTCACACCGCTCCGGGAAGCCGAACGAAAAACCAATATTCTTATAAGCACAGGCAAAACCCCGACCATATTTAAGCGATTTAGGATCAGGTGGCAAAGATTGGAAGCTCTTAAAGGAGGACGGGAGACTGGAGACTGGAGATTGGAGATTGGCTGCCTTTGCACAAGCCTCAATCACCTCCGGCATACTCACGCCAGCAGGCATCGGCGTTTGCGTGATACCGATGCTACCTTCGCGGTAACAATTTTTTAGGCGGATTTCAACCGGATCCATGCCTAACAGTTCTGCCAGCTTATTCATCTGAGTTTCGGCGGCAAAACTGCCCTGCGGCCCGCCAAAACCACGAAACGCCCCGCCCGGCACATTGTTCGTATACACGGCATAGCTATCAATCTCGGCATTGGGAATGACATATGGCCCGCCCACCGTCATGTGGGCATTGCCCAGCACTTTGTTGCTGGTGTAATTGTAGGCCCCCGCATCGAGGTAGACTTGGGCAGAAACGGCCGTAATCACCCCCTCCTTCGTCGCCCCCCACCGCGCCTTCAACGTACCCTGATGCCGCTTGTGATGCCCAATAATGCTCTCTTCCCGCGACCAAACCGTGCGAATCGGGCGCGTCTCCCCCCGTTCATGCAACTTCCAGGCCGCCAAAGCCATCACAATTTGCAGGCTCATATCCTCACGACCCCCAAACGCACCGCCAATCGCCGGATAAATCACCCGCACCTGCTCTAGCGGCAAATCCAGCGCGTGGGCAATCTGCTCCTGGTCCTCATGCGTCCACTGCCCTGCCATCTCCACCGTCACCCGGCCCGCCTCATCCACATAACTAACGGCCGCTTCCGGCTGCAAATAAGCATGTTCCTGATACGGCACACGATACTCCCCCTCCACAATCACCTCCGCCGCCGCCCAACCCGCCGCCATATCCCCCTTGCGGATTTTGTAATGGTAATAGGCATTCGTGCCTTTGGGGTTTTCGGGGTGGAGCAGCACTTCATCGGTTAAGGCCATCTCCACATCAGTGATAATAGGCAGCGGCTCCCACTCAATATCAATCAGCGTACAGGCTTCGGCGGCAATGGCCGCACTCTCCGCCACCACCATGGCAATTTGGTCGCCTTCCCAACGGCTTACGTCAGAGGGAACGGGGGAACGGCCGTTCCCCGCCACACCAACCAACACCGGCTGATCCATCATCGTCAGCCCATACTCATTCACTGGCACATCCTTCGCCGTAAAAATCCCTACCACCCCTGGCAAAGCCTCCGCCGCGCTCAAATCCATACGCACCATCCGCGCATGAGGCTGATTGCTAAACAGCACCTTCGCCTGCAAAAAATTATCCCGCTTCAAATCAGCCGGATACAAAGCCTCCCCTGTCACCTTCCCCCGTGCATCAACACGATACTCAGATTTGCCAATTGCCATCTTTCATGAGAATTATGAATTATGAAGGATGAATTATGAAGGAGTTATCTCTTCTTAATTCCTAATTCCTAATTCATAATTTTACTTGCCTCTTCCACAGCCTTAATTATCTTGTAATACCCCGTGCAGCGGCACAAATTGCCGCTAAAACCTTGCCGAATCTGGTCTAAATTGGGGTCAGCTTTTTCTTCAAGGAGCTTCGCGCCCGACATGATAAAACCGGGAATACAAAATCCACACTGCACCGCCCCTTCCTCAATAAAAGTTTGTTGCAGCGGGTGCAGCACGCCATTCTGCGCCAACCCTTCCACCGTCACAATCTCCGCGCCGTGCGCCCGTGCCGCGGGCACCAAACAGCCCATCACGGCCATACCGTCCAGGTAAACGGTGCAAGCCCCACATTCCCCTTCCGCACAGCCCTCTTTGCTGCCCGTTAAATGGGCTTCGTCACGCAGCCAATCGAGTAAGGTTTTGCCAGTGCCCGGCGCCGAAACTTCACGGCCGTTTACCAGCGCCACAATCGGTGTATCCGCCTTGTGGCTGGCCCGATACTGGTCGCCTGTGGGCGAACGGCCGTCAGCCACCCCACCCCACAACAACACCGGATCATCCGGCCACTGCGACCGTTCCTGCCCATCGCGCAGCGCCGTCAAAGCCCGCTGCACCATCACCAAAATCTGCTGCGTGCGGTAATCGGCCGTGCCACGAATATCATCAATCGGCTTCGGCGTGGCCGCCGCCAAACGCGCCGCCTCGGCAATCGTCTCCTCAGTCAACGTTTTGCCCACCAGATAATCCGCGACCGCTGGCGTGTCAATAATCGTGGGAGCCACACTGCCTTGAGCCAGGCGCACGGCCGTTACCACATCGCCAGCAAACGAAAGAACGGCCGTTACATGCACCACCGAAATCGCCTGCGCCCGCCGCAAGCCCAACTTCACAAAAATCCCCCGCATCTCCGCCGTCATCGCCGGAAAACTAATGTCAACCAGCATCTCATCCGGCCGCATCACCGTGCGCCGCACTCCCGTGTAAAACTCAGGCAGCGGCACAACACGCTGCCCACGCACCGAGGCCAGCGTCACTGCCGCGCCCAACGCCCACAGTGCCGAAATCGTATCGTTAGCTGGGCTGGCCGTAACCAGATTCCCCGCCACCGTCGCCCGGTTCCGCAGTTGCGGCGACCCAATCTCCCAGCAGGCTTGGGCCAACGGCAAAGCCCTTGCCACAAGCAGCGGCGAAGCCACCACCTGGTTGTGAGTCACCAGCGGGCCGAGATGAATACGGCCGTTCTCATCCAGCCGAATCTCGCTCAAACCAGGGATACGGGTGATATCTATAAGGGTTTGGACAGACGGCCGTTGTCGTCGCGCTAACTCCAGCAGCAAATCTGTGCCACCCGCCACCAGCCGCGCCCGTGCGCCATATTGAGCCAGTAAAGCTATAGCATCATCTACAGTTGTAGGGGTTTCATAATGGGCAACAAACTGACCTTGTTTTTGTACTTCGTGCATGACCTCATCCACATTTATTAGCCAAGTTAGCCAGTTGGCAATCGTCTGACCTTTTTATCATACTCCCCCCTTTTCGACAAGTAAAATGCAGTTGCTTTCGGGTGGCAACTATGCTACAAAATAAACATCAGACGATTGCCGACTATCAACTAACATGCTCATTCAAAGACCGAAACCTCTCTCCGAACAAGTCACCGCCATTCTGCGCCAGCGCATCATAGACCACGTATATCCCCCCGGCGGCAGACTGCCCTCAGAGAGTGAACTGGCCCAGGAACTAGGCGTTAGCCGCGCCACCATTCGCACGGTTCTGGCCAAATTCGCCAACGAAGGGCTTATCCTGCGTAAACAGGGTGATGGCACCTATGTCAACGAACGGCTGCAAGATATTGACAGCCGTTATGGCGGGCTGTGGGATTTTTCCCGCCTCATTGAGGCCAATGGCTACCAGCCCGCCATCCGCACCATTTTGGTGGAGCAACGGCCGTCTGCCCCCCAAGAAGCCCAAGCCCTGCACCTCACCCACAATACCCCCGTTCTCTCCTTAGTTCGCCTCTTTCTCGCCGACGAACGCCCCGTCATCCTGGCCAAAAACGTCCTCTCGATTGAACTCATCAAAACAGATGTCAGCGAAGTAGATGGCAAATTACCCATTTACCAACTGCTGCAGCGTTACTGCCACGAGCAAATCGCCTACGCCATCACCGACATCGAACCAACCCTGCCCGACAATGGCCTGAATGACCAACTAGAGCGAACAACAGCCAACCCCCTGTTAAAGCTAACCGAAACCTTTTACAATAAAGACAATTATCCACTTGTCTTTGGCCTGAGCTATTACGACCAAACCATGATGCGGCTGCGGCTGGTTCAGGCCTGGGGCTAAGTGCAGGTGTATTGAGTGTCGAATCTGGCTTCACCCCTATACACATAAAACAATACACCACCTGGCAGCTTCATGTTACACACCCCTCCCTCCACTCGCCGCTGGCTCATTCGAGCGGGTGAATGGTTCCTTCTCTTTCTAATTCTTCTGGTGGCTATCTGGACTGTCACCCAGAATGCCCAGGCTCCCCAACTGATCCTATTTGCCCTACTCTATATCATCACCATCAACTTCAGCCTGCCACCGGCCCAGAGCAGTGTCGGCTTGGTACCGCTGGTGGCCGTGAGCAGCTTTTTAGCTTTGGGGCTGAGCACGGCCGTTGCCCTGGCCCTCGTCAGCTACATCCTGGCCGAACTGACCGCCCCCCTGTGGAACTCTTTTTGGGAACAGGCAGGCAGTCAACGGCCGTCACGCCTGCAACGAGTCGCCACCGCCGCCATCCACATCATCCCCCTATGGCTTGCCGGAACCATCTACCAACAAGTTGGCGGCGTAGCCCCGTTAACCAACCAAGACACCAACAACTTAAGCGATTTCGTCTGGCTGGCCTTAGCCTATGGCCTCTCCCACTTCATTCTAGTTCTACTCTGGTGGCTGGCCCCCAAACGGCCGTTTACCACCTTCCTGCGCGACAACGCCTTTTCCGTTGCCCTCAGCGGCATTTTCGCCCAGCCAATGGCCGTGTTAGGCAACATCACCTTCGTGCTAGTGGGGCTGCCCATCTTCGTCGTCTACTGCCTGGGCGTGATGATCTTCAGCCTTGTCATCTGGCTTTCCTGGCAGCGGCGCAACGTGCTGGAACAGCAATACAGCCAGTTGGCCCTGCTCAATGATGCCAGCACTGCCTTGCGCGAGACATTGGACTTAACGGCCGTTCTCCACAACACCCACCACCTCGTCACCCAACTCATCCCCACCGACAGCTTCACCATTGCCCTGCTAGAAGGCGACACATGGCAGCGGCCGTTTCACATCCCCGCCTCCGCCCCTACTCATCAAGCCTACCAACCCGATGACTTTACCCATTGGGTCGCCACCCAGGCCCGCACCTTATACATCGAAGCCCGCGACCTGCATTTTGCCAGCCGCCATCAGCTAACTCCACCCCAACCCACTCCCTTTGCCTGGCTGGGCACCCCCCTCACCGCCGCCAACCAGGTTGTGGGTGTCATAGTGGTGCAGCGCTTTGAGGCCCAGCCTTTCAGCCGCTGGCATCAAGAAATGCTGCTCGCCATCGCCGGGCAGGCCAGCGCCGCCATCCAAAATGCCCGCCTTCACAGCGAAACCGTGCGCCTCTATAACCTCACCGATGAAGCCCTGGCCCAGCGCGTCAAGCAGTTACAAGCCCTGCTCGACAGCATTCAAGAAGGCGTACTCATGCTCGACACCACCGGACGCATTGCCCTCATCAACCCCTTTGCCGCCAAATTGATTGGGCAACAACCCAGCCAACTAATGCAGCATCGCCTGGAAACGGCCGTTGCCCCCACCCTCGGCTACCAAACAGAAACATTGGCCCAGCTCATCACCCAACTGCGCTCCAGCTTGCTGCCAGAGCCAGGCCGAACCAGCTTCCAGCACCACAACAAAATCATCATCCGCCTGGAAGCCCCCGTATTAGCCGCCAATCAACAGCTCATCGGCTGGCTCATGCTCTTCCGCGATGTCACCGAAGAGCATCAACTGGCCGAACAGCGCACCGATCTCACCCGCATGATCATCCACGACTTGCGCAATCCCATCTCCACCCTCATCAGCACCCTCGATTTGGCGCAGACGCAGCTAAATAGCACGGATACGGCCGTTCTCGCCGATGCCCGACAAGGCTGCCTCGACATGCTGGATATGGTTGATTCCCTCATGGACATCACCCGCCTGGAAGCAGGCCAAATGGTCGTGGAGGCCGATGCCCTCTACCTGCATCCCCTCATTCAAAAACTCACAGCCCGTCTACAGCCCCTCGCCGCCCAACGCCACATCGAACTCACCTTCACCTTTGCCCCTGACTTACCCGCCGTATGGGCCGACGAGGAAATGATGCGGCGGGTACTGCTCAATTTATTGGACAATGCACTGAAATTTACCCCGGCGAACGGCCGTATTCACGGCCACCTCCAACCAGAACCAGCCCACTCTCCCCACCAAGAACCCGGCCTGCGCTGCGCCCTCACCGACACTGGCCCCGGCATCCCGCCCGAACATCGGGAACAGGTCTTTAACCGCTTCATGCGCACCAACGCTGGCGGAGCGCAGGTACGCGGCACGGGGTTGGGGCTGGCCTTTTGCAAAATGGCCGTTGAAGCGCACAACGGCCGTATTTGGGTCGAGTCTGCCGTCGGCGGCGGCAGTCAATTTATCTTCACCCTGCCCGGGGTTCCCCGCCTCATGGCAGAAGGAACAATAGGATGACAGAAGTTTCGCATCACCAGGAAAACGGCCGTCCCCGTGTTGGTCTGGCCCTCGGCGGCGGCTCAGTCCGGGGCTTTGCCCATTTCGGCGTATTAACCGTGTTAGAAGAAGCCAACATCCCCATAGACATTGTGGCCGGAACCAGCGCGGGAGCAATTATCGGTGCCCTCTACGCAGCAGGCATGTCGCTAAACCAAATCGAAACCGCCGCCGAGCAAATGTCTTGGCGGAACAACACACGCCCCATCTTATCTACAGATGGCCTGCTCACCCTAGACCCCATGGCCGTCTGGCTAAAAGAGATGCTGGGCGATCTGCACTTTGAAGACTTAGCCCTCCCCTTTGCCTGTGCCGCCACCGACCTGCAAACAGGTGAGCCGGTCGTGCTAGCCAGCGGCCCGCTGGCTTCGGCCGTGCAGGCCAGTTGCTCCGTGCCGGGAATCATTACGCCAGTCAGGCGCAACGGCCGTCTCCTCTGCGACGGCGGCATCACCAACAACGTCCCCGTATCACTGGCACGATGTTTAGGCGCAGATTATGTAATTGGTGTAGATATTTTTGAGCCAACCTTACACTGGCCTATTGGCCCCTTAGGGCGAGGACTGGCAGCTATTGAAATAATGGTTGAACATGCGGGCAGCGGCACCAAAACGGCCGACTGCCTCATCACGCCCAATCTAAAAGGGTACAGTTACATCCGCTTCTCCCATCGTCAGGAGCTAATCGAACGGGGACAGCAAGCCGCACACAACTGCCTGCCAACCATTCATCAGCATCTCCAGGCCAAACAGCCCCGTCACATCGTGTGAGAAAGCAACTCCTTAGCCTCAGACAACTGCTGCTTAACGGTGGTAATCTCATCAAAACAGGCTTGCAGCATCTCCTCCAGCCGCGCCACCTGGTTCCGAGCCAGCCTTAGACTTTGTGTCACATCAGCTAATTGCTCATGGAGTGCATGTTCCCGTGCTTCCAATTCTCGTATCTTATCTTGAAGAGCCATAATAATACCTCGCTTTATAAATATTTTTGGGTAACTATGCAGACCTGAAGGGTTTGATCTGCTGGTAACAATAATTTCACGGCCAAAAACCCTGCGGGCCTCCGACCTATGTTACAAATTAGGAGTATGAAAATGATTGTAATGAAAATCCTCATCCCTGTCGAAAAAATATTGTGAAAACTGGAACAGAACCAGTACAATACCACGAATCCTATGCTGGGAATAAAGGAGACTATACCATGCTTTTATTACAATCATTCTTTTCACTGCCCGCCCTGAACACACTCTTCCAAACATCCAATCGTGGCACAACCCCTGTGGGTGTCATCCTGATTTTGCTGCTTTTGGTTGTGATTTTGTTCTGGTGGGGGCTTAATCGGCCGTCTTACGATCAAATTGCGTCAACGGCCGATCCCCATGCCACTGACGATCATCACGATGATGCCCATGCCACTAACACCCATCACACCAACACACCAGCCCATCAACCTGAAGCCGCTCCCGTCGTCCCCGACAATCTCCAGCGCATTGAAGGCGTTGGCCCCAAAATTGCACAAATCTTAAACCAGGCTGGCATCCAAACCTTTGCCCAATTAGCCGTCGCCGAAGTCAGCCACCTGCAAAAAATCGTCCATGAAGAGGCCGGCATTCGCATCGCCTTCCCCGACACCTGGCCGCAGCAAGCCAAACTCGCCGCTGTGGGGGATTGGGATGCCCTGGCTACACTCCAAGAAAATTTGAAGGGAGGGCGGACACAGAGTTAGCACCAATCACAAGGGCGGGCAAGTGACTGATTTACTTTTGCAAACGAAGTTGTATCGGCCGTTTTTACGGCCGTTCCACCTGCCCCGCCCCCACCTCCTGCAAAAACTCAATCACCCCCTCCCCCGCAAACTCACTCTCATCGCCGCTCCCGCCGGCTTTGGCAAAACAACATTGGTTCTGCAATGGCTCCACCAATTGACAATTGACAACCGCCCATTGTCAATTGCCAATTTCCCCTGGCTTACCCTCGACTCCCACGACAACGACCCCACCCGCTTCCTCACCTACCTCATCGCCGCCCTGCAAACGGCCGTACACCCCCACCTCAGCCACCACGCCCGCACCCTCCTCCAATCCGGCCAACCCACACCAGCCCAAACCATCCTCACCCTCCTCCTCAACGAACTCGCCAGCCAAACCGAGCCAATCTTTCTCATCCTCGACGATTACCACAACCTCACCAACCCCTATCTGCACGAAGCCATACAATTTTTTATTGAGCATCTGCCACCAACCTTGCACCTTATACTGACTACGCGCAGCGAACCGCCTTTATCACTGCCACGCTGGCGCGTGCGCGGCGAAGTCGTAGACATTCGCGCTGATGATTTGCGCTTTACGGCCGTTCAAACCCAAACCCTCCTCACCCAACAACACCAACTCACCCTCACCGACACACAAGCGGCCCAACTCCAGGCTCAAACCGAAGGCTGGATTGCGGGCATCCAGATGGCCGCCCTCACCCTGCCCCCAGGCGGGCAAATCAGCCAATTTCTACAAAACTTCAGCGGCGAACAGCGCCACATTTTCGACTATCTCAGCCAGGAAGTCCTTAACCACCTGCCCCAAGCAACCCAAGACTTTTTGCTACAAACGGCCGTTCTCGACCAACTTTGCGCTCCATTGTGTGACTTCATATTGGCGATTGGCGATTGGCGATTGGGAGAGTCAATCTCTAACCTCCCATCCTCCCCTCCCCCAACTTCCCCCTCCCAACAAACCCTCACCCAACTCGAACAAACCAACCTCTTTCTCATTCCTCTTGACCAAAAACAGATATGGTTTCGTTACCACACCCTCCTACACGACTTTCTACGAGCACGCCTCCGAGCCAGCCAATTTGATCAAACAGCCTTGCACCAGCGTGCCGCCACCTGGTTCGCCGCCAACAACATGTCCGAAACGGCCGTCTCCCACCACCTCGCCGCCCACGACACCCAAGCCGCCGCCCACCTCATCAGCCAAATCTGGTACAGCCTCCTCGAACGCGGCCAAATCATCACCCTACAGCAATTATTAAGTGATTTGCCCGAAACGGCCGTTACCCTCCACCCCGATCTCCAACTCGCCCAAGCCTGGTGCGCCCTCAGCACCGGGCAATACGACAACGCCACCGCCATCCTCACCAACATCAACCTGCAATCTGTTAGCAACACCCTGCGTGGACGCATCCTGGCCGCCCAAGCCACCATCGCCGCCACCCAACGCCACATCCCCCAAACCATCACCCTGGCCGAAGCCGCCCGCCCCCTCCTCCCCGCCAGCGACACCCTCCAACGCAGCATCCTCGATTGGAACCTGGCCTTCGCCTACCGCCGTCAAGGGGAACTAACCCGTTCCGAGCAAGCCTATCAACAAGCCGCCGCCATCGCCCAACAAGGTCAACATTTGGCAATGCGTCTGCTTACCCTGGCCGGATTAGGCAACCTTTACTTCGATCAAGGCCAATTGGCCCTGGCCCAACAGCAATACCAACAATGCCTCACCGAAGCAGGTTTTCCGCACAATCCCCTTCCCCTCGCTTTAGATGCTTGCATCGGCCTCACCCAACTGTTTTATGAACGCAACCAGCTAGAAGACGCAGCAAAAATGGCCCAAACGGCCGTCTCCCTCTGCCACACCCTCAACCACACCGAACTAGAAGCTGCTACCCTGCGCGAACAAGCCGCCATCCAACTGGCGCAAGGACAAACCGACGAAGCAATGACCACCATCCACACGGCCGTCACCCTCCTGCAAACCCGCCCCGACAGCCGCTACCAACAAAGCATCACCGCCATGCAAGCCACCCTCCACCTCCACCTGGGCGATGTCGCCACCGCCGCCCAACTCTCCCAAAGCCACGACCTCTTCCTCCTCCAAGCACGGGTTTTACTGGCACAAGGCCAATTTACGGCCGTTCTCGATCATCTCCGCCAAAACCCCGCCCAAAGCTGGATCATCTGGCACAAAATCACGGTGCTGCTGCTACAAGCCCAGGCACATTGGCGATTGGGTGATGAGCAAACGGCCGTTCACACCCTGCAACACGCCCTCACCCTCGCCGCCCCCACCACCGCCCTCCGCATCATCGCCGACGAAGGACCAAACCTCCTACCCATCCTCCACCAAGCCCAAACCGCTGCCCCCGCTTATGTGGCACAACTATTGGCCATCATAGATGCAAAACCTTCTCCAATAACAAGTCCCCCCCAACTCCCCTCAGTTCCCCCCAGCACCCTCATCGAACCCCTCAGCGACCGCGAACTAGAAATCCTGCGCCTCATGGCCGACGGCCTCACCAACCAGCAAATCGCCGACCGCCTCATCCTCTCCCTCACCACCATCAAATGGCACGCCCGCAACATCTACAGCAAACTCAACGTGCGGAATCGAGGAACGGCCGTTGCCCACGCCCGCACCCTCAACCTCCTCTAAACCCTCCCCCCAACCCTCCTTTCGGAGAGTGACACCCCTCCCCTAAACCCCCTATCCTATCTCCAATAACAACCACCTGTAGGGGCGAGGCAATTGGGGAACAACCCCATCAAAACGGAACACTTCATCGCCCAATTGCCTCACCCTCTTCGCTGGTGAATTAGCAAGGTATTGCGCCGTTGCCTCGCCCCTACAGGAACATCTAATTTTTACGAGGTGTAACGATGAAAAAAGTTGTATTATTTTTATTAACAGTAGTGGGCTGGTGGACGGCCGTTTCCCCCGCCCACGCCCAACAGGAGACTCCCATGCTCACACCCCCATCCCTGGCATCCCTACTCGACCCCTTCTTCGCCGAACAATTAGCCGCCAACAACATCCCCGGTGCCACCTTCATCCTCGTCAAAGACGGCAAAATCCTCTACGCCCAGGGCTACGGCCTGGCCGACATCGAAAACAATATCCCCTACGATCCTGCCCAAACCATCGTGCGTGCCGGCTCTACCATCAAACCCATCACCGCCATGGCCGTCATGCAGCTAGCCGAACAAGGCAAGCTGGATGTCCACACAAATATCAACCAATATTTGACCAGCTTCCAAATCCCCGACACTTTCGCCGAACCCATCACCCTGCATCACCTGCTGCATCACACAGCAGGATTAGATGCTGGCTTCATGGGCGTGCGCGTAGATTCCGCCGCCGACATTCTCCCCCTACGCGACTTTTTGGCCCAAAAGCTGCCGCCTCGCGTCCTGCCACCCAATCAGTTCCGCAACTACAACGATTACAACATCGCCCTGGCCGCCCTCGTCATTGAAGAAGTATCGGGCATGACCTACAGCGACTACGTGCAAACCCACATCTTCGCCCCGCTGCAAATGGACAGCACCGCCATGCTTGTCCCCGATGACCAAGTAGCGCGGCTGGCCGTAGGTTACAGCTATGATGGTGACAAGCTCTATCCACGCATTCGGGGCAACTATTTCCTGCACACGGGGCCGGGCGCGGCTTACAACACGACAGCCAACGACATCGCCCACTTTATGCTGGCTCATTTGCAAGACGGCCGTTACAACCACACCCAACTCCTCCAACCAGCCACCATCCAAGAAATGCACCGCACCCAATTCACCCACGACCCCCATCTGCCCGGTATGGCCTACTCCTTTGACGAGATGGAGATAAACGGCCGTCGCCTCCTCAGCAAAACCGGCGGCTCACCCGGAATGCAAAGCCGCATCATCCTGCTGCCCGACGCCGGTGTCGGCTGGTTCGTCAGCTACAACCGCTTCCTCAGCGGCCTGCACAACGACCTCACCACCTTGCTCATGGACAGCTATTTCCCTGCGGAAGCCCCACCCACCCTGGACAATCCGCTGCCAGGGCAAGATTTACAAGGCTACACAGGCTACTACCGCGAGATCATTGACTACTCCTCCCAATCATTAGCCAAAATCAACACCCTGCCCGATCAGGTCAAGGTAACGGCCGATGGCAATACCTTGCATCTGTTCGGCTCCAACTTCCAACCTGTGGGCCATGATGTTTTCCAGCGCGAAAACGGCACATACACTGTCTTTGACCGCGACCAGAACGGCCGTATCCGCGCCTTCTACTTCTTCCGCACCCCCTACCAGCGCATCCCCTGGTACGAAACCATACCCTTCCAGGCCACGCTCTTGGGCTTGGGGCTGATTGGCAGTCTGGTATCCCTGGTTTTGGCCTTCACGGTGGGGCGCAGCTTGCCAGGATGGATGCAGGGATTAACGGCCGTCTCCGCCCTCGCCAACATCCTCTTCCTCATCGGCTTCACCCTCTTCTTCCTCAACGCCACCAGCGGCGGTGAACCACCCTGGGAATTGCTTTATGGCCCTTCCACTACGCTGTTGATTTTGTTAACAATACCGTTGGTTATATTGGGCTTAGTGGGTATAACGGCCGTTGCCACCCTCATCCTCTGGCACACTAACAGTGTCAATCCGGCTGCTCCCATCACCCTCATCATCGCCACCACCGCTATCTTACTTTTCCTCAACACCTGGAATCTACTCGGCTACCACTTCTAATCATTGCGTGGTACGTGGTGCGTAGTTTTTACGCATCACGTACCATCCACCACATCACAAATCCTTTCAATGACCCAAGGAAACCGGAAACCGCTTCAACCCCCGAAAGAGCACACCCGAACGCCAGGGTAACTGTTCAACTGGTATTTTGAGATGGAGATGGGGAAAACGGCCGAACAACGACCTTAACGCCACCTTCCCCTCCAACCGGGCCAACGGCGCACCCAAGCAGTAATGAATCCCCAGACCAAAAGCCAAATGCCGATTGTCCTCACGGCCAAAATCCAGCACATCAGCGTTAGCAAACTGGCACGCATCTCGATTCGCCGAAGTCAGCACCACCCGCACCATATCGCCACGCCGCAGCCAATGCCCCTGAAACTGAACATCTTGCCCCACCCAGCGCGTAGTTGAAGTTTCTACCGGGCCATCATAACGCAGGAGTTCTTCAACGGCCGTTTCCCATCCCACCGCCCCCGCTTGCACCAAAGCCAACTGCTCAGGATGGCCCAACAACGCCAGCACCCCATTCCCAATCAAATTCACCGTCGTCTCATGCCCCGTCACCAGCAGCAAAGCCACCATGCTAAACAACTCCTCCTCATTCAGCCGCTCACCAGCCTCCTCCGCCTGCACCAACGCCGTCACCAAATCATCCTGCGGCGCACGCTGCCGCTCGGCAAACATCTGCTGCAAATAAGCCAGAAACGCCCGAATCTTGGCCTTGCGCTGGCTATAAGTCAGCCCCCGGCTGCCAGGGGAAATGATCGCCTGCGACCAATCCGTCACTTGAGCCTGATCCTCTGGCGGCACGCCCAACATCTGCGTAATCACCGCCACCGGCAGCGGCAGCGCATAATCGCCAATCACATCCATTTCGCCCAACGGAGCCACCTTATCCAGCAGGTCATCAGCCAGGCGCTGAACCTGCGCCGCCATACGCTCCACGCGGCGCGGCGTAAACGCCTGGTTCACCAACGCCCGCAGCCGCGTATGATCCGGCGGATCAGAAAAGAGCATATTTTCGTTAATCAACCGGTAATCGAGCGTGCGCGTGGCTGGTTTGCTAACGGCGGCCTCGGTGGCGTGGCGCACATCCTTCACAAAATGCACATCATCCTTTAACACCGCCAGCACATCCTCATAGCGCGTGATATACCAGATAATACGGCCGTCTGGCGCATGATGAGCATACACCGGACACTCCCGCCGCAGTTGAGCCAACAACGGGAACGGATCAGCCTTAAACACCGGGCTAAACAAATCATACATCACAGCAATTCACCTCGAATGTGGCAATGGGTCATTGGTGGCAGAAAGTATACACGATATAATGGCCCCATTAAACTTATGCGACCGCACCACCCCTTCTCCCTGATTCATCTCTTCAAAAGTGCCAATCGCCACCCCCTACTCATCGTTTTCCTCCTGGTAACAGCCCTCATCATCTGGCTCGACATCCTGTTTACAGGGCAGTGGTTTCAGACCGAAATCGCCCTCATTAACCCGCCAATCATGGTCTTTGCCCCCCAAATCTGGCTGGCTCTTTTC
>JACKBT010000048.1 GCA_020634415.1 Ardenticatenaceae bacterium
AGCCAGGCCAGCACGGGGGGTAAGGCTATGGTAAAGAGGGGGGGTAAAACAGGGGGTAAAATCATCCTCTTACTCGACAGGCAAAGGTAAAAAAATACATGTTTGGGTTTTACCTTTTACCCCTGCTCTTTGGGGGGAAGGGAACGCTTGTGGGCGGCCGGGACTCCATGATAGACCAAGCCGCACTCGACAGAAATGTGGCTATTTGCTCATTCGGCATACCCTCAGGTATACACAAAATCAATGTGCCTGAGTTGCTGCCGTGCCCGACACCAATCAAACACACGGGTGTGCCGTTGCCCTCGGCCAGCCGCTCCTTCCATAATTCCAGCCGTTCGGCCGTAATCGCTCTGCTCTCTTCTGATTTCATCATGCCTCCGTCACCATCCGGCGATACTTAATCGCCGTTGGTTTACTAATATCAAAATGTTCCATAATCTCGCTCAGTGTCGCCTCGTAGTCACGACCACTCAGCCACTCCCGAAATGCCGCCAGCTTCTCCGCTTCGGCCAATTCTGCCCAGGACACCCGATCGGGTGTCGGTGGTGCGGCGACAGCCACCAGATCAGGTGTCGGTGGTGCGGGAACGGCCGTTTCCTGCCAAATCCGCTCCCGGCCTGCCCAATGCTGCGCCAGCCGCGCCAGCTCTTTGTCGTTGACCTTGCGCCCCTGGATGAAGCGCCAGCCCTTCGAGGAGTAGGCCATAAACCTGCCCCGCGTGCGAGGCATTTCCTGATACATCTCCTTTGGCACAAGAGCCACCACGCCATACTCGCGGCTGTTGGGCATCCAGGTGACGAAGATGCTGGCAAACTGTGCCTTGATTTCGCCGTTCATGACTTTGCTGGACGGCCGTTGCGTCGCACAAACCAGTTGAATGCCGTAGGCCAGGCTCAACTTAGCCAGCCGTATCAATTTAGCCTCGATGTCGCTGCCCGGCTGCACCACATCGGCCAACTCATCAAAAACAGCCACCACGCGGGGCAGCTTCCGGCCGCTGAGTTCCTGGTAGCGGTCAAGCGAGTTACAGACGGCCGTTTTCGCAAACGGCGCAAACAGGGCAATCCGCGCCTCCATCTCCGCCAGCAGCCGGTCTATCATCTGCTCCGTTTCGGCCGCGTCGCGGGCAATGGGGCAGAGCAGATGCGGCAATCGGCCGTAAAACGGGTAATCCACCGTCTTGGGATCGCTAATGCACAACCGCAGTTCACCCGGCTTGTGGCTGCCAATCAGATCGTGGATGATCGAATGCAGCCAGGTTGTCTTCCCGAACCGGGTTGTGCCGTATACCCCAATGTGACCCAAATCGGCCAGGTTCTCCACATCGGCCGCGCCCGTCGCCGGGTCAACCCCCAGCACCAAATCGTACAACTCACCCTCAGCCGCCCCATCCTGTTTGCGTGCAAACAAATTTAATACCCAGCCCACCGCCCGCTGCACATACGGCGCGGCCATCGCCAACCATCCCCGCTCCATACCCACAATCAGCAGCCAGACGCAAACGGCCGTTACCAGCCCAGCCCACCAACCCAACGCCAGTCCAGCCACCAGCCCGGCCAAAGCCGTCGCGCCCAACTGCGTATCACTCATTGACTTCATACCCCTTGTCCACAGACCCCGCGCCACTATCCCCGCGCTTGTGCTCAGGAATCCACACCATGCCGCTCACGCGACCAAACAACGGCCGTTCCTCGCCGTAGTAACGGAAGTGGCCGCGCACAACATGTTCCTGCTTTGTAAATGGCCGACCGGCAGAGGCGGATTCATACCGTTTCGTCTGCGGCCGCACCTTCAAATAGTAGTAATCGTGCAGCCGCATTTGGCTCTTGCGCTCCGCCTGGCGCCGCATCTGGCGCGATGGTGTCACATGTTCCACCGGGCATCGTTGGTGCATGTGCGACACGGCCGTCATGGCGTAGACAATGTGATTGGCCAGACCACGTAAAGGCAAGTAGTTGCCTCGTGGCAGATTGGGCACTTGCGTGATGGTCACACGCGCCATGTCGTCGAGAAGATAGCCATCCGCATTGAGGTGCAAAAACGCCATGCCCGGATAACCACGAATGTAATTCCAGGCCCGCGTCCAGACATAGCCAGATATTGCCAGTTGCCAATAAACCTCATCAACATCATTCACAAACACGCGCCCGATCTCGTCCCCCCTAGTCGCCCGAATGCCAACACCCCGCAGCACCTCAACCCCATCCAGGCATGTCCGTGCCTCAACAAAAAACAGGTTGAAAGGCGGCGCCACACAGCCATAGGAAACGGCCGTTGGGTGAGGTGTGTCATTAGGCAGTTGGTCAATGGCGGCCGCGATGTCATCAGCCACAACGATGGGCATCTCTGCCCGGCTGGGCCAGGTGGGATCATCGCGGCGCAAAATATCAAACAGTCGCATCACTCACACCCTCTCCCGCTGACGGCGTAGGCCAGGGCCAAATACCGAATGCGCCGCTCTACATCATCCGTCGCGGCCGCCATCCGGCAGGCAACCACATCCCCGCCCCAATCCGCCAGCACCGCCTGCGCCTTCGTGCCATCCAGCGAATAGCTGTACCACTCCGCCGCCATCTCTACATACTCCGCCTGCTCTTCGAGTGTCATCGTTGCCGGACCGCCCGGCACATACACCACCGGGTACACATTCCAGCCCAAATAGATCAGGCCAAAGGCTACCCCCAGGGCAAACATCAGCAGCAGGCCAAAGAAGAGGATTCTATCGGCCGGGTTGCGCCACAATGCGCGGGCCGCTTTGGTCACTTCATTCAGGCGTTCCATTAGCGGCCTCCGGGTGTTGGTGGCGGTGTTTGTGGGTTCCAATTACTCAGGTCAATCGTGGGCGGAATTGGAACGGCCGTTGGTGGCAAAGGTGTAGAAGTTGGGGGAACGGCCGTTGCCGCCAACGGTTGAATGGGCAGCCACGCAGGCGTACCCGTCACCGCTGGCACGGGTGAGGGAACGGCCGTGCTGATGATGGGCGCATTCAACTGCGACGCATCCCTCCAGCGGGGTAGCCAATGCCCCATCTCATCCCGCAGTGCCGCCGCTTCCGGCCGCGCCCCCTCCAGTCCTGTCCGCATACTCTTGATCACCATCTCAGGATAAAATTGCAGCAGCCCCAACGCCAATGCCAGCACAATCAACCCGCCTAAAATGCTTTCCCAGTGCAGTGCTTTGTTTTGCGCCATCGTGTAGATGGCCCGGAAGATAATCCAAAAACAGGCCACCAACACCGCCAGCGTCATCACGTCCAGCACCAAATACAGTAAATCCAAAAGCCAACTTGTGTTCATAGTCCACTCCTCTTGATAAATCGGTAAAAAATGGGGTAGACTATGAACGTCCACCCCTGAACCGGGAGACGCGGGCCGCCGATGGTATCAGCATCAGGCGGCCTATTTATTTACCAATTAGAACCCTTCATCCTCGTCGTCATCCTCATCTTCATAGCTGTCATCCCCAACGGCCGTTTCCGGCAAGGGTTTGTTGTGGCGAATCAGGTCAATCAACTCATTGTGGCCCAGTTTGCGTTCGGCATCGTTGCTGTAGAGGAAGTTGAGATAATCTTTGTTGACATGCTCTAGCCCAGCCAATTCCTCCATAACAGATTCATTATCAAGGTACAGATTCTCAAAATTGCGCCGTAAGCCTTTGCTGTGCCACATCGGCTCAGGCCCAGGGTCGGGCAAGGGGGCGATGATGCTCAGATCACCATTGCTGCAATCGTAAACCTGGTACAACCCATCATCGGCCTTCTCAGCGGCACGCTTAACGGCCGTTTGCAGCCGTACCCCACCTGATACCGAATACCAGCGGTCCCGGGTTTTCCAGTTGCTCTCATCAGGCATCTCTACGCCCTCTGCCGGCAGAATGACAATAGCCTGCCGCTCATCATTAATCCGCACCCGATAAAGCGGCCCATCATAAAATTTAGGCGAACCCCCATCCATCTCCAGGGCATCATCAATCTCGTTATGGACGGTGGCTTTGGCAAGCATCACGAGGATGCGCTCCACTTCATCAAAGTCATCCTCATCCTCGACGGTGGCCGTCAGGCTCGCGCCTGACTTTACATTGCTATAGTTGCCGAGACTTTGCACCCGGCTGTAGGACACAGTAATGTTTGTGATTTGCATCTTTCTCCTTTATCTTTCGGCCGTTCCAGTCTGGGAACGGCCGTTTACTCACTCATACCTCACCGGCCGCGCCAACTCCTGTTGGTCAAAATCTATCCCCAACTGCTGCGCCGGTGGCCGCAGCAGCGCCATCTCCTCTTCATCTGGCAGCCAACTAAAGACATTGCCCGTTCGACTTACCTTGTCGGTTGCCATATATCGAAGAAGACTGCCGAAAACCAATCGTCGCCCCGACAGCAGCTTCTCCAGTTCGCGGCGCAACACCATAAATTCGTGCGTCGAGGGAGGTGTGTCGCCACGCCGATAGCAGAACAGGCGATGCACCGGGTTTTCGGACTCTGGAGCGTGATACTGAAACATCAGTCCGCCAGAAAGTTCATCCTTGACAGTACGGCCGCTGATGAGATCGGCCAGAATTTCAGATAATTTGCGCGTCATGACTTCACAATTCCTTTCAAGCGGTCTGGTATCTGATTCCTCAGCCGCTCAGCCTCATCATCACCTTCAGGCGGCGGGAGGTTATTCTTCAGCCGGTAATACAACAGCTTATAATTCACCCTGTCCTCGTCATCGAGCGGCGGATCATCCAGCCAGGCCGCCACAAACTCCCTGGTCATGTGGCCCAGGGCTGCCAGTTCGGCCGCTTGAGCCGACCAAATCCCCGCCGCCGTCAACATCTCCCTGATCACATCCCCCCCACCACCACCATTTTTACCCTCACCCCCGCCCCTTGGTGGTGGTAGAGGTGGTTTCTTGGTAGTAGTTATGGTGGTATCTGTAGTAGTTTCTGTATATCTAATGTCACTTTCGGGCATTAGGTAATGCGACTTTCGGGCATTAGCTCTAATGTCACTTTCGTACATTAGCTCATCATTGCTAATGTCACTTTCGTACATTAGCTCGGCCTCACCCTCATTGCTAATGTCACTTTCGTACATTAGCTTTTCTTGGACACCAACCGAGTTATCCACAGGCTCAGGGTAGATTTCAGCCAGCTTCTCCAGCAGCAGCACCTCATTCACTGCGTACCAGGTCTTGCGTGACGCATCTACCCAATAGGAGATGAGGCTGTCAGACGAGATGTCGCCCTTTGTCCTGGAGGCCACGCGGCCACGCGCCGTCTCCAGTTCCTTGCGCGAAAAGCCCAGCTCCTCGCTCCAGCTATCACCATCCTTATAAGCCCGGTGGCTGCATGGCTCATTAAACTTGTAAAACGGCCGCCGCTTACTCCGCACCCACCAGTAGATCGCCTGCTGCAAAAAAATACTGCTCGTCACACCACCCGTGAAACCGTTCCACTTGGGGTGGTACGACACCCGGTTGTGATCATCAGCGATTAACTGGAGGATGTCAGTCATAAACCATTGCCTCAATGCGCTGCCGCCTTGCGCCCAACTCCCGTTGGGCCAACTCCCGTTGGGCCAACATCGCCCGCGCTCGCGCCTGCACCAGCGGGAAAACCCGCCTGGCATAGGCCGTATCAATCCGGCCGCCTGCAATCTCCCGTAAGGCGCGGAGCACGTGTTGCCGCTTAATCATCGTATCGCCATGCCGCTTGCGGCGCGGCCGCGTGCGCTGGCTCTGGTACTGCTGGCAGAACTGCCGATACCAACCCGGATTACGGCCGATGGCTACTCGCCGTCGGCGGCCGTCATCAGCATAAGCACCCCAGCAGGGCACCAGGTACACATCCAGGCGACGGCCGTCCAGTTCATCGTGCATCATCATGGCTACTGCCTCTTCCAGATGGTTGGGTGACAATGCTCGCGCCTCACCTGGCCGCCAGCCACTCACGGGCCACAAGCTGACCGCAACGGCCGTTTACCTTCAGGGCCGTATGCACCTGGCAGAAGCCATGATGATCAACATCGCAATCATCAGGCATGTGTATGGCAAAAACGATGGTTCTCGCCTCCGCCAACTGTGCCTGAAGCCGCTCGTTCTCCAGCTCCAGCCGCTCAATCTCGCTGATGCTCATATCTATCAATGGTGCTGTGCTCATGATTCACGCTCCAGGCTCAAAATGAGTGCCGCTAATATGATTAGAATAGTGAGTTCCAAAATGTTCATGTCAAAGTTAACGGCCGTTTCCCCACCAGGAGGAATGAGGAAACGGCCGTATAAATGACGGCTGCACCGCCGAGACTGTCATTATTCAGCCCGCGACCGGCCGGGTTCGCCGGGACGGTCGCGTCACGTGAGCAGCAGTCACACTTGTTAAAGAACCACAAACAATCCTCTGGCCCTGGCCGACCAGCAAAGGTCGGCCAGGGCATTGGGAAGAGGAGCTGCCAGGGGTGTGCGCCTGGCCCATCAACGGCCGTGTCTGCCAGCCGTGTGATAGCAAAGAAAACGTTGCCTTTTCGTCAGCAGAACGTTTTGGCAAAAATCCCCACACAGGTAAAATGGGGATACATGAAACGCCCGCCAGGTAGAATCATGTACCCCCAATAAAGCGGCAGAGTAACCGGTGCCGAAACAGCTAATCCAAAAAGCTCAGGAGTACCATGAAACTAGAAAAGGCCTTCGCCAAATTCCTCGACAGCTTAAGAGAGCGCCAACTCTCGGCTGCCTACGTAGACGAAATCGTCACCTATCGCCTGGGGCGGTTCGTCAACCCCAGAAGCAAAAGAGACATCCAGACAATCACCCGTGCCGAGATCGGCGAGCACTTTACCGAACTGCGTCAAACCGGCCTGGCCGAGGCCACCCTCGCTGGCTACACCACCGTTCACAAAACCTTTTGGCGATTCTGCTACCGCAAAAAATGGGTCAAACAAAAACTGTGGAAACGGCTCAAACGGGCCAACTTCGACGCCTCTGGCCCCAAAGCTGTCCCCCGCGCTCACTTGCAAAAGGTCATTGAGTGCCTGGCTGAATTCGCCACCCATCGCGGCAACAACGTCCGCGATCTGCGTGATGCGCTCACCGTATCACTCTCTATTGACAGCGGCTGCCGCTTGGGTGAACTGCACAACCTACAATGTGGTCGGGTCCGAAAGGCACTAGAACGGGGAGAGGTAACGGCCGATGGCCGCATCGTTTACCATATCACCTCAACGGGCAAAGAAGGGGAAGTGGAACTGCGCTTCTACACAGAAACGGCCGAACTATTACAGAGCTGGCTCAACCTCATGCCCGATTGGGGCGAGCGTTCCAAAGACAGGCTATTCATCAACCTCTTCACCGGCGACCCGCTCAAGCGCAAAAGTCTATCCCGCGCCTTCGAGCGCGTCTGCCGCTTCGCCGGTGTACCCGTCTTCCGCAGCCACTCCGTCAGACATCGCAACGTCACCGATATTGTCGAATTCGTTGGCGACCCCAAAGCTGCCCAGGTTTATGCCAACCATGCCGATGTCACCACCACCATGAAAAACTACAAAGAAGTGCAGCAGCGCAGCGCCGACAACGCCGGCGCCGTTCTCGCCTCGCGCCGTCGTGGCCCGGCATTTGATCGCCAGATGGCCCAGTTTTTTGGCTTGTCCGAAGAGGAAGAATCGTAGCACTGGCTTAGCAGGCCAGTGCTACAAATTAACTGTAAAAAAAGATTCGCCTCCGAAGCCAGGTGCCCGCGTTCGAGTCGCGGCAGGGGCATCACAACAAAAAAACACCGACGAAGTTCGTCGGTGTTTTTCTTTTTTATGTCTGAATCCTGTTCGCTGAGGCTTGTTAAGCTGGAGCCAGGAAGGTGTGGCCTACCAGACCATTTACTCGCGCAAACGCGCCCATCATCCAGATGCGGCGAATGGTGAGGAAGGGGGCGATGGCGGCGTGTTCGTTTTCGGATAACGGCCGTATCGAATAATACCCCGCCAAAAACGCCTCCGTCCGCTCCGTTGTCGTCAGCGAAGATTGGATCAACTGGGTATTGGAGAGGAAAACAGCAACGTCATAGGCCCACCAGCCATAACAACACAAGTCGAAGTTGAAAAAAGTCATACGGCCGTCTTTCGTCACATGCGTACTTGAGTTGTGAAAATCACCCCCAATCACCCCCCACACCGCACTAGAGCGATCATCACCCAGCAGATCATGAATCTCCTGCTTCGCCTCCGCCGCCGACATCAACAACAAATCCAAAGCCTTCGCCCGATCATCCGTCCAGGCCCGCTTAATTCGCTCAATAGAATTATCCACCAGCAAGCCCAAATCAGCCTCCGCCCGTGTGTAATGGCTCTTGAAGCCCTTCGACGCTTCATGAATCTGCGCCATATACACACCACAGTCATACAGCTGATCCATATTCGTCTTATCCATCGGTGCGCCATCCGCCATACTAAACAGCGCATAATAACGCAGCCCCTCTGGAGCCATCACCTTGCCCAAAAACCCGCCATCCTTACGCCGAATGGGATAGGAAACCGGCAAATCACGTTGATGCAAAAAGTCCAGCCATTCCAATTCAAACTGGTAATTAGACTCAGTACGATGCAGGTGCGAACCTTCCTGATACACCCGCAGTACATACTTATCCTTGCCAATCGTCACCTTGTAATGATCATTGTCCTGCGACCGCAGCATTTTGCTAAACATTTTGCATTCAATCGGTTGGTCAAAGTCATACGCTTCAGCCATCTCCTCGGCCAAAGCATCCCCCGCAATAAATGAACGCATCACGCGTATTTGTTCCACAGTTAGCCTCCAAAAATTGGTATAGTAGTCTAATAGTTTACCGGTATATTATCTCTCAAGTCACCAATAGACCAATACACTCACTATACCAATACCCTAAGATTTCGGCGAAATCCCCGCCAGCTTGGCAATGACTTCCAGCATCACCTCATCCGCCCCCGCGCCAATGGAAAGCAGGCGCACATCGCGGAAGTAGCGGGCGATGGGGTATTCCTCCACATAGCCCATGCCCCCGTGAAATTGCAGACAGGTATCGGCCGTTTCTCGTCCCAACCGCCCCGCCTTCAACTTCGCCATCGAAATCTCCTTCACCATATCCAGCCCCGCCACATAACCGCGCACACAATGGTAAGTCAACTGCCGCAGCGCCTCCACCTCCGTCATTAGCTCCGACAGCTTAAAATAAACCCACTGATTATTCAGCAGGGGCTGCCCAAAGGCCTGGCGCTGGCGGCAGTAATCAATTGTCATGTTGATGGCTCGCTCCATTCCCGAGATGCTCATAATCACCCCCGCCAATCGCTCCACCTGAAACTGCTGCATCTGCAAATAAAAGCCCTTGCCCTCCTCCCCAATCCGATTGGCCTTCGGCACACGCATCTCATCAAACGACAAAATCGCCGTATCACTGCTCAAATTGCCCAACTTCTCCAGCTTGCGGCTCACGCTAAAGCCTGGCGTATCCGTCGGCACAATAATCAACGACATGCCCCGATAGCCCTCGCTCCCACTCGTCCGCGCCAGCAGCGTCAAAAAGTCAGCCTGCGTGCCATTGGTAATCCACATTTTGCTGCCATTAATCACATAATCGTCGCCATCCGAGCGGGCCATCGTGCTAATCCGGGCCACATCGGACCCCGCCCCTGGCTCACTCACCGCAATCGAAGAGACCAGATCGCCCGCGATGGCCGGAACCAGAAAACGCTGCTTCAACTCCTCCGAGCCAAACTTGGCTAACGCCGGTGTCGCCATATCTGTATGCACCGAAATGCCCATCGGCACCCCGGCACAATCAGCCCGCCCCAACTCCTCTAAAAAGACCACCTCATACCAATAATCCACGCCGCCGCCGCCATACACCTCCGGGTAAGTCAGCCCCAACAGCCCCAAGTTGCCCATCTTCTTAAACAACTCATGCGCCGGGAAAATTCCCGCCGCCTCCCACTCCTCCACATGAGGGTTAATCTCTGTCTCCACAAAACGCCGCACCATTTGGCGGAATGATTCATGTTCTTCGGTAAAATAAAGTGAATTTGTCATAGCATTTAAGCGTAGGGCAAAGGCGTGCCTTTGCCCTACCTGAAACCATCAATCGTAACTGCCCACTGTTTGCAAAGGCGTGCCTTTGCCCTACTTGAAACCATCAATCGTAGCTGCCCACTGTTCATCACATTCGCCAGGGACGAAGGGAAGGTAGTACCCAACGCGAGTAAGCATATGGCCGTAGCGTTCTTTGATTTTGCCGGGTAATTCGGCCCACGTCCCGGTTACGGCAAAAGTGTCCAGCATCTCATCCGTAATCTGTTTGGGCATTTCGGCCCATTGGCCGCGCACGGCCGTTTTGCCCAACTTCCAAGCCGTCTCACTCCAACCGTGCAGGTCACTCACCACTTTATAGGCGGGGGTGCTCATGTAGAAGGAGATTTGCTGGCGAGCAAACTGTTCGTACTCGGCGACAGGTTTGGGGCCGTCGGTAGGGATAGCGAAAACGGCCGTATTCACCCCAAACTCCCCTCTCTCTCTACCACTCTTCCGCAGCCCCTCCGCCAACGCTGGCAGCGCAAACTCCCTCAAATATCGCGCCGTATGAAAGGCATGAACATGCACCCCATCACCGTGCGACCCTGCCAAATGCAGCATCTGCTCATTCACCGCCGAAATGTAAATCGGCGGCGCGGCGTGCGGCAGCGGCCCCGAATGGAAAAAGGGTGTCATCAAATTCAGCTTAAAAAACTCCCCTTCATAGTTGAGCGGCGACCCATTTTGCCAGCAATCCCACACCGCCCGAATCGCCTCAATCGTCTCGCGCATTTTGCGGATGGGCTTCTCCCACCGCGCCCCAAACCGCCGCTCATTGTGGGCTTTGATTTGGGCACCGAGGCCGAGAATGAAACGGCCGTTACTAAACCGCGCCAAATCCCAGGCCATCGTCGCCAGCACCGTCGGGCTGCGCGGAAACGTCACCGCAATCGCCGTGCCGATATTCATCCGCTGGCTGTGTTCCGCCGCCACCGCTAACGGCAAAAAGGGGTCGCTGTTCGTTTCGGCCGTCCACAGCCCATCAAAGCCCAACGCCTCCGCCGCCTGCACCAATGCCCCCATCTCCCCCAACCTCGGATTCAAAACAGTCACATCAAACTTCATCTCCATCCTCCATTCCAGTAGTCCGCGAAGGCGGACTTTGTAGTCGTTGCCGCGAATTCATTCGCCAAGAAATCAGCCCGCCAACACCGCCTCAATCGCCGCCAACTCCACCTCCGTAAACACCAGATTCGCCAACGCCCCCGCAATCTCCTCAATCTGGCTCACCTTACTCGCCCCAATCAACGCCGACGTCACCACCTCATGCCGCAGCACCCAGGCAATCGCCATCTGCGCCAACGACTGCCCCCGCGCCTGAGCAATCTCCTGCAAACCCCGCACCTTCGCCAGCACATCCGCTGTAATCCGATCCGCATTCAAAAAGACACTGGCCCCCGCCGCCCGCGAATCCGCCGGAATGCCGTGCAGATATTTGTTCGTCAGCAAGCCCTGTGCCAGCGGCGAAAAGACAATGCTGCCCATCCCCTCCTCCGCCAACACCGCCAGCAGCCCATCCTCCACCCAGCGGTTAAACATACTGTACGATGGCTGATGGATGAGGCAGGGTGTGCCCAATTCGCGCAAAATCTGCGCCGCCCGCCCCGTCAACGCTGGCCCATATGAGGAAATGCCCACGTACAAGGCCCGCCCGCTGCGCACAATGTGGTCAAGAGCCGTCATCGTCTCTTCCAACGGCGTTTCTGGGTCAGGGCGATGGTGGTAGAAGATGTCCACATAGCCCAACCCCATGCGCTTGAGGCTCTGATCCAGACTGGCGATGAGGTATTTGCGCGAGCCAAAATCGCCATACGGCCCCGGCCACATGCCCCAGCCCGCTTTGGTGGAAATAATCAACTCATCGCGGTAGGGCGCAAAATCCTGGCGCAAAATACGGCCAAAGTTCTCCTCGGCCGATCCGGGCGGCGGGCCATAATTATTGGCAAGGTCAAAATGGGTAATGCCCAAATCAAAGGCACGGCGCAGCATAGCGCGACCATTCTCCAGCACATCCATCCCGCCAAAGTTATGCCACAAACCCAGCGACACCGCGGGCAGCTTCAAGCCGCTGCGCCCACAGCGCCGATAAACCATCGTCTCATATCGTGTGTCATCTGCTAAATAGCGCATCTTTTTCTCCCGCTAATTTGAAACTTTGGGGGATCTTTGGGAATTCATGGGGTTGGCACCCAATGTAGGGTCCAGGCACGCCTCAACCCTACCACAAATACCGATCCTTCAAATCCTAAAGACCCACTTTTTGCTGACTTATATATGGCAAATCTACCCGCAATCCAGCCAAAACACAAATGCCCGACTCGTCCCCCCCAAAGGGCGAGTCGGGCATTTTAGGAACGGCCGTTTCCCCCACCACCCCCTCCTACGGCTTCGTCACAAACGGCAAAAACAGCTCATAACCACCCGCCACCGGATCAGAGACAAAACCCATAGCGAAGCCTACAGGAACCAGCACCGTTTCCGTGCCACTGCTCGACGTTCCCTCCACTTGCAGCATCGTACTCAACGCCTGCCCTGGCTCCAGGTAGGCCGGATCCGCCGTCAGCGTAAGCTGCAAGGGCGTGCTGCTGCCCGACTGGCTCACACTCAGCCAGGGCGCATCTTCCATTGTCGTTACCGTAAAGCCGTCGGCCCCAGAGTTGGCAACGGTGATGGTGGCCATCTGCACGGCCGTTTCCCCCGCCGCCACATGCCACCCCACCTGATCCGGGCCAACCGTCAACGTCGCCGTCGGCTGCTCCAACTCATCATTGACAAAGATCGAGAACGTCACCTCACTCGATAAGCCCTCACTGTTCGTCGCCGTTACCGTGATGATGTTCTCGCCAATCAGCAGATTATCCTGCGAAAACTCTGTGCCTATGCCCAACGTGAAGTTTGTCTGGTCACGCCACACAATATCACTATCAGCCACAGAGCCATCCTGATAATCCAACACCTCGGCCAAAAAGAAAACTTCCTGCCCAAACGCAAACGCTTCCCCATCATAGGGTGTCAGCACGGTAATAACGGGGGCTTTGGCAACTACTGTAAAGGCAGCGCTCATATCCTCGCCCTGATTAAAGCCATCATTGGCGATGATTTTGAAATGGGCCTGATTGCTGCCAGCGAGAACGGCCGTATCCACCACCGCACTCATACTCGTCAGCCCCATCTGCACCATCTTCCAACTGACACCGCCATCAGCACTGTACAACACATCATACGCCAGGTCATCACCATCCGCATCCGTCGCCGACCACTGCACCGTCACCTCACCAGTTACGGGCGAAGGCGCACCCACAAGCTGCACATCGCTCACCACCGGCGCACTGCTGCTCACATCATAGCTCCACAGCAGATCACCCGAAGCCGGATGTGTCACCTCTACCCGCGCCGTACCTACCACAAAAGGCACAAACTCACCCATGATCAGCCCCACATTGCCTTCAGCCTCAGTGGGCGTAAAATCCACAGCGGCCAATTCACCATTGCCGCTGTCTAGCAAACGAATGCGGTAGGGGCCGGGCGCAGAGGGAGTCGGCGGACTGCTCAAAGCATCCCACAAACGCACCTGGATCATGTCGGCCTCATGGGCATCGGGGTAGATGACACCGCTCAACTGCAAGTAAGCACCACCAGCAGGCTGGGCAAAGGAGGGAACGGCCGTTGCCTCCAAAAACGACTTAATACCCAGGTAAGTATAATTACTAATCCACTGCCCCGGAGCCATACAATAGCCCATCATATCGTGCCATTCATTAGGGTACACACGCGGCACAAGCAAACTATTCAACCCCATATCACCCATATCAAACCCACGATAACTCTCATCCCCAATCTCCGCATCAGGCCAGGGATACCCGCCATCACTGGCACTATGGCCGCACTCATTACCCGAACTGGGATGGCCACGCCCCTGACTGTGCCCAATCTCATGCCCCGCATACCAATCGCCATAACTGCCATCAAAATCCCAGCCCCAATTGCGCGTCGCCGGGTCCGTCGTCGCCAGCCCGGTCGGGGTACTCACCCCGCCGCCACACGCCCAACCCCGCGCAAAACCAGCCTCATCCGACACCATCCCCACCAACTGAATCTCACTGGGAATGGATTCCGCCGCCCGAATTGAATCGAGCGTGGGGCAGACAACATACCAGGCCGCACACAGCGAAGGATCATCCAAAAAACCATCTTCACCAGGGTCCAGATCAATGCGCCGCTGGCAGTCGGGATCACGATCCGTGCCATCCACATTGCCGCCCAGGTTCTCATCATACAGCCAGCTTACTTTGGGGCGAAAGCCGGGGCTGGGGTCAGCGTAGCTGCCCGGTGCGCTGGCAATGGGGTAGGTGCGCCGCACCCAAGACACGGCTTGCAAATAATCCTCGGCATAGCGCGGGGCAATGCGCGAGCCGCCAGAGTCATATTGGAACAGAATAAAGTGCGCCTCAAACCGCTCCGAGGCATCCAGATTAAAGGTCGTCGTCTGAAGAACATTGTCGCTGTAGGTTGGCTCTGGCGGGAAGCGGAAGGGGTTTAGCTCGGCTTGCAGCCGCAGCGTGGGGTCATCCATCCAGGTTGGCGGCAGAAAGAAGGTGTAACTCTCGTTAATATTGTCTTTGTCCGGTTCAGAGGGCAGGCGCAGATAAAGGCTGTCGCGCTCTAAATTGATGGGCGACAGCGGGCCGTCTATGATCGTGCCACTGCCATTAATGCGGTAGAGACGAGCATACACACCGGGTATGGAGTCCCCATCGGAAGAGGCAAAGAGGCGAACGGCCGTTCGCTTGCCCTGCACCAAATCCACACTGTTGCCATCCGACTGGATGGCCTGAGTAATCTCCAGGCTGTCTATGCGCATGTTGGTTAACGTGGCCTGGCCCGCGTTAGTGGCAATTTGCTTCAACTCCTCGCCATGCAAGAAAAAGAGACTGTTTTCATGCCGCTGCAAATTGTGCATAACCGTGACGGGGCTGGTGATGGGCGGCGCATAGAGCGCAGTGGGGCTGCTGCTGCCAAACGGCAGTCGGTAGAGCGTATATGCCCCCGGACACGCTGGTGAACAAACTTGCTGTTGAATGAAGTAGAGGCCGCTGCCATCGGCCACAATGCCCGTAACAAGTGACGTTGTGGCACTGGTATAAAGCGGCGACGACAGCGTACCTGTGCCGTGATCATAGCTGCGAATGACATCAGGGAAGCCGATATACACCACATTGCCCGCCACAGGGTAATAGCTCATAACATCGCTGGCAAGAATGTCCGTACCGGGTGCGTCCAGATCGTAAGCACGCAAGTTCCATTCGCTGCCCGTCCAGTAACGCCAATACAAAAATTCGCCGTCTGTCTGAAAATTGTTGGGGTTTGTGCCTGTTTGCGCCGAGGTAAGAAGCTGCGTGGCGGCTCCCGTGTTTTTGTTTACTTGATAGAGGCCATCATTAATCGCCCCAATTTGCAGCATGTAAATGGTGTCATCTAACAACACCAATTCCGAAGCCCGAGCGGTATGTGCATAAACGACATCGGGCAGGGTTGTTTCCCAATCCAACCGATTTTCGGATATTTTGACGAGGGCATTTTGCTGATTGCTAACCCAGTAGAGGGAATCATCGTCAGCCACAATGTCGGAGATGATGTCTGGCTCATCGGGTGGATTGCAGAACGTATCAAAGGTGTAATCATACATTTGGCGCGGGGGGGCACCGTAAACGGCCGTTCGCCCCACAAACTGCGTCACCATCCCCACCTGGTTTTCTCCCCCCACCTCCCTCGCCCCCCCCGCCCGATCCAACTCTGGCTGCGCCCCACCCCCACCATCTGCCAAAATCGGGGCGCAAGCCGGATTGTAGAGATAAAACAGCTTCGGGGCTTGGATCGTGTAATCCGTCGCCTGAGAAAACAGCACCTCCGGCACATCATCCGGCGCACTTGGCGGAATGGCTCTGGCCGCAGAGGCCAGCATCAGCATAACGACCAAACTTGTTCCGACAATGAACATGTTTAATTTAGCAAGCATCATTTGCTCCTTTTATTTTTAGGGCATACGCAGTTGCTCTGGCACGGTGGACACCGTGCCAGTACGTAACGCCTCATTTTCTTTTTGTACCAAGTCAGTTCAGGAAAGGCTCCCATTGCCAATAATCAAAGAGGGGTATGCGTACTATTCTCCTTTAAGACAAGATAATTGGCGGTCGTTTTGGCTTCAGAGTTCAAATGATCCTGCCCCATTCGATACTTCATCAACGCCCTTTTTATACTCCATAAAGAACTTATTCGCTAACGGCCGTTTCGCCCAAGCGTAAAAAGCCACTCACATAGGAACTTGGTTCCTATCAAACGAACAGCGATCCTCCTCGCCCGTCTCGCCCAATACGTCCCTGCCAAAGTGATTTCTCAAAATTGGGATTATTGAAACAAAAACGGCCGTTTCCTCTCCAGAAACGGCCGTTTTACGCATGACGCATAACGTATTACTTTCTACATCAAATCCGCCATCAACTGATCCAACATCGCCTTTGGCGGCCGCAGCTGCGCCTCGGCCAGTTGCGCCAACGGCGTATCTACCAAATTCTCCGCCTCCGCCAAATTCTGGCGATGGGGATTGTAATAGATAAGACCCGTGATGAACTCGCGCTGGCCTTCGGCCCACTGCAAGCGGTGCATCGCGCCCAGCTTGTCAGTCGGATCGTAATCGCTCTCCAGTTTACGCAGTTGGATGTGCGAACCATCGTGCATCTCCACCACGCGCATCTCACCCGGATCATAATCGCCAATCATGATCTCCTCAGCGGGGGCCACCCAGCCGATGTCGTGCAGGGGCAATTCGTGGCTTTTGCCATAGTCGTAGCTTTTGGTGGAGGTTTCATGGTTGTTAAAAGCCACACAAGGGCTGATGATGTCCAGAACGGCCGTTCCCCGATGACTCAACGCCGCCTTCAACAGCTCCCGCACCTGCTTGGGATCACCAGAGAAGGAACGGGCCACAAAGCCGCAGCCCGCCAAAATCGCTTCCATACAGATGTCAATGGGCGGCAGATCGTTGACCCCAGCATACTTCAACTTTTGGCCCTCATCGGCCGTTGCCGAAAACTGTCCCTTCGTCAGGCCATACACCCCATTGTTCTCCACAATGTACACCATCCGCACATTGCGCCGCATCAGGTGCTTAAACTGCCCCATGCCAATGCTGGCACTATCGCCATCCCCACTCACGCCAATCGCATTCAAATGGTGGTTGGCCATCAACGCGCCCGTGCCAATGGAAGGCATACGGCCGTGCAGCGAATTAAAGCCATGTGACATGCCCAAAAAGTAAGCAGGCGACTTGCTCGAACAGCCAATGCCGCTCAACTTAATAATCTCTTGCGGCTTGATGCTCAACTCATAAGCCACCTGAATAATCTGGCTGGAAATCGAGTTGTGACCACAGCCCTGACATAATGTGGTTGGACGGCCGTTATAATCCGCCTTCTCTAAACCAATCTCATTCACTCTAATGCGTCCCATTAGTGACTCTCCTCCGCGGCTTCCAATGTTTCCACCAGCCAACGCGCCGTCAGCGGCATCCCATCCATAAAAGCCAGCGAATGCAATTTCAGTACCATCTCCGGCATCTCCGTGCGCAAAATCGTGTGCATCTGCCCATCGCGGTTCAACTCCACCACATACACCCGGTCATACTGGGCCACAAACTCACGCACCTCATCATTAATCGGCAAAGCCCGCAGCCGCATGAAACTCGTTTGCACCCCCTTCGCCGCCAGCCGATCCCGAGCCTCATCAATGGCATATTGGCTCGTGCCAAAGCCGATAATACCAATTTTTGCACCCTCAACTTCGTCCACAACCGGTACGGGCACAATATTTCGTGCCGTATCAAACTTGCGCTTGAGCCGCGCCATGTTGTTGACCCAATCATCCGGCCGTTCACTGTAAACCGCATGTTCGTTATGCCCCGTGCCGCGCACAAACCAGGCCGACTTGGGGTTCTCATTACCAGGCACAGTGCGATAGCCAATGCCATCCCCATCCCCATCCAGATAACGCGAAAAACCTTTGCCTACCTGTTCGGCCGTTAACACTTTGCCCCGGTTCATGGGTTTGTCAGGATAGTCAAACGGCTCTGTCATCCAGTTGTTCATACCCAAATCGAGATCGCTCAACACAAACACCGGCGTTTGCAACTGCTCGGCAATATCAAAGGCCGAACCGCCAAACTCAAAACACTCCTTCACGCTGGCGGGGAACAAAATCACGTTGGTGGTGTCACCATGCCCCAAATAGTAAGTGAAGATCACATCGCCTTGCCCGGTGCGCGTGGGCAAACCGGTGCTGGGGCCAACGCGCTGGATGTCCCAAATAACGGCCGGTATCTCCGCAAAATAGCCCAACCCGGCAAACTCGGCCATCAGCGAAATGCCAGGGCCAGAGGTAGCCGTCATGGAACGCGCTCCAGCCCAGCCCGCACCCAAAATCATGCCGATGGCGGCCAGTTCATCCTCAGCCTGCACCACCGCATAGGTGGCTTTGCCCGTCTCCGCGTCGGTGCGGAAGCGGGGCAGATACTCATTGAGAGCATCCACGACGCTGGTGGAAGGGGTGATGGGATACCAGGCAGTGAAGGTGACACCACCAAAAACAGCTCCCAGGGCGGCTGATTCGTTGCCCGTAATGAGCAGCATACCTTCGGTCTCGTTCATCGGCTCAACGCGGTAGGGGTCTACTTTGGTAATGTTTTCGGCCGTCCATTCGTAAGCCTCGCGCACCACATCCATGTTGGGGTCTATGAGTTTGCGACGGCCGTTAAAATGTTTACTCAACGCCTCATCAATCGCCGCCAGCGGAATAGCCAACAACTGCGCCACCGCCCCCACATAGACCATGTTAGCGATGTAATCGCGCAGTTTGCCCTTCATGCCCGTGCTGCGAATGAACTGGTTCACGGGGATGGCATAATAGGTAATGTCATCCCGCTGTAGTACACCATCACGCCAATCGGCGTTGTAAATACAAACACCGCCCGGCGGCAAGTTCTGAATATCTTCCTCTTGCGTCACATCATTAAAAGCCACCAAAATCTCCGAAGTATGCCGCCGCGCCACATACCCCTCAAAACTGGCCCGAATGTGATACCAGGTGGGCAGCCCTTGAATGTTGGACGGGAAAATATTTTTGCCATTGACGGGAATACCCATCTTGAACAAGGCTCTTAAAATCGCCAGATTGGAAGTCTGGCTGCCGGTGCCATTTTTAGTGGCAACGACAATCGAAAAATCATTGACAATCGGTTCGCGCTCCGCCATTTCTGTGGGGGCCGCGGCGATAGTGGGTGTCGCTATGCCCATGTCATCTCTCCTTATTTTTCATGACCGATAATTAAAGGTGGTAACGCCGGACGCTACCACCTTGATATTCAAACTATTTGTTTAACCGATACCAATACAATTTCTAAGTTTAATGCAGACAACTTGTCTCGCAACAAGAATCAAAAAGCACTCATGGGACTTAAAGGTTTGCCCTGAGTGCCTGATGTTACTCGGACCAACTCGCTTTGATGTAACGCACCACATCGCGGAAGGAGATGATGCCTTCGGGACGTTTTTCGTTATCTACCAGGGGCAGGTGGCGGAAGCCGTGCAGGGACATGACGTGGAGGGCGTGGGCAATGGAGAGATTGGCCGTTAAGGCGACCGGATCGGCCGTCATGTAATCGGCCACTTTGGCCACCGCCATATCCTCCACCAGCCCCACCACCCGCAGCAGCACATCGGCTTCGGTGAGGATGCCCATCAGCTTGTCGCTGTCGTCTGTGACCAACAGGCAGCCAATGTTGTGGGCGTTCATCTGCCGAATGGCTTTGGCCAGGGAAGCCTCGCCATCAATGGTGATGGGTACAGCCGGTTCAAGATCGGCGATGGTGTGATCGGTGAGGATGTCCTGAACGGCCGTTGTCACCACCGCTTCCTTATCCAACTCATCCACATACTCATCATCCATTTCCAGCGACATTTCACCGGCAATATCCGCTTCCACCTCATCCCGCACCGTCACCGTCCACAAATCAGCCGAGCGGTACAGCTTATTCAAATCACCAATGCCGCGCATCTCCTGCGCTTTGGCCACCTGCGCCATCAAGCCCTCACTGTACATAGGCTTCTGCACCCGGCGAATTACCCCCATCGGCGCGGGAAATTCGGGGAACTCCATGCTGCTCAAAATATAGGCCAACTGCGCCGAAGTCTCATCATGCACCACCAGATCATCTTCCGTGATGCCATTGCCCAACTCCACCACCTCGGGCCGGAAGCCATTCAAGCGAATGCCGCGATCATTGCTCTTGCCAAAGACCATCGGTTTGCCATGCTCCAAATAAAGGATGTTCTCATCGCGCACCCGTCGGTCATCCAGCCCTTCCCACTCGGTCGGATTGAAAATGACACAGTTTTGGTACACCTCCACAAAAGATGTGCCGCGATGGGCCGCCGCCGCGGCCAGAATGTCACCCAAATGCTGCGTATGGGCATCAATCGAGCGGGCGATGAAAGTAGCTTCGGCGGCCAAGGCCAGAGCCACCGGGTTCAAAGGCTGCTCTAACGACCCCATCGGCGAAGATTTGGTCTTCATTCCCTGCCGCGAGGTGGGAGAATATTGCCCCTTCGTAAGGCCGTAGATGCGGTTATTGAAGAGGGTGATATTGAGATTGACATTGCGGCGGATGGCGTGAATGAAATGATTACCGCCAATGGAAAGGCCATCGCCATCCCCCGTAATGACCCAAACACTCAGGTCGGGGTTCGCCACAGCCAGACCAGTAGCAATGGTCGGGGCACGGCCATGAATGCTGTGAATGCCGTAGGTATTCATGTAATAAGGGAAGCGGCTGGAGCAGCCGATGCCGGAAATGAACACAATGTTTTCTTTGGGCACGCCAATATCGGGCAGGGTTTTCTGCATTTGGGCCAGAATGGAATAATCGCCGCAGCCCGGACACCAGCGCACAGTTTGGTCAGATACAAAGTCTTTGCGGTTCAAGGTTACAGGTATGCTCATGGTTTTGTCTCCTTAAGGAGATTGGAGACTGGAGATTGGAGACTAAAGTCTCTAGTCCCTAGTCTCGAGTCTCTCGCTTAACTTAAAATCTCCTCAATCTTGCGCACAATTTCGCTGATCTTGAACGGCCGTGCATGCAATTTGGGATATGACAGGATGTTCAAAGCAAAACGGCCGCGCAGTAAAAAGGCCAGTTGCCCATTATTCAACTCGGGCACAACGATGCGCTTATAGCGGCTCATGATCTCGCGCAGATTGCGGGGGAAGGGGTTGAGATGGCGCAGGTGGGCGTGGGCGACGGCGTAGCCTTTGGCCTGTGCCTGCCGCACACCCATGCGCACCGCCCCAAATGTGCCGCCCCAGCTAATGACCAGCAGATCGCCTTCTTGCGGGCCAAACACCTCTTGTTCGGGGATGAAATCTGCCAGTCGGGCCACTTTCTCCGCCCGGTCCAGCACCATCTGCTCGTGGTGGCGCGGATCGTAGGAGACGTTGCCGGTGATGGGTGCTTTGCTCAAACCACCCAGGCGATGCTCTAAGCCGGGTGTGCCGGGGATAGCCCAGGGACGGGCCATCGTTTCGGGATCGCGTTTGTAAGGCATGAAGGGTTCATCGCCGTTGCTGCGGCCTTGGGGGTGATGAACTTCGATGGGCGCGATGGTATCGGCATCGGGGATGAGCCAGGGTTCGGAGCTGTTAGCCAGGAAACCGTCGGAGAGGATGAAAACGGGGGTGGTGGCGCGAACAGCAAGGCGGGCGGCTTCAACGGCCGTATTAAAACAATCGGCCGGGCTATTGGGGGCCAAAATGGGCAGCGGGCTTTCGCCGTTGCGGCCAAACATGGCTTGCAGCAAGTCAGACTGCTCCGTTTTGGTGGGCAAGCCCGTGCTGGGGCCGCCGCGCTGCACATTGACAATGATCATGGGCAGTTCCAGAACCAGGGCCAGGTTGATGGCTTCACTTTTGAGAGCTACGCCGGGGCCGCTTGTGCCTGTTACGGCCAAAGCCCCGCCAAAGGCCGCGCCGATAATCGAACCCATCGCCGCAATTTCGTCTTCGGCCTGGAAGGTGCGCACATCAAAGTGACGCAGAGGGGCCAGCGCGTGCAAAATATCGCTGGCGGGGGTGATGGGGTAGGTGCCGTAGAAGAGGGATTTGCCCATTTTGCTAGCGGCCGTTACCAGACCCAACGCAATGGCTTCGTTGCCTGTCACCTTGCGGTAGGTTCCTGGTTTGAGCGAGGCGGGCTTGATGCGGTAACGCTGCTGGAAGGTGCGGGTGGTATCGCCAAAGTTGTAACCACTCTGCAAGGCGATGGCATTGGCCTGGATGATTTCGGGCTTTTTGGCGAATTTTTTGTTAATCCATTCGAGGGTGGTTTCTAACGGCCGATCAAACATCCAAAAAGCAATGCCCAGCGCAAAAAAGTTCTGGCTGCGATCTTTATCTTTGGTAGATAAGCCCTCGATGTCTTTGAGAGCTTCCCGGTTGAGGCTGGTGAGTGGCACTTGGATGACCTGGTAGCCGCGCAGGCTGTCACCTTCGAGGGGGTTTTCATCATAACCCGCCTTCTTCAAGTTGCTGGAGGTGAAGGCATCGGTGTTGACGATAACCGTGCCGCCTGTCTCTAACTCGGACAGGGTGGCTTTGAGGGCGGCGGGGTTCATAGCGACGAGCACTTCGGGGGCATCGCCGGGCGTAAGAATATCTTGCCGGGAGAAGTGAACCTGGAAGCCGCTAACGCCAGCCAATGTGCCTGCCGGGGCACGGATTTCGGCTGGAAAATCGGGCATGGTACTGACATCGTTGCCGAAAACGGCCGATGTGTTGGTAAATTGCGTCCCTGTCAACTGCATACCATCGCCAGAATCCCCGGCGAAGCGAATGACAACAGAGTCGCGTTCTTCAAATGCAGGTATGTTTTCGCTCATGGTTTATTCCTTATTGCGTGTCGGGTGTCACGTAACACCGAAACACTGGACACCTCACCCACCCTCTGCTTTGCTGGGGAATTGATCTGGGCGTGGTGGCTGGTTTAAGACTTCGACGGGATAACGGGTGGCTAAGTAGTTAACAATGGCCTGATGGGTCATGTTGCCCACGATCTTGCCGGTTTCGTCAACGGCGGGCAGGTTGCGGAAATGATTGTCATCCATCAGCCGCAAGGCGGTGGCGGCCGATGAATCGGGTTGGATGGTGATCGGTTCGGCCGTCATGACGGTATCAATGGATTGGTTGAGGGTTTCGGGGTCGGCGGCGACTTTGCGCAGCACATCTCTGTCGGTGAAGATGCCGATGAGTTGGTTATCGGCCACTATAAGACAAACATTGTGCCGCTCGGCCCGCATGGTGGCTACGGCCTCGCGCACAAGTGTGCCGCTGGCAACCTGGCTAAAACCGCTCAAATCCAGATGTGAAACTTGTTCAGCCTGTAATTCTTGCTCTAATGTCATATATCTCTCCTGTAAGTGGGTAATCGGTGCGCGGTAATGGGTGGCCGATAACGGATTACGAATTACCGTTTACCGGGTCTTTGGGTAACAATTCAAAATGCTGGATGAGTAACTGTCGGCCCTGCTCCAGCTCATTTTGGTAAAGGGCTTCGGCAATGGCTTCGTGATAGTTCCAGACATCCAGCCAATATTGATAATCTACAAAACGGGTCATTTCGCTGGCTTCGTAGGCATCCCAATAGGCTTCTAATATGCCTTTGACGAAGGGGTTGTCTAAACGGCCGAATATGGTTAGATGAAATTCACGATGTTCCAGGTTGGGGACGTGAATGGGATTGCCGCGTAGTTTGCTCCACGCTTTGTTTACCAGTTCTTTGAGTTGGATTTTATCATCAATGGTCAGATGCTCAACGGCTTCTTGCCAGAAGCTTTTTTCGATGGCCTGACGCACCTGGCTGAACTGACTGAAACTGGCTTCGCCCGTGCCTAAACCCATGAGGACGCTGACGAGAACGGCCGTGGCAAAGTCGAACGGTTCACGCACAATGCCCACACGCGGCCGCACCGAAACCAGGCCAAAACAGCGAGCAACTTCCAACTGCTCCCGCAGCTTGCCCACGCTCATGCCCAATTCGCTCCCAATTTCGGAAAGTGTTGGCAGGCGTTCCCCCGCGTTTACGCCGTTACTTACCAAATACTTCAAAAATTCGGAGTCGAGTTTGCTAAAAATCATCTGATTGGATTTATTGGATAAATTAAATCAATTTGATTGATACGACTATAGCATATTTACCCATGAAGATCAAAGAAAAGATGGGGGATGGGTTCTTGTATGCAGGGAGGGGGAAACGGCCGTTGCCCCCCCTTCATAATCCTCAAAAGCAACGGTATAGATACCTCAAAAAGCCACATCTCCCTCTTTGCCCCGCCCTTAATTCTTGCCTGTCATCAGTCCTTATGGTAACTTTTGTCAGTCAAAATTCTGACAGAGAGAGAAAACAACTCCCCACTGGGTTAAATCCTAACAAGGACAAATAGAAAGAGGTGAAATGAGTTCCAACTCCACTCTTCTCAATGTAGAAAACGTATCGCTCAGTTTTGGTGGCAATGCTGCTCTATCAAGTGTTAGCTTTGATGTGAAGAAGGGAGAGATTCGGGCCATTATTGGGCCGAATGGTGCTGGTAAAACCTCTATGCTCAACTGCATCAGCGGTTTCTATCGGCCCCAAGAAGGGCGCATCCTCTACAAAGGCGGAGCCGACCTGACCCAAACCCTTCCCCACAAAATAGCCCCTTTAGGCATCGCCCGCACCTTCCAAAATATTGCTTTGTACACCGGTCTTAGCACCTTAGACAACCTCATGGCCGCCCGCCACATCCATATGAAACAAAATGCCCTGGCGGGAGCCTTATATTGGGGCCAGGCGCAGCGCGAAGAAGTGGCTCACCGCGAATTTGTGGAAGACATTATTGACTTTCTCGAAATCCAACACATCCGCAAGGCGGTTGTGGGGGCTTTGCCTTATGGCTTACGCAAGCGGGTAGAGCTGGGCCGTGCCCTGGCACTGGAACCGGAAATGCTGCTGTTGGATGAGCCAATGGCGGGCATGAATGCCGAAGAAAAGGAAGATATTGCCCGTTTTGTTTTGGACACACACGAGCGGCGGGGGGTTACGATTGTGCTGATTGAGCATGACATGGGCCTGGTGATGGATATTTCTGACCGAGTCGTGGTGTTAGATTTCGGCGTGAAAATTGCTGATGGTACTCCAGATGACATTAAGAATGATGAGAGAGTGATTCAGGCATATTTGGGACAAGAGTAACTGGGTGATGCACATGGGTGAACCACAAACTTTACCGCAATATTTTTTAGAGAAGGTGAGCAGCTATGCTGGCACAGATAAGGTGGCTGTGCGCCAAAAGGAATTTGGCATCTGGCAGGAGTTTAGCTGGCAGGATTCATATGAGCAGGTGCGGGATTTTTCGTTGGGGCTGATTGCTTTGGGGCTGCAACGTGGGGGGCATGTCTGCACGATTGGGGATAATGACCGCGAGTATTTGTGGGGTTATTTGGCGATTCAGGCGACGGGAGCGGCCGTTATTGGCATGTATACCGATGCTATTCCCAATGAGATGGAGTATGTGATCAACCACAGTGATTCGGTGTTGGCTCTGGCGCAGGATCAGGAGCAGTGTGATAAGTTTTTGGAGCTGCGTGACCGGATACCGAAAGTTAAGCGTGTGATTTATTGGGATAACAAGGGGTTGTGGAGTTATGATGATGATTGGCTTATTTCTTATGAGGAAGTGCTGGCTTTGGGCCAGGCTCTGCGAGAGAAGGAGCCAAACCGGTTTGAAACGGAAGTGGCCTTAGGCCAAAAAGATGATGTGGCTATGTTGTGCTACACGTCGGGGACGACGGGGCTGCCTAAAGGGGTGATGCTGAGTCATGGCAATTTGATTGGTGTAGCTAGTGGGTATCTGGCGTTGGATAAGCGGTATGATACGGATAATCATGTGAGTTTTACGCCGATGGGGTGGATTGCGGAGCCGGCGTTGGGCATTGCGCCGCATGTGGTGGCGGGGATTGTGATTAATTTTCCTGAGGAGCCGGAGACGGTGCGGGAAAATGTGCGGGAGATTGCGCCGGATAATCTCTTTTACCCGGCGCGGTTGTGGGAGAATTTGGTGGGTACGGTGCAGGTGCGTATGAAGGATGCTACCTGGTTGAACCGCAAGTTGTATGATTATTTTTTGCCGGTTGGCTACCAAATGGCGGATAAGAAGCTGAGTGGTGAGGCGATTCCGGCGGGTTTGGATGTGCGTTATCGGTTGGGGGATTGGTTGGTGTTTCGGCCGTTGCGGGATCAGTTGGGTATGTCGCAACTGCGGGCTGCGTTTACGGGCGGGGCGGCACTGAGTCCGGATCATATTCGTTTTTTCCATGCGCTGGGGATTAATTTGCGTCAGGTGTATGGCTCGACGGAGATTGCGGCGGGGGGGACGATTCACCATGATGGTGATATTAAGTTTGCCAGTGTGGGCAAGCCGCTGATGGGGGTGGATGTGCGGGTGTCGGATGAGGGGGAGATTCAGTTTGCGGGTACGACGGTGATGTTGGGCTATTACAAGAATGACGAGGCGACGGCGAAGGATATTTTGATGGAAAACGGCCGTCGCTGGTTCCGCACTGGTGACGCTGGTTATATTGATGAGGACGGGCATGTCATTTTTCAGGATCGTGTCAAAAACATGATTCATTTGCAGAATGGTGAGACCTTCTCGCCTCAGTTTATTGAGGGACGGCTGAAATTTAGCCCATACATTCGGGATGTGATGGCTGTGGGTGATGAGACACGTGACTTTGTGACGGCAATGATCATCATGGATTTTGATAATGTGGGGCATTGGGCAGAGAAGAGTGGGATTGGCTACACAACGTTTACGGATTTGTCGCAAAAGAAAGAGGTGTATGCCCTGATTCAAGAGGCGGTGAATGAGGTCAATGGGACGCTGCCAGAGGGGGCGCGTATCCGCCGTTTTGTGTTGATGCACAAGGAGTTTGATGCGGATGAGGCGGAGATGACGCGCAGCCGGAAGCTGAAACGGAATGTGCTGTCGGAGAAGTATGGCAATATTGTGGAAGCGATGTATGCGGGTCAGCAGGCGATTAAGGTGCGAGCGGCCGTTAAATATCAGGACGGCAGTGAAGGCTTTGTGGAGACGGATGTACGAGTGATGACCGTTTAGGAATGCTCTGTAATTGGGCAATTACTGAATTACCCAGTTACCAAATTATGCTTATGGACGCAAAAGTTAAACAGTTGGTGACACGAGTTGGCACGATTTTAGTCTTGGTGCTGCTGCTGGTGTGGGGACGCAGCTATATTAACTGGGTTTTGGTGCCGCAGCAGGTGATTAATGGGATTTTGAATGGGGGTACGCTGGCCCTGATTGCCTTGGGTATTGTGCTGATTTTCAAATCTTCGGAAGTGTTTAATTTTGCGCATGGGCATATGGTGATGCTGGGGGCGTTTTTTACGTGGTGGTTTGCGGGGGCCAGTGAGGATGGCAATGAGTTATTTAATCTGCCTTTGTGGGCGGCGATTATAGCGGCCGTTTTGGTAGCCGTTGTTTTGGGCTTTTTAATCGAGCGTCTGACACTGCGCCCCATGACTGGACAGCCCTTGTTATCCATTATTTTGATGACGCTGGGACTGGCCCAGATTTTTGAAGGGTTGACAACGGTGCTGTTTGGTGTAACGCCTAAGGGTAACTTCCCGGCTCCCTTTTCGCCCAGTGACACGACAAACATTCCCATTAGCCCCCTGGCTGATGGCACCAGCCTCGTCTTTTTGGATCGCATTCAGTTGGGCCATGCCCGGCTGGCAACATTTGTGGTGGCTTTAATTGCGGCGGGGGTTTTTATCTACTTTTTTCAGTACACCAAGACAGGTTTAGCCATGCAGGCCACGTCGGAAAATCATGAGCTGGCGCGGAGTGTGGGGATTAAAGTTTCGCGTGTGTTTGCGCTTTCTTGGGCTATTGCGGGTATTGTAGCGACGTTGGGCGGGGTGTTATTAGCTACATTAAGCGGGGTGAGCATTAATCTGTTTACGGTGGCTTTGGTGGCTTTTCCGGCTATTTTGTTGGGGGGATTAGAATCGTTTCCGGGGGCGATTGTGGGGGGATTGATGGTGGGGTTGGTGCAGGCATTGGTGCAGACTTCGACTATTATTGAGATTCGGAATTCGTCGGATATTGCGCCGTATGTGCTGCTGTTGATTGTGTTGGTTTTACGACCAGAGGGTTTGTTTGGTCGGGAGAGGATTGAGAGAATATAACAGTTGACGATGGATGATTGACGATTGAATATTAAAATCGTCAATCATCCATCGTCAATCGTAAATCGAAGGGTTTTATGGCTGTTTTAAGACCAGCAGGTGATTTTGACCGCAGTTATGAACAGGATATGGCGATTATCCGCAAGCCCTGGCAGTGGCTGCTTTTGGGGGTCTCTCTGGTTGCGCTGTTTTTGCTGCCGCAAATTGGGAATCCTTATATAACGGCCGTTGTCAACCAAATCGGCTACACCATCATCGCCCTACAAGGCTTAAACCTGCTGACGGGGTACACCGGCCAAATTTCCTTAGGGCAGGCGGCATTTATGATGGTCGGCGGGTATGCCTCCGGCCTGCTCTCCATCCACTGGAACTTGCCCATCTACTTGAGTTTGCCCTTGGGCGCACTGATTACGGGCTTCGTTGGCTTAATCTTCGGGCTGCCTTCCCTGCGCGTGAAAGGCTTTTATCTGGCCATGGCCACCTTGGCGGCACAGTTCATCATCCCCTGGTTCAGCCGCCAGCCATTTTTAGAGGAATATTTAGGCGGAACCTCCGGTTTCATAGAGATTCCCCCCACCATTATTCATGGCGTGGATTTCCGTGAACAATCCAGTTTTGTCTATATCACCTTGATTGTGTTGTTAATAACCACGATTTTGACGGTGAACATTACGCGCACCCGTCTGGGGCGGGCTTTAGTCGCCGTGCGGGACAACGATCTGGCGGCAGAGTTGTTGGGGGTGAATTTATTCACTTACAAATTAAGGGCCTTTTTCCTGGCAGCCTTATTGGCTGGTGTAGCAGGTGCCTTGCGGGCACACAGCGAGCGGGGCGTAGGCACGGAATTTGGCTATCAATTAGACACATCTATTTTGTTTTTGGGGATGCTGGTGATTGGTGGTTTGGGGACCAATTTAGGCCCATTTTTGGGCGGTACATTTGTCATTTTGCTGGAAGATTTTGCCCTATGGATGGGTCACAATCTGGCTGAGCTTTTCCCGGCGCAATCGGCGCAACTGTTATCTTCGTTCCGACCGATATTCTTTGGCCTGGTTTTGGTTTTATTTTTGATTTATGAGCCACGTGGTATGGCTTATAGGTGGACGTTAATTAAGGCGAGTTGGCGGTTACGGCCGTTTGCCCGCTAACCTAATACCCTTTGAGGAGGTGATGCACACACAACAACCATCTTCAACATTCCAAACGTTATTGTTCCCATACATAGCGGAATTTGATAGGAAGTCGGGTTCTATCTCTCGATTCCCACCAATTCCATCACAAACAATCATCTAATTAGGAGGATGAGAAATGAAAAAACTACGTTGGTTCGTATTACTTGGATTAATTTTAAGTTTAGTCTTAGTGGCTTGCGGCGGTGGTGACACCGAAGAACCATCCGAAGAACCCGCAGCAACCGAAGCAGCCACCACCGAAGAAACAACGACCGAAGAAACAACGACCGAAGAGACAATGACCGAAGAGACAATGGAAGAAGTGGAAGGCAGCATTTGGGTCTTGTTACCCGATAGTGCCAGCTCGGCTCGCTGGGAAACAGATGACCGCCGCTTCTTTGAAGGTGCTTTTGAGGCTGCTGGTGTCGAATATAACATTGTAAACGCCGAAGGCGATGCCCGCACCCAACAAACACAAGCCGAGCAAGCCATCACTGCTGGTGCTAAAGTTATTCTGATGGTGAACCTCGACTCCGGTTCGGGTGCAGCCATTATTGCCTTAGCCCGCGAAGCTGGTGTAGCCATCATTGATTATGACCGCCTGACCATTGAAGGCCCTGGTGCGGATGTCTATGTCAGCTTTGACAATGTGCAAGTTGGCCGCACGATGGGTGAGGTGCTAGAGCCACTGATCAATGCTCAAGATGCTCCCAAAGTAGCCTACCTGAATGGTGGCCCCACTGATAACAATGCCACACTCTTCCGTGAAGGCTATGACTCTATTGCCCGTCCCCACTTTGATGATGGTTCATGGACGCTCGTCGAAGAGCAAGCCGTACCAGAATGGGACAACCAACAAGCCCTGGTTATCTTTGAGCAGATGTTAACGGCCGCTGGTGATGATATTACGGCCGTTTTCGCCGCCAATGATGGTTTGGCCAACGCTGTAATCTCCGCCTACAAGAACGCTGGCATCAGCCCCGCCGAAGCAGGCATTCCCATCTCCGGTCAAGATGCCACCGTCGGTGGTATGCAAAACGTCCTCGCTGGCGATCAGGCTATGTCCGTCTACAAGCCCATCAAAGCTGAAGCCGAAGCCGCCGCCGCTGCCGCCATCGCCCTGTTGAAAGGCGAAAGCCTGGACAGCATGACAGGTGGCCTCACCCTCAACAACGGCACCAACGACATCCCCTTCATTGCCCTCACCCCCATTGGTGTAACCAAAGACAACATTGCTGAAACCGTTATTGCTGATGGTTTCCGTACCTGGGAAGAAATCTGCGTCGGCGATTTTGCCATGTACTGCCCCGGTGCCGAAGAAATGACCGAAGAAGAAACAGGTGGCGAGGAAATGGCCGCCGGCGACTGTGCCGAAGACCTCACTGGCGAAACCATTACCCTCCACCAACAAGCTGGTCGTGAAGGCCCACTCGCCGCTATCTTGGGCGAGGCTTTCGTCTATGCTACCGAAGATGCCCTCGATGCCATCAATAGCTCTGGTGGTGTCTGTGGTGCTACCTTAGAGGTTGTCTTCAATGAAACCAACTACGATACCGACCAAGAAGTAGCCGTTTACGAGCAAACCCGCGATGAAGCTATCCTCATCTTCACCTATGGGAGTGGAGCCACAGTCGCTTTGGCCGAACGCCTTAACGAAGACAAGATCCTCTCCTTCGCCGCTGGTGTGAACGGCCCGGCTATGTATGGCACCCCCAATGGTTACACCATCGGTGACATCCCCATTTACTCCGACCAATTTGCCGGTTTTGCCCAATGGCTTACCGAAAATTGGGATGCGGTAAAACCCGAAGGTGCTGGTGATACACCCGTCATTGGTGTGATTGGTTGGGCCAATGCCTTTGGAGCGGGGGCAACCACACCCGAAGCGTTAGCCATCATTGAAGGTTTTGGCGCGACTGTGCTGCCACTGGAAGAGCAAGCCATCTCCCCCGATGCCGATGTTTCTGGGCAAATTCAGAACTTGCTGGTGCAAGGCGCGAATGTTATCTATAACCAAAGCCTCTCCTTCAGCCCAGCACAGGTTATCGGCACAGTACGTGCCCTGGGTGTTTGGGATCAGGTTATCGTCGGTGGTGTAAGCTGGGCCTTTAACCAGGACGTTCTCAATTTCTTGGGCGACAATCGTGCGCTGGCCGATGGTTACTATGGCGTTTTGCCGTCATTAACCTGGGATGATACAGATGCCGAGATCATTCAAGAGGCAACGGAGCGCTTTAATGCCGCTGGATATGCCGAAACAGAACGTACCAACACCTACTTGTTGACCTATGCGACATTCTTCGCGGTGAAAGATATTCTTGTCCACGCTATCAACAGTGATGGATATGCCAGCTTGAGTGGCGAGACGCTGTTGAATGCAGCCGTTGATTTGGGTGTGATAGATGCACGTGGTTTGCTGCAATTTGACTTGCGTGATGGTTTCCGTGCGCCACGCACGGCCCGCATCATGCAATGGCAGGCGCAAGATGATGGCTCGATGAAGGCTGTAGAAATTGCTCCCTTCTTTGAACTGCCGGATACGCGGCCACAGCAATAAGACAAGGCCCTGAGTAATCTGTAACAAGGGTAATTACGCAATGGCGTAATTGCGTAATTACCCTTTTTTCTTATGCTAAAAATCAACAATATCGAAGTTGTTTACAATGATGTGATTCTGGTGCTGCGTGGTGTTTCGCTGGAGGTAGGTGAAGGGCAGATTGTCTCTTTGCTGGGGGCCAATGGCGCGGGCAAGTCTACGACGCTGAAGGCGGTTTCGGGCTTGCTGCGCACGCAAGAAGGGGAAGTGACACGTGGCAGCATTGAGTTTGAAGGTCAACGGATTGACCAGATGCTGCCAGATGAGATTGTGCGGCTTGGTATTGTGCAGGTGTTAGAGGGACGGCCGTTATTCGGTCATCTCACAGTCGAAGAGAATTTACGCACAGGGGCACTCTTCCGCAATGCGTCTAATGCCCAACTCAAACGCGATCTCGATGAAGTGTACCACTTCTTCCCTCGCCTGTTAGAGTTTCGCCACCGCACCAGCGGCTATTTGTCTGGCGGCGAACAGCAAATGGTGGTCATTGGCCGCGCC
>JACKBT010000049.1 GCA_020634415.1 Ardenticatenaceae bacterium
ATGGTCGGGCATTCTAGTTCTGGTTAGTTTAGTCGTTGTTCTTTTAGTTGCTTGTCGGGAGGGGGAAGTGGTGGCGGGGGTAACGGCCGTTACCCCCACGCACACTTCCATACCCACAGAGACGGTGACGGAAACGGTCGTATCACCTTCCGTCACACCTACAAACACGCTCATACCAATACCAAATACCCCTGAATCAACAGTCACCTCAACACCTACTCTGCCGCCAACAGATACTCCCACGCCTGTACCAACAGTAACGCCTCCGGTTGGGCAAGTTATGGCTACGTCAGAAATGGTAGCAGGTCAGGAGGTTAGGCTGGAAATAGTCAATCAGATTGGTGGGGCGGTGACGGCCGTTGCCGTGCAAAACAATCTCGCCTACCTAGGCATCGGCTCTCGTCTAGCCGTTGTCGATGTATCTGATCCGACAAAGCCACATGTGATAAGTTGGAGTGGTATTTTACCGAGGATAGTCCAACAAATTACCTTGAGTGATGAGTTGGCCTATGTAGCGTTGGGCGAGGCAGGTTTGTGGGTGTTCGATATATCTGATCCCACGACTTTGACACTACTTGGGCAAGTTCAAACGACAACACCAGCTCGGCAATTTTTATTACATGATGATCTGGCTTATGTGATTGATTCTTCCAGCCCACGTGAACCTGGACAAATTTTAAGTGTCGTAGATGTAGTTGATCCTATGAAGCCATTGGAGATTAGTACATTCAGTCTGCCTAGCCGAGCAACTAAACTGGTGGCGGTCGATGATTATCTGTATATCTCCATTTATCCTTATCATGCTGATTATGAGGACACTTTGTGGGTTGTAGACATATCCGATCCTGACTCGTTGCAATTGGTAACGGCCGTACCAGAGTTAGCTGGCAGTGATATGATCTCATTTGACGAAGGCTTAATGTTACTCAAGGCTAAGACCAATTGGCTAACAATTATCAACACGGATGATCCGCACCATCCTACAGGAACTAGTTTAAACTCTCCTTCTGGTTTTATTGGTGCAGGTACTATCCAGTTAAATGAAAACATCATTTATGTTGCCACTACCTTTAGCGATGCGGGATCCTGCGCCGCAGGAGTTCATGCCTTTAATATAGCGGACATCAATAATATTAATGACTTAGCTGGATTGAATGCGGTTGACTGTGGGATTCCCAAAATAGCTATTGCTAACAGTTATCTTTATATAGCAACCAATAGTGGGCTGTCGATAGTGGATATTAGCAACCCTGCGAGTATGGTTCTACTTGGTAAATTACCTACCATTCTCCCGTTTGACCAACTGGCTTTTGATGAAAGCTTGTATGCCATGGGGCGACAAGGCAATGGGTTTCGAGTCTTCGATTTTAATCTTGATGATCCCATTAATCCACTCCTGGTTGGAGAGTACGAAGGCGATTATCTCGTCAATGACTTTGCGGTAGCTGGTTCTCATGTTTTTCTAGCAACCTATTGGCAAGGCATTGCTTTAATTGATATGACAGATCCAACTAATCCACAAGAAACGGCCGTTACTGCTCCTGAGTATAAGGCAGAAAACAGTAGCAATCTCGTCCTCAGTGACAACCGACTTTATGCTTCACTAAATAGTAATCTGGGAGTTTTTGACTCCGTTACTCTTGAGTGGCTAGGTGGGGATGAGATTGAGGGATATGGCAATTACGGCTCATTTGTAGTAGACAACCATACTTTATGGACATGGACAAGCACATCGGATGGGGATGGACTGTTGGCAATTGATGTTACCAATCCCAATCAACTAACTCAGATTGGCTTTCTTCCAGGTGGAAGTGGGTATTCAAACAAAAGGTTGTTTGTAAATCAAGGCTATATATATGTCCTTTCGCATTGTGATTATCTTTCCGAAAACCTTTGTCAGGGTACTACCCTTAGTATTATAGATGTGACTGATCCAACCGCGATGAGATTTGTCACGACTGTGACAATTGCAGACCCTATTCGTAGGGTGGCAATTTATGATGAGACACTGCTCTTAGTCGGTGGTGATTTGTGGTTAATGGATGTTTTGATTCCGGATCAACCCTATATAGCTGGTTCTTTTCAGACGCCAGGTTATACCCAAGATGTAGTTTTTCTTGATGATCTGATTTACATAGCAGATGGATCTGGCGGGTTGTTGGTATTGCGGTTGATGGAGTGAGGAAAACTGTTTCTTATGAACAATCCCAACACCTTATACGTCAGCAACCGTGAAGCCTGGCGGCACTGGTTGCAGGCAAATTACCAGACGGCCACCGAAATCTGGCTGGTGTATCCGCGCCAGCACACAGGCCGGCCGCGCATTGCCTATAACGATGCCGTTGAAGAAGCCTTGTGCTTTGGCTGGATTGACAGTATCACCCGCACGATTGACGAAGACCACTTTTCGCAGCGCTTTACGCCGCGCCAGCCGCGCAGCAGCTACTCGCAAACGAATATCGAGCGTTTGCGCCGACTGGTATCTCAGGAAAAAGTTTTGCCAGAAGTGTTGGCTGCGTTGGGCGATTTATTGGAGCAGGCGTTTGTGTTTCCGCCAGACATTGAGGCTGCTTTGCGAGCCAATGAGCAGGTTTGGGCCAACTTCCAGCGATATTCGGCCGCTTATCAACGCATTCGGGTGGCCTATGTGGAATCCCGGCGCGGCAAGCCTGAAGAATTTGAGAAGCGGCTGAACCATTTGCTGAAGATGACAGCGCAGGATAAGCAGTTTGGTTTTGGAATTGAGGGGTACTACTAAAAAAAGTGACCAACGCGGTACCGAAAGCGTTGGTCACAAATAGCTACGAGGGAAACAGTGCTGGTTTTGATAACGGCCGTATGGGGTAAGAAGATGGAGTTTATGCGGTAACGGCCGTTTGTTTCTTGAATATCCGACCAGAAAACAAGCTGCTCAATTTGGTCCGAAGAGAAGATTGAGGCTCATTGGCCTTCTTAGTCTGGTGATAATGCTCAGATGCTTGCCATATCTCATCTTGGCGAGCTAATACGTTTTGTCTGTCAATTAAAGTAGTCGTAATCATTTTTCGTCTCCTTATAAGTGTGCCAGGGTGGAATGGTTGATTTAGGAAGTGTGGGCAACGGGATTAGTGGTGTTGCTGCCTTTCCCTGTATAGGCTGCTGAGGCCAGGAAGTTAGCGAAGCGAGTGAGAGTCGAAGGCCGGGATTGATTGCCCTGTTGCAACTGCTTCACACGGCGATAATTGTCCGCTGCCTGTACCATTTCGTTGTAACGAGCCTTGCCAATTGCTGAACTGATGATTGGGTGATCCATTTCATTGCCTCCGTTTAATTTTCTTGCGGTATTCCGCTTTGATTAAGTTATCTACAGTATGCCAGCCGACCGTAACCACAGCGTGGATTGTCCATAATCGCACCGTTACCATTCCGTTACCAATGATCTAAACGCTCGGATGTCGTAATCCGTTAGTGGTTATCGGATTTATGCTATAATCAGCGAGAGAACGATACATATCAACTGGAGTGGATGTAATGAGTATTACACTGCAAATACCCAATGAAATTGCTCAGGCGCTACGTTTGCCACCACAGGAACATGAACACCAACTACTTATAGAGTTAGCTGTTGCCCTCTATGCCAGGGAAATGCTTACCTTTGGGAAAGCCCGTGAGTTGGCAGGGATGAGTAAATATGATTTCGGCCGTTTGCTGAGTCAGCGTTCAGTACCTCGACATTATCATCAAGCTGACCTGGACGACGATCTTGCTTATGCCAATAGTTAGCAATACTTCACCACTTTTGAATCTTGCCATTATTGAGCATCTTCATCTACTTCAACAACAGTTCCCTACAATCCTTACGCCACACGCAGTTTATGATGAGCTTCAACTTAATAGTGCCCGACCTGGCACAGAACAGTTAAAGGCTGCCTTTGCCGATGGTTGGTTACAACGAACTGCCGTGACCAATGTTCATCTAGTTCACTCCTTACGCCTTGAGCTTGATGGTGGCGAGTCAGAGGCTATTGCACTGGCTCTTGAGTGTAATGCGTCTTATATTTTGCTCGATGAGAGTGACGGCCGTTCCGCAGCGAAATTGCTTGGTTTACAACCGATAGGTGTGTTAGGCATTCTGCTTCGGGCTAAGACATTAGGGCAGATTGTTGCTGTAAAACCACTGCTGCTACGTCTACGGACAGAAGCTGGTTTTTTCATCGCGCCTCAGCTGGAAACATCGGTACTCCTATCGGTCAATGAAGATTGAGTGACTGTACGCTAGGTCATGCTCCCAAACTACCCCTCCCTCCTCCTAACAAAATTAGCCGTACCACGCTTGCGCTCGGCCTATGTGCCGCGACCCCAGTTGCAGGCGGTGCTGGCGGGCAGCCTGGCGCGGAAGCTGACGCTGATTGCCGCGGCGGCGGGTTTTGGCAAGACGACGCTGGTGGTGGATTGGGCGCAGCGGCAGGGGCAGCCGCTCTGTTGGCTGTCATTAGACGCGGGCGACAATGATCCCGTGCGCTTTTTGTCTTATTTGGTGGCGGCGGTGCAAACCCAGCAGCCAGAGGTAGGCGTGGAGTTGTTGGCGGCGTTGCAGGCGCCGCAGCCGCCCGCGCCGCTGGTGGCTGTGCCTATTTTGCTCAATCAGCTAACGGCCGTTTCCCATCCCCTCTGCCTCGTTTTAGACGATTATCACCTCATCGAAAACCCGGCCATTCACGAAGCTGTGGCCTTCTTGCTCGACCATGCGCCTGCCAACTTGCACCTTTTCTTGCTCACACGCACCGATCCGCCGCTGCCGCTGGCGCGGCTGCGGGTGAGTGGCGAACTGCTGGAGATGCGGGCGGCGGCGCTGCGCTTTGGCGAGGCGGAAGTGGCGGCCTTTTTGCAGGCTGCGTTGGGCGATGGGGTGTCAGCTACGGCCGTTCGTACCCTGCACCAACGCACCGAAGGCTGGATCGCCGGTTTGCAGTTGGCGGCCATCGCCATGCAGAGCATGGGCGCGGCGCGGGAGCAGTTTGTGGCCGATTTCAGTGGCAGCCACCGCTTCGTGCTGGATTATCTGCTGGAAGAGGTGCTGGCGCGGCAGCCGGAGACGGTGCGCCGCTTTTTGCTGCAAACGTCGGTGCTGGCGCGACTAAATGGGGCGTTGTGTGGCGCAGTGGCCGCTGTGGCTGACGGGCAGGGCATGTTGACGCAGTTGGAGCGGGACAATCTGTTCGTTGTGCCGCTGGATCAGACGCGGCAGTGGTATCGCTATCATCATCTATTTGCTGATTTGTTGCAGGCGCGGCTGCAAGCGGAGATGCCGGAGATGGTGGGGGAACTGCGGCGGCGAGCGGCCGTTTGGCATGAGCAAAACCATCTACCAGCCGAGGCGGTGGACTATGCCCTGGCGGCCGCAGATTTTGCCTATGCGGCGCGATTGATCGCGGGGCCAGCGGCAGGGGTGATGGAGCGGGGTGAGGTGGCGACGCTGCTGCGTTGGTACGGGGCCTTTCCCGCTGGCTTCGTGGCCGATTATCCGGCATTGGGTTTGCAGTTTGGGGTGGCGTTTGCTTTGAACGGCCGTTGGGCCGAGGCCGAAAATCTGCTGCAAAGGCTGGGGCGGACGGAGGCGTTGCCCAGCACCAGGCTGATGCTGGCTTATTTGGTTGCCAGCCAGCATGAGGATGTGGCGGCGTTAACGGCCGTTGCCGACCAGGCCGCCGCTTATGAAAACCCCGACGGCCTGACCCTGCTCGTTTGGGGCCTCATCGTGGGCATTACGGGTGATTGGGCGCGAGCCTGCCACCTGCTGACTGAGGCGCAGGTGCACAGTGCCCGCGATGGTCAGCAATCGCTGGCGATTATGGCCCTGTTCCATCGCTGCCGGCTGCATGTGTTTGGCGGGCAGTTGCAAGCCGCCCACGCAGTTTGCCAGCAGGCTTTGCAGGTGGGGGGCGCGTCGCTGCCGGTAGCGGTGCTGGCGCATGTGTCGTTGGGGCGTGTTTATTTGGAGTGGCATGAGCTGGCTAATGCAGCGGAGCATCTGACGCAGACGCTGCATTTGGCGGAGCAGAGCGGCTTTGTGGCCGGGATTTTGTCGAGTGCGACGATGATGTTGGCGGAGGTGCGGCTGGCGCAGGGGGAGGCTGGCGAGGCCAATGCCCTGGCGGAGGAGGCGTTGGCTTATGCCCGCCAATATGATCCGCCAGCGGAGGTGACATGGCTGCGGATGTACCAGGTGCGGCTGTGGGTGCGGCAAGGGGGCAGGTGGGGGCGAACGGCCGTTGATTGGCTGTCTGCCTCTCAAAATCAGCCACTGCTGCCATCTCGCTTTTACATTAGCCAGATTCGGCCGACGACGCAGGCGCGGGTGCTGTTGGCCCAGCACAAACAGGAGGAGGCCATTCCCCTGCTCACCAGCCTTACCACGGAGCCGCACCATTTGTTGAGTGTGGAGGTTTTGGCGCTGTTGGCGTTGGCGCGGCAGGCGCAGGGGGATATGCACCATGCGCTGCTGGCGTTGGCGCAGGCGTTGCTGTTGGCACAGCCAGAGAAGCGGCGGCTGGTTTTTGTGGAGATGGGGCCATTGATGGGCAAGTTGTTGGCGCGGTTTTGTGAGGAAACGGCCGATCATCCCACCCTCCCCTTCGCCCGTGAACTCCTCACCCTCGCCTCTCCCCCCTCTCCCCTCCCCCCTCCCCCAGACCCCCTAAGCCAGCGTGAGCGAGAAGTGCTGCAACTGATTGTGGCGGGTTACTCCAACCAAGAAATTGCCGAGACGTTAACGATTGCCCTGAGTACGGTGAAGTGGTACGTCAACACCCTCTACAGCAAATTGCAGGTTAAAAACCGCAGCCAGGCCATTGCCCGCAGCCACGAGTTGGGGCTGTTTGCCAATCAGTAAGCGTTCACTATTAACTTGGCATTTGGGAGACTAGAGACTAGAGATTGGAGACTGGTGAGTCTCTAGTCTCCAGTCTCTAGTCTCCCACTCATTACTGAATACTGCCTACTGAATCCCACCCCCCTTTCCCACCCCCAGGTGGGTTACACCAACCTCTCTTTTGTTTATGATGGTGATAGTTATCATCTTAGCTCTGGCCGGTCTCCGACCGAGCCCGCTTGGGCGGTACGGGATACCGCGCCCACACATCAACAAATTGGAGAGTATAAACATGTCACAAGTAACTGTAACCGTCTCGAGTAAAATACAAGCATCAGCTGCCGTCGCCTACACCATTCTGTCTGACTATCATCACCATCGCCAGATTTTGCCGCCCAAATTTTTCACGGGTCTCGATATTGTGGAGGGTGGGGTGGGCGAGGGTACGCGCTTCACTCTGCACGCCATGGCTTTTGGCGGCAAAACGCAAATGCACATGACTGTCACGGAACCCCAACCGGGTGCTGTTTTGGTGGAGCGGGATGTGGACACAGGTTTGGTCACGACTTTCACCGTCAAACCTATCGGTGACAACGAATCACAGGTGACGTTTGAGACGGTTTGGCAGCCGCAGCCGGGTTTGAAGGGATGGCTTGATGGCCGCATATCGCCATTTTTCATGCGCATGGTTTATCGGCAGGAGATGAAGATTTTGAATGCCTATGCCCAAGAGCAAATTCGGCTGAATGGGTTGGCAGCGTGAGCGGTCTATACTGTAAAGGGCGTAAACTAGCATTGGCAGGAGACTGGAGACTGGAGATTGGAGACTTGAGATTAACCAGTCTCCAATCTCTAGTCTCTTTTGACGATGAATGAAGATACGATGACGTACCAAATCTTGGTGAGGGGGCTGCTGGACCAGCAGTTGGCGGCCTGGTTTGGTGATTGCACGATTCGGCATACGGGGCAGGGGGATAGTTTGTTGGTTTGCCGGGCGTGTGATCAGGCGGCTCTGTATGGGGTTTTGGCGCGGTGCCGGGATATGGGGTTGACGCTGTTGGCGGTTTATTCAGATTTGGGTTTGTTTGCTGCTTGTGGGCTGGCTATAGTTGGCGGCAATATGAATAAGCGAGGTGCAGGTAGTGATGAAGGAATTAGCCTTGAGCCAACAGTTGATTAGTGGGGCGGATGAGCCGCCCTGGCTGCCGACTTTGACGGGGCAGCAGATTCGGATTAAGGTGCATGGTCGGGAGACGGAGGGGCGGGTGACGGTGATTGAGTATGTGGAGCAGCCGCATACGACACCGCCGGTTTATACGCGCCATGAGTTTGTGGAGGTTTTTTGTGTGCTGAGTGGGAGGTTGATGTTTAAGTTTTGGGATGAGCCGGTGTTTACGGCCGTTTCTGGCACAACCATCACCTGCCCTAGTTGGAAGCCCCATTCGTTTTGGAATGAGGGGGATGAGCCGGTGCGGGCCTTGCTGGTTTGTTCGCCAGCGGGCTTGGATCGCTTTTTTGAGGAGTCGTCGGCTTTGCGGGAGCGGATGCCACCGGAGCGGGTGGGGGAGGGCGCGTGGCGGGCGGCGATGAAGGAGCTGCGGGATCGGTTTGGGTTGGAGCATATGGGGCCAGCACCGATTGGGTAGTAGGTGGCAAGGGGCAGGTGGCAGGTAGGAGGTAGTAGATGAGGTTGGATTTTCATACGCATTTTTATACGGCGGCTTATTTGCGGGCGGTGGCGCGGGGGGAGACGCGGGCGCAGTTGGTGCAGGATGGGATGGGGCGCAGGCTGTTGACGGCGGGGGATTACAGTTTGTTGGCTCCGGCGCATGATGACCCAGAGGTGGTGCTGGCGGCGATGGCGCAGAATGGCATTGACCGCCAGTTGTTGTCGTTTACGATTCCGGGGCTGCATGTGGAGGAGGCGGGGGCGGGGGTGCGGTTGGCACGGCTGGTGAATGATGGCTTGGCGGAGGTGGTGAGCCGGTATCCTGATCGTTTGCGGGCGTTGGCGGCACTGCCGCTGCATGTGCCAGAAGCGGCGGTGGCGGAGTTGGAGCGGGCGGTGGGGCAGTTGGGGTTGTGTGGGGCGCAGTTGTTCTCGAATGTGAACGGCCGTTCCCTGGCCGACCCTTCATTTTGGCCGCTGTATGAGATGGCTGAGGCGTTGGATGTGCCCCTTTTTATTCATCCAACTACGCCCGTGAGTGTAGCGGGGATGCAGGAGTTTCGGCTGGTGCCGATGGCGGGTTTTTTGTTTGATACGACGTTGGCGGCGTTGCAGTTGGTGTTTGAGGGGGTGATGGCGGCGTTCCCTAAGCTGAAGATTGTGTTAGGTAATTTGGGCGGCACGATTCCCTTTATGGCGGGGCGGGTGGATCGGGGGTATGTGGCGTATGCGGAGGCGCAGGGGTTGGCGGAACGGCCGTCTACGTACCTGAAGCGCATGTTTTATGACACGGCGGGGATGCCGGATGTGGCCGCTTTGCAGTTAGCGGTGCAGTTTGCGGGGGTGGAGCAGATTGTGTTTGGTACTGATTTTCCGCAGCAGATTGGGGATGTGGGGCAGGCGGTGGCGGTGGTGGAGGGGCTGCCGGTGACGGCAGCGGAGAAGCAGCAGATTTTGGGGTTGAATGGGGCGCGGTTGTTGAATTGGGGGTGAGGGGAGAAGGTTGCCAGTTGTTGAGGAGAGTTGGTTCAGTGTGCCACACTAACCCTGTAGGTGGGAGTTAATGGTGTGTTGGGGGAACGGCCGAAATTTTATCACTAACACATTCACATTCAAAAGCACAACTTGCCACAGCAGAAAATTAGTCAGCCAAACGTTATCCTGCCTCGCGCAACATAATTATCACTTTGAATTGAAAACCATCCTCCCGGAGGTTTCTTCAAAGAGGATGCTCAAGGGCCAAGCCTCCGGGGAGGATTCTCTTTTATGGTAGGAGGAGCGCCGCGATGAGAAAAAATCTCTATTGGGGCATTGACATTGGCTCCGTGACGGTGAAGGTGTGGTGATTCTGGACCCAGGAGCGCAGGCTGTAGCCAGCCGCTTGCGCTCACAGGGGCGTAATACAGGGGTGCTGCTGCGAGCCATTGAGGAATTGGCTGCCGACTTTCCGCTGGCGCAGATTGCGGGGGTGGGCTTGAGTGGCTCTGGCGGTGGGCCGGTGGCGCGGCGATTAGCTGCCCTCAGCCAGCGATGAACTGGTAGCCCCAGACGCGAGCGGTGGGTGAGTTTTATCCGCAAGCCCGCACGGTCATCGAGATTGGTGGGCAGGATAGCAAGTTTCTCTCGGTGCAGTGGGATGAGCAGAACCACAAGATGGTGCTGGCTGATTTTGCCATGAATAACCTGTGCGCGGCCGGTACAGGCTCATTTTTGGATCAGCAGGCGGAGCGGTTGGGCATCGCCATTGTGGATGAGTTTGCCGACATTCATGCAGTCGCAGAGTCCGGCGCGGGTGGCGGGGCGCTGCACCGTTTTGCTAAGTCGGACATGATTCATTTGCAGCAGAAGGGGACGGCGCTGGCCGATATTTTGGCGGGGCTGTGTCTGGCGATGACGCGCAATTACCGCAGTGTGATTGGCAAGGGTAAGCCGTTTACGCCGCCGATTTTGTTTCAGGGGGGTGTGGCTTATAACCGGGCGGTGGTGCGGGCTTTTGAGACGGTGTTGCATCTGGAGCCGGGGCAGTTGATTGTGCCGGAGCATCATGAGTTGATGGCGGCGATGGGTACGGCGTTGCTGGCGATGGATGAGGCGGCGGCGGGCCGTTTGGCGGCTTTTGCGGGCTTTGCGGGGTTGCGGGATTATGTGGCAAACGGCCGTCAGCCTGACCGCAAAAGTATGCCCATCCTGCTCTGGGATATTTGACGCGCACAATGGGATGGCTAAACGGGAGCCGCTGGTGCAAACCATACCGTGTATGTGGGCATTGATGTGGGTTCGATTAGCACCAATGTGGTGCTGTTGGATGAGCAGGCGCGGGTGGTGGCGCGGCGGTATCTGTTTACGGCGGGACGGCCGTTAGAGGCGGTGCGGCGTGGACTGCGTGAAGTGGGGCTGGAAGTGGGGGCAAGGGTGCGGGTGATGGGCGTAGGCACAACAGGATCGGGGCGGTATTTGACGGGGCATTATGTGGGCGCGGATGTGGTGCGCAACGAGATTACAGCGCAGGCACGGGCGGCCATCGAGATTGACCCATCCGTAGATACCATTTTTGAGATTGGGGGACAGGACAGCAAATTTGTGAGCATTTATCAGGGGGCTATCGTGGACTTTGCTATGAACAACGCCTGTGCCGCGGGGACAGGCTCATTTTTGCAGGAGCAGGCCGACCGTTTGCAGATTCAGATTGAGAATGAGTTTAGTGAGCAGGCTTTTGCCGCGCCGCAGCCCGCCTGTTTGGGCGAACGCTGCACCGTCTTTATGGAGTCGGATTTGGTGCATCACCAGCAGCAGGGGGCGGCGGTGACGGATTTAACGGCGGGGCTGGCTTATTCGATTGCCCAAAATTACCTCAATCGGGTGGTGGATGGGCGCAGCATCGGCCAAAATATCTTTTTTCAGGGGGGTGTGGCCTGGAATAAGAGCGTGGTGTCGGCGTTTCGGCAGTTGACGGGTAAACAAATTACTGTGCCACCCAACCATGATGTGACGGGGGCGATAGGGGCGGCTCTGTTAGCCAAAGAAGCACGGCAAAAGGGGGAGTATGAGGCCAGCGACTTCAAAGGCTTCGATTTGGCCGACCGCCATTATGAGTCGCAGGTGTTTGAGTGTAAGCAATGCCCCAATTTGTGTGAGGTGAACAAGGTGGTGATGGGCGGTGAGCGGCCCATTTACTTTGGCGCACGCTGTGACATTTTTGAGGAGGCGGGGCGGCGTAAATGTGGCGAAAGCCATGCCCGATCTTTTGCCGAGCGGATGGCGATGTTGATGGAAGGTTATGAACCACCGGCAGAGGGTAGTGAACGGCCGTGTGTGGCGATGCCCGTGCGCTTATTTTTTATGATCTGTTCCCTATGGCGGGCCTTTTTTGCCAGTTTGGAGATGGATATGGTGCTGTCGGAGCCGACGAATCCGCGCATTATGCGGCAAACGGCCGAATACGCCGCCGTTGAGATGTGTTTACCGGCCAAACTGGTTTTCGGCCATGTGGCCGATTTGCGTAACAAGCAAGCCGACTATCTTTTTATGCCCAGCGTGGTGAACCGCGAGAATGTGGCGCAGGGCCAGCGGCATAATGTGTACTGCCCCTTCATCCAGTCTGCGCCGCAGTTGGTGCTGACGCATATGCAGTTGGCAGCGCATGGGCAGCAGATGTTGACGTTTCCTTATTTTATGCTGTGGCAGCCGGTGCAGAAGGGGCGCATAAGATGATGGCGCAGCAGTTGGGGCTGCCGCTGCGCCGGATTGCGCGGGCGGCGCAGGTGGCGGCGGGGGCGCAGGCGGCTTTTTATAAGCGGCTGCGGCAGCGAGAGCGGGAGGTGCTGGCAGGGTTGGCTGGGGAGGAACGGCCGTTGTCATTGTCGGCCGTCCTTATAATGCAGGCGATGCGGAGGCTAACCAGGATTTGCCTAGCTGCGTAAGTTGGGGTTTGCCCATCCCGATGGACTTTGCCGCTGGAACGGCCGATATTTCCGCCTATTACGACAATATGTTCTGGCGCAGTGGGCAGGATATTTGGCGGCGGCCACGATTATCCGCGACAACCCAACCTACAGGCCATCTACTGACCAACTTTGGCTGTGGGCCGACTCCTTCATCATCAGCTTTTTAGCCAGATTATGGGCCAGAAGCCGTTTTGGAGTTGGAGATTGACGACCATACGGCCGATGCGGGGTGATGACGCGCTGTGAGGCGTTTTTGGAAGTTTGGGGATGGGGATTGGGTAATATAATTGCAGATTGGAACAGACTGACTGCGAAGTCCTAGTCTCCAAAATCTCTTTATGTAGGAGACATGTCATGACTGAACAGGCGAAAAAACAGTTTACGTGCCTTATATGAGTGATCATTGTTATGTGATTGCGGCGGGGTTGCAGGCGCATGGGCTGGCGGCGGAGCCGCTGCCGCCGCCGGATGATGAGACGTTGGCGATTGGGTTGGATTTGTGTCGGGGTCGGGAATGTTTGCCCTGTTTTACGACGACGGGCGATATTGTGCGCCTGACGGATCAGGCTGATTTTGACCCGGAGCAGGCGCAGGTGCTGATGGTTTCGTCGTGTGGCCCGTGCCGTTTTGGACAATATTTGCCTTTGCAGCAGGGCATTTTGGCGGAGCGCGGCATGGATTCCTTGGAATTTATCTCGCCTACTGCGGAGAACAATTATCAGGGGTTTGGCGAACGGCCGATTCAACTGCGCAAGCTGCTGTGGGAGGGGTTTGTGGCGGTGGATTTGCTGATTAAGCTGCTCCATGCCTATCGGCCGTATGAGTTGGAGGCGGGGGAGACGGAGCGGGTGTATGCTGTGTGTTTGGAGGAGGTGTTAACGGCCGTTCGCGCCAACGGTAGCAAAAAGTTGGACGAGGCGATGCGGCAGACGGCCGTTCGTTTTGAGGCCATCTCCGTTGATAAGCGTGAAAAACGGCCGCTTATCGGTCTCGTTGGTGAAATCTATCTGCGGCTGAACAGCTACAGCAATCAAGACATCATCCGCAAGGTGGAGGCGGCGGGGGGCGAGGTGGTGATGGCGACGATGATTGAGTGGTTGTACTTCAACAATTGGGGCGTGAAGACCATTGCCAAAGCGTTGGGGATGCACTTGCCCGCCTTCTTGTTGGGGCTGTCAGACCGATACCAGAAGTATCGGGAGCGGAAGTTGGCGGGGTATGTGGAGCATGTGCTGGGGGAGGGGGCGGTGGAAACGGCCGTTGAAGACCTCCTCAACAGCTTACGCCCCTATTATGAACCCTATCTCGGCACCGAGGCGGTGATGACGATGGGCAAAGCCATCGAGTATGCCCACGCTGGCTTTGCCGGTATTTTGAATGTGATGCCCTTCACCTGTATGCCTGGTCTGGTGACGGCGGGCATGGCCCCGCGCTTTCGGCCTGATTTGCACAATATTCCCTGGCTGGATGTGAGTTATGATGCGCAGCGCGGCACGAATTTGAATACGCGCCTGGAGGCGTTTATGTATCAGGCGATTGAGTTTCATCGGAGTCGGAAGGGATTTTGACGCGAAGGCGCAAAGGAACAGGGATAGGACTTACGCCGTTGCTCTGGCCGGTGTCACACCGCGCCAGACAGGTGGCTCGGCCAGGAGGCCGGCCACAGCACTTCAAGTGCATAACTCCTAAGGGAAAGTTTTTACGCTTCTTGTTTATCAGCCGCGCACAGAATCGCACAGTTTTGACACATTTGCGCAGAGATGGCGGGTTATGCTCTCTTGTAAATCAAGGCAAAGCAGGAGAGTACGATGTTTATCCCCATACCTTTTTCTAATTTGATAACTGCTGGTGAGCGGAACGGCCGTTGCCTCACCATTCTCAAAATCATCTTCATGCTGGCAGCGGCAGGGCTGTTGTTTGTCTTCCGCCAGCCGCTGCTGGATTTGCTGCACATTATCGGCGATCGGGAAGCGGTGGCCGCTTATTTGGAGCAGTTTGGCTTGTGGGCGCCGCTGCTGTTGGCGACGATTTTGGTGTTGCAGGTGATTGTGGCGGCGATTCCCGGCCATGCGCTGATGGTGGGTGGTGGGTATGTCTTTGGCTTTGCCCCAGCCTTTGCCATCAGTCTGGCAACGACGGTGTTGGGCAGCCAATTGGCTTTTTTGTTGGCGCACTGGTTTGGACGGCCGTTAGTCGAGCGCTTAGCCCCCGTAGATGCCCTCGACAAATGGTATGATGTCTCTGCCAGGAAGGGGATGATCTTCTTCATGTTTGCCTTCATGCTGCCCATTTTCCCCGCCGATGTGATGAATTATGTGGCCGGACTTAGCTCTTTATCGGCGCGGCGTTTCTTTGTGGCGAATCTGATCGGCCGTACTCCTGGTGTGATTATTATGACGGCGATTGGGGCTTACGGTTTTCAACTTTCGGGCAAAGTCTGGTTGGGTATTCTGGCGGCCGGGGTGGTGATGTTTCTTGTCTGGTACACCCTGTTAGCCCAGAAGCGACAAGAGGTGCAATCATGAAAATTATGCAGATTACACAATCTTATCCACCCATGATTAGTGGTGCATCGTTGATAGTGGCTGAACTGGCGAAGGGGTTGGCGCAAGCGGGACATGAGGTGCTGGTGGTGGCGGCTAGTGAGCGGCCAGAGGGGTATGGGCAGCAGGACGGCCGTTTACGTATTGAGCGCTTACCATCCTGGCATAACCCGGTACGGGTGGGGCAGCGATTTATGGTGTGGCCGCAACGGCCGTTAATGAAGCTCGCCCAATCGTTTCAGCCAGATGTTATTCACATACACGAGCCATTGGCCTTGAGCGTTTGCGGCTTGAAAGCGGCTAAAACCATGAATGTCCCGGCTGTGTTGACCCTGCATCAACTGCCCTGGTTCGTCACCAAATATACCAGGTGGTTGAATTTTGAATGGCTGTTATGGGCTTATGGCCGCCATGCCTTGAAGCAATATGCGGCCCATATTGTGCCTATGGCGCAGATAGCCGGGGTTGTCCAACAGTACACGGGCTGCCCATCCTGCGTCATTCCCCATGGTTTGGATTTAGCACGATTTCAGACCGACGATGAGACAGGCGGTGAGGCCGCATCTCTACGGCACAAGTATGGCCTGCCCGCCAATAAACCGGTGATGCTGCATGTCGGCCGTTTGGATGTGGATAAAAATGTCCAATATGTATTGCAAGCAGTGGCACAAGTAACGGCCGTTGTTGAGGCCGAACTGCTCATTGTCGGTGATGGTCGCCAACGGCAAGCATTAGAGAAGTTGGCCGAAGTATTGGGGATTGCCGAGCATTGCCACTTTACGGGCTTTGTCGCCCCAGAAGGGGATTTGTCAGGTGTTTACCATCTGGCTGATCTGTTTGTGACGGCCTCAGAAATTGAAACGTTGGGCATTGTGATTTTAGAGGCGATGGCTTCGGCCTGCCCTGTTGTGGCTGTGAATGCGACTTGTATGTCTGAACTTGTTCATGACCAACATGGGGGCTTTTTGGTTAACCCCCAAGATATAGAAGGGTTAGCTGCCAAGATGATTTGGCTGCTGCAAAATCCAGAAGCTGCGCGGCAAATGGGACAATATGGGCAAGCCATTAGCCATCAATATAGTTTGGAGATGATGGTTAAGGAGCATTTGGAGCTATACCAAGTTGTGCAAGAGGCCCGTGCGCCACTCCCTGTTGCTTCTTCAGCAGTAACCCCTACTCATGTGCAGCACCGGGAGGCGAAATGATGGATTTCTACCTTTTCCCCACGGTACATGCTTTTTATAGTGATTTGCAGCAGCGGTTGCCAACCGCGCAGCGCACCATACAGATGGCTTATTATGCGTTTGATGACGGCCGTTGGGCGCAAGCCATTAGCCAAACTCTGGCGCAAAAGGCGGCGGAGGGGGTGGCTGTGAAGTTGATGGTGGATGAGGCGGGTTTGTATCTGGACAATGTGCGGCATGGCTGGCGCAATCGCCAATTGCTGCTGTGGTTACGGCAGGCGGGGGTGCAGGTGGATCTGTTTCGGCCAAACGGCCGTTGTCTGAGCCAGTTCAATCGTCTGCATTGCAAATTTTGTGTCATTGATGAGCAAACAGCCTTCATTGGCGGTTCCAACATTGGCGACCATTATGTGGGTTGGCGTGACAGTAATTTGCGCTTGGATGGCGCATTGGGTTCTGATTTTGGGCGTTTGTATGAGGGCTTGCGCTGCTTTGGTGGAAGCCAGAATGAAGCGAATTATGTTTTTTGTGGAGATGATTTGCGGGTGGGGGACATGCCGTTGGTGTTAACTGTGCCGGGACGGCGGCAGGATATTCGGCAGGCGTTGTTGGCGTTGATTTGGGGGGCGGAAACGGCCGTTACCCTACGCACTTGGTACTTCCTGCCTGATCGAGAGATCATGAATGCCCTGCAAACCCAAGCCAAACGGGGTGTGCGTGTCACCATTCTCTTGTCTCACCATACACGGATACCCATTGTTGATCTTGCTAATCGGCCGTTGTGTCGCCAATTGGCAGCGGCTGGTGTCCAAATCTACCGTTATGCAGCGGGTTATATGCACGCCAAAGCCGCCTGGACAGAGGCAGGTGATATTCTGTTTGGCTCAGCCAATTTTGATCATTGGGCTTTACGCACGAATTTTGAGTGCTGTTTGCACATCAAAAATGAAGCCTTAGCTCATGAGTTAAGGCTTGAACTGTTGGCTGATATCCATCATTGCCAATTGTCCACAAGTCAACGGGGACAACCGCAGCCTTTGCTCCATTTTTAATTTCGACCAGGTACAAGTCCGCACAAAGTCGCACACTTTTGCCATATCGGCGCAGATTTGGCTGGTTATGCTTGTTTGTAGAAGCATGAATGATATGAGCAATTGACCGCTTATGGTCGCTGCTAAGAGGATATGAAGATGAAAACAACACGATGGTGCAGGATGATAAGTTTGTTTTTTGTTGTTTTGTTATTGGCAGGGTGTGCAGGCGCGACTGAGGAGCCGGTGGCGGAGGAAGTTGTGGTGGAGGCAACGGCCGTTCCCACTGACACGCCTATTCCTCCTACTGACACCCCAATACCGGTAACGGCAACGGCCGTTCCGACTAATACCCCAATTCCGCCAACAGCTACACCCATGCCCTCGCCCACACCCATTAATTTGGTTGCCATTGCCGAGGAGTTTGTGACGGTACTCAACCAGGGAGATGATAGTTGGGTAGAGTATGTGAGGGCGGAGACGGCCGTTTCCTTTGCCGACGACACGCCCTTTTACACAGAAAATATGGCTGATTTCACCGCCTATGTGGGGCAAGCTGGCAGCCAGTTTGTCTTGATGGACTGTGTACAAGAGGAAATGACCGTTACTTGTGCGGCCACTGAGAATAATGATTGGCTGACGGCCGTTCAAGAGGAAGCCAGCCTTGCCAAAGAGTTTGTACTCCAAAACGTGATGGATTTTGACACCGAAGCGGTAGACACCTTTATCAACGAGCCGCTGGCTTACACCAGCGTCCTCTTCACGATGAACGATGAAGGTGTTATCACCGATTTAGCTTTAACGCTTGCGCCTGAATCGGCCACTTATTTAACGCATTTCTGGCCGCAACTGCATGATTGGGTGTTGGCTAATAATGCTGCCGATGCTGAAATACTTTTCACAGATACATCCCAACTTGTGTGGAACGAGCAGAATGGGATGCAGTTGGTGGGCATGGTAGAAGCCTATGCTGAGATGATGGCGCAAGTGTATGAACTGAGTGTTGCTTCTGATGAGGCTTATGAGGCGGGGGATTTTGAAACGGCCGTTATCCTCTACACCGACATACTTACCCTCACGCTGCCTACTGAAGTACAGTATCAAACACTCGTTAACCGTGCCGATGTCTATGACATTTTGGGTGAATATGAATTGGCGATTGTGGATTACGAAACGGCCGTTGCCATCCGCGCCGATGATCCCAGTGTGCTGAATAATCTTTGCTGGGACTACGCCATCACCGAACAGCCCGAACTGGCACTACCCTATTGCGAACAATCCATCGCCCTCGAGCCAGATCCATCCTCATTGGATAGTCGCGGCCTGGCTTATGGGCTGATGGGTGATTACGAAGCGGCTATTGCCGATTTTGAAGCCGTCGTGGCCGATTTGGCCGACGTGCTTGATCCTGAACTAGCCGCTATCCGTGACCAACGGGCCGGCTGGATCGAGAAAATGCAGAACAATCAAAATCCATTCACGGCTGCGGTTATGGCGGAACTGCGTGGTGAAGAACCACCGCCCCCGCCGCCCCCGCCAGTTACCACAACCGACAACAGTGGTAATGACAATACGGCTACAAGCGGCCCCACCGCTCAAGATTATTTCAACCAGGGCGAAGCGTACTTCATGCAAGGCGATCTGGCCGCTGCTGTAGATGCCTACACTCAAGCTATCGCCCTGGCTCCCCAAAATCCCGCATATTACGGCGCACGCGCCATTGCTTACTTCTTGGCGAATGATATTCCCAAAATGATAACTGACCTTGATTCGGCCATTAATTTGGGGACTCAGGATGGCACTTTGTACATGTTGCGTGGCACAGTACATGGCGCGATGGGCAATACACAACAAGCTATCTCCGACCTGGAAACTGCTTTGGCTCTTGGCTTACCTGGGGAGCTACAGGCTCAAGTAGAGGCACTGTTGGCTCAATTGCGGTAAACAACATTACGTTCACAAATCTGAGAAAAAGGCTGTGGTCACACAGCCTTTTTCTAGATCGTCATTCACCGCTGCACAAAGTCGCACACTTTTGCCATATTGGCGCAAATTTGTTGAGTTATCTTTAGTTGTAGGAAGTGGTGAGGGCTGTAGCATCAACGTACATCCTCAAAAACCAAGCTGCTAACTTTATCAAACAAGGAGCAAAGAAATGTTTCTACAAAACCAAAAACAACAGTCCATAACCTCGAGGGTTATAGGCACCATATATAGGGTTATAGGTACAGTTATTGTAGGCATCATTGCCACTGTTATTTACTTATGGATCTTGGTTACCTTTTTTACCTCTATCGGCTCCTTCTATCCAGATGTCGAAGGGATTTTCCTTTTCGTCTTCGTTGCTCCCATCAGTTTGATAGCGTTTATGATCCTCAGTTGGAGGCTGTTGTCGTTGCCATCTTTCCGCCAAAAATTGGCCATTGTCATAGGATCGCTAGCAGGCTACTCTGTTGGAGCTGCGCTAATCTTCATGCTCTATACCAAACAATACACTGGTTATGAATTGATATCGGTTCCTGTTTCATTTGGGGCAAGTATCATCATAGGCTATGTTTTAGGCTATTGGTTGGCTACCCCTTCAGAGAAGACAACAAAACCTAAATGGCTTCTAGTCCCTCTGTTTTTGGCAATAATCGCCATCATCCTCAGTGCCACGATTCCAACTCTTTTGCGGAGCCGCGCAAGGCAAGCAGAAATGCAAGCAGAAGAGAACGAAATTGAAACATGGTTCAACAATCTGCCTCCATATGGACCAACTGAAATGATTACTATCCCTGCGGGCGTGTTCTTAATGGGTGTCGAATATGATACCGAGCGGGAAGCTGAGTATGCCCGAGAGGGTGGTAGCGCATATGGACGATATCTGGAAAGAGTCACCGATGAAAGCCCTATTCATGAAGTTTACTTAGACATCTATTTGATAGATAAGACGGAAGTAACTGTAGCTCAATATGCTGCTTGCGTTATTGCCGATGTGTGTGATTTTTCACGGGGAAGGTTGTCTGACAGTGATTACGATTATCCAATGATCTCCGTCACTTGGAATGAGGCGCAAACCTACTGTGAGTGGCAGGGTAAGCGGCTGCCTACTGAGGCTGAGTGGGAAAAGGCGGCTAGGGGGACAGACGGCCGTTTATTTCCTTGGGGCAATGAGGGACTGAATTGCAACCTGGCCAACTTCGGCAGCCATTGCTATCAAGGGTTGCTCCCTGTTGGTAGTTTGCCTGATGGCGCTAGCCCCTATGGAGTATTAGATATGATCGGCCACCCTGTCGAGTGGGTAAACGATTGGTACGATCCTGAATACTATACCTATTCACCGGAAGATAACCCCCAAGGGCCAGAAGAAGGGCCTATTATTGAACACGAACACATTGTAGGGGGTATCGAACCGACTCACGAACGCACTGTACGTGGTGGCTATAGTGAGTTTGATTCAGTTGGATTGAGATTTTGGGGCGAGGATGAAGTTTTGGATGAAGAAATATGGTCTATGTTCGGTACGTTTCAACGGGATGGGCAAAACCCAGACCGAGGTTCTGCGGTTGGCTTTCGTTGTGCCGCTTCTCCTTAACTCTCCAACCAAAGGTGATGCTTGTTCCTATTTGCGATGACATTAGTGCTTAGTTAAGTTAATTTTTACACAATATGTAGGGCTACAAAATAGCCAAAATCGTCGTTCATTGTTCTTTAACAACCGGATAAAGTTTTCTCAGTTTGATACGAGCATCCTCAGCCGTGAATTGCCAATGAATCTTAGCCTGTAGGGAATTGCGCCGAAGCTGCCAAGCGGCAACTTCCTGAGCGACAGTCTCCTTGTTCGGCAAGCGACGATTAAGACATTGACGGGTGAGAACGGAAAGTTCACATTCGGCCACATTAAGCCAAGAGCCGTGTTCAGGCGTGTAATGCCATTCTAACTTGGCCGCAATGCGTCTGGCTTCTTGAGGGGGGAAGGCTGCATAAAGGCAGGCAGGGGAGTGAGTATTGAGATTGTCGGTGATAAGGACAATCTTCTCCGCCTCAGGAAAGTCCTCATCCACCAAAAGGCGTAGCTCTTGAGCCATATCCAGACTTGTGCGTCGGTTGGTGACATGAACCCTGCGCCAGCCTGTCAAAGGTTGTACCTTGATAAAAAGGTTGACAGTCCCGTTACGTGTGTACTGATAATCCTGACGAACTACCTCACCAGGGGTCATCGGTAAATGGCCCCGAGGCGTTTCATGCAAGGTCACACTTTGTTCATCCAGGCAAACTTGGGGTCGCTTGGGGTCAAAAGGTCGTTGATACACTTCCAAAACATCTTCCATCTTAGCCACGTACTGGGCTGAGGGTTTACCGATACACCAGCTTTTCACTCGCCATGGCTTGAGGTCGTTTTTTTTAACCGTTCCCAGACGGCTACGTGGCTAATGCTCTCTATGACTTCTAGTTCTACCAGCTGCTCGGCTAACAATCTCATTGTCCACTTACTCACTCCCTCTGGTGGGTCGCTACAGGCCAAAAGCGTTAATTGCGCTTCTACCTCCCCTGTTAGTTTTGGGGGAGACCCTGACCGAGGTTTGTCATATAAGGTGGCTTCCATCCCTTCATCCAAGTAGCGTTTCCTAATATTGGCCACTGTTTTCTTACTCACCTGCATGGCCTCAGCTATCCTGGCATTTGTCCAATGCTCCCCTTGACTGTAATCTGTTAGCAAGAGGATGCGTGCTCGTGTTTGGGTACGAGCCGCCGTTTGCCCACTTCTGATGATGCTGGTTAAACTTGTTCTTTCTTCGGTTGTTAAGGTTATTTTTCTATGTTTACTCATGAGCGTAATTGTACGCTCTTCTTTGATAGTGTAAAATTTTTCTTAACTAAGCATTAGGCAGTATGCCTTTGCAGTTTTGCCGTTTACCATGCGGTTAATATGCGCATAAAGTCGCACACAGATGCCATAGTTGCGCACAGATTATTGGGTATGCTGGTTGCACTGTAGAAATTTTTGAGATGGTTGTTTAGGTGGCACGGTGAGACACCGGCCACAGCATAGCAAACGGCCGTCCTCCCCGGAGACAAAAATGGAAATCATAACCACTTTACAACAAGTAGAAGCCGAGTGGCTGGTAAAGTTCTTCCAGGCACTCACCTTCATGGGCAATCAGGAGTTTTACCTGCTGCTCGCCCCCTTTCTCTTTTGGTGTGTAGATTGGGCCGTCGGCGCACGGTTAACCATCATGTATCTGCTGGCCGTTTGGCTTAACACAGAGATCAAAGACATCGTACAAGCCCCGCGTCCCTTTCAAGAAGATCCCAGCGTCATCCTCGTTGACCCCGAAGAAATTTATGGCGTTGGTTACGGCATGCCCAGCGGTCATGCTCAATGGGCCATGACGGTTTGGGGCGTTTTAGCAACTTGGGTACAGCGCGGCTGGTTTTGGCTGTTAGTCGGCATTCTCGTCTTTCTCATCGGTTTATCCCGTGTCTATTTGGGGATGCACTACCCTTCCCAGGTAGCCGCCGGTTGGGGCTTAGGTTTGGTGACGGTCGCCCTGTATGCTGGGCTGTATCGTCCCGTAGAGCAAGCGATAGCACGGCTGTCGCTTGGCGCACAGTTGGGTCTGGCGGTCGTAGTGCCGGGCGCATTGTTATGGCTGCATCCTGTGGCTGATGTGGTGGCGGCAACGGCCGTTCTCACTGGCCTCGGTATCGGATTAGTCATCGCTCGGCACTACCTGTCCTTCGTTGTCGAAGGCAGTTGGGGGCAGCGGGTGGCCCGCTATCTCCTGGGCATCATCATCGTCCTCGCCATCTACTTTGGCCTCAGTGCCATCTTCCCTGGCGAAGGCGAGAGCCTCTACGTTCCCTTGCGCTTCGTGCGCTACGCCTTACTCGGCCTCTGGATTAGCGTTGGTGCCCCCTGGCTCTTTAGCCTTACCCGGTTGATGACTGTACAGGTACAGCCAGCTTAGGTAAGATGGTAGTGTCAGTGCCTTGCACCATCTTCGGTGCGTGGCACTTTCAGACAAGAGGTGCAAGGCACGGCAGACCGTGCCACGCACCAGAGGACAATCCCATGAACAACTTCACTGAATTTGATAACTATGATGGTCTGGGTTTAGCCGAATTGGTACGGCAGAAAGCTGTGCAGCCTATTGAATTGGTCGAAGCGGCCATCACCCGCATTGAAAAGCTGAATCCACAGATCAATGCTGTCATTCACACCATGTACGTGCAGGCGCGGCAAATTGCCCAAGCCCCTTTGCCCGATGGCCCTTTTGCTGGTGTGCCTTTTTTGCTCAAAGATTTACTAAGCGGCTATGCGGGCGAACCTTTACGCAATGGCAGCCGCTTTCATCGCCACCAGGTTGCCAGCGAACACAGCGAACTGGTGCGCCGCTATCTGGCGGCGGGCTTGATTGTGCTGGGCAAGACGAATACGCCCGAATATGGCATTACGGGTGTGACGGAGCCAGAGCTATTTGGCCCCACCAACAACCCCTGGGATTTGACGCGCACTTCGGGCGGTTCCAGCGGCGGCTCGGCAGCGGCGGTGGCGGCGCGGATGGTGCCTCTCGCGCATGGCGGTGATGGCCTGGGTTCGATTCGTATTCCAGCTGCTTGCTGTGGTCTCTTTGGCCTCAAGCCTACACGCGGGCGCAATCCGGGCATGGACTATAAACCCTGGCAGGATTATGTTTGTGAGCATGTGATTACGCGCTCGGTGCGGGATAGTGCGGCGATGTTGGATGCCACGGCAATCGCCACAGCGACCAATACCAACTACCTCGAACAAGTCACCACCCCACCCGGCAAACTACGCATCGCCTACACCACTGAGCCTTTCCTCGGTGACACCATCGAGCCAGTCTTCCAAAAGGCCCTGGCCGATACCGTCACCCTCCTGCGTGAATTGGGGCATGAACTGGTTGAGGCCAAGCCGCCTATTGATGGCCCTGCCTTTGCTCGTGCTGTCATCACCATGCTTGCCAGCGAAATTCGCGCCGACATTGAGGAAGCAGGTCAGGCTTTTGGCCAAAAGCCATCACCCGATGGCTTTGAGAAGACAACCTGGGCTTTGGGCTTGCTGGGCAAACATTTGAGCAGTGGCGATCTGGTGCTGGCAACGCGCCTGATGCAGCGCACCTCTTACCAGATTCTCCAATTCTTCAACGATTATGATGTGCTGCTGACACCAACGGTGGCCCAACTGCCGCCCGTGACAGGAACATTACTGCCGACAGGTATTGATGCGCTGGGGTTGAAGGTGATCGGCCGTTTAGGAGCCGGTTCTCTGCTGCAAGCGATGGGCATGATTGACAAAGCAGCGGCGGATTCGTTCCGCTTCACGCCCTACACACCGCCCATCAACGCCACCGGGCAGCCAGCCATGTCTGTGCCGCTGTGGTGGAGCGATGGTGGCTTGCCGCTGGGGATGCACTTTATCGGCCGTTTTGGTGATGAAGCGACGCTGTTCCGTCTGGCGGGGCAACTGGAACAGGTGCAGCCCTGGTTCCACAAAGTGCCGCCCATCGTCTCCATTGCTCAATCAACACCGATGGCGAGGACGATGGCGGCGGTGGCAGGGTAAACGGCCGTACCCCGATTGGCGCAGTTTTTGAAACTGCGCCAATCTCTTTGGTGAAATGAGCAAATCAGAGAATCACACCTTAGCCGAACAAAACCCGTCTCAACTTAGCTTTGTCCAAAAGCTGGCCTATGGCGTGGGTGATGTTGGCCCAGCACTGGTGGCCACACTTTCGGGCTTTTACCTGAATGCCTTTTTGCTGGACGTGGCCGGATTACGGCCGTCTATGGCGGCCCTCATCTTTTTGCTGGTCAAAATTTGGGACAGCGTGAATGACCCAGTGATTGGCACGCTGACAGATCGCACCAATACGCGCTGGGGGCGGCGGCGGCCCTGGCTTTTGTTTGGGGCTGTGCCTTTTGGGCTGGCCTGGTTTCTGCAATGGCAAGTGCCTGCTCTCAGCGATACAGGGCTGTTTTTCTACTATTTGGTGGTGGCTTTGCTGCTGGATACGGCGTTAACGGCCGTTAACGTCCCCTACACCGCCCTCACCCCCGAAATTGCCTCCGCCTACAACGAGCGCACCAGCCTCAACTCCTTCCGCTTCAGCTTTTCCATCTTGGGTGGATTAGCCTCCTTGGTGATACACGATATGTTGCTTAGAGCCGCAGAGACAGTTGTGCGTGGCTATGTTATCAGTGCTGCCATCATGGGGATTGTCATCATCGTGACCAATCTCATCACCTTCGCCGCTATCAAAGAAAGCTATGTAAAGGATGAGGCTGAGCCGGAACCCGGTTTTTTGGAAGGATTTCGGATTGCTTTTAGCAATCGGCCGTTCGTGATGGTCACAGCCATCTATTTAATGTCCTGGTTAGCCATCCAGTTCGTGCAGGCCAATATGCTGCTCTACGTGCGCTACTGGATGGGCACAGAAGACCAGTTCATCATCCTGGCGATGTGCCTGCAAATCTCCATCTTCCTCTTCTTGCTGGTCTGGACCAAAGTGAGTGAGCGCATTGGCAAACGGCATGTCTACTTCATCGGCGTGAGCCTCTGGATTGTGGTGGAGTTGGTTTTGTACTTTGTCCAGCCAGGGCAGATGACGCTGCTCATCATTTTGGCAATATTGGCGGGTGTGGGGGCCAGTGTGGCCTATCTCATCCCCTGGAGTATGCTGCCCGATGTGGTAGATGTAGATGAGTTGAACACGGGGCTGCGCCGCGAAGGGGTTTATTATGGCTTCTTCGTCTTCCTGCAAAAATTAGGCATTTCACTGGGCCTGGCTATTGCCAATGTCGTTTTTGAATGGGCCGGTTACATCAATGCCGTCCCTGGCGAAGCCATCCCCGTCCAGCCCGATTCGGTACAGTTGGCCCTGCGCTTATTCGTCAGCTTTGTGCCGGCTGTGATTTTGCTGCTCAGCTTCCCCATCGTTTACAAATACCCGATTACGCGCGAGCGACACGCGGAAATTCAGGCTGAATTGGCGGCTCGTAAAATATAGTAGCCCCAACATAACTGAGTACTGACCACTGCCTACTGAATACTGACCTGCATCTTCATCCAGGGAGCCGTGTTGTGGAAATTGACAACGGCTGTTCCCGGAGCCACCAGTTCATCACAAACCGCTCGCAGCTCATCGCTCAATGTCATCTCCATCACCGGTATCGCCTCCTCCAACTGTGCCAACGTGCGCACCCCCACCAACGGTGCCGTAATCCCTGGCTGATCCTTAATCCACAGCAGCGATAGCTGTGCCGGTGTCAGCTCTGCCTGCTGCGCGATTTTGGTAAATTGTTTGCCAACTTCAATGCCTCGCGCCGTCACCCGCTCGGCATAAATGCCACCAACCAGAGCGGCGCGGGAATCGGCGGGGAAGTTGGCGGCATCGCTGTAACGGCCGGCCAACACGCCCATGCCCATTGGCCCCCAGGGCAAAATTGCCAGCCCATATTTCTGGCATAGCGGCACCCGCTCATTCTCAATGCGCCGATCTAGCAAATTGTAGGGCGGCTGCTCGGAGACAAAGCGCACGTAGCCTTTTAGTTCGCTCATCATGATGGCTTCCATGATTTGCCAGGCGGGGAAGGTGGAGCAGCCGACGTAGCGCACTTTGCCCTGCCGCACCAGGTCGGTGAGGGCGCTCAAGGTCTCTTCGATGGGGATGTCGGGCGACGGCCGATGTAGTTGGTACAAATCTATGTAGTCGGTTTGCAAGCGGCGCAGGGACTCTTCGCAAGCCCGCATGATGTGCAGGCGGGAGTTGCCCCGATCGTTGGGGCCAGTGCCTGTGGGGTAATGCCCTTTGGTGGCGATGAGGGCTTGGTGGCGACGGCCGTTTGCCTTAAACGCCTCGCCAATAATGCGCTCGCTCTCCCCTGCACTGTAGCTGTTGCTGGTGTCAATCAGGTTGATGCCCGCGTCCAGGGCGTGGTTGATGATGGTGATGGAGTCGGTGGCGGAAGACGGCCGTCCAAAGTTGGCCGCCCCCAAGGCCAACGGCGACACCTTTACCCCCGTCCGTCCTAATGTGCGATAGTCCATATTTACCTCCGTGAATCGGTTGTTGTAGGGGTGAGGCAGCCGCGCCATTACTCGTGGATTTACCAACGCCTACCTTCGCGGCTGCCTCACCCTGTCTGCTAGCAAGAGGGCGAGGCAATTGGGTAGCCGATGATCACATTACAGCTAGGCCATACCCAATTGCCTCGCCCCTACCATGCTTGTATTACCCAACCAACTGCTCCAGGCGATCCACGATTTGGGCGAGGACGGCGAAGGCGGTTTCGACGGGTTCGGGGGAGGTCATGTCTACGCCAGCCAGTTTGAGGGCATCCATGGGGTACATGGAGCCACCCGCTTTGAGGAAGGCCAAATAGTTGTCCACGGAACCTGGTTTTTCTTCCAAAATGTCCTTCGCCAGGGCGTGGGCGGCGGAGATGCCCGTGGCGTATTGGTAGACGTAGAAGTTGGCGTAAAGATGGGTGTGGAACTGCGCCCAAGTGATGCCCGAACGCTCGCGGTCGAAGATCAGTTCATCGCCGTAGCCTTCCTGGAAGAAGTCGGCCAGCAGGTTGATCATGATGTCGGCGTTGAGGGGCTGGCCGCGCTCGACGCGCTGGTGCAGTTCTAGCTCGAAGCGGGCCAGGGTAGGCATGATGAAAAAGTAGCGGTGGAAGTTGGCCATGGCCTCTTCAATCACAGCGATGTGGAAGTTGGGATCGCTGTTGCTCTCGAACAGATGCGCCCGCACCAGGGCTTGGTTGAAGTTGGAGGCCACTTCGGCCACAAAGAGACCATAGTTGGAGTAGACGAGGGGTTGGGTTTGCCAGGCGTAGTAGGAGTGCAAAGAATGGCCGAGTTCATGGGCCAGGGTGCTGAGGCCGAATAGATCATCGTTGAAGCTCATCATGATGAAGGGGTGGGTGCCGGGCAAGCCAGAGGAGAACGCGCCCATGCGTTTGCCCTGATTGGGATACACATCCACCCAACGCTCTTCGAGTGCGCCGTTGCGCATGATGGAGACGTATTCTTTGCCGAGTGGGGCCATGCCCTGCGCGATCCAGTCAACGGCCGTTTCATAACTCAGCTGCGGCGGATTAGCCGTCAGTGGGGCCTTCACATCATACTCATGCAGCTCATCATAACCAAGTGCCTGCCGCCGGATGCGCCAGTAGCGGTGCCAGGTGGGCAGGTTTTGGCGGAAGGTGTTGATGAGATTGTGGAAGACGGCGGTGGGGATGAAGTTGGGCGAGAGGGCGGCGTCTAAAGCAGAGGGGTAGCCCTTGACGCGGCTGAAAAACACATTTTGCTTCACGCCCGCCGACAGAGCATTAGCCATTGTGTTTTTGAAGGCCAGATGGGCATCGGCGTAATTTTGCCAGGCCGTGCGGCGCACGTCGCGGTCGGTGTGGGTGATGAGTGCCCCAATCGTGCCTTGTGTGATCTCGTAGCTTTGCCCGTCGCTGCCTTGCGCGGGGGCAAAGAGCAGGTCGGTGTTGGCGAGGATGCCGTGTGTGGCGGTGGCTGTGCCGAAGGCATCGCGGGACAGGCTCAATACCTGCTCCACCTCGGCGGAGCGGACGTGGGCCTGCTGCTGGCTCAAGCGGTCGAGGAAATGTTGGTAATGGGCCAGCCGTTCTTCCTGTGTCAGCCAGGCTCGCACTGTGTCTAGCCCTACCGACAGCAGTTCGGGCTGGATGAAGGAGATAGCGGCCAGGGCACGGGCAAAGACCCCCCGCGCCTGATCGTTGCGGGCGGCTAACTCGGGGTTGATGCTTTCGGCGTTGTAGTTGAGGCCGGCGTAGGTGAAGATTTTGCGGGCTTGTAGTTGTAATGTTTCGGCCTGCGCCAAACAGTCGGCCAGAACGGCAGGGCCTTCGTGCAGGCGGCCTTTGTATTGGCTGACTTGGGCGATGTGGGTGTCAAGTTGGGAGACGGCCGTTTCCCAATCCGCCACTGTGGCAAAAATACTCTCTACATCCCAGGTATACTCTTTCGGAATTTCACTGCGTTTTGGTGCAACTACTGTCATCATGTCCCTCTCTCGTATGGTTTGTGGATTTAACGGCCGTTATTATAGCCCAAACGCGGGGGAGGCTGAAACGGGAGGTAAAGCGTCAAATTACGCTTATGGCGCACATTTTGCGCCTGTACGGTGTATGAGGCCGTTTTACACTTTTCAATCAAACCCATACAACACCGTGTCGGGATGAAAATCCTTCCAGCCAAACCAGAAGATGGTGGTGGATTTGAGGCGTTCTAGCTGCGTGCCTGCCAGGGGGCCGTCGGCGGCAAGGCCATTAAAAGCATCCCAAAAGCTGCCCGTTTCGGCATCGGTGAGAACGAGCGGATCATCGGTGGCCTGGAAGGTGAGCGTTTGGCCGTTGACCTGGCGGTTGTAAACCGCACCTGCCGCCGCGGCGGGGCTGAAGTAGATCAACAAGTTGGTGTCGGCGATGGCATCGTTGATAATGGGTTCGTCGTTGAGAATGCTGAAAGGATAGGCGATTGTTGTGTCCCCTACTTCCACGCCAATCACAAACTCCTTCGTATAGAGCCGCTCATCCGTCAGCGTCTCGCCAATCACACCCGCTTCGGAGGAGGCATAATAGCTGTCGTAGGTGTCTCGTTTGCCGATGCGGGAGCCTTTGTCCAGGGCTACTGTCTCCGGGTGCATTGTTTTCCACTCAGCCCAAGTCGTCATCCACGAAGGCACATAGGTCAGCTTTGTGCCTACCAATTCACCTTGCACCGCTTCGCCCAGTAACTGACTCCACAAGCTCTCTGTCTGCCGATCATACATAACCAACACATTGCGAATGAGTTTGCCCGAAACGCCAAAGGTATATTCTTGGCCATTGATTTCGCGGCTATACACGATAGCCGTAAAACAGAGCGGTCACCAGGTGACGGCGATTTTTTGACCGCCGACCACATCGTTGACAATCTCGTGGTTGCTCAACAAGGGCACAGAGTAGGCGCGGGCTTCGCCGTTTAGGGCTACACCGATGACCAATTCATCGGGGTCGTAGGCTGCGTCAGCTTCGTCAATGGGGATGAATTGGGGATTGTCAATGGCGGGGATGGCCTCGGGGGGCAGCAGGGTGATGATGTCGAGGTCGGCGTAATCGGTTTCGCTTTTGCGCAGGGTGTTGGTGGCGGTGGGAGCAGATGCGGCGGTGGCGGTGGGGGGCTGGCTGGTGTGGGTGGGTGTGGGGGAAACGGCCGTTTCCCCACCACTACAAGCTGCCAGCAACAGCCCCAAAATCAATAGCAACGTTCTCTTCATAACAGCCTCTAAAGTAAGTGTTTGCCTTATTATAGGGGATTGTCTGTGTCGGTTGTGAATTAGGGATGGAAAACGGCCGATTCCCCACTCAATTCTCAGCAAAAATCTGGAACAGTGCGGGTTTGGGTGTTAAATCCGAGCGCCACAAGCCAAAACAATGCTCATAACTGGGCGTTTGTCCTGATACTGGCACAAAATCAAATGCAGCCCAAATCAGCCAACCAGCAACATTTTCTTCATCTATCAACTTTACAGCCTGGCTCAATAAAGCTGCCTGAGCCTCTTCACTCCGCTGATCTTGTGGTGCATCTTGCCAACTGTGGTAGCCAATTTCTTCTACAAGAATGGGTTGGCTACTAATATCATACTTGTTGATTCTGTCTGGTAACTCAGCAGGGTCATGCCAGTGATGGAAGGACAAAATGTCCACATACTCACTTGTCACAGTTGGATCGCCCCACCAGCCAGCCGTCAGCAGGTGATAGGGATCGTTGACCCGCACCAATTCACTAGTATATGCCAACCAATCAAGTACGATTTGTTGTTCAAACCGTGCTTCGTCATCTGCGCGAGCCCCATAATCTAAATCTCCTTCATTGCGTAAATCCCAGGCCAAGATTGCTGGCTCATGGCGATAACGTCGCACAATATAGGTTGTTTGGGCATCATATCGCGCCCAATCGGTATAGAGTGGTCGGAAGGTCAAATCTGGCAAATCATTGAGCGTGACTATCACTTTCAAATTATGCTCACTAGCAAGTTGCAGCACATCATCCAATCTAGCAAATGCCTCTTCATTCGGAATAGCATCTTCGGGTTGGCAGGTGAAGAGCGGCTCATACCATAAGAAAATGCGCAAAGTATTGAAGCCTGCTTCTTGAATCAATTTCAATTCTGCCGCTACCTCAACTAAATTGGCTTCTGTCAGAAACTGATGCCAAGAGGCATGGCGTGGATAATAGTTGACCCCTTTGACCTTATATGGCTGACCTTGTAGAAAGAGTTGATTGCCTTGTGTTTGCACAAACAGCATGGCATCAGGAATTTCGGTGACGGCTGGATCAGGGCGTGGGGGTATGCTAGAAAGACAAGGGATAGCAGTAGGTTCAGGTAGGGCATTCATACGGATGAGGGCGTTAACGGCTTCGGCTCGGTTGGGGTCTATATTGAAGGCAGAAGTGTAATGGAAAACGGCCGTTTCCCCATCCCCACCGTCTTCCAAAACGGCCGCATAGTTATAATGCGCCGCATACAACTTGCTGGACAAAGGCTCATCGCCACAGATTTGCCCTTGTTGAATCAAACTATTGAGAGCAGCAATCACGGAAGGCCAATCATTACTCCAATGGGCATCAACGTCAGCACAACTGTAT
>JACKBT010000005.1 GCA_020634415.1 Ardenticatenaceae bacterium
TGCGGCGCGGCTGGCGGTGATGGATGGGGCGTTGCAGCGGCATTTGGGTGATGTGGTGGCGTATGAACGGCCGTCTGGGGGCTTTTTCTTTTGGCTGGAGATGGTGGATGGGCGGGATACGGCCGTTTTGCTGCCGGAGGCACAAAAGTTGGGGGTTGGCTATCAACCTGGTATAAAGTTTTCTAGTCAGGATGGTTTGCGCCATTTTTTGCGGCTCAGTTTTGCCTTTTATGGTGAGGCGGAGATTGAGTTGGGGATCGGCCGTTTGGGAGAGGTGTTGAAGATGTAGCAGGTGACGAGTGGCAAGTTACTTGCCACACAAGCGTAAAGGAGATGTGGTATGCAGACTATCAATTCCCTGGAAATTTTAACCAACGGCTTGCCTAAAAATGATTTACCCCCGCGCCATATTGTGGTCATTGGGGCGGGGATGGCGGGCTTAACGGCCGCTTTGCTCCTGCAAGAAGCGGGGCATAAGGTGACCATTTTGGAAGCGCAAAATAGGTTGGGTGGGCGTGTCTATACCTATCGCGGTTTTGCGGGCAAGATGTTTGGTGAATTGGGTGCGATGCGTTTTCCCAAGCAGCACCATCTGGCCCAATATTTGATCAATGAACGGTTTAAGCTGGCAACACGGCCGTTTCCCATGTACGACGAAGATACCTTTATCTACGTTAATAACACCTCCTTGCGCCGCAGTGAATTCCACCCAGACAAGATTGATTACAAGCTGCCCGCCCACGAACGGGGGAAACTGCCGGATGAACTGCTGAAAACGGCCGTGCAGCCTCTCATTGATATGATTGAAAGCCCTGGTGGTTGGGAGCGTTTACTGGCCGAATATGACAAATATTCACTCCTCGGCTATCTGCGGGAAAGCAATTTGAGCCAGGCCGCGCTAGAGATGATTGGCCCCCTGCTGAATTTGGAAGGGCGCTTCCACTTCTCCTTGTTGGAATGGTTTTCCCACTATTACGAAAATGTCTTTGGCGACCTGGTTTATCTGGTGGATGGGGCCAGTTGTTTGCCCGATGCTTTTGCCGCTCATTTGATGGACAGAATTCGTTTGGGCGCGGAAGTTCATGCCATTGACCAAAACGACAGTGGTGTGACGGTGCATTTTCAAGACAGTATCGGCCGTTCCCAGACGGTAGAAGGGGACGAATGTATTCTCACCGTGCCTTATATCCTCCTGCGCCATATGGAAATCACAGGTTTGGACTCCAATAAGTGGTACACCATTCGCAATGTCTATTACGGCCGTGCCCACAAAATCTTTATGCAGTTCAGTGAACGCTGGTGGCAGACGAGGTACAACATTACGCACGGTGTGACTGTCACCGATTTAGCCATCCGCAATGTGGTCTATACGCCAGCGGGGCAGGATGATCGGCATGGCAAGGGGGTGATTATTGCTTCGTATGCCTGGGGGCAGGACAGTATGGCTTACAGTATGCTGACAGAGCAGCAGCGGGTGCGGCAGGCTCTGCAAGATTTGTGCAAAATTCACCCGGAAGCGCGAGATATGTTTGAGTTTGGCGTTTCCCATGATTGGGCGTTAGACCCGTATGCGGGTGGGATTGGGCCGCTGTTCCGGCCGCATGAGATGGACGGCCGTACTTATGAGAATATTGTGCGGCCGGTGAACCGCGTCTGGTTTGCCAATGATGCCTGCGATCGTCGTCATCGGCGGTGGATTGAGGCGGCTGTGGTAGCGGCCGTTAAAAATGCCTATGCTTTGCACACCGGGATGCGGAATGCTATTCCGAAGGATGAACAGGAGTAGGTAGAGAGAAACGATGTTAAGCGATGCGGCCGTTAAATTGCAGGAGGGGTTTGCTCGTTTAGCCGGGGCTGGCGACGATGAGCGGCTGTTGGGCATGGCGCTGATGTCGCTGCATGGGGCGTTGGAGGAGCATTTTCGGGAGCAGTTGGCGCGGGAGATTGTGACGGAAACGCAGGCGCGGCCAGGGTGGCTGGAGTTGGTGGATTTGTGGCAGAAGCATCGTGTTTTGTCGCCTGAAGATCGCACCCTGATTTTGACGACAAATAGCAAACGGAATCAGATTGCCCATGGGGAGCCGTTTCATTTGAGCCGCATGGAGGTGGAGCGGTATGCGGAGTTTGTGCGGAATTTTATGGGTGTGCGGGCGCGGCCATCGCGCCGCTGGGGCAAGGTGGAGCCAGCGATTGTGTGGGATGATCCTGGTGTAAGACCGGTGGAGTCGCCGTTGAGCTTTGCTTATTGGTCGGATTGGTTTTCGTCGTTACGGCCGTCGGGGCAAACAACGCCGCAACTTGCTGACCGGGGTACACAGCGGGGATTGTGGGGCCGGCTGCGGGGGCAGATGGGGTGGCTGGTGAAGATGGTGCTGGTGGGGGCGTTGGCCTTGGTGTCGTTTTGGTTTTGGCATTCGTGGCCGGTGCGGTTGGGGATAACGGCCGTTATTCTCTACCTTATTCATCACCGGGCTTGGATACGGGCGGGGTATGTGTATGTGGGGGGGCTGGTGTATGGGTTGGGGACGGCCGTTTTGCATTTGACGGCCGTTATTGCTTTTGTGGCGGCTTTGTTGTGGCCGCTGGCGGCTGGTTTTTACTATTTTACGGGCGGCACGATGGAACTGCCGCAGGCGGAGCTGGTTGTGCCGACTATTGAGCGATTGGATGGGGTGATTGAGGAGGGGGTGCAGACGATGGTACCGGGGCGGGAGACGGCCGTTCCTGCCGCCACACCTGATTCAGCCGCCATTACCATCCACATCCAGGTACAAGGCAACTCTAATGTGCGGGCCGAACCCAACACTTCCTCCGCCATTATAACCATCGTTCCGAATGGTGATATTTACGAGGTGCTGGATGTGAATGCCGAACGTACCTGGTATAAGATTCGTCTCGAATCGGGGGCCGAAGGCTGGATAGGTTCTTCTCGTGTCGTTGAGATCGCGCCTTAGCGTTGTTTGGTGGGTTGGGTATTGTGTGGTTTGGCTGCTGACTGCTTGCCAAGAAGCAGCGGTGGAATCGGAAACGGCCGATTGCATCTGCACCAGCAACCAATACAACTGTGCCAACTTTGCTACCCACAGTGCCGCCCAAGCCTGTTACAACTTCTGCTGGCAACAAACCGGCCACGATGTGCATGGCCTTGATGGGGATGATGATAAATTAGCCTGCGAATCGTTGCCTTAACACCCCCCTTCGCCAGAGACTAAACCCGCTACCTGCCACCTGCCCCTTTTCTATAGATAGCGTTTTTTGCCGAATCGCGTTACAAATTCTGGCATGATGTCTACTACAAATTTAACTTATGGTGTTCGTTCTGCCTATGGCGATTTGCGGCGGGTGTTGATGCACCGCCCTGGTGTTGAGTTGAAGCTGGTGACACCGGAGACGCTGGAGATATTTCATTTTGACAATCCGGTGGATACGGAGCAGTTTGTGTCTGAGTATGATGGGCTGCAGGCACTGCTGCAAGGGCATGGCGTGGAGACGCTGCTGCTGACGGAGGTACTGGCGGGGGATGAGGATTCTTTGAACTATATCGCCCATCGGCCGAATATGACCTATACGCGGGATTTAGCGGCCGTTTTTGCCAGCGGCGCGGTGTTGATGGGGATGCACCTGAGAGGACGTTGGGGTGACGCAGAGATGATGGCGCGGGCGTTTCGGCGGCTGGGTGTGCCGATTTTGGGGGCGATTGAGCAGCCAGGTTTTTTGGAAGGGGGCGGGGTGACGATGATTGGTGAGGATACGGCCGTTGCCTCTCTCTGTGAGCGGGCTAATGAGGTGGGGACGCGAATGCTGCGGGAGCTGGTGCTGGGTAAGGATGTGCAATATTTTCTGGAAGTGCCAGTGCCGCTGGGCCAGATTCATATTGATGGCTCGTTTATGATGCTGGATGAGAAGCTGTGCCTGCTGCATGAGGAGAGCTTTCAGGTTTTTCCGTGCCGACTGTATGAAGCGGGTAAGCCGCTGCGCCATGTGATGTTTTTGGATTTTTTGGCGGCGCGGGGTATTGAGTGGATCGCTTTGACGGAGGAGGAGCGGCAGCAGGGGCAGTTGAATATGGTGGTGACAAAGAGGGGGAAAACGGCCGTTGGCTTTGCCAATGCCACCCGTTTAGCCGCCGTAATGGGGCAGCGCGGCTGGCGTGTAGATACGTTTGCGGCGGATATGCTTTGGGAGGGCAATGGTGGGGCGCATTGTATGACCTGCCCAGTGCTGGTGACGTGAGTTTTCTGAGGCTTGCCAAACGATCAAAAAACGTTATAATAACCTGCGTATAAAAAAATATTTTGGTACACCAAAATATTTGGAGGTTAAACAAATGCCTGATCCCTTATTATCGCTGGGCATTGCTGTGCTTATCATTGCCATCGGCAGTCTCCTATTCTGGCCGGAGCGCGGTCTTGTGTCTCGCTGGCAGCAAAATCAACATATGACTGAACGCATCCACAGTGAAGATGCCCTCAAACATATTCACAAGTGCGAGATGAAAGGCAATTATCCCACCGTGGAGAGTATTGCCGGAGCCTTGCACGTTAATTTGAACGAAACGGCCGCTATTCTAAACCGGATGCAGGCTGATAAACTACTGGTCATCACTAAAGGCGAAATCCACCTGACACCCCAGGGGCGCGAAGCCGCCCTCCACATCATTCGTGCCCATCGGCTGTGGGAACGCTATCTGGCTGAGGAAACTGGTTTTCCTGAGGCCGAATGGCATGGCAAAGCCGAAAAGTACGAACATATGCTCACGCCAGAGGCGGCCAATGCCCTGGCGATGCAGCTAGGCAACCCCACCCACGATCCACATGGCGATCCCATTCCCACTGCTGAGGGCAAGATTGAGACACATGGCGGCCAGGCCCTTACCGCCGTGCCTGTAGATACGTTAGCGCGTATCGTTCATCTGGAAGATGAGCCAGAGATCGTGTATGCCCAGCTTGCCGCCGAGGGGCTGCACCCTGGCATGTTTGTGCGGGTGATGGAGTCATCGCCGGAGCGGGTGCGTTTTTGGGCCAATGGCAACGAGCATATTCTGGCGCCAATGGTGGCTACCAACATCTCAGTTGTGCCTGTACCGGCCGAAACCAAGGTTAAGCCCAGCAATGGGCAGCTTTTGGGTAGTCTGAAATTGGGCGAAACGGCCGAAGTGACCAGCCTCTCACCCACCTGCCGCGGTGCTGAACGCCGCCGCTTTATGGATTTGGGTATATTGCCGGGCACAAAGATAACGGCCGAATTACGCAGCCCTAGCGGCGAACCAACCGCTTACCGCATTCGCGGCGCAGTCATCGCCTTGCGCCAAAGCCAGGCCAACATGATTCATGTTAAGCCGGCCGTGAGTCAGTAGTAATTGGGTAATTGGGTAATTGAGTAATTGAACGGTTAATTACCCAATTACTCAATTACCAATCGAAAAACTAGGAATATTGAAATGACAAACAAAACACAAACCACACCTACTGCCGCTGCCTGTGAAACCTGCCCCATGCACAACGCGGGCAATTTGCTGCGCCTGGGTGTCAATATGGACAATTGGGATTTTGTCGTTGCTTTGGCGGGCAATCCCAATACAGGCAAAAGCACCGTCTTTAACGCCCTGACCGGGCTGCGCCAGCACACGGGCAATTGGCCGGGCAAAACCGTTACACGGGCAGAGGGTGGCTTTAGCTACGGCGACAATCGCTACAAAATTGTAGATTTGCCCGGCACCTATTCGCTGCTTTCCACCAGCCTGGACGAGGAAGTGGCCCGCGATTTCATCTTATTTGGCGAACCCGATGTGACGGTGATTGTGGTGGATGCCACGCGCCTGGAACGCAATCTGAATCTGGTGCTGCAAGTGCTGGAAATCACCGAACGAGCCGTCATCTGCCTGAACTTGATGGATGAGGCGCGGCGGCACAAGCTGAAAATTGATGACCGTCGTTTGGCCCGCGATTTGGGTGTGCCGGTTGTACCCACTTCCGCCCGCCAAAATGAAGGCTTGCCGGAACTGCTGCAAGCGATTCACGATGTGGCCACTGGTCAGGCTGCCTGCCGCCCGTATCGCATTAAGAATGAATCGCCCATCATCAGGGAAGCACTGAACCGGCTGGTGCCCCAGATTGAGGCGGCTTTCCCCAATTTGCCCAATGCCCGTTGGGTGGCTTTGCGGCTGCTGGATGGGGATGAGCGCATTGTGGAAGCGGTGCGCAAAGGTGAATTGGGCGATCTGAACCAGCAAGCGCCTCTGGCTGTGCCGCCAGCGCAGCCCAACGAGGCTTATATTCCTTTGGAGGTCGTATCATGACGACACTAACAACGAACCATCGCCCTGTTTCGGGTGGTGACATTTTGCAAACGGCCGAATCCCTGCGCTGGGAGATCGGCCAGAACTTCCATGAGCAGTTGATGGAAGGCATTTACACCGAGGCATCACAACTGGCGGATCGGGCCGTGACCCGACCTGATGAAAAGCCCCGTTTCGATCTGGATCGCACGATTGATCGTTTGGTGACCAGCCGCTTGTGGGGCTTCCCGATGATGATCCTCATGTTCACGGTTGTGTTCTGGCTCACCATTAGCGGGGCCAATGTGCCATCCTCCATGTTGGCGACGCTGTTGATTGACAAGATTGTGCCGCTGCTGCATCAGGGGGCCGATTGGCTGCGGCTGCCCTGGTGGCTGAGCGGCTTTTTCATTGACGGTATGTATTTGGCGACGGCCTGGGTGGTGAGTGTGATGCTGCCGCCGATGGCGATTTTCTTCCCGCTGTTTACTTTGCTGGAGGATTTTGGTTATTTGCCGCGTGTCGCGTTTAATTTGGACAACATCTTCCGCAAGGCGGGGGCGCATGGCAAGCAGTCGTTGAGTATGATGATGGGGTTTGGCTGTAATGCGGCGGGTGTGGTGGCGACGCGGGTGATTGACAGCCCGCGAGAGCGGTTAATTGCGATTATTACGAATAATTTTGCGCTGTGTAACGGCCGTTGGCCTACCCAAATCCTCATTGCCACCTTGTTTATTGGCACACTGGCTCCAGCCTATCTGGGCGGGTTGATTTCGGCCCTGGCGGTAGTCGCCATTGCCATGTTAGGTGTGATACTTAGCTTTGTTGTCTCTTGGGGTCTGTCGCGCACGGTGCTAAAGGGAGAAGTTTCTACCTTTAGCCTGGAACTGCCACCTTATCGGCCGCCGCGTATCTGGCAGACAATTTACACCTCGGTGATTGATCGTACCTTGATTGTGTTATGGCGGGCAGTTGTGTTTGCGCTGCCGGCCGGGGCTATCATCTGGCTGTCGGCGAATATTACTATTAGTGGCGTGAGCCTGGCGGAGTATATTATCAATTTCTTGAATCCAGTGGGCCTGCTGTTGGGGCTGAATGGAGTAATTCTGCTGGCCTATATTGTGGCTATTCCGGCGAATGAGATTGTGATCCCCACGATTTTGATGTTGACGGTGCTGGTGACGAATATGGGTGGCTTGGGCGCGGGGGCGGGTGTGATGTTTGAGACGCAAACGGATGCGGATGCGCTGGCTCTGTTTCATGCGGGAGGCTGGACGTTGTTAACGGCCGTTAACCTCATGCTCTTCTCCCTCATCCACAACCCTTGCTCGACCACCATTTACACCATCTACAAAGAGACGGGCAGCAAAAAGTGGACAACCATTGCGGCGCTGCTGCCGGTGGTGATGGGTTTCATCGTTACATTTTTTGTGGCGCAGATATGGCGGTTGGTGGCGGGATGAGGCGATTGACGATTGACGATTGACGATTGGAAGACGGCCGTTGCCCCACCGACTACTTGACCACTTGACTACCAAACTACCAGACCATGAACGGCCGTTCATCCGCTCATTTCCCCCATCCGTTGTAGTCCCCCACCAATCAGCACGGCAGGGGTGGGACAGGCGGCGTAGCTGCTTTCTATGCACCAACACCTTATCACCCGCCTGTCTCACCCGCTTTTGCCCAGTCTGCCCACCAACCACCACGCTGGACAAACCAGATCAACTGTTAAAGAGCCAGAACACCCCGCCAGCCAACAACCCCGATGAGCGAGCAGGTGGCGCGGCCAGGAGGCCGGCCACAGCACTCGCCAGGAAGACCGCGCCGGAGCAGAGGGATGGAAATTATTCGCTATCATGATTGATTGGCGAACTTAACCTATTCCCAACGAAAACCAACACAAAACTAATGACCACTAAGATATAGCCTATGTTTAGCGTTTGTAAACCATATTGTGTAAAGAGAAATACTAAACCAAAACCCAAAAGTGCTATTAAAATACTGAATTTATTAAAAACTAAGTCGGCTAACTTATTCCTAGACCAGCCAATATGGCTAAATACTATGATAAAAGAACCGCTGGCATAAAGTAAGACTTGCCCGATAGTTATCAGTAAAGACTTCCCAAAAATTAAACCAACAAAAAATGTAAGGACACTAGGCATGATCCCAATTGTTCCCCACCTAGCAAACCTATCCCTTTGTTGCACACGTTTTATATACTCTGGATCCATAACCTACTTTCTCCATTAACCTACTTTATACTCCCCTGCTCCGTGCAGGTCTTCCTCTCGCGCAAAACCCCGTCAGGCTGCGGCCGGCGTCCCGCCGCCGCCGCCTGCTTGCGGAATGGATAACGGCCGTATATAGGGCGAGACGGGCGGGATGGAATGCCGTTCGTTTGGCCTAGATCGAAGCCCGCCCGTCCCGCCCCTACGATATAAAACCTCAAAGAACGGCCGTTTACTGGCGTTTATAGTGGATGTCTGGCAAGGCCCGCAGGCGGGCGGCGGCTTGTTCGGCCGTTAAATCCCGCTGCGCCTCTCCCAACATTTCATAGCCAACCAGGAATTTACGCACCGCAGCCGACCGCAGCAGCGGCGGGTAAAAGTGGGCGTGTAGCTGCCAGTGGCTTTGATCGTCGTCGTAGCTGGGGCCAGTGGGCGCACCGTGCCAGCCCATCGAGTAGGGGAATGAGGTCTGGAAGAGGTTGTCGAATTTGACCAACATCTGTTTGAGGAGCGCGGACAAGGCATCTCGTTCCACATCTGTCATATCGGGCAAGCGCAAGATGTGGCGTTTGGGCAGCACCAGGGTTTCAAACGGCCAAATCGCCCAATAGGGGGCAACGGCCGTCCAACACTCATTCTCCACCACCACCCGCTCCCCCGCTGCCAACTCCCGCCGCCCATAGTCCAGCAGCAGCGGACGGCCGTGCTGTTCATAATAGGCGCGTTGATGGCTGTCCTCCGCCAAAGGTTCGTTGGGCAATGAATCCAACGCCCACACCTGCCCATGCGGATGGGGGTTGGACGACCCCATCATGGCCCCGCGATTTTCAATCACCTGTACCCATTGATAAGTTGGTCCTAGCTCCGTAATCTGCGTGGCCCATAAATCCACCACTGTGCGAATGTCGGGGACATCCATCTCGGCCAATGTCAGATCATGGCGCGGCGAAAAACAGATGACGCGGCAGGTGCCAGTTACGCGCTGTATGCCAAAAAGTGGGTCGTCGCCAGCCACATCTATGGGCGGCGTATCAGGCAGCAGGGCCGCAAAATCATTGGTGAAGACAAAGGTGGTGTCGTAGGCTGGATTTTTTACGCCGCCAGCGCGTTCATTGCCAGGGCAAAGGTAGCAATTGGGATCATAGGCTGGCCTGTTTTCGGGCGTTGGCTTTTCCACTTGGCCTTGCCACGGCCGTTTCATGCGATGGGGGCTGACGAGAACCCATTGACCAGTGAGAGGGTTAAAGCGGCGGTGCGGATGTTCGGTTGGATCAAACATAATGGTATTTGGGAGAGTAGAGATTGGAGACTGGAGATTGGTTGGTCTCTAGTCTCCAGTCTCTCATCAAAAAATGGAATAATTTGCGAACAGTGCTGAATATCTGGGAGTTTACTCGACTGTGACCGACTTTGCCAGATTGCGCGGTTGGTCTACATCGCAGCCGCGCCAGACGGCGATGTGGTAGCTGAGGAGTTGGAGGGGGATGACGTTGATGATGGGGGCGAGGAGGGGGGGGGCGGCGGGTACGTAGATGACATGATCGGCTTTGTCTCGAATATCCTCATCACCTTCGGTGGCGATGGCGATAACCGTGCCGCCGCGTGCTTTGGCCTGCTGCACCTGGCTGACCATCTTCTCATACAACGCATCTTGGGTGACGATGGCGACGACGGGCATGGTTTCGTCTATGAGGGCGATGGGGCCATGTTTCATCTCGCCAGCGGGGTAGCCTTCGGCGTGGATGTAGCTGATTTCTTTGAGTTTGAGGGCACCTTCGAGGGCGATGGGGTAGTTGATGCCGCGCCCTAAGAAGAGGAAGTGATTGGCTTTGTGGAAATGGTGGGCCAATTCCTGGTAGATGGCATCATTGTCCAGGGCGATGCCCGCTAAATTGGGCAGATGGCTTAAATCCTCGACGCGCTGTTGCAGTTCGGCATCGGTGAGTGTGCCGCGCAGGTGGCCGAGCAGGCAGGCCAGCATGTATTGATCGGTGAGGGAGGTGGTGAAGGCTTTGGTGCTGGCGACGCCGATTTCGGGGCCGGCTTGCATGGGGATGTAGCCGTGGCTGACGCGCATGGATTGGCTGCCGAAGGCGTTGACGATGGACCAGAGGGTGGCGCCTTCGGCTTTGGCTTGTTCGCTGGCGGCCAGGGTATCGGCCGTTTCGCCGGATTGGGTGATGGCGAGAACGGCCGTTCTTTCATCCACAATGGGATCATAGTAGCGAAATTCGGAAGCGTATTCTACTTCGGTAGGCAGCCGCGCCAGGGTTTCAAACATAAACTTGCCGACGAGTCCGGCGTAGTAGCTGGTGCCGCAGGCGACGGTGAACAGTTTGTGGATGCGTTGGGCCAGGTCGGCGGTGAGGTTCATTTCGGGCAAGTGTAAACGGCCGTGTTCAAAATCTACTCGTCCGCGCAGCGTGTCAATGAGGGCGCGGGGCTGCTCGAAAATCTCTTTCTGCATGAAATGTTTGAACTCCCCTTTGGCCGCGCTGACCGGGTCCCAGGCGATGACGTGTTCTTCGGGTTTGAGGGGATTGCCGTGCAAATCGGTGACGGTGTAGCTGGTGCTGGTGAGGACGGCCATCTGGCCGCTTTCCAGGAAGACCATGCGCCGGGTGTATTCGAGGATGGCGGGGATGTCGCTGGCGATGAACATTTCATCTTGCCCGATGCCCAGGGTGATGCCACCAGCGTTGCCCAGGCGAGCGCAGATGAGCTGGTCGGGTTGGTCGAGGTTGAGGACGACGACGGCGTTGGCCCCGCGCAGTTGTTTGAGGGTTTGACGAACGGCCGTTACCAGTTCTATGCCTGCTTCCAGATACCGCTCCATCAACTGGGCAATGACTTCGGTGTCGGTGTCGGAGTCGAAGCGGATGCCTTCGGCTTCTAATTCCTGGCGCAGGGGCAGGAAGTTTTCGACGATGCCATTGTGGACGAGGACGATACGGCTGTTCATGCTGACGTGGGGGTGGGCGTTGCGCTGGCTGGGTGCGCCGTGTGTGGCCCAGCGGGTGTGGCCGATGCCAATATGCCCGTGCAGGGGCGAAGCCTGCACCATTGTTTCTAGATTGATGAGTTTGCCCACGTCGCGCCGGACGGAGACATGGCCGTTTTGTTCCAAAACGGCGACACCCGCGGAATCGTAACCACGATATTCTAAGCGTTTAAGACCTTGCAGAATGACGGATGATGCTTCACGCGGCCCAACATAACCAACAATACCACACATGATAAACCTCCAGGTTGCCAGGCTGCATGGCAACAGCACGCAGCAGGGCGTTAAATAGGTGTGGCGTATCCCTCAATTGTGTGTGAGTGGGGAACGCCCCTTCTTGGGGGTAATCGGTAAACAGTTTACGGATTACGGAAGACCACTGTGCTGCTTTTGTCGGCCAATTGCTTGCGCCGGTTTGGGACAGCACTTTGTTGAAGGGGCAAGGGAATCAGGGTGTGGTCGAACCTGGGAGGCATCCGCTGATGAATCGCTTTTCCCGGTTTCCCGGTTAGTCCCACTGTTTGGTGGGAAACCTCCGCCGCGTCACCCAAGTGCTTGGGCCTTGCGCTGTTTCTAGCCCCATATGCCATTGTTAAAGGCGAAAAGATGGTAACTTGCCCTCCAGAATCTGTCAATCTTTCGGTCACAAAGTGATTTTGGGTATACTTTGTTTGTGCTTTTTAGATTGATAACTCTTGTGGGAATTAGGGTGAACTATAAGAGTTGTAGCTTAAAAGGAAAATTACGGGACGGATGTTGTATAGTTGACTGGGGGTTTGCTTCCTGCAAAAGAGTATGTTTTGGTAGTGGAGGTCATATTGACGGCTGAAATTGGGCTGGTGTTGTTGATTTTGGGGGTGGCGATTGTGCTGTTTGCCTCTGAGAAGATTCGGGTGGATGTGGTTTCGATGATGGTGCTGCTGGCGCTGCTGCTGACGGGGCTGCTGACACCAGATGAGGCGTTTTCTGGCTTTTCTAATCCGGCGGTGATTACGGTGTGGGCGATTTATATTGTGAGTGCTAGTTTGACGCGGACGGGGATTGCGGATTTTATCGGCCGTTATTTGGCGCGGGTGGCGGGGATGGAGGAGTGGCGGTTGGTGCTGGTGTTGATGGTGGCGGTGGGGGTGATGTCGGCGTTTATGAATAATATTGGGGCAACGGCCGTTTTGCTGCCAGTAGCTATTCAATTGGGACGGCGGGCCAATGTGCCTGTGTCTAAGTTGTTGATTCCGTTGGCTTTTGGGTCGCTGTTGGGTGGGGTGACGACGCTGATTGGAACACCCCCCAATTTGCTGGTGAGTACGGCTCTGTTAGATATGGGCATGGAGCCGTTTGCGCTGTTTGATTTTACGCCGATGGGTTTGATTATTATGACGGTCAGTATTGCGTATATGACGCTGATCGGCCGTCATTTATTGCCCAGTTACCAGCAAGCTACCCATGCGCCTGATCTTACGGATTTGGAAAGTGAGTATCGGCTGCGTGATTTTTTGACGGAACTGCGGGTGGAATCGCATTCACCGCTGATTGGCAAGACAATTGCCGAAAGCCGTTTGGGTGAGCATTATGATATGACGGTGATGGGGGTGCTGCATAACGATGAGGTGCGCCTGGGTATTTTGCCGGATACGCATATTCAGGCTGGTGATATTTTGTTGGCGAAGGGTGAGAGCAATACGATTTTATCAGTGTTGGATAAGATTGGGGCTTCGATTGTGTCGGGGCAGGTGTTGACGATTAATGATTTGCGGTCGGTGGAGTCTACGGTGGCGGAGGTGGTGGTGAGTCAGTTGGCGACGATGATTGGTAAGACGTTGAAGGATGTGAATTTCCGTGCTCGTTATGATTTGAATGTGTTGGCGATCTGGCGGGAGGAGGCACCGATACGCGGCCGTTTGGGGGATGTGCCGCTGCGGATGGGGGATACGCTGTTGGTGCATGGCCCGCGTGACCGGATTGAGCGGCTGCGTGATGATAATTCTTTTTTGCTGCTGCGCCCGGCGCAGGATTTGCTGCGGTTGAATAAGGCGGCGATTAATCTGGTTATTTTTGTTTCGATGATTACGATGGTGGGGTTTGGCTGGCTGCATATTTCGGTAGCGGCCGTTTTGGGGGCGGTTTTGTCGGTGGTTACGGGCTGTTTGTCTATGGATGAGGCGTATACGTCTATTGAGTGGAAGTCGGTTTATTTGATTGCGGGAATGCTGCCGATGGGTATTGCGATGGAGAAGACGGGGACAGCAACATTTTTGTCGGAACAGATTTTGGCGGCGGTGGGGGGGATGGGGCCAACGGCCGTTCTCATTGGTCTCTTTATCCTCACCACCATCATCACCGCCTTCATGTCCAACGCCGCCGCCGCCGTGCTTGTGGCCCCCATCGCCATCAACACAGCCCTCGCCATCGGGGTCGATCCTCGTGCCTTTGCTATGGGCGTAGGCATTGCCGCTTCCAACGCCTTCCTCTTCCCCATTGGGCACCAATCTTGTGTTCTGGTCTATGGCCCGGGTGGTTATCGCTTTTTCGACTATACCAAAGTCGGGTTGCCCCTCACTTTGCTCATTTGGTTATTAATGATCATCTTCCTACCCATCTTTTGGCCCTTATAACCTCTCTGTTAGAGAGTTGTTAGATAACAAGAAGCGGGGTTGCGGATAGATAATGCGCCAACGTATAATGTCTGCTATTCATGTCTGTAATTAGGAAAATAACATGTCAATTTTATGGATGATCGGCGGCTTCTTCATTGTACTTACGCCCATTGTATTGGTTCATGAACTCGGCCATTTTTGGGCTGCAAAAAAATCGGGCATACGTGTTGAAGAGTTTGGTTTGGGTCTGCCACCCAGAGCCGCAAAACTGGCAGAGAAAAACGGCACAATCTATTCACTGAATTGGATTCCATTGGGCGGTTTTGTGCGCCCAGCCGGTGAAGATGATCCCACAGTTCCTGGCGGGTTGGCTGGTGCTTCTAAACGCGCCCGCTTTTTTGTCCTGGTGGCCGGTTCAACTGCCAACTTCATCATGGCGATTCTTGTTTTTTGGATCGCTTTCATGATCGGCCCGCCTACGGTGGATGGTAGCCGTGTGGCCGTTTTAAGTGTATTTGAAGACTCACCAGCTGCCGCCGCCGGCCTGGTTAAAGGTGATACGATCTTGGCCGTAAACGGTATGCCAGTGACGAATGATATGGAGTTGGTGACGCGAGAAGTAAGCGGCTCTAACGGCCAACCCGTGACAATGCTGCTGGAACGGAATGGTCAGGAGATAGAAACCGTTTTGCAGCCTGCCTTTTTTGAAGCGGAAGACAGTTATATGATCGGCATTAGTCTGGGGCATCCGCTGTCGGGGCAGCGAGACTCTATGGGGCCGGGTGAATCGGCGGTGGAGTCGGTGCGGTTTATTGGGGACTATGTGACACTGTTTTTCCGTGTGCCAGGTATGTTGGTGCGTGGTGAGATTTCAGCGCGTGATGCGCGTCCGGTGAGCATTGTGGGCATTAGCCAAATTGCGGGGCAGGCGGCGGAGAGTTCGGCTGACAGCGGCAGTCTTTTCCCCATTTTGTCTATGATTGCCTTTATTAATGTTGCCCTGGGTCTGACGAATTTATTGCCGATTCCGGCGCTGGATGGTGGCCGAATTTTGTTTGTGATTATTGAGGCGATTCGCGGCCGCCGCATTGAACCGGAGCGTGAAAGTATGGTGCATATTATTGGTATGGCTGTGCTGTTGGGCTTGATGGTTCTGCTGATTGTGCAGGACTTGGTGAATCCGATTATTCCCTTTTAAGATTTATAAACAATAGAAGACGAACGTAAGGCGTAAAACGTAAAACGTAAGCGAGAGTGGTTTGCGTTTTACGTTTTGCGTTTTCTTGGAGACAATTGCGCTTATGAAACATGAAAATATGCCTTTTTCTGATGTACTTGCAGCTTTGTTTGCGGATGAAGATGTGTCTGTGGCTTTGTTGTATCGCTTGTCGGATTTGCCTGAGGAGGATTGGACGCGCTTTTGGCAGGCGTGGTCAACGGCCGTTCCTGAACGCCGTCATGTAATTGCCCGCCATATGGCTGATATTGCTGAAGAGGATTTTGTGGTGGATTTTTCGCCCTATTTTAAGCAGTTTTTGCAGGATGATGAGGCGGATGTGCGGGTGGCGGCTTTGGATGGGTTGTGGGATGCGACGGATGTGAATTTGGTTGGCCCTATTTTGAATATGTTGCAGCAGGATGAGAGTGTGGCGGTGCAAACGGCCGCTGCCGCAACCCTGGCCCATTTTGTATTGATGTCGGAGTGGGGTGAGATTTCGCCGCACATTTCGCCGCGTGTGGTGGGCGAGTTGGTAAAGGTGTATGAGCGGGAGGGAACGGCCGTTTCCATTAAACGTGCTGCCCTGGAAGCCATGGCCCCAGCCAACAACCTGCGTGTTGTCGAACACATCCGCGCCGCCTACAACGACCGCCTAGACGAAATGCGCCAGAGTGCCATCTTTGCGATGGGCAGTAACGCCGACACACGTTGGATGCCCATTATTCTGCAAGAAATGAACAGCTTAGAAGCCGAAATGCGGGCCGAAGCTGCCCGCGCCGCTGGTCTAATCGGCAGCAGCGATGCAGTGGAACAGCTTGCGACTCTGGCTCATGAAGACGATGAAGATATTGCCCTGGTCGCTGTCGCTTCCCTGGGCCAAATTGGTAGCGAAGAAGCGCAGGAAATACTGATGAGTATGCTGGAAGATGAGGAGTTTGCATCTTTGCACGAGACGATTGAGGAAGCCCTGGAAGAGATGACCTGGATGAACCAGGCATTGGAGCTGTTGCATGTAGATGCGGATGACGATGAACTAGAATAAGTATAAATGGCAAGCATCATACAAGTTCTCACCCAAAATATCTTCCCAATTTTTCTGGTTGCTGGTTTTGGTTTTGCGTTGCGACGCTGGCGGGGTTTGGATAAACACACTCTCTCCAGCGTCGTGTTTTATTGTCTCAGCCCGTGTCTGGTTTTTTCGCTGCTTGTTAATTCTCAACTACCTGGCGAGGAGCTGACGGATTTGGCACTTTTTACGGTGGCTGCCATTTTGAGCATGGGCTTGTTAGGGTTTGTGGTGGCCCGACTGCTGCGTTTTGAGCGTCGTGATACGACGGCGTTGATGATTTTGTTGATGTTTGTCAATGGGGGGAATTATGGGTTGACGCTGAATCGCCTGCGTTTTGGGGATGAGGGGTTGGCGCGGGCGATGGTGTATTATGTGACCAGTACCCTGATGCTGTACACAATAGGTGTTTTTCTGGCATCAATGGGGCAGTTGAGTTGGCGGCAAACGTTGGCGAAGTTGGGGCGGCTGCCGGTGGTGTATGCGGCCGTTTTGGCTGTTTTGGTGTATCGGTTTAGCCTGCCGGTGCCTGCGCCGCTGATGCGGGGCATTGAGGTGGCCGGGGCTGGTGCAATTCCAGTGATGATTTTGGTTTTGGGGATGCAAATGGCGGATTTGCATGGGCAGTTCCATTTGCGGTTGGCGATTCCGGCGGTGACGCTGCGGCTGTTGTTGGGGCCGGTGTTGGCGGTGCTGTTGGCGACGGTTTTGGGTTTGCAGGGTTTGAGCCGCTCGACGGCGATTATTGAGGCGAGTATGCCGCCAGCGGTGATTACGATTATTTTGGCGACGGAGTTTGATTTGCAGGCAACGGCCGTTACCAGTATCGTCGTTGTAGCCACCCTATTGAGTCCATTGACGTTGGCTTTGACGATTAACCTGCTCGGCTTGTAAGGCAAGAGTGTAAGACGTGAAAAGATTTAGGGTAATTCTGGGTTTGATTTTGTGCTTGGTGGGGTTTATGAATAAGGAGCTGGTGTGGGCGCAAACGGCCGATTTTCAGTTTCAGGCCGATGTGTCTTACAGCTTTGGACAGCAGCTTCTGTTTCATCTGACGAGCAAAGAAACTGTGCCGGTTGAGTTGGCGACATTGTACTTTCAAGCACCAGAATTTAACAGCACCTACATTGGCCTTGAGGATGGGATTGAGGTGGCGGCGAATGGTTTTCGCGTGGTGCATGAGGTGGATTTATCTACCATTCGCCTGGCTCCCTTTACCACGGTGACGTATTGGTGGGTGTTGAAAACGGCCGTTGGCGATGAAATCCGCCTGCCAGAACAAAACTTTGTCTATGCTGATAACCAATTTGAGTGGCAAAACCTGGCGCAGGGCAGCACTACCGTTTATTGGACAGGCAATGATGCGGCTTTGGGTCAGATTGCGTTGGATGTGGTGACGGAAGCGCGTCCCACTTTGCAAATGTTGGTGACGATGCCGGCGGAGATGCCGCTGGCGATTTATATCTACCCCACGTCGGCCGATTTGCGGGCGGCTTTGCGGCTGACGGGGCGTGATTGGGTGGGGGCACATGCGGCGCCGGAGTTGGGGGTGCTGCTGGTAACGGCCGTTAACATTCGCACGGCCACCACCGATTTGGGCCAAAATCTGCCCCATGAGATGATGCACTTTTATCTGTATCAAATGATGCCCGACAACTATGAGCAATTGCCGGTGTGGTTGAATGAGGGGCTGGCGACATTGGTTGAATTGACACCCCGACCTGTGTATGAGACGGTGCTGACAACGGCCGTTGCCGACCAAAACACCATTCCCTTCGCCCAACTCTGCACCAGCCTGCCCACCGATGATGAACAAACTTTATTAGCCTATGCCCAAAGCCTTTCCCTGATGCAGTACATTCAGGCCGAATATGGCACACAAAAACTGCGCGAGCTAATTGCCGTCTTTGGCGATGGGGCCGATTGCCAGACTGGCCCGGCGCGAGCACTATCTACATCGCTGACTGACCTGAACCAGGATTGGCTGCGCCACTTGCAGCCACGCTCCGAATTGGCCCAATTTTGGGATGAAAATGGCCTTTGGTTCTTATTACTCTTTGTCGGTTTAGCCATGACTAGTCTCCTAATCATCCGGAACCCATTGTAAGGCGAGGCGTAAGGCAAGATTCGTAGGGTGTATAAAAAATGGAATTTGAACAACTATTTCGCAGGGGAACACAATTGCTGCATCAAGGTAAAGTAACAGAGGCGCGGCCCTTTTTAGAACAAGCCCATAAGCTTGATCCTGCACATATGGACGCGGCTCTTAATCTGAGTGGAGCCTATATTCTGACCAAAAAATTCCGGAAAGCTGTTATTATCTTAGAATCACTCAGCAAGCAGTACCCTGATGAAGCAATGATCTGGACAAACTTGGGTGCAGCCTACCTGGGTAATCCTGTTTTGGCGCGTGATGAGGAGCAGCTAAAAGCCATTGCGGCTTTTGAAAAGGCGCTGGCAGTGAACCCTGTTGCCCCTAATGTAGCCTATAACATTGCCCTGATTTATCGTGATCGCCAGGAAAAGGAGAAGGCAATCGCCTGGTTTAAGAAAGCGATTCAAGCGAATCCAAATGACCGCGATGCCCGTAATTTATTACGAACGCTGGCTAAAAGTGAATAATTTTTGCCAGTATAAAAAGGAGCATTCATGACAACACATTCCCACCATTTCAACCCGTTTGCTGAACGGATGACAGTCGAGAATCTGCCCTCTATTTTTATTGATACGTTTGCCTTTTATTATGAACAACTTGTGGCGGGTGAGACTGGTTTGATCCGTGAAAGTGATATTCAGCCCGTGACTGATTTGCCAGATGCTGACCTGCTGCCAGATGAGTATGTGGAGGCAGGGGAGGCGGCATTGGCGAAAACGGCCGTTATCAAACTCAACGGCGGCTTGGGCACAAGCATGGGCCTGGAACAGGCCAAATCGCTGCTGGTTGTCAAAGACAACCTCACCTTCCTCGACATCATCGCCTGCCAAAGCCTGATGATTGATGTACCCCTCATCCTGATGAACAGCTTTGCCACCCGTGATGATTCTTTGGCGTTATTGGAAAAATATCCCGACTTATGGGGCCAATTGCCGCTTGACTTCATTCAGCACAAAGCCCCCAAAGTTACCCAGTCCGACTTCAGCCCGGTGGCGTGGCCCGATAACCCCGAACTAGAATGGTGTCCGCCAGGGCATGGTGATATTTACACGTCACTCATGACCAGCGGTACGCTTGATGCGCTGTTGGCGGCTGGTTATGAATATGCTTTTGTCTCGAATGCCGATAATCTGGGAGCCGTGGTAGATAAGGCAATTTTAGGCTATTTTGCTGCTCACAAGCTGCCTTTTATGATGGAAGTGGCTGATCGTACTCAGATGGATCGGAAAGGTGGACATTTGGCGCGTCAGGCAGACGGCCGTTTGGTGCTGCGAGAAGTTGCTCAATGCCCCCCAGAAGATTTGAACTCCTTCCAAGACATTTCCCGACACAAATACTTCAACACCAATAATTTGTGGCTCCACTTGCCCACCCTCAAGCAGGTCATGGTGGAACGTGATTACCGCTTGGGGCTGCCGATGATCCGGAACGCCAAAACAGTTGACCCGCGTGACCCCAATTCAACACCAGTTTATCAATTAGAGACGGCAATGGGAACGGCCGTATCCGTTTTCGCTGGTGCCCAGGCCATCCGCGTCCCGCGCTCCCGGTTTGCCCCCGTGAAACGCACCGAAGATTTGCTGGCCGTCCGCTCCGATGCCTACACACTCACCGAAGACTTCCACATCGTGCCCAGCGCCTATCGTCAGATGCGTCACTTTGTAGTGACATTAGATGATCGCCACTATAAATTCATCAGCGATTTGGATGCTCGTTTCCCCGAAGGCGCACCTTCTCTTGTCAACTGCACCCGTTTTGAAGTCAAAGGTAATTTCTACTTCGGTCGTGATGTGGTTTGCAGCGGTGAGGTTCAATTAGTGAACGACAGTGAGGAACCACATTTTGTGGCTGATGGGGCAATTCTCAGCGACAATTACGCTTTGGGTGATAACGGCCGTCCCGCCATCCTCCACACCCTTCCCCAATAATAAAAATTAGGGAGCGACTCACCCTCCGAGAGGTTCGTTCCAGATGGAACATCTTGGTAACTGTTCACCCTCCCGGAGGTTTTCCCTCGAGAGAGCCTCCGTATAAGAAGCCTCCGGGAGGATTTTTCACTCGAGGGGCTGAATAATTACACATCTTGTACGTATCCTCCCGAAAGATCGCTCACATTAGATAAAATCATGGGGGGTTGTATCCAACACAACCCCCCATGTGTATCTCGCTTATCCTCGGCCAGCCACTCATCCCTCATAATTTAGGTTGTGACCTAATTTTAAGAATTCCCTCAAGTTTTCCTCAGATAGTTATAGAAAAACCTGTTATAATCATTTCAAATCCACGAGGAGTGCTTAAATGAGTGCAGCTGAAGTAATCTTGACTGTGATGTTCTTCCAGAATGACTGCTGGTTAATGCAAACAGACCCAGTTTTGTCTTCTCCACAAATGGTGGGTTCATTTTTGTATGACGCACCTACAAAGACCATGCCCCACGATTATCGTCTGACAGGCAAAGGCGTTACCGGGCCATTAACCTCAGCAACAGGTTGGAAAACAGTGACGATTGATCTGGATAAAACCCAAGTCATCACCAGCATTGATTGGTGGCCTTACGAAGTGACCTGGATTCCGACCACCTGGCACGTAGATGTGAGTTTAGATGGGAACAATTTTGAACGTGCCCTGGCGGTTGATCAATTCCAAACCAACCTCTCCACAGGATACCTCATCAACGCACCCTGGCGGCAGGGTAAAGGTGATACCGGTTTGCTGCCATTACAGTCCCGCTATCTGCGCTTCGCTTTCGATGAAACTGCCTATGAGCGTTGCCCAGGCGAGTGGGCCGTGGAACTCAAGCTAAAATCCTGTTAGGGGGCACTCCCAAAATCTTGTGGAGATGAAGACTGGAGGTAATTATTCAGTCCCTCGAGTGAAAAATCCTCCCGGAGGTTTCTTTTGCGGAGGCTCTCTCGAGGGAAAACCTCCGGGAGGGTGAACAGTTACGACTGGAGGTGATTAAATCTCCAATCTCCTTTAAGCCACATAAGCCAGCGACTAAGCTTTCCCTAAAACGGCCGCTAACAAAGCCATCCGAATATACATCCCATTCTGCACCTGACGAAAATAGGCCGCTCGAGGATCATGATCCACTGCGTAGTGAATTTCACCCACACGGGGCAGCGGGTGCATCACCACCATCTTCTGCTTCGCCTTCTTCATCAACTCCGGTGTAATCTCATAGAAGTTCTTCACTTCTTCATATTGCGCCAGGTCAGAAAACCGCTCTTTTTGCACCCGTGTCACATACAGCACATCTGCATTTTCAATCACATCAGCTACATCATGCGTCTCACGCACCGGCTTGCCCGCATCAATCACCTGATTCATGATATTCAGCGGCAGGCGCAAACTTTCTGGCGACACAAAGCGCAGACTGACATCATATTGCAGCAGCAGCTTGGTAAGGGAATGGACAGTACGGCCGTAACGCAAATCGCCCACCATCGCCACCTTCAAGCCATCCACCTGCCCCAACTCCTCCCGAATGGTAAACAAGTCCAGCAAAGCCTGCGTGGGATGTTCACCCGTGCCATCACCGGCATTAATGACAGGCACACTGGCATAATCAGCCGCCAACTGTGCCGACCCAATTTCAGGATGGCGCAGAACAATCACATCGGCATACTGTTCCAACACGCGCATCGTGTCGGCCAGTGTCTCGCCCTTGCTCACGGAACTAAACTGCACACCCTGCGTAATCGGAATCACACTGCCGCCCAGCCGCTCCATCGCGGCAATAAACGAGGCACTGGTACGGGTGCTGGGTTCGTAAAAGATACAGGCTAATACGCGCCCCTTTAACAGGTCGGCCCCGCCCACAACTTTTACCATGTCTCGCATCTCCCGCGCACGGGTAAAAATATACTCTAACTTGTCTATATCAAATTGGGAAACAGAGAGGATGTCCATGCCCGTAAAGCCATTGCCCCGCGCCTGGCCATTTGCCATCTCGTCTAGATTAAATAGGGGTTCCAAAATCTTGTCCATTTTATACTCTCCTTCAAATAGGTGTCATATGCCACATGTCAGGTGGCAGGCTTTACTTGCTGCTGCCACCTGACACCTGCTACTTTTATACTAAAACCGTGCCGCTGCCGGGTTCTGCCAGGATACGGCCGTTTTCCACCACCACCTCTCCCTTCAACACAACCTGCTTCACTCGCCCCACCACCTCCATACCGACGAAAGGTGTCCAGCCACACTTCGTTTGCAGCCCCTCATTGCGAATGACATAAGGCGTCATCTCCACCACTACTTTCGTATCGGGCGGTTCTGCCAGACCATAGATGCGGCGCGGATTGGAGGCCATCAGTTGGATGAGGCGGTCGAGGGTGAGGCGGTTTTGGGCAACGGCCGTTAACATCAAAGCCAACGACGTCTCCAACCCCGGCACACCCGGCGGCACCTTGTCCGAGGACTTCTCCGCCAGCGTATGCGGCGCATGATCCGTCGCCACACAATCAATCGTCTCCCCCAAATGCTCCCACAGCGCATCCACATCCGACGGCATCCCCAGCACTGGCCGCATATCGCCCAACGCCCCCAACCGTACCGCATCCGCCTGCGTCAAGTAAAGATGGTGCGGAGCCACCTCGCACGTCACCGGCAGCCCATGCTGCTTAGCCGTAGCAATCAGCTCAATCTCCTCGCGGCGGCTAATATGGCAAAAATGCACCGGCCGATCAAAGGCCGTCGCCAGCCCCAGCCCCACCGCCACACTCTGCTTCTCCGCGTGCATAGCAATCATCTTCTCTCGCGGCCAATCTCGGAAACAGGCCATCAACGTCGGCACATCCTCCACCCGCAGCGGCCCAAACGTATCATTCAAATAAATCTTCAACGCCACCGCTTGTTCCGCCAAAGCCGGCAAATGCGCCGTATACTCTGGACTGGCCCCGGCAAACAGCCCCAGCTCACAGCGGGTATCAGCCCGTGCCTGCTCAAACGTAGCCCGCATGACCTCCGGTGTTGCCAACGGTGGCGAAGTATTGGGCATGGCTAACACTGTTGTAATACCACCCGCCAACGCAGCGGCCGTTCCCGTCCGAAAATCCTCTTTATGCTCACCACCAGGAACCCGCAGATGAGTATGCACATCTACCAATCCCGGCAAAATCAATTCATTCATCCTGTTCACCTCTCATACAAATGCCAAAAAAAAGCCCGATCCAAAAGGTCGGGCTTTCATCCATAACAATAATCTATAAATCGGTCACGCATCTCTGCGCCCTGAAAAGTTTTTCCGATAAGATAGGGCATAATTCTCTCCACTGCCAAAATTACCGGGATGTGATGGTAACACGACAGCCGTATTCTGCCCAATAAAAAAGGGCATTCATTTTTATTGAATGCCCTTCTAAGCGTCTCAAAATCTCAAATATACCTTCCAGGCTTCCGGCACTTCACCAGAGGCTACCAAGTAATCCACACGCGGCATCTTGGGCTCCCAGCGCATAGGCATACCCGCTTCATGCGGAGTGCGATTGCCCTTACGATGGTTACAGACGGGACAGGCACAAGCTGTATTACCCCAGGTGTTCTTGCCGCCCCGACTCACAGGAATGATGTGATCAATCGTGAAGTCATGGCGATTGAGCGGAGTACTTCGTTGAATCTCCCCGACCTTGATACCACAGTAGATACAGGTGAAATCGTCGCGGCGCAGCACACCCATCCGGCTCCAACGTGCCCCTCGGCGTGGCACATTGATATAACGGCGCAGGCGAATGACCGTTGGAATCTCGACAGATGCTGAAGTACCTTGAACTGCAATCTTTTCATCCGTCGCGGCATCTACACGCCCGCGCAATAACAGCGACATCGCCCGTCGCTTGGGAATGACTGATAACGGCTCGTAGCTGGCATTCAACAGCAATACAGCAGCAGTGCTCATCTGTGTTTCTCCTGTCAAGGTGACATGCTGTTAGTGGCTCAATACAAGGGTTTTCCAACTACCACGCATGTCTGTAAGTACAACATTACTTACCATAATCCACGAAAATATACCACATTTGCGACCAAATGCGCCAATATTTAACAAAAAGATAACAAATAATCGAGGTGACAGACACATTACAAGTGCCTGTCACCTGTAGATCATGCTCCAATAAAATCTGCCATTAACTGCGGCGCAGCCGTATCAAAACCAACTACATCCAACATACCGCCATCGTTGGGGTCGGCAATGGTGAAGCCGTTTGAGACCATACCTACCACCACCAACTTGGCCGCAATGCCCATCTTCTGACGGTACTCTTGCAGTGCCTGTGCCGGGTGCATGTGTCGGCCAGCCCAGGTTTCTGAGTCGGTGTAGATGACGAAGGCATCAGCCGCTACGCGGTTCTGTAATGCCCAGATCATGGGCAGCGCACAGTCGGTGCCGCCGAAGGGGATGCCAGCGGTGGCCTTTAGCACATCGTCCAGGCGCATACGCGGTGAGATGTTCAGGCGTACCATCTTGTCGGCGAAGGCAACGACCCCGAACTGTGGTTCCACACGGGCTGTGACCAGAGCCATTGCGGCTGAGGCCACCCGTGGGGTCAGGCCGGGAATGTTGGCGACCATACCCCATCCCATGGAGCCTGAAACGTCCAACGCCAGCAGGATGCGCTTACCCGTTGGCTGTACGTTGCGGAAGGCCAGGTAGAAGGCTGTGTCTAGGGCATCGAGAACGGCCGTTACCGGTTCCCAGCGCAGTTGACCACGCACACCATGACCCTGTTCGTAAGTCTTCATCGCAGCCAACACCGCAATCGGGTGGATACGCGCACGACGCAGCGCGTCAGCATCCGTGATGCGGTCTGCCACCAACCGCGCCTCAGCGCTCATGGGTTGGATGGTGCCGTTGGCCGTCATCCGCGCCAGGTTGCGCAGCAAGGCTGTCATCGGCAGCCGCGGCAGCAAGGTGCGCCATACATTGGCAGAGGCCAGCCACTCAGTGGGGATTGTTTCCCAGGGCAGATTGAACTCGGTGATGAGTTCAATGATTGCCTGCTCGTCGGTGGCTTGCTTGGCCTTTTCAAAGGCCCAAATCAGACGCAGGGCATCGCCATCAGGCACATCTTCAGTTGGGTCAGCGGTAATCGCTTCAGCCCCCTGGGTGATCCAGTTAAAGATGGTGTTGCGGGCTGTGCCATCTGCTTGCGGATGAGCCAAACGTAGTGCGTCTCGATGGCTCCAGCCATCGCGCTGCTGGTACTTCACCGCCTGGTAGGCCAGACGGTCAACCGGCATGGCTGTGTACCAGTTGGCGACACCCCGGCGCAGACCACGACCCCAGCCCCGAAAACCTTCGACGAACTGTAGGAAGTGGAACAGGTGTGTGCCAATGCGAGCCACGCGAGGCAGAGCTTCGAGGGCCGCACGACGTGTAGCCTCATCACCCAAACCGGCGCAGATAGCCAGGACGAATAGGGCTGGATCGTTGTTAGGCGCACGGCCGTTTTCGCTGATTTCTATAACGCGGTTGACAACAAGACGGCCGTCTGCCTGCACACAACGCAGCACGGCTTCCGCATTTTCCACCGTCAACTGGCGCGGCTGAATGTAATAAGTGCCACCTTCAGAACCCAGCACCAGGAACCGTTCCAGGCGTGTCCAGTCGTTCACCGCCCAGGTGAAGCCACCAGCACTGTTCGGCACTTGGTTGCTGCCCGGAATAGGCTGATTCTGTGCAGTCTTACGTGTTGAAAAATAGTGTCGCAGTGTCATGTTACACCTCCTTTTGGTATGTAGTAATCGGTTTAGGGTTAACCAATCGCAGGAAAAACGGGCAAGTTGCCTCTATGGATAAAACCGTGCGTTTTCCATTTCCGCCACAAAAGCTGTTGCCAACCATTGGCAGGACTCGAACCTGCATAGCCAGTTGCCAAGATAACCCACAGATGTCGGCCCGTTTTCATTATTAGTGAGGCGGGCAAGTTGGTAGCTGTGGGAGTCGGTTCAAAACGATAACCCACAACTTCCGGCCCGCTTTATCAACTGGCAATATAGGTGGAGCGGTCGAGAGTCGAACTCGTTGCTAACCAGATAACCATCCACTGTCGGCCCGTCTAGCGGGCGAGTGGGTGCAGATGGGTGCATTCCGCTCCAGAGTGCCATCGGCAGGAGTTGAACCTGCAAAACCACGATTTTAAGTCGTGTGCGTATGCCTGTTCCGCCACGATGGCGCGTCACAAGAATGACGTTCTCGTCACAAGAATGACGTTATAGATGGAGCCGGAATCGAACCGACGACCTCGCGCTTATCAGACGCGCACTCTGCCAACTGAGCTATCCATCTATACAATCACACGCGGGCAAAAATGAGCCTGGATGGTGCTCCGGCATTCGCCGTGCGCTGTTCCCGCAGCGCGACCTGGGGTGGGTAGGGTAATCCAAATTCTCCGGCCCGCGTAGGGTGACTGGTGGGGATCGAACCCACGACCTTCCGGGCCACAACCGGACGCTCTGCCGACTGAGCTACAGCCACCATAAATAGCTGGGAGGGATGGACTCGAACCACCACTGCCTGGTTCAAAGCCAGGTGTCCTGCCTTTAGACGACCTCCCAAAGATGAGATCGGAGATTGGTAATTAGAGACTGCCGTCAGAAAAAACAATCTAGTTCCTAATCGCCAATCTCTCATCTCTAGTTTTTGAAAAGTTAATCGAGAAAAGCCACTGTGGCTGGACGGCCGCCTGCGGCACTGCTGCGTTCTGTGGCCATAGCTACCCGATGCCAGTAGGGTAGGACGATTGTCTTGTGGTCTGGATGGCGTACCGTACCTCGTGCATACACTTGAGGATTGCGGCGCATGACTCGCCAGTTCCAGCCCTGTGCTTTAGGATCGCTGACTAACAACCGTTGGTACTGCGCTTCTGTAATGCCATTGGGCCGACGGCTGCACACATACACCGTTTCACCACCAATGCGATAGACCTCTTCGACAATGTGGGCTTTGCCAAATGCTCGGCGGATGGGTTCATTCCGTAAGATCAAGCCTGAGTTATCAGGTGTGAAGCGGGGTTGGGGGATGAAAAACCATTCGCCCTGACGGACAAAGCCAGCATTGCGGCGGTTGTGCCAATTCTTGGTGCGTACCTTGTGGCGGCGCTGTGACTGCATGGCGAGGGTGGGCTTGAGTGCTTCCATAGCGTCAGTCACGTTGGCGATGCCGTTTTGCTCCGGCACGGTGGCAATAAACCAGTGGCGCTCGTCGTGGCCGCAGAGGAATTTGTCTTTGCTGACTTCGCTGTGCTGGTCATCCAATCGCTTAACGACGAGCAGGAGGTGACGCATGTCAGAGCGTAGATCGGCCGTTATAAATTCCAGGCTGTCAGCTTTGGCAGGCCAGATGTCGAGGGTGAAATGTTCAGAGGAACGGCCGTTGCCCACCACATTCAACACATAGTTTGTGACTGTGCGGACAATGTTGGTGCGGCGTTGGCGTTGCATCTCACGCTCATCATGAACTTTCACGGCTAACTCGGCCCCCATGCGGGCAAAATGCCCTTGTAAAACATGTGTATCCATGTTTTGTCTCCTTTTATTGTGTATTTGGCGGATAGAGGATTGGGTGGATACGGCCGTTTCCCTTCGGGAGGCCGCATCTCAGAACAACTACCGAAACATACCTAAACATGCCAACATAGCGCACCTCCATTGTGATTGAGAGACTAGAGACTAGGGACCAATATTTCAATCTCTAATCTCCAGTCTCTAATCTCCATCTGCGGGAAGAGAGGGAGTCGAACCCCCAAGGGTGCATTGCAACCTCGCCAGTTTTCAAGACTGCTGCCGTCGCCCATCGGCTTGTCTTCCCAAGAGTGCCAAGGCTCAGACTTGAACTGAGGACCTCCTGATTTTCAGTCAGGCGCTGCTACCAACTGAGCTACCTCGGCTTAATAAGTACCGTCGGAGGGCATCGAACCCCCACCCCGTTGATTAAGAGTCAACCGCTCTCCCTGTTGAGCTACGACGGCATAGTGTGTACTCAGTGGGCAGTGAGCAGTAACCTATCTGGGAAAAGAATGGTGATTACTGCTCACTGCTGCTGAGGACTGACACAGCGACCCTAGGGAGAATCGAACTCCCGCCTCAAGATTGAAAGCCTTGCGTCCTCACCACTAGACGATAGGGTCAGGCGATTGACGATTTTTGGATTGAAAGTGGATCAGGTAGGACTCGAACCTACTGAGCATCAGTGATGCAGATGGGTTCCAGCCACCTCCCTTTGTCACTCGGGTCACTGATCCAGAGGCACCCCTGGTAGGATTTGAACCCACAACCTCCTGAGCCGAAGTCAGGCGCTCTCATTCCGTTGAGCTACAGAGGTGTGCAGTACCGACGGAGGGATTTGAACCCCCATGAGCCGCGTTCTAAGCGCGGTGCGTATACCAGTTCCGCCACGTCGGCCTATTTATAGCGGGAAAGGGAGTCGAACCCTTATCGTTGGCTTATGAAACCAGTGTGCTGCCATTACACCATCCCACTATGGATGAGCCGCGAGGGTCTCGAACCCCCAGCCTTCGGATTAAAAGTCCGCTGCTCTGCCAATTGAGCTACCGGCCCGGAGCGGAAGGAGTGGGAGTCGAACCCACATAAGAGTGTTGATGCCCCTTTTGCTCGTTTAGCAAACGAGTGCCTTACCTTTCGGCCATCCTTCCAGGGGGAGATTAGAGATTGGAGATTAGAGATGGGGTGTCTTGTTATGTAACAGTTCGTAAACAAGTTAGCAGTTTCAGATTGGGCCAATTCTCAAGATTGGCCCAATCTTCGCTAAGTTGATTTTGAACATTGACCAAGTTTCTAATCTCTAGTCTCCAGTCCCCATCTTGAGCGGCGAGTGGGATTTGAACCCACATCTTCTCTATGGCACAGAGAGATTCTGCCAATTGAACTATCCCCGCAATTTGTAGACAGGGTGGGACTTGAACCCACAACCTCCTTCTTGTAAGGAAGGTGCTCTGCTCTGTTGAGCTACCCGTCTAAAAAGACATCTTCCCCGAGGTTTGCTGCAAAAGCTAACTTTTGCTGTTAGCCTCCGGGAGATTTTTTGCCAGTTGATTGTTAAGGTTCGGACTGTGAAGCTGGCGACAGGCATTGAACCTGCAATCTTCCGCTTACAAGGCGGATGCTCTGCCGTGATTGAGCTACGCCAGCATGTTTGTTTCGCCTGGCGAAACAGTTTGTCGGAGCGAGAGGATTTGAACCTCTGACCTCTGCCGCCCAAGGGCAGGATGCTAACCGGGCTACACCACACTCCGAAAGAAAATTATGAATTATGAGGGATGAATTATGAGGTTGTGCCTTTTTCATAATTCATAATTCATCCTTCATAATTCTTGGCAGGCGAGGCAGGGATCGAACCTGCAGCCTGTGGTTTTGGAGACCACTGCTCTGCCAGTTGAGCTACTCACCTAAATTTTGGTTGTGCTGGCTCAGCGAGATGCCGGCCAGAGCAGAACATGTAAAGGTATCCCTGGCAGGGGTTGAACCTGCAACCTTTTCCTCCGCAAGGAAACGCTCTGTCCATTGAGCTACAGAGATAGGTGTTAGGTGGATAGGACAGGAATTGAACCTGCATTTCTGCTTTGCAAGAGCAGTGTCTTCCCATTAGACGACCAACCCATTTGAGGGAATGGTGGGACTCGAACCCACAACCTCTCCGTTATGAGCGGTAACCAACGGCCGTCGGCCCGGTTTATCCAGACAAGTGGTAGCAGTCGGCGTGTAAGTGCTCTACCGATTGAGCTACATTCCCACAGGCTGCAAGGGTGGGACTTGAACCCACATCATTTGCATTAACAGTGCAATGCCTTACCAGGTCGGCCACCTTGCAAAGAGGCGATCCCGATCGGATTTGAACCGACGATCTCTGACGTGACAGGCCAGTGAGGACTCCTGACTCCTCTACGGGACCGGGTGTGGTAATCGGTAATCGGTAATCGGATTACGGATGACTGATTGCGGGCAATGTGCCGGGAAATAAAAAAGCGCGGTACTTACTGTAGCCGCGCTTCTGATGCTCGAAAAAGTTGGTTTGTGGTTAGGCGAGATAAAAGCGGGGCCACTGTAAGTTGTGTTGGGGCGCGAAATCGGCCGTTTCTGTACGCTCTATACAGAGACTATACAAATTGACGAAACCGGATGCCGCAAACCGCGATTTTGTTTGACTGGTATGCGGTTGATGGGGGTCAATTTTTGTCAGCATCATGTTTCTCCTTACAGTATTATTTCAGGTTGGCTTATTATGCCTACCTGTGGAGGAGTATAAATGATTGATGTCAAATTGTCAATAGTTTGACAAAAATTCGTCGGAATTAGTTGGTAGCCGCCTTGAAGGTGATGTCGGGATGGCGGCTGCTGTAGAAGTTTAGTTCGTGTTCGGAGTTGAAGAGGGCCAGGAGACGGCCGTTTTCATCGGCCACACGCATTACGCCATAGCGCCAGGGCAGCTTTTCGATCTCCTCGGCTGGCCCTTCAACGTAGCGGGAGAGGCTGTGGGGCAGCATCTCTAAGCGGGTTTTGACGTTGTATTCGTCTTCCAGCCGTGCCTGAACCACTTCAAATTGCAGCACGCCGACGACGGCCAGGATGGGGTCGCGTTTTTGGGCATCGGTTTCATGCAAGACTTGCATAGCTCCTTCGGTGGCAAGCTGCTGGATGCCTTTGAGGAACTGCTTTTGTTTGCTGACATCAAGGTTGATGAGGCGGGCGAAATGTTCGGGGGAGAAGCGGGGAATGGGGTTGTAGTTGAAACGGCCGTCTGCCGTGACCGTATCGCCAATGGCAAAGTTGCGATTGCCGGGCAGGCCAATAATGTCGCCGGCAAAGGCTTCGTCGGTGATTTCGCGGTTTTCGGCGAAGAAGGTGTAGGTTTGGGCCAGTTTGAGGCTTTTGCCGGATCGGGTATGGTTGACGCTCATGTTGCGCTCGAAACGGCCGCTGCAAATTCGCAAAAAGGCGACGCTGTCCCGATGTTTGGGGTTCATGTTGGCCTGGATTTTGAAGACGAAGCCGGAGAAGCCTTCTTGGATGGGGGGAATACGGCCGTTATCGCTGGGATAGGCACCAGGGGGCGGGGCGTATTTGACGAAATCGTCGAGGAAGAGTTGCACACCGAAGTTGGTGAGGGCGCTGCCGAAGTAGACGGCCGTTTGTTTGCCCGCCAACAACTCATCCAGCTCAAACTGGGCCATCTCATCCAAAAGGCCGATGTTGGTGTGTAAATCTTCAAATTGATAGCCGCTTAGCCCTTTTTTGATGCGGGGGTCGTCTAGAGTGGTGATGGTTTCGGGGGAGATAGTTTGGTTGCGGACGGTGCGATCATAGAGATGCACTTCTTCGGTGAGACGGTCGTAGACACCCAAGAAGCTGTCGCCGTCGCCGATGGGCCAGTTCATGGGCACGGGGGTCATGCCCAGCACGGTTTCGATTTCGTCGAGCAGGCCGAGCGGGTCTTCGGACGGCCGATCCATTTTGTTGATGAAGGTGAAGATGGGAATGCCGCGCTGGCTGCATACCTCGAATAGTTTGCGTGTTTGGGCCTCGACCCCACGCGCTGCGTCTAGCACCATGACGGCACTGTCAACGGCCGTTAACACCCGGTAGGTATCTTCGGAAAAATCTTGATGGCCCGGTGTGTCTAGTAGATTGACGATGTGGCCTTTGTAGGGGAATTGCAGCACGGTGGAGGTGATGGAGATGCCGCGTTCGCGCTCCATAGCCATCCAGTCGGAGGTGGTGTTGCGGCCATCGCGCCGCGCCCGCACGCTGCCGGCCAGGTGAATGGCGTTGCCGTAGAGCAGCAGCTTCTCGGTGAGGGTGGTTTTGCCCGCGTCGGGGTGGGAGATGATGGCGAAGGTGCGCCGTTTGTTGATGGTTTCGGCCAGACGGCCGTTGGTTGAAACTTCGGTCATGATAGTCTTGTGGTCTTGTTGTCGAATAGTCGAGTGGTCGAGTAGTCGAGTGATTTGTTTCCATAAAAAACGGCCACAACTTGATGTGTGACCGTGTGTGTTGTCAATTGAATTGACTGGAATTATAGCAGAAAACGGCCGAATGGGGTACTCCGCTTAAAACTGAGGGTGTGATTAAAAGTGGTGTATCACTAGACTAGAGCAGTTTCCAAAACTACTCCAGTCTTTCGAGCCGTGACACAGAAAGTAACCACGCCCTAAAACTGCTTCATGTAGTCAAAATCGCGGGCGGCGGCTTTGAAGGTGAGTGATTGATACAAGGCTTGGGCGGCCTGGTTGCTGCCTGGGGTGAGGACAAGTGCCTGATCTGCGCCGAAGGCTTGCATCCGCTGCAAACCGGCCGTCATAACAGATTGGGCCAGCCCTTGTTTTTGGAAATCGGGATGGGTTCCTACTGGCTCAAATTCGCCAATGCGGTTTACGGGGTCCATCCAACAGATGCAGAAGGCGGCGAAACGGCCGTCTGGGGCCACCACCACCAAATCTAACTCTGGAATGTAACCGGGGGCCTGCCGCACACCAGTGTAAATCTCTTCAGTCATGGGGGAGGGGTGGAAGGCGGCGCGGTGCAGGGCAACTTTGGCTGGCACATCTTCATCGTTTAGATGGCGCAGGGTGAAGCCAGGGGGCAGTTGGGGCGTGAGGGAGTTGGGGGGTAACGGCCGTAAATAATGGTAATAAAATTGCTTTTGCCGCTCGTAGCCCATCTCCGTAAGCAGAGCGATACGCTCGCTGTCGCTGTCTAGGGCGGGGGTGATGAGTTGTTTACGGCCGTTGCCGTTCGTGCCAGCCAGCAGACAAGACTCACCCCAGGCCAACATTTCTTGCTCCAGTGCCGTATGGCGCGGAAAGGCCTGAATATCCAAAGCATGGGAACGGCCGTCATACCAGGCAAACCCCACCAGCGTTTCGGTGCTGTCAAACCAAAGGCGAATGTCCTGCTTGGGTCGGAACCAACCGTTGCTAAACATGCGCCACAGCAGATCGCCCACATGAAAATAGCCGCCTAAATGCCCCTGCCGCGCTCGTGCCCGGATGAGGAAACGGCGCATCTGCTCTAAATCGGTGTAATCTCGGTACAATCTTGACGAGAACTGCATGCAAACCTCCGCAATTCGTAAGTGGGGGGATTATACCGTAATTGTGTTGGTTCTCTAGGGGGAAGGGGGAGTAATTGGGTAATTGGGTAATTATCAATCGCCCAATTACCCAATTATCTCTTTCTTAAATTCCACAATGGCTGGTTGGGGGCGGAAGTCAAGCTGCAAGTTTAGCTGGTACATGGGGTTGTTTTCTTCATTGTCGGTTTCAATGATGGTGGCCCCGTAGCTTTGGGCGAATTGGATGGCGTGGACTTTAACGGCCGTTGCCACCCCCCGCCGCCGGTAAGCCCGCAGCACACCCGTTAATCCCGTATACAACTTTTGTGGATTGGCTTGACTGCCCCACAATTCACTGATAGCCACAACCTGATCAGCATCCATTGCCAAAAATACCCCTTCGGGCAAAAAATTGGGACTGCCCAACGCTCTTTCAAACTGGTCAAACGTAAATTCTGTCAATTCATCCGGTGAAGGTATGTCTTTGAGGGCAGCAGCGATAATGGCGTGTGTTTTCACCTTCCATTGGGCATCTCTCTCTTGTAAATGGGCCAAAGACACAATCTCCACACCCGCTGCCTGCACCGCCGCTAATTTTGCCAGATAAGGTGTGGCAGCGAAGGCAGGCACATCTAGATGGGAGACGGGGAAGCGCATGACTTGCTTAAAACCGCGCTCGGTTAGAAATTGAATGGCCTGGCTGTAATCTTCGCGGGTTTGGGCGGTGAGGTGGTACAAATTGCCCCGTGCCTGCAAGGTTGCCAGCATATGGTCATGGAAGAGTGAAGCTGCACCTTGCCCTAAAGCGTCGGGGTGGGTGATGAAATCGGTGAGATAGTGTCCATCTAACTGGCTCCAGTAGGCTTCTGCCATGTGCCCGTAACCGAGTAAACGGCCGTCTGCCTCTACCACCATACGCTGCCAAAAATGTTGGGGATTGCGGCGTTCATCGCTGGATTGGAACTCCAGTACCGTTTTTTATAATCGGACCAGGCGGCATTCCAAACGGCCGTTGTCGCCTCGTAATCCTTTTCCGCAAACGGCCGAATCGTCAACATCACACCGTCACTCCTAACTGGGCTAACGCCTCTGGCACATTCGTACCGGGCCGAAAATGAATCGTCGCCATGCCCAACTGCTGCGCCGCCTCAATATTGTGGGCAAAATCGTCCACAAACACTGCCTCTTGCGGCTGCCGCCCCAGCCGCGCCAACGTGCGCTCATAAATGGCGGCGTTCGGTTTCATCACCTTCTCCTCTGCTGAAACCACAATCAAGTCAAAGGCATCGGCGAGGGGGTATTGGGTGGTCAACATCTGGCGCAGCCCATCGGTGGCGTTGCTGATGATGGCCGTCTGGTATTGGGGCCGAAGCTGGCGGATGAAATCAATCAGAGCCGTATCTAGTACGTCACCGGCCCAAAAACCAGCGGTAAACGCTTGCAGCCCGGCCTCATCCAGCTTTAAGTGCTGGCCGATCCACTGCCACAATTCGGCGTTGGTAATCTCGCCGCGCTGGGCCTTTTGGCCCATTTCGCTGTTAAACACAACCTGCTCCGACTCCCAATCGGCCAGACCCAGCCGCCGCTCCCACTGCCGTCGGCTGGCATGGCTTTCGGTGCGGATCAACACCCCACCTACGTCAAAAATAACTGCTTTAATCATGCGTCTCCCTTGTTTTGCCTGTATGTGCCGATACTGTATCATACGCGGGCGAAATGAGGCAAAACGGCCGTTCACCCTTGATTGTCCACTTACAGCCCGTCGCATTGTCTCTGGTTTGTCTGAGATTGTCCTATTACAATCGTTGAAATTTACGTTTTGAGGAGAAGATTGTCATGAATGTACAAAGAATTGCGCTAACGGCCGTTTGCATTGCCATCGTCACAGTCCTGGTCGCCATCGTACCGGTTCCCATTCCCGCCACCGGCGGCTTCACCCATCCCGGGGCCATCGCCGAGATATTTGTAGCAGTGGCCTTTGGCCCTGTCATTGGCGGCATCGCGGCTGGCGTGGGTGCCGCCATCGCCGATTTAGCCCTGGGTTACGGCAGCTTCGCCCCCCTCACCCTGATCGCACATGGCAGTTTGGGGCTGTTGGCCGGCTACTTAGGCTGGCGCAAAGGCTGGCAAGGCATGGCGATGGGCTGGGTGGCAGGCGGTTTAGCCTTAGTAGCCGTCTACTTTCTCGGCGAAGCTACCATTTATGGCTTTGGCGCGGCCGGAGCCTGGGCCGAAGTGCCGATTAACCTGTTCCAGGTTGGGCTGGGCGTGGTGGGCATTGCCCTCTACGAACTGGTCAAACGCGCCTTCCCTCAGATTGACCAATTGGCTGGTAAGCCAGTGTTTACAGAGCGGTAATGTGTAATTGAGTAATTAAGTAATTGGGTAATTGATAATTGCTCAATTACCCAATTACTTAATTACATTCTCCTCCCCTTGCCCGCCCTCATCACCATAGACAATTTGAGTTACGCTTACCCGTCGGCCCAACCTGGGGTTGAGCCGGAGTGGGTGCTGGATGGCGTTGACCTGGAGATTGCTGCCGGGGAGTTTGTGGCGATTATGGGGGCAACGGGCGGGGGCAAGACGACGCTGTGCCTGGCGCTCAATGGCATTGTGCCCCATTCCACTGGCGGCATTATCGGTGGGGATGTGCTGGTGAATGGGCTGAACACGAAGCGGCATAGTGTGGCCGAATTGGCACAGTCGGTGGGGCTGGTGTTTCAGGAGCCGGAAACGCAGCTTTTTAACATGACGGTGGAGATGGAGGTGGCTTTTGGCCTGGAAAACCTGGGGCTGTCTCGTGCCGAGATGGATAGGCGGATTGGCTGGGCCTTATCGCTGGTGAAGATGGCAAATTTTCGGCAGCGGGCACCATTTCAACTGTCAGGTGGACAGAAGCAGCGGGTGGCGATTGCGGCGATGTTGGCGATGCAGCCTAAGATTTTGGTGCTGGATGAGCCAACGGCTAATCTTGATCCGGTGGGGAAGCGGGAGGTGTTTACGGCCGTTCAAACCCTGCGCCATCAACTGGACATGACCATCATCATGGTCTCCCACGAAAGCGAGCAGATTGCCGAATTTGCCGACCGCGTGGTGGTACTGGACAAGGGTAAAGTGGCGCTGGCTGGGGGGCCAACGGCCGTTTTTCCCCAAATCCCCCGCCTGCAACAGATTGGCCTGGCCGCCCCCCAGGTCAGCGAAGTGGCCTATCAGATAAATCAGCAGCGGGGTACGAATTATAATTTTGTGCGCCTGGAGGATGTGGCTTGGGAAGCGGGGGAGCAGTCTTTAGTCCTTAGTCCTCAGTCTCTAGTCCCCAGTCTCCAATCTCCACTCTCCCCATCTCCCGCTATGGTCATTCACGACCTCCACTTCGGCTACGACCCGACAACCCCCGTTCTCAACGGCATTTCCCTGACGATTGGGAGGGGGGAGATGGTGGCTTTGCTGGGGCAGAATGGGTCGGGCAAGACGACGTTGGCCAAGCAGGTGAATGGGCTGTTACGGCCGTTTCGTGGCACAATTCATCTTTTTGGACAGGACAGCACGGGCCAAACAGTGGGCGAACTGTCGCGCACTGTGGGCTATGTTTTCCAGAACCCCGATCACCAGATTTTTAGCCCGACGGTGCGCGAGGAGATAGCAGTGGGGCCGCGCAATTTGGGGCTGGATGAGGCGGATGTGGCACGGCGGGTGGAGGTAGCGTTGGTGCAGTTTGGTTTGCAGCCATATGCAGACATGCAGCCGGCCTTGCTGAGTTTTGGCTTGCGGCGCAAGGTGAGTGTGGCGGCGGTGGTGGCGATGGATACGGCCGTTCTCATTTTGGATGAACCGACAACGGGTCTGGACTGGCGCAGTACGCAGGAGTTGATGGCGATTTTGCACGACTTGCGGGCGAACGGCCGTACCATTCTCATCATCACCCACGACATGCGGCTGGTGGCTGACCATATTTCGCGCTGTTTGCTGCTGCAAAACGGCCGTCTGCTGGCCGACAGCCCCACACGCACCCTTTTCCCCCAAACGGCCCTTCTGCACCAGGCCCAAATCGAACCGCCACAAATCATCCAACTGGCCCAACGCATGAATATCCCTGACCCAATCCTAACAGTTCCGGAGTTCTGTAATTACGTCATGACGTAATTACGTAATTACCCCCATGTCCGTCAACATCAACCTCTACACGCCGCGCCCCAGTTGGGTACACCGCACCGACCCCCGTGTGAAGCTGCTGTTTGTGGGCGTGTCGCTCTTTTTGCTCGTTCTCTACAAAAATCTGTGGTTTATGCTGGCGGCTTTGGGGCTGGTGCATCTGCTGCATTGGCAGGCGCAGATGCCTCGTGAGCGATTTGGCTTTATTTGGAAAACACTGCTGCCTATCAGCGTGCTCATGCTGCTTTTGCGCGTCATTTTCTATCCGATTGGTGAACCTATCTTTGAGTTTTGGTTTATCCGCATTACGCTGACGGCCGTTGCTCAGGGTTTGGTGCTGGCGGGCCGTCTGGTGACGATGGCTTTTGTAGTCTTTGCCTGGCTGTACACAACGGAACAGCCGCTGCTCATCCAAAGTTTGGTGAAGTTGAAAGTGCCTTACAGTTGGGCTTTAACGCTGGCGCTGGCGCTGCGCTACATTCCCACTTTTCAGGCAACTTATACTATGATTTGGGAGGCGCAGCAGGCGCGGGGGCTGGATTTGGGGGAGACGAAGGGCTTGCAGCGGGTGCGGCGCATGATGCCGATTTTTGTGGCGATGATTATCACGGCGCTGCGTTCCAGCAGTCAGTTGGCGATGGCGATTGAGGCGCGGGCCTTTGGTGTGGCGGGGGTGCGGCGCAGTTATTGGCATGATTTGCAGGCACGGCCGTTTGATTACTTTCTTACTTTTCTCCTGCTGACTTTGCTGGCGGGGCTTACTTATGTCTATTTTGGGTTGGGTTGGGGCAGTCAGCCTTTCTAAAGTTTCTTTTGGGGAACTGAGAGGAACTGGGGGAATTTGTTACGGGCGGCGGGATAACCACAGGCTTTTGAGGCTCTGCCAGCCGCCTAAAATGATGCCCAGCAAAGCGAAGATGATCCCAGAAATCCAGATGATGTCGCTGATGAGAAAAAGGACGGCCGTTGCCACCCCCGCGATAAACCCCAAAACCAAACCACCCAACGCCAGACTGCGGGCGCGTATGGCCTGTTGCGCTGGCGTGAGGGGGCCGGTGTGGTTCAGGAACAGCTTGGTCTGCTGCTGGTGGTACAACTCCTTAAAATCAGTGGCTCCAGCGGCCTGCAACTCTTCGTGATAACGGGGCATTTGGGAGAAAAAACGCAGCGGCAGCACTACCACGATCCAGCCGCCGAACAAAACCAAGAAGGTTAAAAAGGCGGCCAGCCCCCAGCGGTCTTCGCCTAGCCAGTGGTGGAGTGTGGTAAACGGCCGTTGTTCCTGCCACACCACGATGATTGTTAAAGTGAAGCAGTTGAGGAGGAGGAAGACGGCCGTTGCCTGGTAAACTCGTTTGGGGATGAAGCGGTAGGTGGGTTGTGCTTTGTTGTTCATTCGTTTAGAGGGGTGGGGAGGAGACGGCCGTTTCGCCACTCCTTCCTCATTTCCGCCAGGATAGGCTTCTCATTCTGTTAATTTTTGCTAACACATGCACTGATCTGCAAAAACGAGTATGCTATAATGCCATACCAGGAAATAATACCATGAACAAAACAAAAGTGGCTGTCACAATTGATTCTGATTTATTGGCGTATTTAGACCGCTTGATAGCCGAACAACTTTTCCCGAACCGTAGTTTGGCAATTCAACAGGCTGTGCAGGAAAAGATTGATAGGCTGGAGCGGACACGGCTGGCACGAGAATGTGCTAAATTGGACCCGTTGGAAGAACAGGAAATGGCTGATGAAGGTTTGACTGAGGATTTTGCTGAATGGCCCGATTATTAAGGGGGGATATTGTTTGGGCCAATTTGGATCCCGCACAAGGCTCAGAACAGGCTGGTCAACGCCCAGTAGTGATTATCAGTCACAATGTTTTTAATGATCGCTCGGGTACCGTGATTGCTTTGGCGATTACCAGTCAGCCACAGCGGGCAGGCTTTCCACTTACGCTCAAACTTCAGTCCGGTACATTGCCCAAAGATTCATGGGTAAAAATTAGCCAGATTCGCATCCTCTCAGTCAAGCGATTGGGTAATAAATTGGGGCAGGTAACGCTGGAGGAATTGGATCGCTTGATTGAAGGCTTGAATGAGATTGTGGGGTGAGAACGGCCGTTTGCCCACGCATAAAACTCGCTGTTGTGGAAGGGATGAGGGGAGAGGAGACGCCCGTTTAGCCACTTTTTCCCCATTTCTGCCAGAGTAGGCTTTTCATTTTTCAGACTTTGCCAACTCATTTTTGGGTTTCCCATTCGATTTTATGTGCCGAGTCTGCTATCAGCAATCTTCTCAAGCCTCAACTACCTGATCTCCCATTTAGATCTCTTATGATGAATCAAACATGATGGCAGAAGCTCCTCTCAATCTCGTACTGGTATGAAAATGCGATCACACTCGTACATATCTGGAGGAAGTAACGCTATTCCATAAAAGCTGTCATCTATGCTTCCAGTATCATGATAATATTTTACTATTGCACGCCCTCCTTCACCGAGAAGATATGCTGTCACAAATTGCCCTCCTCTAGTATTTGCAAAACCTTCCCAATAGGTTCCATCATCACTTATCGTAATGGTATGCTGTGTTTGTGGCCAATAAAGTATATCATCGGTGATGACGAGTCTAAATACGCCACTGGGTGGAATGTTTTCAAGCGAACCAATTATCTTTACTATCCCATTACTTACAATTTCGTACCTTTGAATCTCGATTCCAAATTCGGTACAAAAATTGTCGTGGCTCAATGTTACCCTTTGAGATACATTTTCCCCTTCCACTTGTACGCGTCTTTGACCGATTAAAATTCCTATCCAAAGAACAATACCCATCACAGTCAGTATGCTTAGAAAGTATAAAAAAGCTTTGCTGGTAAATATCATTATGATTTTGGGACGCATAGATGGGAAAAGGGCGAAGATAATACCGATAAAAACGCCCAAAATTGTAATTACTCCTGCAATACCGTCCCAAACAGGGTCACGAAATATATCTAACACTAGCCATTCCTCCTAAAATGCTATCAACTCTCTCTACGACAAAAAGAACACTTTCCTGCGCGTTTATTCTTGACGGGGTCCAACCACTCTAATAGCATTGCCAATATTTATTTGACCATGCCACCAGGAGCACTCTGTTTGCAACCGTATTCACCCAAGCCGCAACACCTAATCCAACGGCACAAGTGCCAAAACCCGCAAGGGACTGCCAGAGCCATTGACAATTTTGAGGGGGGCGGCGATGACGACGGCCCCGGTGGCGGGCAGTTGATCTAGATTGTTGAGGCTGGCCAGGCCGAGTTTGCCCGCGCCGTGCATGATGTTGTGGCAGGGGAAGGGCGGGTCGAAGCCACCAGCCGCCCCCGCATCCGTGCCGACGCACTCCGTGCCGAAGCCCAGCACATCCCGCTCGTGGGCCAGGAAGCGCACACAGTCGGGGTGGGGGCCAGGGGAGTGGGGGCCATCTTCGCCAATATTCAGGAATTCATCCCGCCCTTTGCGCTTGCTCCAATCGGAGCGCAGCAGCAGCCAGGAGCCAGGCTCTATTTTGCCATGTTCGCCTTCCCAGGCCAGCACATGCTCGCGGGTGAGCAGGAAGTCGGGGTATTGGGCCACTTCTTGGCTGACGTCAATGACGCAGGCGGGGCCGACGAATTGGCGCACGGGGATGGTGTCGGTGGTGTTGTTGGCGTAATCTTTGCCCGTAATCCAGTGGACGGGGGCATCGAAGTGGGTTCCGGTGTGTTCGCCCAGGGTCATGGTGTTCCAATACCAGGCTGGCCCTTTGTCGTCATACTGGGAAATCACGTCCAACGACAGGCCAGGAGATTGGGCGAAGATGGGGGGTAAACCGATGACGGGGGTATCGGGGCCGAGGGGCTGGGTGAGGTCTATGACTTGAATACGGCCGTTCCTAAGCTCCTCCACTAACAAGGACAAAACAGTTACTTTAGACATGGTGAACTCCTTTTGGATTTACGATTGCTGATTTACGATTTACGATTAGTGCGTTCAATCGTAAATCGTAAATCATAACGTGGCAAAGCCACAACCAAATACTCACGAATAGAAAGGAACACGAAAAAATAGAATTCGTGATCTTTTCTATTCGTGAAAGAACAAACTTTTTACGCTTTTGGCGCACATTTTGCGCCTGTACGAAGTAAATTATTTTTTCTTCTTCTCTCTGATGAATCGTTCAAACCGGAACGCATTTTCCGGCAGATGGAAATCCATCCCAAAATGATCGGGGCCGACGGCATCTACCTTAGCCACAATGACGGTCAAATCATCGCGGTCAAAGGCATCGCCCACAGCCTCCATAAATTCAAACGGCGTGCGGGCTTCGGCCACGTGCGGCACCCCCGCACCTCTGGCGATGGCGGCCAGATCGGTGGGGCCTTCGGCCGTGTGCGTGGGGAAGCCGCCGGTGGAGAGCAGGCTGCCGTTGTCGAAGATGATGTGGACGAGGTTAGACGGCTGATAGCGGGCCATCGTCGTCAATGTGCCTAAATTCATCAGCACTGAGCCATCCCCATCCAGCACCACCACCTTCTCTTCTGGCAAATTCAAAGCCAGCCCCAACCCAATCGAAGAGGCCAGCCCCATGGCGTGTTGCAGATAGAAAAAGTTCTCACGGTGGCCCAAATCATACAACTCCTGGGCGCAAGCACCCATGATGGTGACGACGATTTTGTCTTCCAGTTCGGGGTAAATCGCTTCAATACTTTTTTGACGGTTCATTTCTATCTCCAGAGAGACTAGAGACTGGAGACTAGAGACTGTGCCGCTTCCCGTAGCCAGTCTCCAGTCCCTAGTCTCCAGTCCCCTCTTAATCCTCCATCAAATCCCGCGACAGTAAAAGTGCCACAGGCGAGAGGGAGCTTTGGGAAAAAGTAAGGGCTTCTTTGATTTGACGGCCGACTTTGTTGGGGTCGGTGGCATAGGCAAAGGGGATGTTGAGGGCGCGTAGGATGGGTTCGGTGACGATGCCGCCTTTGGTGTGCCACTGGTAGGGTTCGCCCATGTGGCCGCGATGGGCGATGAGCATACAAAGAGGGACGCTGTAAAGCTGGGCCAGAGAGACGATGCCGTTGATGGCCGCCAGGAAGCCGTGATTTTGCATCAGCAAGATATTGGGTTCGCCCGCAAAGTATGCACCAGCGGCAATGCCGATGGCCTCCTCCTCTTTGGCAACTTCAATCAAAGTCATGTTGGGGTCGTCGTCGGCCATTTGCAGCAGATAGACGAGCCAGGTTTCGGGCAGCGCCGTCAAAAATTTGACACCAGCATCTTTAATGCCCTGGTAGACGGCCAATGAATTATCGCGTGAGACAGTCATAGTTGTTCCTTTAGGGAGATTGGGTCGTTTTGGGTGATTGGAGATTCAATCTCCCTACAGCCCATTATTATGGGAAACGTAGCTAAGTTTTCACCACGAATCTGTACTGGTGATGGGTGGTTGATAAATCCTGCAACAAGCGTTACCCCATACATAAAACTCACTCTTTCTACTTATGGCAATATCGTTTCCGTGAATAATCCTTACAACATGAAGTAAATGAATATGGCAAAAAAAGCAAGTAGTGCTATGGCCATGATGATCGTTAGGATATTTTGCTTGTTGTATTTTTTTAATATGACATACAACAGTGCAACTATAAGTCCTACTAATCCACCTATTAACGCGCCCATTAGAGATTTTGGATTTACGATTTACGATTGTGTTTGGTCAATCGTAAATCGTAAATCGGCAATCATAAATTTAAAAGGCTACCTGCGGCAGTTCTGTCATAGCGGCATTAATGGCTTCTTGTGGGTAATCGTGGTTGGTTAGTTCTTGCTTCATGTAGGCATCGTAGGCGGCCATGTCGAAGTGGCCGTGACCGGAGAGGTTGAAGGCGATGACCTTCTTTTCGCCGGACTCTTTGCATTTGAGGGCTTCTTCGATGGCGACGCGGACGGCGTGGGAAGTTTCGGGGGCGACGACGATGCCTTCGGCGCGGGCGAAGGTGATGGCGGCGGCGAAGGTGTCTAGCTGCTGCACGGCGCGGGCTTCGATGTTGCCATTGGCAACCAGGGCGCTGACGCTGGGGGCCATGCCGTGATAGCGCAGACCCCCAGCGTGGATGCCGGGTGGCACGAAGCTGTGGCCGAGGGTGTGCATTTTGACGATGGGGGCCATGCGGGCCGTATCGCCGTAATCAAAGGTGTATTCGCCACGGGTGAGGGTGGGGCAGGAGGCGGGTTCGCAGGCGATGACGCGGGTGTTCATGCCGTTGGTGAAGTTTTGGTGGAGGAAGGGGTAGGTGAAGCCAGCAAAGTTGGAGCCGCCACCGGCGCAGCCAATGACAATATCGGGGTATTCGCCGGCCATTTCCATCTGTTCCAGGGCTTCGAGGCCGATGACGCTTTGGTGGGTGAGGACGTGGTTGAGGACGGAGCCGAGGCTGTATTTTTTGGCACCGCTGGAGGTGGCAGCGGCTTCGACGGCTTCGGAGATGGCGATGCCGAGTGAGCCGGGGGATTCGGGGTTGGCTTCCAGGACGGAACGGCCGTAATTGGTCCTATCTGTTGGGCTGGCATACACCTCAGCGCCGTAGGTCTGCATGAGGATGCGGCGGTAGGGTTTTTGGTTGTAGGAGACTTTGACCATGTAGACTTCGAGGGGGAGATCGAAGAATTGGCAGGCCATGGCCAGGGAGGAACCCCATTGACCTGCACCGGTTTCGGTGGTGAGGGCCTTTGTGCCGGCTTCTTTGTTGTAGAAGGCTTGGGCAACGGCCGTATTGGGTTTGTGCGATCCGGCGGGGCTGACACCTTCGTATTTGTAGTAGATGTGGGCGGGGGTGTCGAGGGCTTTTTCCAGGCGGCGGGCGCGGAAGAGCGGTGTGGGCCGCCACAGTTTGTACACTTCGCGTACAGGTTCGGGAATCTCAATCCAGCGTTCGGCGCTGATCTCTTGCATGATGAGGCTCATGGGAAAGAGGACGCTCAAAAAGTCGGGCGTAACCGGTTCTAATGTGCCGGGGTGCAGGACGGGCTGGGGGGCGACGGGGATGTCGGCGTTGATGTTGTACCAGGCTTTGGGCAGTTTGCTTTCATCTAATACGTATTTATATTGCTCTTCCATTGGGGGTCTCTCCTTGTGTGAAAAAATTGGAAATTAGTCAGAGGGCGAGGCATCGGCGAAGCAAGATGTTGAATTAGACTAGGTTTTACCGCCAATGCCTCGCCCCTACTACTAAAATTGTGATGGGGGATTATAGCACCTTTAATCAGCGGACATAAGTGCGGAGGAGGGTGGTGCTGGTGTTGGCGGTGAGCTGGTAGGGGCCGAGGGCGGCGGGGAGGAGGGTGAATTGAACGGCCGTTAAGGCCACCTCATTCACGACCACACTCCCTTCTATCACGCCCCAAATTTCGAGGGTGCTGCCGTCGCAACGGCCGTTAAACACAGTGCCTGGCTCCATTTCCACCCGTTCGGTGACAAAGTAGCGGTTGTGGCATAACTGCCAGCGGCGCAGGCCGTCGTGGTCGGCTAGCAGTTCGGGCTGGCAGAGGCCGGGGGCGACTTGGGCGAAGTTGATGACTGACATGGCCTTGTCTATGTGCAGGGGGCGGGGTTGGCCGTTTTGCAGGCGGTTCCAGTCGTAGACGCGGTAGGTGGTGTTGGAGTTTTGCTGGATTTCGGCGATGACCAGGCCGCCGAGGATGGCGTGGAGGGAGCCAGCGGGGACGCAAATGGTGTCGCCGGTTTGGACGGGGATGGTGTGGAGATGGGGTTCTAAACGGCCGTCGGCGATGGCCTGCCGGAAGGTTGCGGGTGTTGTGCCTGCGGTGACGCCAAGGATAACGGCCGCTTCCGGTTCGGCGTGCAGCACCACCCACATTTCTGTTTTGCCCAGTTCGTTGCCTTCGTGCTCAAGGGCATAGTCATCATCGGGATGAACCTGGACGGATAGGGGTTGATGGGCATCGAGTAGTTTGATGAGGAGGGGGAATTTGCCGCGCTGGTGTGCCCAGGCGGAGTTTGTGCCGATGAGGTCGAGGCCGAGTTGGGTTTGGAGGGTGGTGAGGGGGGTGTGGGCGAAACGGCCGTTGGCGACTACCGTCGTGCCGTCTTCATGCCCGGCAATTTCCCAACTTTCGGCGATTTGGCCGGGCGGCAGAGAACGGCCAAATAGCCGCTCCAGGTTACGGCCACCCCAAATATAATCTTTGAGAACAGGTGTGAAGGTAAGGGGATATAGCATAAGCAAGATTGAAAGATTAAGAGATTGGGCCAATCTTCAAGATTGGCCCAATCTGAAAGCCGCTAACTTATTTGTGAACGCTTACTCATCTCATCTAGGGGGTTCGTTTCCAAAATACAATTGCCAAAGGCGGCAGGGTCATTTTGACGACATGGCGGGTTTCATCCCAGGGGATGGGGGTGCTGGCGGCGGGTTGTTCATTGAGGATATTGCTGCCGCCGTAGCGCGTGGCATCGCTGTTGAGTAATTCCTGATATGTGCCGGGTTCGGGTACGGGCAGCCAATAGTCGTGGCGCACGACGGGTGTGAAGTTGCAAGCGACAATGATCGTCTCACCGCTTTCGGGGCTGACCCTGGCATAAGAAAGCAGGCTGCGCTCGCCATCGTGTAAATCGAGCCATTGGAAGCCTTGCCACGAGAAATCATGCTGGTAAAGGGCTGGCTGGGCGGTGTAAAAATGGTTGAGATCGCGCACCCAGTCTTGTAGTTGTTGGTGTTTAGGCTCGGTGTCTAGCAAGTGCCAGTCGAGGCTGCGGGCTTCGCTCCACTCTTGCCATTGGCCGAATTCACCGCCCATGAAGAGCAGTTTTTTGCCGGGGTGGCTCCATTGGTAGCCGTAGAGCAGGCGTAGATTGGCGAATTTGCGCCAGACATCACCGGGCATTTTGTCTAACATGCTCTTTTTGAGGTGAACGACTTCGTCGTGGGAGAAGGGGAGCATGAATTTTTCGCTGAAGGCGTACATGAGGGAGAAGGTCATGGTGCCGTGATGGTGGCTGCGGTAGATGGGGTCCATGGACATGTATTTGAGGGTGTCGTGCATCCAGCCCATGTTCCATTTGAGGTCGAAGCCGAGGCCGTGATCTTCGAGGGAGTGGGTAACACCGGGCCACGCAGTAGACTCTTCGGCGATGGTGAGGACACCGGGGAACTGTTCGTGAATGTTTTGGTTGAAGCGGCGCACGAATTCGATGGCTTCCAGATTTTCGCGGCCGCCGTAGCGGTTGGGTATCCATTGGCCGGGTTCGCGGGAGAAGTCGAGGTAGATCATGGAGGCGACGGCGTCTACGCGCAGGCCGTCTATGTGGTATTTGTCGAGCCAGAAGAGGGCGTTGCTGATGAGGAATTGGCTGACTTCGGAACGGCCGTAATTAAAAATGAGTGTGCCCCAATCGGGGTGTTCGCCTTGCAGCGGGTGGGCATGTTCGTAGAGATGGGTGCCATCGAAGAAGGCGAGGCCATGCTGGTCTTTGGGGAAGTGGGCGGGAACCCAGTCGAGAATGATGCCGATGCCTGCCTGGTGGCAGCGGTCTACGAAGGCCATGAAGTCGTCGGGGCTGCCGAAGCGGGCGGTGGGGGCGTAGTAGCCTGTTACCTGGTAGCCCCAGGAGCCATCGTAGGGGTATTCGGAGATGGGCAGCAGTTCGATGTGGGTGAAGCCCATTTCTTGGACGTAGGGGATGAGGGTGTCGGCGATTTCGTTGTAATTTAGCATCTCGCTGCCGTTTTCGCCTTTGCGCCGCCAGGAGGCGAGTTGGACTTCGTAGACGCTGATGGGCTGGTTGAAGTCGTGGTGCTGGCTGCGGTTGGCGATCCAGTCGTCATCGTGCCATTGGTGTTTGTTGATGTTCCAGACGATGGAGGCGTTGTTGGGGCGCAGTTCGCTGGCGAAACCGACGGGATCGGTTTTGTTGACGGTGTAGCCGTGGTAGCGGGTTTTGATTTCGTATTTGTAGACGATGCCTTCGCCGAGGTCGGGGATGAAGAGTTCCCAGATGCCGCTGTTGTGGTGGAAGCGCATGGGGTGGCGACGGCCGTCCCATTGGTTGAAGTCGCCAACGACGCTGACGCGCAGGGCGCTGGGTGCCCAAACGGCGAAACGGACGCCGGAACGGCCGTCTAGTTCCATGATGTGCGCCCCTAAATGATCGTAAACGTGCAGATGGGTTCCTTCGGCGATGAGGTATTCGTCATAGTCGGAAAGTGTGGGGGGGAAGCGGTAAGGGTCTTCCAGGCGTATCTGGCTGCCGATGTCGGTTGTGACCTGGTAGTGGTAGTGGAGGGGAAGTTGGGCTTGGGTGATGAAGGCTTCAAACAAGCCGGCGGGATGGACTTTTACCATGTCAATGGTATCATCAGCGATGTGCAGGGAGACGTGGGTGGCGTAAGGCAGTAGGGTGCGAATAACGACTCCATTTTGGTGAGTGTGGGGGCCGAGGACACTGAAGGGATCGCCGTGATAGCTGTGGACGATGGCATCAATGATATGTTCAGAAAGGGTTGGGTATGTCATGGAGATATTGTACTCTATTCACTGGTGACCTGACAGTTTTTAGTGAAGATGTAGTGGAATGTACGGAATTACCCATGTTTTACGGGGCAATTTGGAGTAAGATGAAGAAAACAGGTAATCGTTCAGTTCCGAAAAATCCTCCCGGAGGCTTCTTGTACGGAGGCTTTCTCGAGGGAAACCCTCCGGGAGGGTGAACGGTTACGAAAACGGATGGTCATAGGTGAAATATGTGGCGTAAATTGGTTGCTTTTATGTGGTTGATGATGCCATTTTTGCTGGTGGCGTGTAGTATGACGATGGAGGCGACACCCGAAGCGGCAACGGCCGTTCCTGACCGGGCTATTGTGTTTGGTGATATTTCGGATGAACCGGCGGAGACGATTGCGGGGACGCAGCCGATTGCTGATTATGTGGCGGCGCAGTTGGGCGAGTATGGCATTACACGGGGGGAGGTGAAGATTGCTCCCGATTTGGAGACGATGATCCAGTATATGGCTGATGGGGAAGTGGATATTTATTTTGACAGCCCTTATCCGGCTTTGGTGGTGAGCCAACAGACGGGGGCGATGCCGGTGCTGCGGCGGTGGAAGTATGGGGTGTCGGCGTATCATTCGGTGTTTATTGCGCGGAAGGATTCGGGACTCAGTTCGCTGGAAGATTTGCGGGGGAAGATGGTGGCTTTTGAGGAGTCTTTTTCAACGTCGGGTTATATGCTGCCTTTGTCGTTTTTGATGGAGCAGGGTATGAACCCGGTGGAGAAGGCGAACCCGGAAACGGCCGTTGCCACCGACGAAGTGGGCTATGTGTTTAGTACGGCCGATAATACGACCATTCAGTGGGTGGTGAGTGGGAAAGTGCCGGTGGGTGTGATTGATAATGTGACTTTTGACATTCTGCTGCCGGAGGAGACCCGTGAGGGGTTGATTATATTGGCGGCGACGGAAGATGTGCCGCGGCAGGTGATGGTGCTGCGTGAAGAGATTGAGCCGGAGTTGGCGGCGGCTATTCAGCAGATTTTGATTAACATTGATGAACAGGCAGATGCACAGATGGCTTTGGAGGAGTTTTTGACGACGGAGTTTGATGAGTTCCCGGAAGGAGCTGAGGCGGCTTTGGCGCGTATGCAAACGCTGTATGAGCTGGTGCAGGATAATTGATGAGCTTGATTTTTTGGAAACGCTGGCCGCTGGCGTTGAAGTTGACGGTGACGATTACGGGTATTGTGGTGCTGTTGGTGCTGTTGGTTACGGCTATTTCCACGCAGCGGGAGCGGCATAATTTTCAGGCGGAGTTGGAGCAGCAGGCGTTGCTGCTGCTGGATACGATTGCGGCCAGTACGGTGGATTCTCTTTATTTTTTGGATGGGGATTTTATGGTGGACCTGATGCGTGATATTGGCCGGGCTGAGGTGCTGACGTTTGGCCGTATTTATGATGCGGACGGCCGTATTGTGGCTGATGTGCTGAATCCGAATGCCGGTTTTTCGTTGGAACCGGACGCATTGGGGCAGGAGTTGGTGGGAAGGGAAACGGCCGTTTTCCAGTGGCAGGCGGATCAACTGGTTGCCGGTCAGCCAGTGAAGGTGGGCGCAGAGACAATTGGCGCTATCAGCATTGGGCTGTCCACCCAGCCATTGGCGGCCAAAATTGATGCGGTACGCAACCAGGGTATTCTGGTGGCGGTTGTGGCGATTTTGGTTGGGTTGGTATTGGCTTTGCTTTTCAGCCGTTCCATTACCGAGCCTTTGCAGTTATTGATGGAGGCGACAGATCGGGTTAGCAGGGGCGAACTCTCCCACCGTGTGCATTTGGCGAGTGGTGATGAGCTGGCCAAACTGGGGGGGCATTTTAACCGCATGACGGCCCAATTGGCGCAGACGCTGCAGCAGATGGAGCAGGAGATTGAACAGAGGAAGCAGACGCAAGCTGCGCTGGAGATTGCCAAAAATGAGGCTGAGGCGGCGAACCGGGCCAAAAGCACCTTTTTGGCGAATGTGAGCCATGAACTGCGGACACCGCTGGCGGCGATTATTGGTTACAGCGAACTGATTCAAGAGCAGGTGGAGTTTGAGGAGTATGATGATTTGGATAGAAAAGCTGAACGCATTCTGACCTCTGGCACCCAGCTATTGCGGCTGATTAACGATATTTTGGATTTGTCGAAAATTGAGGCAGGGCGGATGGATGTGCATTTGGAACCTTTTTCCCTGGCTCCGTTTGTGGATGATGTATTGATGACGACGGAACCGCTGATGCTGAAGAATGGCAACCAGTTGAAACTGGTGGGCGATTCATCTGCTTGGGGCGAGATTGTGGCGGATGAGGCACGGCTGCGGCAGGTGTTGATTAATCTGTTGGGGAATGCGGCTAAGTTTACGGAGAATGGGACGATTACGCTGCGGGTGGAGCGTGATGGGCAGGCAGCTATGGGGGAGTGGATTCGTCTGTCGGTTTCGGATACGGGGATTGGCATACCGGAGGAGCATGTGAAGCTGCTTTTTCAGCCTTTTAGCCAGGTTGATCCGTCTACGACGCGCCGTTATGAGGGGACGGGGCTGGGGTTGGCTATTAGCCAGCATTTTTGTGAGATGATGGGGGGGTATATTGATGTGAAGAGTGAAGAGGGGTTGGGGTCTACCTTTACGGTGAATTTGCCGATTCAGGCGGAGCCGGAAAGTTCTTTGATGGATGTTTGATTTGTCCGGTAAGCAGTAATCAGTCAGCGGTGGCCCGTTGGTTCTGCCTGTTGGATGCTGTTTGCTGACTGTTGTTGGTTATGACTGACTGGCTGGCTTTTCTGATTTTGATGGGACTTTATTTGGGTATGGCGACGCAGGTGGTGGTGCGGAGTTCGCGGCGTTTTTATGATAATAAAACACATGGAGTGCTGCTGGCGATGGTGCTGGTGGTTCCGTATGTGCTGGTGGCGGTGGGGGACGGCCGTTCTAATCCCACGACTTTTCTGAATGGGCTGGGCCGCATGGCCTTGTATCTGGCTGTGCCGGCGGTGGCTTTGGTGCTGCGGCCCAAGGGGGCCAAAGCCCTGCACCCGTTGGGTATTGTGGCGGTTTTGGCGATTTGGCTGCCGATTGAGTTTGATTGGCTGCCACAAGTGGCGGCGCATTTGGGGGCAGGGGTGGATATTCCGGTTGCTTTGTTGACGGGGGTGGTGCTGGCGCTGGTCTGTTTTTTGGTAATACGGCCGTTGCCTATGGGCTACACCTTCCGCTTAACCGACCGCGATTTTCGTCTGGCGAGCAAAGCATTGGCGGCGTATATGATCACTGCTTTGCCGCTGGGCTTGGTGACGCGCTTTTTGGTTATCGAGGTTGCTCCATTTGACACATTCCAGTGGATTTGGGCCTGGCCGTTGGGTTATCTGTTTACGGCTTTGCCGGAGGAGATGCTGTTTCGTGGGGTGATTCAGCAGTTGATTCAGGATCGGGTGAAGAATGAGCGGCTGGCGTTGGCGTTGGCTTCAGTCATTTTTGGCCTGGCGCATTTGAATAATGGCACGCCGGGTTATGCGGTGCCTAATTGGATGTATGCGGTGATGGCGATGCTGGCGGGGGTGGCTTATGGCTGGACGTGGCGCAGAACGGGGAAAGTAACGGGATCGGCCGTTGTTCATGCCACGGTGAACTATATTTGGGGGATTTTGTTGGGGGGATAGAAGGTAAGGAATGATTCAAGCAGTTGTTTTTGATTTTGATGGGTTGATTTTGGATACGGAGACATCGGATTATTTGTCGTGGAAGGCGGTGTATGAGTCGTTTGACTGTGAACTGCCTCTGGCAACGTGGTGTGAGAATATTGGTTCGACTGATTTTTTTAATCCGTATACCTATTTGGAGGGTTTGTTGGGACGGCCGATTGACAGAACGGCCGTTCATGACCAGCGCAAGAAATTGGATTTAGAAATGCTCGACCAATTAGACATTCTGCCTGGTGTAGACAATTACCTGAATGAAGCTCGCCAGTTAGGGCTAAAAGTGGGCATTGCTTCTAGTTCAGACCACAAGTGGGTGGATGGTTATCTGGAGAAGTTTGGCTTGACGCACCGCTTTGATGTGGTGCGCTGCCGGGATGATGTGGGCGATGTGGGCAAGCCGAACCCGGCCGTTTATCTGGCGGCGGCGGCGGCGTTGGGGGTGGCGGCGCCGCAGGCGGTGGCTCTGGAAGATTCGCCTAACGGCGCGTTGGCGGCTAGACGGGCGGGGATGTATTGTGTGGCAGTGCCCAACCAGATGACGCAGGCACTGGCGTTTGGCGAGGTACATTATCGGTTGCAGTCGTTGGCGGATATGCCTCTGGCGGCGTTATTGGAGCAGATTAGGAGACTAGAGACTAGAGACTAATAATCTCCAGTCTCTAGTCTCTCTATTAAGAATGATGGAAACGGCCGTTCTCATAGTTGGTGCGGGGCCAGTGGGATTAACCCTGGCGATGGATTTAGCCCGACGCGGCATTGAAGTGGTGGTGGCGGAGGTGCGCTATCCACGTGAGATTCCGACGGTGCGCTGCAATCATGTGTCGGCGCGTTCGATGGAGATTTTCCGGCAGCTAGGGCTGGCGCAAGCCGTGCGCAATGCTGGCTTGCCTGAAGATCATGCCCATGATGTCTCCTTCCGCACGACGGTGACGGGGCCGGAATTGACGCGCATCTTCATTCCCAGCCGCCGCGACCGCTTTACGGCGACGGCTGGCCCTGATGGCTGGTGGCCGACGCCGGAGCCGCCGCACCGCATTAACCAACTTTACCTGGAGCCGATTATGTTTGACCATGCGGCCAGTATGGCGCGGATTCGGCTGTTGAATCGGACGCGGATTGAGGGGTTTGTGCCGGGGGAAACGGCCGTTGCTGCCACCGCCCGCAACTTAGACACCCAAGAAAGTTACACCATAGAATGCCAATACCTCGTTGGCTGTGATGGCGGCAGTTCGGGCATTCGCAAGGCGATGGGGGCCAAACTGGTGGGCGATGCCGTTGTGCAGCGGGTGCAATCTACCTACATTCGTGCGCCGAAGTTGATGGCGATGATGCAATGCGAACCGGCCTGGGGTACGGTGGCCCTGAACCCGCGCCGCAGCGGCACGCTGTATGCTATTGATGGGCGAGAGCGGTGGATTGTGCACAACTATTTGAAGGAGAGCGAGAGTGACTTTGAGGCGATTAACCGTGACTGGGCCATTCGCACGATTTTGGGGGTGGATGGGGATTTTGAGTATGAGGTGCTGGCGAATGAGGATTGGATTGGGCGGCGGTTGGTGGCGGATAGGTTGAGAAACGGCCGTGTTTTCATTTGTGGTGACGCGGCGCATATTTGGGTTCCCTATGGCGGTTATGGCATGAACGCGGGCATTGCTGATGCGGCCAACCTGGCCTGGCTGCTGGCGGCGCGGCTGCATGGCTGGGGCGGCACGGCTATTTTGGATGCCTATGAGCGGGAGCGGCATCCCATTACCGAGCAGGTTTCTTATTTTGCTATGAATTACGCCGCGCACATGATTAAAAATCGGCGGATTGTGCCGCCCAATATTGAGGAAGTAAGTGCAGAAGGTGAGGCCGCCCGGGCTGAGTTTGGGCAGGAGTTGTATGAGTTGAATGTGCAGCAGTATTGCTGTGGCGGGCTGAATTTTGGCTATTACTATGATGATTCGCCGCTGATTGTTTATGATGGCGAACAACAACCAGCCTACACGATGGCTGATTTTACGCCTTCAACTGTGCCGGGGTGTCGTGTGCCGCATTTTTGGTTGGGGGACGGCCGTTCGCTCTATGACGCGATGGGGCCGGATTACACTTTGCTGCGCTTTGACCCTGCTGTTAATGTGGAACCATTGTTGTCTGCTGCCCAACAAATAGGGATGCTCTTGAAATTGTTAGATGTAGAGACGTTGCATTGCAACGTCTCTACGGCATATACAACAAAATTGGTATTAGCCCGTCCCGACCAGCATGTGGCCTGGCGGGGGGATGGGCTGCCGGATGATGTGAAGGAGATGGTGGGCAGGGTGAACGGCCGTTTATCATAAAATAGCTGTAGAGCCGTTGCATTTGGAAGTTAAAAAATTACTTCGGTAACGAAACTGGGCGAATTCAACCGCCGAAACTATAAATTTTTAGCTTAGAATGGCAACGTCTCTACAACAAAAATAAAACGAGGTAGAAAAAATGGGTGCAAAAGAAATTATTCTCGATTACGTGAACGATCAGGATGAGAAATTGTGTTACATTGCCAAAGAGATTTGGGATCATCCGCAGGTGGCCTTGCAGGAGACCTTTGCCTCGGCATTGCTGGCCAAGGAGCTGGAGGCGGATGGCTTCAACATTGAGTGGGGTGTGGGGCAGATGCCCACTGCTTTTGTGGCCACGTGGGGACAGGGATCGCCCATTATCGGCTTTTTGGGCGAGTATGATGCGCTGCCGGGTTTATCCCAACGAGTTCATACCAGCATAGACCCCATCGAAGCCGGTGGGCCGGGGCATGGCTGTGGGCATAACCTCTTTGGCACGGCTTGCATGGCCTCGGTGATGGGCCTGAAACGGGCGATGGAGGCTGAGGGTATCAAAGGCACGATACGCTTTTATGGCTGTCCGGCGGAGGAGACGCTGGTGGGCAAGACGTATATGGCCAAGGATGGGGCCTTCGATGATTTGGATGCGGCCATAAGCTGGCATCCGGGTAATGCCAACATTGCCTGGAATGGCTCAGCACTGGCGTTGAACTCGTTTAAGGTCAACTTTTATGGCGTGGCTTCCCATGCTGGCGGCTCACCCCATTTGGGGCGGAGTGCGCTGGATGGGGTGATGCTGATGGATATGGGCGTGAACTATTTGCGTGAACATATTATGCAGGAGGCGCGGATTCATTGTGTGGTGACGAGCGGTGGGCAAGCGCCTAATGTTGTGCCGGCTTTTGCCCAGGTGTGGTACTTTGTGCGTGCGCCGCATCGGGAGCAGGTGGATGAGATTTATGAGCGGGTGTTGGACATTGCCAAAGGTGCGGCACTGATGAGCGGCACGACGCACGAGATTGAGTTTTTAACGGGCTGTTATGATTTGCTGCCCAATGATACGCTGTCTGATCTGCTTTATGAGAAGATGAAGGAAGTGGATGATATTCAGTTTACGGAGCAGGAGCGGACATTTGCCAGGGAGTTACAGGCCACGTTCCCGACTGGCTCAGTGGAGCGGGAGTATGAGTGGATGCTGCGTTCGGCCAGCGGGGGCATTGATGATGAGGATTTGCATGATCCGTTGTGGGAGCAGGTGATACCCCATTCGCCCACGCCGCCGCTGATGGGTGGTTCGACGGAGGTGGGGGATGTGAGTTGGATTACGCCGACGGGGCAGATTACGACGACGTGCTGGCCGCTGGGTACGCCGGGGCATAGCTGGCAGACGGTGGTGTCGTCGGGGTCGAGTATTGGTAATAAGGGGATGTTGTTTGCGGCGAAAGCGATGGGGTTGGCGGGATGGGATTTGCTGACGCGGCCGGATGTGCTGGCGGCGGCGCGGGTGGAGTTTGATAAGGCGCGGCGGGGGAAGGTGTATGTGTCGCCGCTGCCGGAGGGGGCGAAGCCGAGGTAGGGGCGTGGTAGGGGCGAGGCATCGCGGAGAACAGGTCTTGGTTAGGGACGAACGGTTTCCCGCGATGCCTCGCCCCTACAGGATGGACATCATGACACTTTCACTTGATTTGACGAATGGGTTTTTGCCGCCGGTTGATCCGGTGGGGCGGTTGGGGGCTGGGTTTGAGGCGTGGGAGGCGGTGGCGGGGGAGGTGTCGAAGCTGGCGTTGACGGATTGGATACGGCCGTTTATCCAACAACTGCCTCCCTTTCCATCCCATTTGCTGCAAACTGACGCTGAATATGAACGGGCGATGGGGATGCTGGGGTATATGGCGGCTCTGTATGTTTATGCGCCAGCGCAGCCTGTGGCGACATCGCTGCCATCGAATTTGGCGGTGGGTTGGGTGGCGGTGGCGCAGCATTTGGGGCGGCCACCGATTTTGAGTTATGCTTCGCAGACGCTGTTTAATTGGCGGCGGTTGGATAGGGAACGGCCGATTGCCATTGGTAATTTGACACTGCTGCAGAACTTTTTGGGCGGGCAGGATGAGGAGTGGTTTGTGACGCTGCATATGGTGATTGAGGCGGTGGCGGGGAGGGCGTTGGGGGTGTTGGGGGCGTTGGCGACGGCCGTTGCTGAGTACAATATTCCCTTGCTCATCGGCCATCTACAAACCATGACTGAGACGATTGTGGAGATGGAGGCCATTTTGCGGCGGATGACGGAGCGGTGTGATCCGTATGTGTATTATCATCGGGTACGGCCGTTTATGTTTGGCTGGAAGGATAATCCGGCACTGCCGGAGGGCATGGTGTATGAGGGTGTGTTTGGCAATCGGCCGCAAAAGCTGCGGGGGGAGACGGGGGCGCAGAGCAGTATTATTCCGGCGTTGGATGTGGCTTTGGGCATTGGGCATGAGTTTGATGAGATGCGGGCTTATTTGCAGGAGATGCGTGAGTATATGCCGCGGCAGCACCGGGCGTTTTTGGCGGGGTTGGAAGCGTGGGGGGGATTACGGCCGTTTGTGACGCAGTACAAGCTGGCTGAACCTGCCTTGACGGAGGCGTATAATGGTTGTGTGGCCGCTTTGCAGCAGTTCCGGCAGTTGCATATTGAGTATGCGGCTCTCTATATTTTGAAACCTGCGCAGGGACACAAAGCGGGTGAAGTGGGTACGGGTGGTACGCCGTTTACGGTTTATTTGAAGAAGCATATTCGAGAGACGGGGGAACATAAAGTATCATAAGTTCCCCTTAATTCCTCTCAGTTCCCCCGAGTTCCTGGTTGAAGAATGGGGGAACTCGGAGGAATTGTAGGGAACTTTTGGAGGTAATGATGAGGACAGGAAACACCCCATGTGGCATTGCGCTGCCGCCGGATATGATTGAGCAGACGGGGGTGATGGATCATTTGCGGGAGTATGTGGCGCGGGTGGAGGCGTTGGGGGTGTATGACAGTGTGTGGGTGACGGAGTCTATTTTGGGGAAGGTGTTGGTGCTGGAGCCGATTTCGTTTTTGTCGTATGTGACGGCGTTGACGACGCGGGTGCGGCTGGGGGTGTCGGTGATGCTGTTGACGCTGCGCAATCCGATCCAGTTGGCGAAGGCGGTGGCGACGTTGGATTTTATGAGTGACGGCCGTTTCAATTTCGGCATCGGCATGGGGCATGGGCAGGAAGCCACTTTTGGTTATGCTCGGGAGAGGCGGGCAGCCCGCTTTGAAGAGTCGCTGGCTGTGATGAAGAAGTTGTGGGCGGAAGAAGATGTGGACTTTGCGGGTGATTTTTGGCAGTTTAAGGGCATCAATGTGGTGCCCAAACCTGTGCAAGAACCCCATCCACCCCTCTGGTTTGGGGCGCGGCAGCCAGCGGCCCTGCGCCGGGCGGTGAAGCTGGGTGATGCCTTTATGGGTGCGGGTTCCTCGTCTAGCGCGGATTTTGCCAGCCAGGTGCAGCAGCTGCGGCAGTTTATGGAAGAGGAGGGGCGCGATCCGGATACGTTGCTGATTTCTAAGCGGGTGTATCTGGCGGTGGATGAGGACAAGGAGCGGGCCGAAGCGCGGCTGCGCTCGTGGTTTGGTTATCATTATGGACAGGCGGAGATGGGGAGCCGGGTTTCGATATGGGGCAGTCAGGCGGAATGCCTGGATAAGTTGGGCGAGTTGGTGCAGGCAGGGGCGCAGCATTTGCTGCTGAACCCGGTGTTTGATGAGCGGGAGCATTTGGAGTTGTTGGCGGCGGAGGTTGTGCCGCATTTGTAGATGTTGGGCGGTTGAAACCGCAGCAACGACTACGAAGCCCGCCTGCGCGGGCTGATCAGTCGGCGCAGGCCGACTTTGTAGTCGTTGCTGCGAATTTATTCGCCGTGATGGATGAGGAAGATGGCGAAAATTGAGGCGGATTTGTTGTTGTTTAACGCGGCGCAGGTGGTGACGTGCGCGGGGGAGGGGGTGAAGCGGGGGGCTGATTTGGCGGAGGTGGGGATTGTGGCGCAGGGGGCGGTGGCGGTGCGGGAGGGGCGGATTGTGGCGGTGGGGGAAACGGCCGATCTCATGCAATCTATTCAGGCTAAAGAGAAAATGGACGTAAACGGCCGTGCTATCTGCCCCGGTTTTGTGGACCCGCATACGCACACTGTGTTTGGTGGGGATCGGGTGCATGAGTTTGAGATGCGTATTCGGGGAGCCAGCTACATGGAGATAATGGCGGCGGGGGGCGGCATTGTCAGCACCATGCGCCATACGCGGGCGGCCAGTGAGGCCGAGTTGGTGGCGGCGGCGCGGCGGCGGCTGGATGTGATGCTGGGTTTGGGGACGACGACGGTGGAGATTAAGAGCGGCTATGGGCTGGATACGGCCGCTGAGTTGAAGATGCTGCGGGTGATTGAGCAGTTGGATTTGACGCACCCTTGCACGCTTGTGCCTACTTTTTTGGGGGCGCATACGCTGCCGCCGGAGTACAAGAATGATGCGGAGGGGTATGTACAGTTGGTGATTGGGGAGATGATTCCGGTGGTGGCGGCATGGTATGAAAGGAGCCATTTTGCGGGGGCGGGACGGCCGTTATTCATTGATGTCTTTTGCGAGGATCATGCCTTTGATGTTGACCAATCGCGGCGGATTTTGGCGGCGGGTAAGGCGGCGGGCATGGGGGTGAAGATTCATGTGGATCAATTTAATGCGCTGGGCGGCACGGAAATGGCGGTGGCCTTGGGGGCCATTTCGGCCGATCATCTGGATGTGACGGATGAGGCGGGGATGGCGGCGTTGGCGGGGGGGGCGACGGTGGCTGTGCCGCTGCCAGCGGCGAATTTTAATTTGGGGCATACGCAGTTTGCCAGGGCGCGGCAGATGGTGGACGCGGGGGCGGCGTTGGCGCTGGCGACGGATTTGAATCCGGGGTCAGCGCCGTGTTACTCGATGCCGTTGGTGATGGCGATTGCCAATCGCTATTTGCGCTTGTTGCCAGGGGAAAGCCTGAACGCAGCGACGATTAACGCGGCTTATGCCGTTGGTCTGGGGGAGGAGGTTGGCTCGATTGCGGTGGGCAAGATGGCCGATTTGTTGGTGCTGGCAACGGCCGATTACCGCCACACTACCTACTTTTTGGGTCATAATCCGGTGGCGATGGTGATGAAAAACGGCCGATGGCTGTAGATGGGTGTTAGCGGAGGGTGATACGGCCGTTCAGCCCATCAATAGTGGCGATCAAAGCTGCTTCTTCGCCTTCTTCTACTTCCAAATGCAAATCCAGAGCGTGTAATATCTCTTGTACGGCGGTTGGGTTGGGGTGAGTGGCGGTCAGGGAGACCAGATGGGCATGGCTGGGTTGGCCTTCAGCCGGGTGGGGTGTGCCGCCCCAATCTATGATGAAGGGGATGAGCCAATCGCCGGGTGGTGTTTTGCCTGTTAAAGATTCGGGGCGTTTGGTGGATTCCCAGAAGAGGGGACGGCCGTCGGCGCGATTACGGCCACCGGCGACACGCTCGCCGGGGTTGTAGCCATTGGCGCGGGCTTCGGCGATGGTGGCGGGCATATCGTGGGTGCGCACGGCCCAGGTGACGAGGCGGGGCTGGGCGAGTTTGTCCAGGCCAAAAGAGCGTGGGACACTGGGTGAGGGCTGGTCGGGGTCTTTGGCGATGATTTCTAGATAAACATCTTCGCCGAGGGAGAGCAGGGCATTGTGGGTGCCTTGATTGGGGTGTTGACCGCCGTAATACGGCCGTTCGCCCAACAATTTCTCAATCGTATCCATGCCTGCCTCTAAATCGTGTACCGCATAAATGATGTGATCAATCTTTAAGTGCATCCTTCTGCCTCTTTTGCCATTCTAGGGTATTATTTGCCCGAATCTTACGGCAAAAATGCAAAGTCGTCTATGAAAAAGTTTGGCAGGGTGTGGTTACTTTCTGTGTAATGGCTCGAAAGACTGGAGCAGTTTTGGAAACTGCTCCAGTCCACTGATACACAACTTTTAATCACACCCAGCTTGGCATGAAACTATTTCCTATGGATGTATTGGTGTATTGGTATAGTGGAATAACCAGTACACCAATACACCAATATCCCCCCAAAGCTATGACCCTATCACATCATTTTTCTAACCGTGCTGAACAGTTAAAACCCAATGCGATTCGCTCCATTGGGCGGCGGGCGAGTGCGCCCGGTATGATTCGTTTTACGGCGGGTAATCCCTCGCCCACGATTTTGCCTGCTGAGGCCATGAAGCCTTTTCTGGCGCAGGTGGTGGACAAATATGGGCCGGATGCGCTGCAATATGGCATGACCGAGGGCTTTACGCCGCTGCGCGAACTGATTGCCAGCCGCACGCCGCACACTAACCCTGAAGATGTGCTGCTCATTTCTGGTTCACAGCAGGCCATTGACCTGACCTGTAAATTGTTTCTCGATCCGGGGGATAAGGTGGCGGTGGCTGCGCCCACGTACACGGGCGCACTCAGCACCTTTCGTGTGTATGGTGCGGAGTTTTTGAATGTGGCTTGCGACTATGAAGGGATGCTGCCAGATTCATTGGAGGCCGCATTGCAGCAGGGGCCGAAGCTCATTTACTGTATTCCTAACTTCATGAACCCGACGGGCGTGGATATGAGCCGGGAACGGCGGCAGGCGGTGGTGGATTTGGCGCGGCAGTATAATGTGCCGATTTTGGAGGATGACCCTTATGGTGAACTCCGCTTTGTTGGCTCGCCACAGCCGACGCTGTATGAGTTGGCCCCGGAGCAGGTGATTTATGGGGGCAGTTATTCTAAGATTTTGGCGCCGGGTTTGCGGCTGGGCTGGCTGCTGGCGAAGGAGGAGCTGATGTTCCCGTTGGTGAATGCCAAGCAGACCAGCGATTTGCAGTCGCCGACGTTTACGCAGATGTTGGTGTATGAGGTGATGGCGAGTGGCTTTTTGGCGGAGCAGATTGATCGCTTGCGCCGCTTTTATCATCAGCAGCGCAGCCATTTGCTGGAGGCGATGGATCAGCATTTGCCGGAGGCGGTGCGTTATCAGGCTCCTGCGGGGGGCTTTTTTGTCTGGTGTGAACTGCCAGCGGGAATGGACGCGGGGGTGTTGGTTGATGAGGCGTTGGCGGCGGGGGTGGCGTATGTGCCGGGACGGCCGTTTTTTGCCAGTGATCAGGGGCAAAATACGCTGCGCCTGAGCTACAGCAGTGTGCCCACAGTGGAAATGGAAGAGGGTATTATGCGGCTGGCGGCTGTGCTGCGGCAACATCTATAGCGGGCAAGGGCATAATCTGGCACTTTCTTGGAGACTAGAGACTAGAGATTGGAGACTGGTCAGTCTCTAGTCTCTAGTCTCCAATCTCCTTTAGCGTAATGTAACTTTATGCCCGTGTTCAGTATATAGAAAGCGGGCTAATCCTGCGGAATGATGAGCAGTTGGCCGGGGAAAATGGTGTTGCTCGTCAGGTTGTTGGCGGTGCGGATGGCTGCGACACTTACCTGGTATTGCTGGGCAATGGTGAACAGGGTGTCACCTGACTGAACCGTATGGATGGTTTCGTTGGCGGGGGGAGCGGCGGCGGTGTCGGTGACGCTTTGCAGGCCGTTGAGGGCTTCGGCTCCATCTGGCTGTAGGACGACGGCCTGGGCGAAGGCGGCGCGGGCGGCTTCGGCTTCACCGGCCTCGGCTAGTTGGTAGCCGTAATTGACGTAGGCGGCGTAGAGTTTGGTTTTCATGTCGGCGTTGTCGGGTTCAATGACCATGATTTGTTGGAGTAGGTCAATGACGGTGGGCCAATCTTCGGCGGCCCAGGGTGTGTCTAGCTGGGTGCTGAGGGCGGCGGTGTTGGGGGCAGGGGTGGGGGTGAGCAGGGGAACGGCCGTTTCCGCAAATATCCCTGTTGTTTCTGATAAAACCGTGCCTGGCGAGAAGGGGGAGGTGTATAGATGCAAATCTACGGTGAGGGAGGTTCGATCTGCACTGGGGATGATGTTGAGATTGTTCAAAGCCACACTGGGCAGGGTGGCCTCTTGAATACGTCCTACGAAATCTAGCAGTTGGGGTACGGGGCCATTTACTTGTAAGGCAAAAGCCCGCTCATCATAGAGGGTGTTTTTGTCTTCGCTGGTGGGGGGCAGGGCTTGTAGATTGGCGATTTCGACGCCGCTGAGGAGGGCGTATTGGTAGATGTTGTCGAGAATGCTGGCGGCCTGACTTTCATTGAGGAAGGATTCGGCCGTTTGCTGTAAGCGTGTTTGTGCCTGGCTGATTTGGGTGGGCAGGGCGGCGGCGGTGTTGTTCTGGTTTTGGGCGGATTGCCGCTGGCTTTGTTGGGCGGCTTCTACTTGGGCGGCTAATTCCTGGTGCTGTGCCCAGCGGGGGAAAAGGTTGGTGGTGATGAAGATGAGATAGCCGGCCCCAACGACGGCCAGTACGATGATGGCGGCTACGGAAACCAGATTGTCGCGCAATGTGTCCCGAATATCGTAGAGAACGTCCATCTTATTCGTCCTTTAGCTCCACGAGAATGATGAAGGCAACGGCCGTTCCGGGTACAGTCACCTGTTTTCCCTGCGTGTAGTCACGATGGTGGGCTACAACATTTTGACCCCAAGCAATGGGGGCGTGTGGTGTGAGCGGCTCGATTTGGCTGCTGAGGGGGGCTTCTACCTGGAGGGTGACGCTGATGGTGCGGCGGCAGAGGGAGGCCCAGGAGAAGGTGATGACATCTTGGTAGCTGCCGGGGGGCAGGCCGCTGATGTCGGCGGTTACGTTTAGCCAGGCGGGGGCGTTGCCGCTGGTGGGTGAGATGTGGAGCCAATTGCTGGGGGCAACGGCCGTCCAGGCCACTGTGGTATCGCCGCTGATGGATACGGTTTGGGTGGGGGGATTGCTGCCACCGGCTACCACTGGGCCAAAGGCAAGTTGATCCAGGCCGAGGAAGAGGGCGGGGACTTCGACGACACCAATATTGTAGACGTTGCCTGGTCCGTATTGGGCCATTTTGTTGGTGGTGGTGATAACGGCCGTGCCATCGGTGGCGGTGGGGAAGCAAACGGCCGAGGCAAAGTTGCCCGAACCAGGCAGGGCGTAATCGTCATTTTGCCACTGTTGTCCGTTAAATTCGGCCTGCATAAAGGTGTCTACGCCCAGGGCCAGGTTGGCGGTGGCTGCCTGGTAAAAGCGCCCCGCTTTGGTGAGGAAGGTGATCTTGTCTATATCGTTGGTGGGGTAGAAGTTGTGGGCCTGGGTTTCGCCAATGGCGATGGCGGCGGGTGTTTGGTCGTCAGGTTCATAGGCATCATGCAGATTGGGGGTGGGGGTGAGGGTGGCTGTTGGTTGGGGGGTGTTGGTGGTATCGGGGGCGGTGGTGGTGGGAACGGCCGTTGGCAAAATCTCCTCCACCAAAAGCTGATAACTCATCCCCGGCCCATACTGCCCGCGATTTGTAACCTGAATCAGCACCTCAATATCGCCGCCGGGAACCTGGAAAGCCATCTCGGAGGCCAGTGTGCCTGGTTTGCTGTCATCGTTGGGCAGCACCACATCGCCAATGGTGACGGTGAGGAAGGTGTCTACACCGGGGGCCAGGTTGCTGGTTAGTACGCGGTAATAGCGGCCCGATTTGGCTAAGAAAGAAGCGTTATCTACGTCGAAGTTGGGGAAAAAATTGCGGGGCTGGGCCTGCCCAATAAAAATAGGCACAGGTTGCCCATCATCTACCTCGAATTCGTCGCGGTAGTCGGGGGTAAGGGTGATGGTGGGAAAGGGGGTGCTGCCGCCGCTGCCGCCGCTGCCGCTTTCGCTGGTTTGGGTGGGGGCGGGGGTGGCGGTGGCGGTGGCGGTTTGGGTGGGGGTGAGGGTGGCGGTGGCCTGGGGTGTGGGCAGCAGGGTGATGGATTGCACCACAACCCGGTTGAATAAACCGCTGGCTTCTAAACGCTGGGCGTAGGCAATGACCAGGGCATCATCGGCGGCCTCACCGGTGATGGTGAGGCGGTTTTCGGTTTGGGTGAGGCTGGTGAGGTGTTGGCGGGCTGGGTCGAACTCTTGGAGGGCGGCGACGACGGCGGGCCAATTCACATTGGTTGTGTCCAGGCTGGCTTGGATGGCGTTTATCTGGTTGAACTGTTCTTGCACCTGGGTTAATTCGGCCTGGAGGGCCTCGGTGGTGGGGTCGGCTGTGGGTTCGCTGGCGGAGGCTAATTGGATATTACTTAGTTCTGCTTCCAGGCGGACGGCATCGCTGTTGATGGTGGTGAAGATGAGATAGAGGGGCAATAATAAGATGAGTAAGCCTAACACGAGCAGCCAGAGAATGAGGGGGCGGCGTGAGGGGGCGGCGGGCTGCAAGTTGTTGAGAATATCATCTACATCGGTGGAATCACGGGAAATCACTGCGTTACTACCTTGTTCAATCTATTTACCTGCGGGATATTGATGCCTCTTCTGTATAAGATAAGGTGGTTTCAGTCTAACAAAGCGAGGAGGGGCCTGACAGCAAGGAAGCGTGAAAATTACAAATGGGTGGCGTGAATGAAGGTCGTTAAAAGGGCCAGGGGTTGTAGAGGAGGGCGATGAAGGCTCCGAGGCAGAGGAAGGGGGCGTAGGGGATTTGTTGTTGGCGGTGGTGGTGGCGCAGGAGGAGGAATACGGCCGTTCCGCCCCCCAACCCAATTCCCAATAACAAAGCCCACAAGATGTGGGGAAAGCCGAAGGCAAAGCCGAATAAGGCGGCTAGTTTTACATCGCCGCCGCCCAGGTCGCCGGGGCGCAGCCAGGCGGTGAGGGCAAAGATGGCGTAGGCCAGGCCGCCGCCCAGCAGAACGGGCAGCAGGCCCAATGGCTGCTGCCAGAGGTGGTAGGCCAGCACTGTGACGAGTGCGGGATAGGTGAGGGTGTTGGGGACGAGCCGATATTTGAGGTCAATGAGGGTGATGAGCCAGAGGAAGGAGAAGATGAGGAGGGTGAACGGCCGTTCACCCCACCACAAATAGGCAAAGATGAGCGCGGTGAGGAGGGGGGAGAGGGTGCGGGTAAGTTGAGGTGAGATATACGATGTCACCTGGCGCTGGCGCACCCACAAATCGCTCAACCAGTTCAGTCCCCAGCCTGTGACCAGACCGATGAGGAATGCGAGCAGGATCATGGGGTTTTCTCCTTTGGCGTTGTGGTATTGCCGTTGACTGGGTGGTGGGCTTGATTCTGCCGACGCAGGTTGGTCAGTATCTTGTTGGCGAATGTGGCCACTGTGAAAACATCTATATCGGGTAAATCGCGCAGTAAAACTTCGTATTGGTTTAGTTCGTCTTCGTCGCCAAAGACGTTGGTGAGGATGTCTTGCAGGCCTTCGTCGCTGTTTTCTAAGAGGGGCTGTGGCTGTGGCTGCTCCTCTGGGGGTGGCGGGGTGGCGGGGGGGCGTGGGGCTGGGGGCTGGGTGGTGGGGTCTGCTGGTTGTGTGGTTGGCGGGGTGGGGGGAGGTTGTGGTGTGCCGTCAACTGCGGTTGGTGGCGATGGCGGGGTGGTTGTGTCGCTGGTGGCGGTGGTTTCTTCGTTGGTGGAGGGGAGGGGAACGGCCGTTTCTTCGTCCATTTCCGCTGCCGCCGTAGTCGTATCAGCAGCCGTGTCGGGGGTGGCGGCGGCGGTCTCTGGGGTGTTGGCGGCGGCATATTCAGCTTCGGCGGCCAGCAGGGCTTCCTCCTCTTCTTGCTGGGCGATGCGCCGGGCCTGTGCCTGTTGCAAGGATGGATAGAGGGCTAATCCCACTGCTGCCAGCAGCAATCCTCCGGCGGCGGCCAGGCTCATCACAATGACTTTTTGTCCCAAAATGATGTCTAACATTGTGACCTCGACTTGGGGCAGGGCCAGGGCTTCGCGCAGGCTGGTGAGGCGTTGGCGGGCGGCGGGGTCGGGAGCATCTTGTTCTAGCAGGGAGAGCAGGTTGGTGAGGGTGGCTTCGTCCCAACCTGCCAGCCGTGCCTGGGCCTGGGCCAGATCGTTGGTGAGGGTGTAGCTGTCGGCAACGGCCGTTAAATAAGCCTCTTGGTAGGCGGGGGTTAACTGGGCGGGGGTGACATTCACCCACTGCACCGGCCACAACCACCAGCCAACGGCCAGCCAGCCCAACAGCAGGCCGATGATAAAGGTGAGGCCAGCCCATGAGCGTCTACGTTTGCGTTGGGGGGGGAGGGGTGTGGGGGTCATGAGTGGTTACACGGTGAGGATGCGGGCAACAACGGGGGGGACGACCCAAAAGCTGATGCCAGACATAAATAGCAGGACGGCCAGGTAGAGTACCAATTTGAACTTGTAGCCGCCGTCGCTGACGATGATGGCTAAGGCGCTGATAACGGCCAATAAGACCACCATCATGATGGTGATGACATCTAAAAATTGCAGTTGTTCAGGCGTGAGACTGCCGATGGGCGTGGCTAAGGACTGTGCAGCCAGGTCGGCCTGGTCGGCGGTGAGGACTTCTTGCATGAGGGCCAGGAAGTTGTGGATGATTTCCAGGACGAAGATCATTAAGCCGGCCACGGTGATGTGCATGACGAGGGTGAGCCAGGAGAAGGTGGAGACGACAACACGGCGTTTGGCGCGTAACATGGCGGTTTTGGAGGCGAACATTGAGCATAAAAAGCCGACGCGCTCAGGATCGCCGCCCAGGCGCACGGCTTCGTAGAAAATGCCGACGGCTTCGCGGATGAGCTGGCTGCCTGTTTCGGCACCGAAGCGCTGCCAGCAGATGACGGGGCTGACGAGGGCTTGCAGGCGGACGTTGAGCCGCTCGACATCGCGGCGCAGGATGGGGAAGGAGCTGATGTCTACTTTGGCCAGGGCGGCTTTGAGGGTGGTGCCGGTGGAGGTGGCCATGCCGCCGATGGAGCGTAGGAAGGAGCTGATTTCCTGCTCTTTTTGGGTGATGGTGCGGTCGGTGAGGTAGCTGTAGATGCCGAGGGGGAGCAGGCTGAGGGAGACGATGATGAGTACCCAGTGGCGGGCTACGCCGAGGAGGAGGAGGGTGAGGGTGAGAACGGCCGTTACTGGCCCCATGATCTGAAAGAAGCGGACAGTGCGGTGCTGTTCGCGTGAGCCTTCGGCGGAGGCGACGGTGATGACTTCTTGGGGAGCGGCCCGTGACAGGACCCACGCGCCAAAGAAACCCATGAGAACGGCCGTTACCACCAGCCCTGCAATCAGGCTAATGCTCATCTGGTAAATCATCGTCGAGACCAGATTGATAATCAAAATCAGGGCCACCGAGACGATGATGGACGAAAAAGCATCCGACCATTTTTTCAACGATTCCAGGTCGCGCTCATAGGCGTTGGAATAGTTATCGCCTTGTACCTCTGCTTCCCGCGCCAGAAAAGCGGGCAGCGGTTCGCCAGAGCGCAGCGCGTCGGAGAGGCGCAGCAAGAAGCTCTTTACATCGTCGCTGCGGGCCTTCTCGCCTACGGCGCGGCAGGCTTCGGGGTAATCGTAACGCAGTTCGTCTACCAGCACATTGATGGCCTCAAAATATTGCGCGACCGAGGATTGGGATTGGGCAGCCAGTTCAAATGTTTTGCTGCGCGAAATGCCCGCCGCCGCCGCTGCCGACATATACGTCAACTGATAGAACAGGTCAAAGGCCGAAACATCCTTAAACTTTTTAGATGAGCTTCTGGCGGTGCGCTTCGGCGAGGATGGTGAAGAAGTTTTCAAAATTCCTGACTCCTTTTTCCTTATGGAGACGTTCAAAGACTTTGGCCCGGCGTTTGAGTTCGGTGTAAACGGCTTTGCGCTTGTGCGGGGGAATGCCGCGCTTCATGGCGATGCGCTCCTCCAGAAGGAAGCTGTTCATGTAGCCGGGGAATTCGAAGGTGTCGTTGGCGGGATTCCAGCGAAAGGCTTCCAGGAAGGAGAAGCTTTCGCTGTAGGGATCGTAGCCGATGATTTCGTTGACGCTGAGGATGCGCCGCACCATTTTTTTGTTGGGCAGGCGAACGGCCGCTTGCACCACAGCCACATTCAGGTTGTCAATATAGGTTTTGGGGACGCTGATGGGATCGCCAGTGAGACGCTGGATGAGCTTTTCGACGGAGGCGGCGTGGAAGGTGGACATGACTCCATGCCCTGTTTGCATGGCCTGGAAGGCGATGCGCCCTTCTTCACCGCGAATCTCGCCGACGATGATGCGGTCGGGCCGCTGCCGCAGCGCGGCTTTGAGCAGATCGAACATGCCCACGCTGCTGCCTTTGGCCTCGCGCCCCATGTCGCGGGTTACTTCCCGAATCCAGTTTTTGTGGGGAACCTGGACTTCGGGGGTGTCTTCGATGGTGATGATTTTGGCCTCCGGCAAGATGAAGGTGTTAAGGGCGTTGAGGGTGGTTGTTTTGCCGGAGGCGGTGGCCCCGACTACAAAGAGGTTCATGCCGTCTTCGAGGATTAAGGAGAGGTAGGCGGCCATCATGTAGTCGAGTGTGCCGAATTCGATGAGTTCGAGGACGCTGGTGGGTGTGCCGCCAAATTTGCGGATGGTGAAGTTGCTGCCGCGCTTAGAGATTTCGCGGCCGTAGACGATGTTGATGCGGGAGCCATCGGGCAGCACGGCATCTACGATGGGGTTGCGCACGGTGACGGGGCTTTTGATCCATTCGCCCAGCCAGACGACGAAATCGTCTAGTTCGTCGAGGCTGGGGAAGACGATGGTGGTTTGCAGGCTTTTGAAGACTTTGTGTTCGACGAAGATGGCCCCAACGCCGCTGCAACTGATGTCTTCGATGTAGGGGTCGAGGAGGAGGGGCTGTAATGCGCCTAAGCCTACTTTGTCGCGCAGGACGAGGTAGCGGATGCCTTCTAGTTGTTGGGGGGTGACGTAGATTTTGGGGGTGGTGCGATTACGGCCGTTGCCATTCTTCCCATTCACTGCTAACGGGGTGGTGGTGCAGACCTGGTCAATTAGTGTCAGCAGCAGCTCCTTTTTTTCCTCTTCTACCTCGATCTGCCCGATCTCTTCGGCCCATTCTAGCAGCTTGTCCTCTACCTGGGGCATGATCTCGTCTACATCCACGACCACAGTGGGTTCGATGGATACGTAATGGTCGCGGGCACCGACCGGGTCGGGATAGACGTGGACAAACAGGCCGCCGTCAATGGGGTAGATGAGGTTGCGTACTTGCAGGGTTTGTAGTTGGCGTGAGAGTTGGGGGTAGTAGGTGGGAATGCCGATGTCGCCGAGGGGGACGTGGTGTAGGTATTCGGCGAGGAAGCCGGAGCGGTTGCAGGCTTCGCGCAGGTCGGGGGGCAGGACGGTTTGCAGGGTGCAGCCCAGGCCATGATCGCAGTTGATGGAGCCGTTTTGAGTGACGAAGGGCAGGACGGTTTGGGCCATGTTTATCCTTTCACTTTGTTAACGGGGATGACGCGCATGCCCCAGCCTGGTTCCACTTCAAAGCTGACGATGTTGCCGGTGGTTTTGTCGGCGCCGCGCACTTTGGTTACTTCCAGTGTTTTGACCAGCTTCTTGCCGACTTCTTCGGTGCGTAGTTGGAGGTGGGCATCGCACAGGGAGCGCAGCCGCACCAGTAGTTCGCCGCCGATGGCGTGGGAGTGGAGGACGACGAGGATGGTGTAGCCTCTGGCGCACAGGCGTTTGCTTTCTTCAAAGTAGCCGAGTACTTCTTCGGTGGTGGATTGGCCGATGGCTAGGGTGAGGGAGTCTATGATGATCATGTTACGGCCGTTTTCCTGGCGCATGGCTTGTAGGAGAAGATTGGGGGCCTGGCGGCCCAGGCGGGACAGTTCCATAGGATAAATGTGGATTTTGCCGAGCAGGAGAAAGTCGAGGATGTCTAGATCGAGGCTGCGCATCTGTTTGATGAGGCTGGAAACGCTGTTTTCGCTGGTGAAGAGGGAGAGGTTGAAGCCATCTTGGAGGGACCCCCAGATGAGCTGTTGGGATAGGACTGATTTGCCTGCGCCGGAACTGCCTTCGATGAGGGTGAGGGAGCCGAGGGGGATGCCGCCGCCCATTTTGCTGTCTAGTTCGCCATTGCCGGAGGAGATGGCGGATTTGAGGGGGTCTTGGCGTTTGAAGAGGGGGATGATTTTGGTGATGAGTTCGGCGGCATCGAAGGGTTTGATGAGGTAGTCGTCTACGGGTGAATCGTGGCCGATGGCGATGTGGTCGAGTTGGGACTCTTCGGCGAGCATGATGAGGGGGATTTCGGCCGTTTCGGGGTCGGCACGTAGGTAGTGGGCGACTTCGTCGCCGGCCATGCCGGGCAGGAACATGTTGAGGATGATGAGGTCGGGTTTGGTTTGTACGGCCGTTTTTAGACCAGTGGCATCGTCAACGGCCGTTAATACCTCATAGCCCTCTTCGGTTAGCACGGATTGGGCTAACTGTAAGGTGGGGCGATCGGGATCGATGAGGAGAATTGTGTGGGTCATGCCTGTTTGCCACTCCATAATAAGGTGCGCACGTGTTCCAACAGTAAAGCGGCCGTTACGGGCTTGCTGATGAAGTCGGCTGCGCCTACATCGAAGCCGTGCAGCCGTTCTTTTATGCGCAGGGGCAGGCTGCGCCCACCTTGCTGTGGTTGGTCGAGGCCGCCTTTGGTGGTGAGCATGAGTACGGCTATGTGGGTTGTTTCTGGTTCTCGGTGCAGTTGGTAACAAACTTGGTAGCCATCTAGCCCAGGCATCATGATGTCTAGGATGATGAGGTCGGGCTTGAGGGTGCGGGCTTTTTGCAGGCCCTCTGCGCCGTCGAAGGCGGTGTGGACGTGGTAGCCGTGTTTGCGCAGCACACGTTCCAGCAGGTGAACGGTCATCCGATCATCATCTACGACGAGGATGTGGATGGCCTTACTCATGGGGCACCCCTGTGGCCGTGCTGGCTTGTGCCAGCCAGTCGGATTGGGATAGGAAGTTAACGACATCTTCAATTTCGCTGCTGAGGGCGGCTATTTCTGGGGCGACGGCGGCCAGGTTGTCGTTGGCTCCCATCAGTTCGATTTTGTAGGCGAGTTGATAGGCGTGATGGCTGCCGATGTGGCCCAGACCTCCTTTTAAGCGGTGGGCGGCGCGGCGCACGTTGTGGGCGTTTTGGGCGGCGGCGGCTTGGCGCAGGGCGTTCATTTGCTGGGGGTAGTCGGCCAGGAAGATGTAGATGATTTCTTGGAGAAGGTCTTGATCGCCGTCTACGATGGTGAGGGCGTGGGCGTAATCTATGGGGATGGGGGATGATACGGCCGTTGTGGTAAACATGTTGCTCCTTTAGCGGGTGAATAGGGTGGCAGTGGTTGTGCCATTGTCGGTGGCTATGGTGGCTAAGTTGGTGGTGTTGGGGCCGATGGGCGGCACCACGCGCAGGCGCAGCAGCATTTCTTCGCCTGGGTTCAAAATCTGCGGCTCAAATTGTTCGCTGATGGCATTGGCGGTGTCGCTGTAGATGCCGACGACTGTCCATTCGCCAGCGGTGGGAGCGCTGGCATCGTAGGCCAGCCAGGCGATGTTGTAGTTGGAGGAGGCGGTGTAGTATTGGACGATGATGTCCCAGTTGGCAAAATCTACCAGCCGGGTGTCGCCATCGTTGCGTAAAACGAGTTCGATTACGGAGCCGGAGCTTTTGGTTTCGGCGGAGATGGGGGTGAGGTCGGTGTGGGCTTGTTCGGTGAGGCGGGTTTCCATTTCTTGCCAGGAGATGTGCAGGGTTTCTTGGGCGGTGAGGGAATCTTGAAAGAGGGTGAGGCCGCCAAAGAGGATGAGGAGGATGATGATGAAGGCTGTTAGTACGCTTTCCATGGCTGTGTTGGGGGGTCAGTAAAGGGGTTTTGTGGTTTACTGGAGCCGTTTACATGCTAAAGAAGTGATCGTCGGCGATGCCGTTGGGGGTGGTTACTTTGAGGAAGTAACGGCCGCTGGGCAGGGGTGTGCCGTAGTGGATGGTGATTTTGAGGGTGGCGGTGGGCAGCCATTCGCTGGCGTTTTCTACTTGCCAGTCCCAATAGGGGTAGGTGCCGCCGGCCTGGCTTTGGTGGGGGATGCGGACGAAGTTGCCTTCGGGCCCGAAGAAGATGTCGGCTTGGTCAACGGCCGTTATCCGGGTGGCTCCCACATTTTTAGTCCAGACGAAAATATCAAAATTGCCGTTGCTGTTGGTGTCTTGCCACCAACCGGCGCTGTCTAATTCGCCAGCGCTGTGGATGATGCTGATCTGGCTTTTCATCTGCTCGTCTACGCGGCTGGTCATGCTGGTCATGGCGTCGCTGCTTTCGATGATGGCGGGGTAGGCGGCGTTGAAGAGGAGGATGCCTGTGACCATGCTGATGACGATGAGCATGGTGGTGATGATGGCTTTGTCCATGGGGTTTGCTCCTGTTTTCTTGGAGATTGGCTAAGTTACCTTAGTCTAGTAGATGGTTGAGTTCTTGGATGAGAACGGCCGTTTCGGTCATTGATGTGCTGTTTTCGGTTTCGTGCAGGGCCAGGAGTTGTAATAACATCTCTTGCATGTCTGGGGCCAGGTAGCCGCCTTCGGCTCGCAGTTCTAGCAGCTTTCGTGTTTGGGCGATGCCGATTTTGTCTACGCTGGCTTCGACCCAACGGGTGAGGGCGGTGAAGGTGTCGTCTTGGGCGGTGGCAGGGGTGGGGCTGCTGTTTTGTTTGATGTCGGCGAGTGAGACCTGGCGTAGTTTGGGGGCAGTTGTGGGTGTGGGGTGGGGAACGGCCGTTTCCCTTCTTAGTCCGTTCTCTTCCGCAAAACTTTCATTTTCAGCCCGCAGTGTGGGGTGATAATGAATTAAAATCTGCTCCTGAATGTCCAAAAGTGTCTTTTGAATCTGGCTTTTCAGCAGCTTCACTTCTTGCTCTAACATCTTCACTCTGCCTTCCATGTCCATGATGCACCTCTGCCACTTTACATGCGATTTGGCCTGATGATTAATCAGGCCGAATCGCATCCACTGTTAACTAAATTTTGTAACTATTTCAAATCCATGACTGCATCAAAATAAGCTGGGGTTGTGCGTTGAATACTGAGCGCTGCGCCCGTCGGGGGTTTCATTTCCACCGTAAACTCCGTGTTGATGCTCAAATCATTTGTCAAACCACTCAGGTCTACGGTGATCTCCACCAGTTCGCCTTTGTCCAACAGTTCGTCGCCATCGTTGGTAACAATCCAATCCGTCGTCCAGGTTAATTCATTGGCAAATTGAGTATCATCTACATAATTGACAACCATAACCGGAGTGGTCGTATTCAGGTCGAGGGGTTCGCCACCAACCACATTGCCGACGGTAAAAACCAGGGTGCCCATGGCGGCGGTGGTTGTTCCCGTTACGGCCGCTGTGGAGATGACAGAACCTTTCACTTCCATTGAAGATTGCACTTCGGCCAGGCCGGAGTACACGGCTTCTTTTCCCCGTTCTGTGGAGAATGTGCCCGCCGACAGGATGGTGAAGGCGAAAACAGAAGCTACCACGATAAAGGCGATCAAAATGATGGCCGTTTCTAGGGCGGTGATACCCGCTTCATCTTTGTGCATTTTCATTAAATTGTGTTTCATTTTTTTGCTCCTTTTGCAAATAAGTTGTTTTTGTTTGTCACTGTTGACTTGCTATCACTATACAGGCAACTTAGGTGCAGGAGCGTTAGCTTGGTGCGAGGCTTGCGTGAGGCTGGCGTGAGGGTTTGCGGCCTCAGGGAAAGGAGAGCATGTAGCCCATGCGGGGGACGGTGCGCAGGTAGACTGGGCTGGCGGGGTCAGGCTCGATTTTGTGGCGCAGGTTTTTGATGTGCCAGCGGGCCAGGCTGGGATCGGCCATGCCGGGTTGGTATGACCAGACTTCTTCGAGGAGTTCCTGGCTGGAGAAGGGTTGGTCGAGGTGGTTCATGAGGTAGTAGAGGAGGTCGAATTCGGCCAGGGTAAGTTGGACGGGTTGGTTGTTGTTATGGCGCACCCAACAGGCTTTGAGGTGGAGGGTGAGGGGGCCGATCTGTATTTCGTTTTCGTCGGTGGGGAGGGAATCGGCCGTTTGCTGCCGTCGTAATAAGGCCCGAACGCGAGCCTTTAATTCCTTGATGTGAAAGGGTTTGTTTAGATAGTCGTCGGCTCCTTCGTCCAGGCCGGCTACGCGATCTTCAATTTCGTTGCGGGAGGTGAGAAAGAGGATGGGGACGTGACGCAGGATGCCGTCTGAATCCTGACGCAGGCGGCGGCACACTTCCAGGCCATCTAGCCAGGGCATATTCACGTCTAAAATGATGAGGTCGGGATGGATGCGATGGGCGGCTTGTAGACCATCTACACCATTTTGGGTCATGACTACTTTGTAGCCTTCGTTTTCCAGGCTTGTTCGCAGACCGCGAGTTAATTCGTAATCATCATCTATCAATAAAATTTGAGGTTGCTTCATGCCGCACCTTCTCTTACATAGGCCTGGTTGCTGTCTGGGAATGTTGGTGCTGAAGGGAACAGTACCAAGAACACAGCAGTTTTATTGTAAGGGAGGTGATGGTGAAAGTGCCGTAAAAAAAGGGTGGGCAGGTTGGTATTATGGGGCTATTTCAGGTTTTGGGGGCGGGCAGGGGCAGGTCTATGGTGAAGATGGCTCCGTTTGGCTGGTTGGATTCGACGTAGATACGGCCGTTATGCGCTTCTACCACCAACTTGCAAAAGGCCAGCCCCAGGCCGATCTGCTTGACATCAGTGCGGTTGGAGGCAGCAATTTGATACTTGTCGAAGATCGTTTGGTGGAACTCTTCGGGAATGCCCGGCCCCTCGTCGCAGACGCGCCAGCGCAGCAAATCTGCGGCGGGCTGGGAAACTTGCAGCGTTACGGTGCTGTTGGGGCGCGAAAATTTGAGGGCGTTAGATAGCAGATTGTCTAACACGCGCTGCCAAAGATTGGCATCGAGTGAGGGATGAGGCAGGGCTTCTGGCAGTTCAAAGCTCAGGTTTATGCCTTTCATTTGGGCCATGATCTGGTAGTTTTCGCGGACTTTGGCAAGGATGAGACCCAAATCTGCGGGCTGGCAGAGCAGAACAAGGGAGCCGTGTTCCATTTTAGCCAACATGAGCATGTCGGTGACAAAGGAGTTGAGACGATTGACCTGGCTGATGATGGTATTGAGGGCATTCTTGCCCTGAGGTGATACATAAGCTTCAAGCAAATCGCTGTACAGGGTGATGGTGGTGAGTGGGCTGCGGATGTCGTGCATGATCATGTGCGATAAGTCTTGGCGCAGCTGCATGAGGGTGGTGAGGGTGTCGTGCCGCTGTTTAATGCGCAGCATGGAGCGCACGCGGGATCTGAGTTCGATGCCGCTGACTGGTTTGTGCAGAAAATCATCGGCACCGGCTTCCAGGCCCCGGGCCAGGTCTTCTTTGCTGTCTAGGGCTGTGACTAAGATAACGGGGATGTGCTGCCAGGTTTGGCTGCTTTTTAGGCGCTGGCATACTTCCAGGCCATCCATGCCGGGCATCATGACATCCAGGAGGATGACATCTGGCTCCATTACTTCCAGGCTGGCGAGGGCTTCGGGGCCGTTGGTGGCGAAGATTAGTTCGTAGCTCTGGCGCAGCAGGAGCATTTCGATGGTTTGGCGGGCGGTTGGTTCGTCGTCTACGATGAGGATAACGGGATTTTCGTTCATGGGTTTTGGGTGGTGATGGGGGATTGAATGATATTGGTTTCTATGGCTTCAAGGAGTTGGGCCAGGCGTACTGGCTTGCTCAGATAGCTGTTGGCTCCTGCCTGTAAGCAGCGGTCTTCGTCGCCGGGCATGGCTAAGGCGGTGAGGGCAATGATGGGAATTGTGGCGGTCGTGTATTCGGTACGAAGTTGGCGAATGGCTTCCAGGCCGTCCATGCCGGGCATCTGAATGTCCATGAGGATGATGTCGGGCGGGTTTTGTTGGGCGCGGGCGAGGGCTTCTTGGCCGTTGCGGGCTGATGTGACTTGATAGCCGGAGTCTTCGAGGTAGTCGGTGAGGAAGGAGCGGGCGACGTCGTTGTCTTCGGCTAAGAGGATATGGTAGTTGTGAGGACGGCCGTTTGTTTTGTCTAGCAGGGGTGGGGTGTGGGTGTGGGCGGGGGTGGGGGAAACGGCCGTTGTTTCTCCCTGCCAGGGGAGCGAAATAGTAAAACGGCTGCCCCGGCCTGGTTCACTTTCCAGGCTCACATCGCCGCCGTGCATTTTGGTCATGCGGTAAACAAGCGAAAGCCCCAGGCCCGTGCCGCTATATTCCCGTGCCAGGCGGCTGTCTAGCTGCACAAACGGCCGAAATAGCTTTTCTACATTTTCGGGGGCGATGCCGATGCCTGTGTCCCAAACGGTGAAGTGGACCAGGTTGGCGGCCGCATCGCCCTTTACCGCCAGCCCAATTCGGTGGCCGGCAGGGGTGAATTTGACGGCGTTGCTGAGGAGGTTTACCAGGATTTGTTTGAGCCGCCGTTCGTCGGCGGGGATGGTGTGGACTTGGGGATCGTAGTCGGATTCGACGCTGAGATGTTTATGGAGGGCATCTTGTTTGATGAAACGCAAACTGGCTTCGCTGACTGATTTTACCTCAACCGGATTGATGGTTAGGGATAATTTGCCCGCTTCAATTTTGGACAAGTCTAGAATATCGTTGATGAGGGCCAGTAAGTGACGGCCGCTTTCTTCGATGCTTTGCAGGCCCTGTTTTTGTTTCTCGCTTAAACTGCCAAAAATTTCTTCTTGCAGGGCTTCGGAGATGCCGAGGATGGCATTGAGGGGTGTGCGCAGCTCGTGGCTCATGCTGGCGAGAAATTCATCTTTTAGGCGGGCGGCGCGGGCTAATTCGGCGTTGGCGGCGCTGAGGTCGGTGGTGCGTTCGGCGACGCGCTGGGCGAGCAGTTCTCGTTCGGCGGCCAGTTCTTCTTCGGCACGCTGCCGCTCTCGGATTTCGCGGCGGGCTTTTTCAAATAGTTGGGCGTTTTCGATGGCTGTGGCTACGGGGATGGCTAGCAGGGTCAGCAGACGTTGGTCGGACTCGTCGAAAGGCCCTTCGTTTTTGTTGAGGGCTTCGATGGCGCCAATGGTGCGGCCTTTGGTTTGCAGGGGGACGCACAAAAGGGAGGTGGCCTGGAAGCCGCTGCTTTGGTCGAAGCCGCTGTAGTGGCGTTCGTCTTGTTGGGCGTTGGTGATGAGTAACGGCCGTCCATGTTCGACCACCCAACCCATTACGCCTTCACCCAGGGGCAGCCGTTTGCCTCGGATGAAATCGGCCGCTTCGCCAGAAGCTGCGGCAAAAAACAGGTCGCCTCTTTCGCGGTCGAGCAGCACCAGGGATGTGGCGGCGCTGTTGAGTAGTTGGGTGGTGTGTTCGGTGATGATGGCAAGGATGGCTTGTAAGTCGAGGGAGGAGGTGATGGCCTGACTGATGTCGTACAGGCTGGTTAAATCTTCTACATGTTTGTGCAGATCGTGATAAAGCCGCACGTTTTGAATGGCACTGGAAGCCTGCCCGGCAAAGGCGGAGAGCCGTAAGGCATCGTCGGGCTGGTAGAAGTTGGGCTGGCTGTGGTTGAGGGAGAGGAAGGCGATGACTTCATCGCGCAGGGTGATGGGGGTGCCGGCCCAGGAGCGAACGTGGGGGGAGGCTTTTGCCCGTACCCAGTCGGGGTGAACGGCCGTATCGGCGATGACCAGCGGTTTTTTTGTTTCATACATCTGGCGCAGGCTGGGAATTTCGGGAATGGTTAAGGTTTTGGAAAGCGGGGAGGAGACTTGATGCTGTTGGTAGCCACGGGTACGCACGACATGGATGCGGCTGCCATCAATGGACATGACAATGGCCGTATCGTAGGGCAAAACGCGGGCAATCTGGTCGAGCAGCCGATCCAGTAGATCGTCAAAGTCTAGCGTGGCGGCTAAAGCCATGCCCACTTCGCGCAGGGCTTCGGCTAATTGGCGCTGCTCGTGTTCGGCCGTTTCGGCGCGGCGGCGTTCTTCGATTTCTTTTTGCAGGGCCTTGTTCGTCTGTTGCAGGACGGCACTGTCTTGTTCGGCTTGTTTGAAGATGGAGTACATGCTAATCAGCAGACCGGTGAGGACGGAGAGATAGCTGATCTGCTTTAGGATGTGGGACATCTCAAACAGGGCATCAAATAGGGTTTGGGAAAAGGCGAGGTAAAAAGCATGGCCGCTAAAGTTGATAAGCAAGGATACCACCAGCCAATGTTCAAAGGTGTTGTGCTGCCAGTGGCCTTTGGCGAGGTAACTAACCGTCGCCCACAAATAGAAAGTGGTGGAAATAAACAGTTCCAGTCGGCCCAGGCGGTAGGGGTCTGGGGCGGGGGCGGCTACTGGCACGAGTAAGAACAATAGTGTGTTGAGCAGGGTGAGGCCGACGATGAGACCAAAGAGATGGCGGCTGTTCATACGGCCGTACCAGCCTGTCTCTTTTTCGCGCCGCCAGGTGAGCCAACTGCCAAAGATGAGGATGGAGAGGAAGGTGGAGGAGGTGTTCCAATTCCAGCGGGATTCCCAGGCGGAGATGGCGGGTAATAGCTGCTGCCAGTCGGCGTTGGCTAAAAGGGCATGATACCCATCTAAGAGGCCAGCCCCCACGAAGCCGCTGCCCAGAAATAAAAATACATTGTCTTTTTTGGTGTAGTAGCGCACTAAAGCCAATACGCCAATGAAGAGGGCCAGCATCGCGGACATGAATTCCATGATGGTGTGGCGTTCCAGGGTGCCTTGCCAGGTGTTGGGCCATAAAAAAAAGCGTATACCTGCCAATAATATGAATATGATGGCATAGGTGAGTAGTCTTTTTTGGGGCAGCAGGAATGTAAGGCGTTTCATGATTGAACCTGTTTGCTATGAAGAGAGTACAAGGATATTGACAAAATATCAAGCCTTATCATGGGGGCAGGTGTGATTATTTTCGAGGTAACGGCCGGAAGGCTGGAGCAGTTTCCTTGGTCTTTAAATAATTGATCGGGTAATAAATGTAGAGCGATTTTGTAAATCGCTCGGACGATTTACAAAATCGTCCCACACCCATTACCCGATTTATTTCTTAAACTGCAACAAAACTGCTCCAGCCGGGTGATGCCCAATGCGGATGTCTGTTATTCCTGATGGCGTATCAGCGGTAAATGGAGCTGCCAGGAGGGTGGTGTGAGGATGGTGAGGGCGATGGTGTCGGATACGGCCGTTGCCTCACTACAGTTCCACACCTCTACCGTCACCGTGAAGAGGCCGGAATTGGTGAAGGTGTAGTTGAGGAGCAGGGGGTTGTCGCTGGTTTGCCCGACCATAACGGCCGTTTGGTCCACGAACACGGTGTAGCTGTAAGGTAAGGTGCTGGCGGCGGGGGTGATGGTGGCCGTAAAGGTGATGCTGTCGCCAATGTAGGGGGCAGTGGTGGGGTCGGCTTGCAGGGAAACGGCCGTAATCGGCGCACACACGTCACAGGAAACCGTTACCTCACTGGTAAACAGATCAACGGCCTGCCCGCCACAGTTAGACGCGGTGACGGTGTAGGCATATGTGCCGCTAAGGGCAAAGTCAATCCCTTGCGGATTTTCGTTGGAGCTAGAAGCGGGTGTTCCTTCGGGGAACGACCAGGCCCACGCCAGGGGCAGTTCGCCGCTGTAGATGGGGTAAAAATCTACAGTACAGGCATCAACTTCCGTGATCACCTCCGCAATGGCGACTGGCTCACACAGACAGGCATCGAACCAGTTCAAAATCCGCTGCAACACGGCCGCACCATTGGCGGCATTGGCGTGGGCCAGGGGAACCCACGAGGTGGCAAAGAAGACGGTTTTCCAGTTGCTGCCTGCTTTGTCCACATCCAGGCCATTGCCTCCGGCGGCGCTGCTGCGGAAGGCGAGCGAACTGCCGCTGCCAGCGGTGATAATATCGCCATAGTCGGTGAAGCCAGCCGGGTAGCTGAGGGTAAACGGCCCCAGGCCATCGCCGATGGGGTCGCCCGGAACACCATATTTGGTGGTGGCGTTGCCCTGGTCGTTGGTGAATGAGGCTACACCCAGGTAGGTCTGCCCAAAAGAGGTTATGCCCATGTCATACAGGTAATCCTGGCTGGACAGGAAGAGCGTGCCGCCCTCGCTTAAATAGGCGGCCAGATTAGTCTCGTCGGTGCTGTTTGGCCCGGCTGTGCCATATTTGTCGCCGGAGAACCAGATGATGGTTTGGTAGCCCAGCATCTCGTCCAGGGTGGGGCCGTCGCCTTCACCAACGTCAAAGATGTCGTAGGCTGCACCGAGATTGTCCAGGGCGGCGGTGTAGTAGGGGCGCACATCGGGGGCGTTGTTGTCGTCGTCTACCAGGAGGATGCAGGCGAAGGGGGTGAGGATGAAGTTTTGGGTTTGGGATTGCTGGAGGTTAATGGCGCGTTCTTGGGCGTGGTGGGCAACGGCCGTTACTCGCATTATATATTCTCCGGCGGGCAGTGTGGCACTGTAATAACCGGTGGTTGGCTCGGTGTCTACGCTTATGGGGGTATCGGCGAAGGTGATGTGGGCGGCCAGCGGCTGGCCTGTGTCTTGGGTGGTGACTGTGCCGGAGATGGTGTAGCGGGGGGCGGTTGGCAGGGTGAAGTTTTGGGTGGTGGTGGTGTTGGTGATGATGGTAACGCCGGGAATGGTGACGGGCAGATAGCCATATGCCTGGGCGGTTACGGTGTAGGTGCCTATGGCGAGGGGGTGGGTGTAGTAGCCGGTGGGGTCGGTAACGGCCGTTACCACTTTGCCGCCCAGCCCGGCCATGTTCACCGTAGCATCGGCTAGAGGTGTGCCGCCATTTTGGGCTGTCACTTGCCCATCCAGATAGCCCTGATCGTCAGCAATTAAACAGCCTGTCATGTGGGCAAAGCTGCCGATGCTGGCGCGAACGAATTCCGTGAAATAGTCGAGATCGGCGTGACTGAGCAGATCGTTGGTGGTGTGGTAGTAGGGGTTAAAGTCGCTGAAGTCTTCAATGCCCAAGATGGCTGTGTAACCATACTGCCAGAAGGAGGCATGGTCGCTGGCACCGGAGCCGTTGGGCTTGATTTCGGGAATGAGGTTCAGGTTGTAGGCGTTGATGACATCTACCACCAGTTGGGCTTGCTCCAGGGTGGCAGGCATACTGCTGTTGGCGTGCAGATCAATATCGCGTGAGCTGTTGGGGGTGTTCCAGGCGATCATGTCGAGGTTGAGGACGGCGGCGATGTTGTCGCCATCGTTGAAGGCGCGTTGGGCGTAGGCGTGGCTGCCATTTAGCCCTTGCTCCTCGCCCGTCCAAATACCAAAACGGATGGTGCAGTCCCATTGGTATTGGCTGAAAATGTCGGCGGCAATCATGGCGGCGACGACACCGCTGGCGTTGTCATCGGCACCGGGGGCGAGAGCGCCAGCGGGCATGTCGTCGAGATGGGCAGAGAGGATGTAGATTTCGTCGGGGTTGTTTTGGCCGGGGATGGTGGCGATGACGTTGGGATAGGTGGCTCCGCTCCACTGGTGGTATTCGACGGCGAGGCCGAGGTTGGTGAAGTGTTCGCCGACGAATTGGGTGGCTTTTTGGATGGGTGTGCCGCTGTTGGTGTGGCGGGTGGCGATGGTGTAGGGTGAACCGCCGATGGTGACGGGCCATAGGCCGCTGAGGCTGCCGTCATAGAGGTAGACGGTGTTGGTGATGACTTGATCCATCATGTTTTGGATGATGGGGTTGGGGTCTATGGCGGTGGTGCGGGGAACGGCCGTTACCATTGGCCAGGGTTTGGGGTCGAAGGTGATGGGTTGCAGGGGCAAGCCAGCGGCGATGTGTGAGTGGGCGGCGCTGGGTGTGGCGCGAAGTAGCTGCCAGTTTTCGTCGTGCAGCAGGCTGTGAATATCTTGAGTTGGGGGGATGTGGGTCTGGCCGGGCAGGGGATAGAAGAGGTAGTAGGTGGCGTCGGTGGGGATGGGTTCTAGTAGTTGATAGGTGAAACCGGCGGCGGTGAGGGCGGCCAGGTGGCTGGCGCTGGTTCCGGCGATGAGGGTTGTGCCGGAACGGCCGTTGGTGTGGGCAAAGAGTGTTACGCCGTGGGGCAGGCGTGTGCTGCTGTCGGGGTTGTTGATGGTGATGAGAAGCTGTTCGCTGGTGGCGAGGGGGGTGTTTTGGGCGTGGGTGACGCTGGCTAAGCCGCTGAGTAGGGCTACCAGTGCCAGGAGTAAAATGGTTTGTGCTTTCATGTGAACCTCCTGCGTTATGGGTGGGGAGTGATGTTACTCCCTGCCACCAGTGTGGCAGAAGGGGGGCAGGCAACAAGTGATAAACGGCCGTATTCCCTGCGTCGTATGTCATGGGTTGGTTGGTTGTTTGGGGGCGTATTCCTATAGGTTCGCCTGGGCTGCTGCGCCAGGTGAACCCATAGGAAGTGGAGAGGTGTTATGCCAGCATGGCGGCTGGCTCATCGGGCAGAACTTGATCCAGGCTGAGGGCGAGTCTTTCCTGGTTGACATCTATATTGAGGATGTGAACCAGGACGGTATCGCCCGGTTGGACGATGTTTTGGGGGTTGTTGACGTGGGCATCGCTTAATTTGCTGATGTGGATGAGTCCTTCTACGCCCTCGGCTACTTCGACGAAGGCACCGAAGTCAACGGTGGTGGTGATGGTACCCTCGATTTCGTCGCCGATGTGGTGGTCTTGGGCGAATTGGGTGAAGGGGGTGGGGAGGAGGATTTTGTGGTTGAGGTTGATGCGACCTCGTTCTGTGTCTATGCCTTCGATGAGGACTTCGATTTCATCACCGACGGAGAGGAGGTCGGCGGGATGGTTGGGTGGGGTCCAGCTCATCTGGGAGATGTGGAGGAGGCCGTCTACGCCGCCTAAATCTATGAAGGCGCCGTATTTGGTGAGGTTGACGACACGGCCGTTTATGACATCGCCGACATTGAGTTCTAGTAGTCGCTGGCGGCGTTTTTCGGCCTGGGCTTCTTTGATGGAGAAGACGAGCCGCTCTTTGGGGTGGCTGACTTCGATGACTTTGACGGTGACGGTTTGGCCAACTTGTTTGCTTTTGAAGGAGTTGCGCTGGCTGGTGTTGTGCAGGTGGCGCATGGCGGGGATGTGGGAGTTGGGGACGAAGCCGCGTACTCGACCGAATTGGACGAGGATGCCGCCTTTGTTGTGCCCGATTATTTCACATTCTACGATTTTTTCGTCGGCCATGAGCCGGGCGGCTTTTTGCCAATCTTGCTGTTCTAGCCCTTTGTTGAGGGAGACGATGAGTTCTTCGTTGCCGCGGGGGGTGCGCACGACGTAAACGGGTACTTCGTCGCCGCGGGAGAGGTGGCTGAGCAGTTCTTCGTTTAGTTCGATGACTTCGTGGTAGGGGACGATGGCATCGCGTTTGGCGCCGACGTCAATGAAGAGGGCGTCGTCTTCGATGCGCATGATTTCGCCTTCTAAGATTTGGCCGCGCTGGGGGGTGGGGATTTCGTATTCTTGGAGTAGATCGGCAAAGGTGGTGTGGGTGTTTTGGGTGAGGGTAGCTGTCATTGATTTCCTTTTGTGATGCGTCAATGATGGACACATCACCTATAACGTGGGTAAGGGTGGTTGTGTGGTTAGTAGCGGAAGACGGCCGTTACGTGGGCGGCGGCGGGCATTTCTTGGGGGTCTACGGCGTAGACTGTGCCGCCGTTGAGCAGGGTGTGAACGGCCGTTTCGTCTAGTAAATCTACGGTGTCTGGCTCGGCCTGGTCGCCCAGGTGTATTTCGCCAGTGGTGGGGTTGTAGTGGCCCCACTGCTGCTGCCCAACGGCCGTAAAGAGGGTGTCTATGCGGCCGCGGTGGGCGGCTTTTAGAACTTGTTGGAGGTTGGCGGAGGCGCGTTCTGTTTGCGCCAGATTTTGATATTGCTCGGCGGCGGCTGTTTTTTCTTGATTAAAGTTGGTGGCGATGAGCTGCCAGGCTCGCTGCTGTAAATCGGCGGGCTTGGTTTCGTCGGGGTTGCCGCTGAGGTGTTGGTTATACAAATGGGGGTAGGTGTTGACCTCTTGGTAGAGGGGGAATAGGTAATCTACACAGGCGAGGATGAGGGGGGTGGTGCTGTTTTGTAAGTGGGTGGTGAGGGTGTCGTTGATCTGGCGGAAGTAGCGGCGCACGGCTCCTTTTTTCTCGGCGCTGACTTCGTGACCATGATAAACGGCCGTTTCTCTGGTTCCCATGTGGTATTGCAACTGTTTTTCGTATTCTTCGGCTAATGATTCCGTCATGCTTTGGGGCAGGTCGGGCAGGGTGACGGGTTTGATGTGATGGCGATTGGCGTTGAAGAGGCGGGTTTTATTTTGGCTGAGGGCGAGTATGTGGAACTGCTCTTTCTGATGGAGCAGGGGCAGCAGGGGTTTGGTGTGGAAGCGTTGGCCGACGATGACCAGTTGGGGCAGGGTGTGGGGCAGGAAGTAATGTTGGGCAAAGCCGGGGCTGCTGAAGAGGACGAGGCCGGCATTCGGTGGTTGGTTGAGACGGCCGTTTGTCAACAGATCGAGGGCGGGGGTGAGGAGGTGGTTGGTGTTGCGGGGAACGGCCGTAAGCTGCTGTTCGGCTTGTTTGATGAGGTTTTTGAGGCGAATACGGTTGGCCTCTCGTTGGTCTGGCTGCCATTGTAGGGGCAGGTAAATGGATAGGCAGATTGTGTTGTGATGTTCAAATAGTTCTTTTAATTCTTTCTCGGCAAGCATACGTCTCCTTTGTGTCAGTTCCTTTTACCCTAATATATTCTTCGCATATCCGCAAGTGCTGGTGGGGTGGGGTAGGGTATATTTTTAGGTATATTTCAGATTATGGCTAAATGTATTCCCTGATCTGTATCTGTTTTCTATACCGTGATATATGGAGACGGCCGTTGCGCCCGGTTATGGTAGAAGGGAGACAGGCCACTCAGGCTTTGTGGTCTTACATGAACAGAGTAGGCTGGTATTTGTATGTTAATAGGAGTTACGTGGAAGTGCTGTGGCTGGCCTCCTGGCCGAGCCACCTGTCTGGCGCGGTGTGACACCGGCCAGAGCCACTGCGTAAGTCCTACGTTAAAACATGACCAATACTCAGCAAAAAGGAGCAAGAAAATGACGTTTAATCGAGATTATTTTGAAGGTAAGTGGCAAAAAACACGCGGGCTGGTGCGCCAGCGCTGGGCCGAGTTGACGAATGATGACCTGGAGAAGCTGCAAGGCCGTTATGAGCAGTTTGTGGGCTTGTTGCAGGAGAAATATGGCTATACCCGTGATAAGGCTGAACATGAGATTCAGAATTGGTTGGATGAGGTGGAAACGGGGGCGGAAACGGCCGTTGCCCGTCTCGATACAACAATCAAAAACAAACGCTGGCAAGCACTGGCAACGACCCTGATGGCCGGGTTTGCCTTTGGCGTATGGGTTGGCCTGAATATGGAAAGCTCATCATAAGGCAGATGAGAAAGGAGCAGTATATGATTTTAGCGACAATGAAAGAATTAAACGGTTTTGAACTGCAAGCCAAAGATGGCAAATTGGGCAAAATCGAAGAGCTTTATTTTGATGAAGAAACGTGGGCCGTTCGTTATCTGGTGGTGAATGTAGGTAATTGGCTGCTGCGCGATTATGTCTTGTTATCCCCCACGAGCGTGGAGGATGTGGATCGTGAGGCGGAAGTTGTGCGCGTGGCTTTAACGAAAGACCAGATCGAAAACAGCCCCGACATCAACACCCACAAACCCATTTCCCGTGAGAAGGAGGAGCGGCTTCACGCCTATTTCAATTGGCCGCCCTATTGGCGGGCCATGCCTATGGTGGCGGCCGGAGCGGCCCCCCATGGTGCCCCTGTGGCCCCCATTGCCCCCTATGATCTGGCCCCTGAGGAAGAAAAAGAGATGGCGGCCAAAGGTATCCAATCATCGCTGCGCAGCACCAAAGAGGTGTCGGGGTACGATGTGTTTGCCAATGATGGCGAATTAGGGCATGTGGAAACCTTTTTGGTGGATACGTTGCGCTGGATTGTGCGCTATGTGGTGGTGGATACGGGAACGTGGCTGCCGGGGCGCAAGGTGCTGATTGCCCCGATGTGGGTTTCGGGCATTCGCTGGGCGGATTCGGAGATGTATCTGAAATTGACCCAAAGAGAGGTGGAGACCAGCCCTGAATATGATCCGGAGCAGCACCTTTACCGTGATTACGAAACACGTTTGTACGACCATTATGGTCAACTGCCTTATTGGGAAGAATAGGATGTATGAGCCATAAACGAATTCATGTGATTATTAATCCAGCAGCGGGGGTGGATGAGCCGATTGTTAATACGTTGAATGATGTGTTTCAGCAGTATGATGTGGATTGGGATGTGGCCCTGACGCATGAGAGTGGGGATGCGGCGCGGCTGGCACGGGAGGCTGTGGCGGCGGGGGTGGATGTGGTGGCGGCGTATGGCGGGGATGGCACGATTATGGAGGTGGCGAATGTGCTGGCAGGGGGTAAGATTCCGCTGGGGCTGCTGCCGGGTGGTACGGGGAATGGCCTGGCGAAGGAGCTGAATCTGCCTCTTGATCTGGCGGAGGCAACGGCCGTTATCTGCCAGAGTACGCGGGTGCAGGGGGTGGATTTGGCGTTGGTAAACGGCCGTTACAGCACCCTCCACACCTACATCGGCCTGGATGAATCCCAACAAGCCCCGCGAGAATCGAAGGATCGTCTGGGTATATTGGCCTATTTGGCAACTATTCTCAAAATCATCAGGGAGCCGCGTGTGGCTCGGTATCACATCACTATTGATGGCGTGGAAAGAGAGGCGGAGGGCATTATGTGCCTCATCACCAATGCGATTGGGCTGGGCTTGCAGTGGACACCAACGGCACATATCCGGCCCGATGATGGGCTGTTGGATGTGCTAATTTTTAAGAAGGATGTGTTGTCTATTGCTGGCGATTTGTTGGAGGAGTTACGGGAACCAGGTCATCTGTTTCAGGCGGGGCAGGGGCGCGAGATTACGGTGCGAACGGACTCGCCGCAGCCGGTGCGGGTGGATGGGGAGTTGATTGGGGATACGCCGGTAACGGCCATTGTCGCTCCCCAGGCGTTACCGATTCTAGTGCCAATGCCTTCATAAACTTTGTTCCCTTGTAGCTGCAACCAAGTTGTTGGAAAGCTGCTGCAAGGTCGTCAGATACACCATTGTATCCTTGATAGACACTGCGGAGAGAATATTCTAGCCAGATGTGGATCGCCTAAACCATATTTGGCTGTAATTTTACTAATGTATCAACAAGATCTAATCCATTTGGCAGCATATATTCTTTTTGGAGATAACGAGTGCTCAAATAGCCTATAGGATTGCTGTCCCAATGATCTTCTTTTTTTCCATAAACGAATAAATTTTCGCCATCAGTCACGACAACGTACACTACATTTGATAAATCTAGATGAACAATATACCTCAATGGTTGTTCTAGGACCTCGGTTAATGCATTTCCCAATCCTTTTGCTTCAAGAGCAATCACGCAGCTTTCTTTTATAGTTGGAGTGGTTTTGAAAAATGCTACATCAACTCTGTTCCATTCAATAGCTATTTGCTGGTGAGACCATCCTAAGCCAAGAAAAAGTGGCAATATGATATGTGATACTATTTCATTTTCGGAAGGCTTGCGGCCACATAGTTCTGATCGATACCAAGAGCATAACCTTTCAGCTTGTTGCAAAGCTTGCAGAATGTCATTAATGTTCTTGTTGCTTATCCCTGCGCGAAATAACGCTACCCCTAAAGATTCATCGGTATAAACAGAAGTGTCTTTTTTAGGAAGTTCCTTGAGCGGGCGGTCAAAATATTCATTACCAATTGACCTTACTCTGTCAACAATATGTTTCTCATGAATTTGTGTAAACGATGGCTTTTGCTTTGCTCTCTGAAAAACAGTGGCTAGTTCACCTAACTCAAGCGTGGAAGGATCTGCCCAAATAACTCTCCTACAATGTCTCAAATCCCATCCATAGACACATCGAAAATCTGCTTCGAAGGAGTATTGGTTTTGTTCGTGCAATGGCAGTTGTCCTACGCCTATAACATCATGAGCAAATCGCATAATGATACGATCACCAGGTTTGGGTCTATATGCAAAATTATGAACTTGGCTTCTTTCGGAATTGGGAATTCCATCAGTATAATGATTGCCCATCGCACTTCCCAAATGCCCAGGGCCAAGAATCATAATATCATAGCTGAAAAATAATTCTCGGTAATCCCTACCTGGTTCGCCCGTGGCGATTTGCCAAATTTTCATGGTTTCTTATCCTTAAACTTTTCACTGGCTACTTCTTATGCGCCACAATCAGGCCGTCGCGGATGGGGATGAGAGGAGAGGGGCGAGCCAGTGGGGGGCTTTACTGGGTGAAGGTGTTGTTGTCATTTGTTTTCCCTAAGCGAACTCTATCTTTAATTGCTTCCCGACTGCTCTTGCCAGGCGGTCTAGCGATTCCAGGGTGACAGATGTGTTTTCGGGATCAAGCAAACGATCCAATTGTGACCGGCTAGTCTGCATCCTTGTAGCGATTTCTGTTTTAGTTAGTGCAGATTCGGTTATGATGTCTTGAATTTGTAAAGCTAAGAGACGTTTCTGGGCCTTCATGGACACTTCTTCAAGAATCCCTTCCTCTGCTAGAAAATCGTCAAAACCACTGCCTGTATGTTTATTCATTTTACCACTCACTTTGCCATGAATCTCGTCGAGAACGTCCCAATTCCAGGTCATTAATTGGTGTTTTCTGTGACTTTTTGATGAAGCCATGCAAAAGTGCTATTTGATCTTCATGGACTGTAAATAAAACCCTCGCGATACGATTGTTACTTAGATTTGAGCGAACTTCCCAGAGATTGGCTTCTAATTTCCTGACCAATGGCATACCTAATGGCCAACGAAACTGTACCAGCTTAATATCTTCGCCGATAGCCTTTCGATCTTCTTGCTCGAGACTTTTTAGCCATTCACGAACAGGTTCTCGTCCTCTGCTTGTGCGAAAAAAAGACAACGTGGAAAGTTGGGCTGCCATTCATGCGATGAATTGTACCATATAAGGTGCATTTTGTGGCAACTACTTTTAGTGGTGGAAGAGACGTTTCTGCACAAACTACTTCTTATACGCCACAATCAGGCCGTCGCGGATGGGGATGAGGGAGGCGATCCAGTGGGGGCTGGTAGTGATTTGCTGAGTGAAGGTGCGGACACCGATGGTTTCAGGGGATTGGTCGCTGTTATCCCACACACGGCCGCTCCAAATCATGTTGTCAATGATGAGCAGGCCACCAGAACGCAGCTTTTCCTCGATGACCGGCAGGGAGGCAGGGTAACCCGCTTTGTCAATGTCGTTGAAGATGATGTCGAAGGGGCCTTCAGTTTGGCGTAGAGCAGTGACGGCTTCGCTAACGTGATATCGGATGAGGCTGGCATAACCGAGTGCGGCCAGATGACTCCGCGCCATTTGTGATAAACCTTCGTCCCAAACAGTGTGATGGACAGCACCGCCGCCCCCTTCGGCCCCACGTAGGGCAAGATTCTCCTGCACGGCCTGGGCGAACCAGGCGATGGAGTAACCGTAGCCTGAACCCAGTTCAAAAACCTGTTTCGCCCCTATCATCCGTGCCAGTTGGTAGCAGAGATAGCCGGAGGCGGGACCGATGATGGGGAAATCATGCTCCTGTGCATAGGCTTCCATTTTTTGTATTTCAGACGGCCGTTCTGGCACAAGCCCATCCAAATAATCGCGTAATTTTGTCTGGTCAAGGCTCATAATTTTGGGGGAGACTGGAGACTAGAGATTAGAGATTAGGGTCAAACAGTCTCTAGTCTCTAGTCTCCAATCTCTAATCTCTCCGCAATTTCCGATAAGTAATCCGATGCGGCCTATCTGCCGCTGCGCCGAGGCGTTTGCGGCGGTCTTGCTCATACTCGCTGTAGTTGCCCATGAACCAGGTGGCCTGGCTCTCGCCTTCAAAGGCCAGAATGTGGGTGGCGATGCGGTCGAGGAACCAGCGATCATGGGAGATGATAACGGCCGATCCGCCAAAATTCTCCAACGCCTCCTCCAACGCCCGTAGTGTGTTCACATCCAAATCATTCGTCGGCTCATCCAACAGCAGCAGGTTGCAGCCAGATTTTAGCAGCTTGGCTAAATGAACACGGTTGCGCTCACCGCCAGAGAGATCGCCCACGCGCTTTTGCTGGTCGCTGCCCGCAAAGTTGAAGCGCGAGACGTAGGCGCGGGAATTAACGCGCCGCCCGCCCAGCATCATCTGCTCTTCGCCGCCAGAGATTTCCTGCCAGACTGTGTTGTCGGCGGCCAGATCGTCACGGCTTTGGTCTACATAGGCATACTGCACTGTGTCGCCCACCTTGAGCGAACCTGCGTCGGGCTGTTCCTGCCCGGTTATCATGCGGAAGAGCGTTGTTTTACCAGCGCCATTGGCCCCGATGACACCGACAATGGCCCCCGGTGGCAGGTCAAAGGTGAGGTTGTCGTAAAGCAGATTGTTGCCGTAAGATTTGCGCAGCCCATTGGCCTGCACCACAATGTCGCCCAGACGCGGCCCCGGCGGGATGAAAATCTCTAAATCTTCGCGGAAGCGGGCGGCTTCTTCGCTGACCAGTTTGTTGTAAGCGGTGATGCGGGCTTTGGATTTGGTTTGGCGGCCTTTGGGACTCATGTTGATCCATTCTAACTCGCGCTGCAAGGTTTTTTGGCGCAGGGATTCGGCACGTTCTTCTTTGGCTAATCTTGCCTGTTTTTGGTCGAGCCAGGAGGAGTAGTTGCCTTTCCAGGGGATGCCATAACCACGATCTAGTTCCAAAATCCAGCCGGCTACGTTGTCCAAAAAGTAGCGGTCGTGGGTGACGGCGATGACGGTGCCGGGGTATTGCTGCAAATGGCGTTCCAGCCAGCCGACGGATTCGGCATCAAGGTGGTTGGTGGGTTCGTCCAAGAGCAGAATGTCAGGTTGTTTGAGGAGGAGGCGGCACAGGGCGACGCGCCTTTTTTCGCCACCAGAGAGGACGGAAACGGCCGTTTCCCCTGGCGGACAGCGCAGGGCATCCATCGCCAAATCAAGGCGGCTGTCTAAATCCCAGGCATTCATATGGTCGAGTTTGTCTTGCAATTTGCCCTGCTTTTCGATGAGGTCGTCCAGTTCTTCAGGCGATAAATCTTCGCCGAATTTCAGGTTGATTTCGTCGAATTCGCGCAGGGCATCCACCACATCTTGTGCGCCTTCTTCCACCACCTCGCGCACCGTTTTGCTGCTGTCTAGCAATGGTTCCTGCTCTAAATAGCCAATGGTAAAACCGGGTACAACGGTAGTTTGGCCGATGTAATCCTGGTCTACCCCCGCCATAATGCGCAGCAGGGAGCTTTTGCCGGAGCCATTGAGGCCAAGCACGCCGATCTTGGCCCCGTAATAGTAAGAAAGGGAGATGTCACGCAGGACTTGTTTGTTGGGTGGGTAGATTTTGCCCACGCCGTACATGGAATAGATTATTTTTTTGTCGTCTGTTGTCATTTTGGAGATTGGAGATTGGAGACTGGAGATTAGAGACTAGAGACTGCTTTGCTTACTTAGTCTCCAGCCTCTAGTCTCTCGTCTCATTATTTACCAAGCCGAGAAATTTCATCCTCGGCAACGCTGTCGTCTAACTTTTTGAAGAGGGGGAGGGGTTGGGGGAGTTGACGGCCGATTTCAATTTCGGTGCGCTGCCAGGAGCCAACGGCCGTTGTGCCGTCATAGGTCAGGGCAATGTGATCGCCGCTGGGTTCGCTAAAGGTCTCGACATACTGCTTGCCAAACAGTTCGCCTGTTTCGCCCAACATCTGGTGTAACTGCTCGCTGGTGAAGGGCAGGATGGGCGACCACATTACTTTGAGGGCATTGAGGGCTTGCAGGGCAGTGTACAAAGTGCGGCCTGTGGCGGCCATATCTGTTTTGGCCGTTTTCCAGGGCTGATTGTCTTCTAAATATTGGTTGACCAGCGTGGAAAGGCGCAGCAGTTCTTGGGTGACATTGCGGAATTTGCAGCCGTCGTACAGGTCGCCAACGGTGGCGAAGGCTTCGTCCATCGCAGCCAAAAGCGCGTTGTCTTGTTCGCGTATGGCCCCCGGGTCGGGGACGATGCCGTTGAAGTAGCGTTTGGTCATGTTGAGGACGCGGTTAACGAGGTTGCCCCAGTTGGCGACGAGTTCGCTGTTGTTGCGCTCTACGTAGCCCTGCCAACTCCAATCACTGTCGCGGGTTTCGGGCATAACGGCCGTTAAATAATACCGCAGCGGATCAGGATCATGGCGCGTCAACGCATCCAGCATCCATACGCCCCAGTTCATACTGCCGCTAATCTTGCGCCCTTCCATGTTCATAAACTCATTGGCAGGCACATCATAGGGCAGGTTTAACACCTGATGGGGATCACCAGAGTAGAGACCCCTTGCGCCTAAAAGCTGGGCCGGCCACATGACGGCGTGGAAGGGGATATTGTCTTTGCCGATGAAGTAGACAGTGCGGGCCGCCGGATTGTGCCACCAGTTGCGCCAGCCATCGTGGTCGCCGCGATTGCGCGTGGCCTCGATGGCCGCCGACAGATAGCCGATGACCGCCTCAAACCAGACATACAACACCTTGCCCTCGTAACCCGCCACAGGCACGGCAATGCCCCAATCCATGTCGCGGGTGACGGCACGGCCAATCAGCCCTTGCTCCACGATGAAGTTGCGGGCGAAGTTGATAACTTGGGGCCGCCAATGGTCTTTATCGCGTTGAATCCAGTCGGCCAGGCCATTGGCGGCGATGGCGGGCAGGTCTATGAAGAAATGCTCGGTTTCGCGCACTTCGAGGTGGGAATTGTCTAGCTTGCTGCGGGGGTTGATGAGTTGGCTGGCGACCTCGAAGAGGGTGTTGCAGTTGTCGCACTGGTCGCCCCGTGCCCGTTCGTAACCGCAGTTGGGGCATTTGCCCTCGACGTAGCGGTCGGGCAGGAAGCGGTTGGCGGTGGGGCTGTACATTTGCGGCGTGATTTTGGGGTAGAGGTAGCCGTTCTTTTTGAGCTGTAGGAACAGGTCTTGGGAGACGCGGTGGTGGTTTTCGGTGTCGGTGTGGGTGAAGAGGTCGTAGCTGAGGCCGAGTTGTTGGAAGAGTTGGAGAAAACGGCCGTGATAATAACCAAACACTTCTTCAATGCTCTTCCCCTCTTCCTCGGCCTTCACCGTTACCGGCGTGCCGTGACTGTCGGAGCCGGAGACCATGAGGACGTGGTTGCCTTTGAGGCGATGGAAACGGGCGTAGATGTCGGCGGGCAGATAGGAGCCGGTGACATTGCCCTGATGGATGTCGGCGTTGGCGTAGGGCCAGGCAACGCACACGAGTATGTATTCTGGGGTCATAATTTGATGATGAAGTAATTACGCAATTACGTAATTACGTAATTAAATATCGTCTTCTTCGATGAACTCTTCTTCTTCCTCTTCTTCGTCTTCGTCGTCATCGCCTTCGGTGAGTTCGGTGACAAGTTCGGCCAGGAGTTCAAAATCATCTTCGTTGATGGGCAGGAAGGACTCTGGTTCGATGCGCAGGGTTCTAAATTTGGGCTGGCTTTCCAGTTCCATTGAATCGTAGGGCACGGCCAGGGAAACGGATGATATAGCCGCGTCTGTATCTACTGGGAAGAAGAAGGCTGATTCGGCCGTGGTAGTGAAGAGATACTTCTTGGGGTCGGCTTCGACGGCGTTGCCGGTGATGGTGACAACAGCGAAAAAGACTTTGGATTCAATGGCGTAATAGATGAGGCGATCTCCAGGTTTGATCTTGTCGGCTCGCTCTTGGGTGGGGGCCATGACGACGCGCTCGTGCCAGCCGGGGAATAGGATTTCGCCGCTGGGTAAGCTGATGGCTTTGATGAAATATTGGGTATTTTGGGCAGGGCCGCGTCGTGCGGCTTGCTTGCGGTGCGCTTCTTCTATCTCTGAGGAGATGTTTTCCCAGATGCGCTGTTGGATCGCCATTTTGAGCGAGGCTTCGGTGCCGTCCTCGTAGCGGACGGTCATCATGTCGTTGTTGATTGCCAACACAGTGTATTTTCCTTTACGGTTGGCATATTGACCTTTTACTTCAAACATCCTCTACTTCTCCGAATAAATAAATATAGGTTGGGTGTAATCGTCCAGTCCTTCGAGTGAAAATCCCCCCGGAGGTCTCTTTTTCGAAGGTTATATCGAGGGAAAACCTCCGGGTGGGTGAACAGTTACAGTTGGGTTTGGTTTCGGGCGTGCATAGTACCCATTTCGACGGCTCTTTGCAAGTCGAGTTTTGGGTTTTTGGGGAGAGGAAACTGGGGGGAACTCAGGGGAGCTTATTTTGTGGTGAAGGAACGGCCGTTCCAGGCCAAAACCACACGTCCACCTTCGCAGCCATCGCGGGCAATTTCCCAACGGCCGTCGCCATCGGAATCTACCACTGCCAATTTGCCTGTGCATTGTTCGGGAACGGGGATGAGGTCTAACTGGCCGCGTGTGTGGGTTAGGAGGAGGAGTTGGCCGCTGGCTGCATCGTGCAGCAGCACATCGGGGTTGTTGTCGTGGGTGAGATCGGCCGTTGCGGCCATGGTAAGTTGGGCGAAGGTTTCTTGGCGGGTGGCGAGGCGTTGGTTGAGTTGAACACTCATCTGACCGGCCTCGTCGGGAGTGAGGACGACGAGTTGAGTGAGTTCGGGCTGCTGGGCTGTGCCGCGCCAGAGGAGGATGAGATCGTTACGGCCGTTGCCCGCCAAATCCAGCCAGTGCCAGTCGGTGATGAGTTGGGGTGTTTGGCTGAGCCAGTGGTGGCGCAGATCGGTTAAACTGGCGGGGCCGTGTTGGGCCAGGCTGGTGAGCAGTTCGTTTATGTGACCTTTGGCTTGGGGAACGGCCGTTATCTCCTGCTCAATCACCACATCCAGACCCAAGTCGTTGTTGGGTGCAGCGGGGTGGGGAAAGTAGAGGCCGGCAGCGTCGTTCATGGCGGGGCGGTCACAGCTGTATTGCAAAGATACGCCTTGGGCTTCACTTTGCAGGCCGATGGTGGCGGAACGGCCGTTGCTGCGTTCAAATGACAGCACATCTTCATACAAAAACACAATATCGTGGCTGCCCTCGAATAACTGCACTTCAAACGTTACCGCATCTTCCGGTTCGGCCTGGAAGGGGGGGATATTGTCCCATTCAATCACAAAAATGCGGTTGGGTGCTTCACCAACGGTAATGGTTTCCAGATAACCGTACAACGTTAGATCGAGATCATCCCAAAACGGCGCAATCAGGTCGCCCATTTCTGGCACGGGGCCGCTGTCCATACATCCATTGAGGTAGGTGGAATTGTCGTTACCAAATTGCAAATTGCCGTTGCTGCTGGCCTGAAGCTCGGTGTAGGTTGTGCCGTAGAAGGTGAAGGGGAAGGGTAGTGGCAGGGTGATAATGCCATCATCTTGATAAAGGAAGGTGTCGGTGGTGGCATCAATATAGGCGAAACCTGCGCCGCTTTCACAGGTGTAGCCATAGAGATCGGGGCCGGGGCATAGGGCAATGGCGGGGCCAACGGCCGCTTGTGTGCGCCGTGTTAGCAGCAGGATGATGACAATGGCGAGGATGAGGAGTAATACTCCAGCAATAAGTGGGGTGCGTCGGCGCGGGGAAAGCATGGCGGAAGTTTAGCTGAGGGGCGGCAGGGTGGCAAGGTGAAAAGTCAATTGGAGATTGGAGACTGGAGACTGGAGATTGCCCCAATCCCTAATCTCCAGTCTCCAATCTCATTTTCATGGGCTGTTTAGCCTTCGTTCCTAAACAGCCGCCGCCACAGGTTGGTTTGCAGTAAGTTGTCGGGATCGCAGCGCTGTTTGAGGGTGTGGAAGCGGTCTATGCGTTCCTGGCCCAGGTAGGCGCGGACGATGGGGGGGCGCAGGGTGCTGTCTTTGGCGAAGTAGAAACGGCCGTTGGCCGCCAGCACAATCTCATCCAATTCCTTCGTCAAGGCCACCACCCGCTCTCGGTTGCGCTTGGTAATGCGGAAATCCATAGCCATCGAGTAGCCATCTACGCAGTAAGAGATGAGAAAGGGGTCGGGGCGATGGCGTTTCATCACCGAGAGGAAGTTGGGCAGTCCCCGTTTTTGGCAGAGGCGGAAGATGTCGTTGAAAGCGTCGAGGGCGTTTTCTTTGGGGATAAAGGGCTGATACTGGATTAACCCGCCAGGGCCAAAGGGTTTGTTCCAGTCGAAGTAGTCGAGCAGGAAGTGGAAGAGGGCATGGGGCTGTTGGTAGCTGTGCTGGCCTTTGAAGTGGGCGGCGTGGAACTTGGCTATGTTGACATAACGCATCCCGAAGTTGTTCCAAAACGGCCGTTGAAACCACCAGATAATCGAACGAGGCATCAGGCCCATAATATTTTCGGGCAAAGTCTGATGGCTCAGGCGCAGGGTTTGGCTGGGTTGGGGGTCCTCGCCGGGGCGCAGGTAGTTGGCGCGGTGAATTTCGGTGCGCCCCAGGCGTTTGCCCCGTGCAAAGGCATCGCTCCAGGCAACCAGATAGTCGGAGTCGTGCAAATGCTCATCAAAATAGGTCATCGTCTCAGCCAAATTGGGGCGCGTCAACCCTTCCACATTGAGCAAACCGGAGTAGATGCGCTTCATTTGCATGGTGATGGCCGTGAAGCAGCCCAACATGCCAAAGCCGCCAATGGCCGCGTAGAAAAGCTCCTCGTTTTGCTCGCGGCTGCATGTCAGCAGTTCGCCGGTGGGCAGCAGCAGGTCGAAGGAGATGATGTGGTCGCCGAAGACACCCATGTTCCAGGCGTTTTTGCCGTGTGTGTTCATGGCGGCGCAGCCCGCGACGGTGGTTTTCATGGTGCCGGTGGCGATGGGCAGCCACCAGCCATCTTCGAGGATGTATTCCCACAGGCGCTGTAAGGTGACGCCGGGTTGGACGGTGATACGGCCGTTTTCCGGCTGCCAGTCTAAAATGCGGTTCATGCGGCGCACATCCAGCACAATGTTTTCGGCGTTCATGGCGGCATCGCCATAGCTGTTGCCACCAGCGCGGAAACCAACGGAACGGCCGTTAGCCCGTGCCACCTCAAACACCTGCCGCACACCCGAAACGGTGCTGGGGCGGTACACATGGCTGATGCTGCGGCTGGCCCGCCCCCAGGCTGTTACTTGCTCTAAACGCTCATTAGGCAGCACGGGCAGCAGTTGTTCCTCAAAATCCTCAAGTTCTGCGTGGAGTTGTTCTGTTAGCATGGTGAAGAGGGGTGTATTGGTTTAGTGGTATAATGGTGTATTTTCGTTGCAACCACTATACCAATACACCAATACACTAAAAGCTCAATCGTCGAAACATAAATGACGGAATGTGCCGAATAATTAGCCCGACCAGGCCCCAACGGGCGGGAATGTATACCGTTTGTTTTTTCTTTTGGATGGATTGGTAAACACGCTCGGCGGCTTCTTGGGGGGGGATGACCCAGAAGGTTTTGGGCGCGTTTTCCAGCAGCACCGTATCTACAAAGCCGAATTTGATGGTGGTGACGGACACGCCGTGCCGGGTGAGGCGATTGCGTAGGGCTTCGAGATAGGTGGCGAGGGCGGCCTTGCTGCTGTTGTAGACGGGGCTGCCCACGCGCCCCCGGTCGCCGGCGATGGAGCCGATGCCGACGATGTGGCCGGACCCGGCCCGCTCAAAGCGCAGGGCGGCCTGGTTGAGCCAGGCAATTGCGCCCAGGGTATTGACGTTGATCATGGCCTGGTCTTTCTCGAAGTTGTATTCGTTGAGGGCAACAGGAGGTTGTACGCCAGCGACGTAGACGATTAAATCGAGGCCGCCTAAGTCGTGGACGATGGTTTGGAAGAGGGCGGGGATGGTATCGTAGTCGGTGACGTTGTGGGTGTAGGGGAGAACACGGCCGTTATCCACAGCTACATTCACCTGCTCGCATAACTCTTGTAATTTCGCCTCGCGCCGCGCCAGGGCGGCGACGTGATAACCTTGTTTGGCTAGATGGCGCACCAGGGCCGCGCCGATGCCCGATGAGGCTCCGACGATGATTGCGCGTTTTTGGGGTTCTAACGGCCGTTCTACATTCATTACTTCCCCTTCCATTCCGGTTTGCGTTTGTTAATGAAGGCATCCATGCCCTCTTTTTTGTCTTCGGTGGAGAAGAGCATGTAGAAGAGGCGGCGTTCGTGGGCTACGCCGGTTTGCAGGCTGGTCTCGAAGGCCATGTTGACGGCTTCTTTGCCCAGGCGCACAGCCACAGGGGCGCGGTCGGCTATTTCGGCGGCGAGTTTGATGGCTTCTTGCAAGTAGAGTTCGACGGGGACGATGCGGTTGATGAGGCCGTAGTGGAGGGCTTCGTTGGCAGTGAGGAAACGGCCGTTCAACACAATCTCCATCGCCAGTGCCTTGCCCACCGCACGGGTCATGCGCTGCGTGCCACCTGCGCCAGGAATCACGCCAATGTTGATTTCTGGCTGGCCGAATTGGGCCGTTTCGCTGGCAACGATCATGTCGCACAGCATCGCCAGTTCACAGCCGCCGCCGAGGGCGTAGCCTGAAACGGCCGCTATCACCGGTTTGCTCACTTTTTGCAGCCGATCCCACTGGTCAATCATGGGACTGTCCAGTTGGGAGACGGGCGTGGCATCGGCCATTTGCTTGATGTCGGCCCCGGCGGCGAAGGCGCGGTCATTGCCCGTGATGACGATGCAGCCAATATTGGGGTCATCGTCGAAGGCTTCGAGGGCATCCATGAGCCTAATCATTAAGTCGCTGTTGAGGGCGTTGAGGGCTTGAGGGCGGTTGAGTTGGGCAATGCCCACGCGCCCTTCGGTTCGTGTGAGAATGTATTGTTCGGACATGGTTTCTAATGACGTCATTACGTCATTGGTCTTTAACTAATTGATCGGGTAATAACTGTAGAGCGATTTTGTAAATCGCTCGGACGATTTACAAAATCGTCCCACACCCATTACCCGATTTATTTCTTAAACTGCAATGATGTAATGACGCTCTATGGCTAAAATGTTAAATCTAATAGAGTACGGCCGTTTGGTTCGGCCAAATAATCGCGTAAAGTTTCGACGGTCAGGGGGAGCGTGGGTAACTTTTGTTCCCGCTTTTTCTGCACCAGGTAGGTCATGGCTTCGGCTTCATCGAACTCTTCCTCCAAGCAGAGGGTGACGGCACTATAGGTGAGTAAACCTTGCTGGGTTGCGTCCATTTGGGCCAGGGTATCGGCCAGGAAGTGCTGGACGAGGTAGAAGCAGGATTGGGCGATGACCCAGCCGGGGTCTTCGCCGAAGGGCCAGGGGGATGATTCGCCCCAGGCTTTGGCGGGGGGGAGGATCATGAAGTGGGAGTTGGTGGCCGTTGGCACTAAAACAGGCTGCAAGAGCGGATATACAACCGTCGGCACAATCACCATATCGGGAAGGCCATTACCACACAGCTTTTGCAGATAGGCGGGCAGTTTGCTGTTTTGGAAGATGCCCACCAGATCGTCGTAGGCTGTTTGCCAGGGTTCACTTTCTGTTTGCAAGAATTGGCCGAGATTGGTTTTCTGGTAGAAATCGGCCAGAGTGCCAACCCATGCGCCATCGGCTAAGGTGGCGGGCAGGGCTTCTTGCGGGGCAAAATCAGGCCAGGTGCAGCGAAGGGCAGCGGTGAAGTAGTCGCTGAGGGGGATGTCGTCAGCCAGCCCTTGATTGAGCAGGGTAACGGCCGTATGCTCTGCAGTGCTTTCTACGTAGTAGGCGGTATGTTTGGAATGGGGATGAACGGCGTGGGGGGTTTGTTGTTGTTCCAGTTCGGGCCAATTGCTGGCAGCGAGAACGGCCGTTACCAGCCGCGCCCGATCATCCAAAGAAATCGTAATCTTAAACACGATAATCCTCCTCTTGTTTGGGCCATAAACGCCAGATGAAGATGAGATAGGCCAGGCCAGTGGCGATGTATAAGGTGGAAAAGTTGTTGTTAGCAGCGGCCAGATTGGGGGTGAGGACGACCCAGGCGGTGAAGCTCTGGAAGGCTTGGATGAGGCTGGCACCCATGAGGCTGCCGCTGCGCAGGCGGATGATGCCGTAGAAGATGCCCCACAACAGGAAGTAGATGAGGCCGGTGATGGCGGGGACATCGGGGGCTTCGCGGAAGAAGAGAATGGCGATGAAGCCGAAGGAGATGCCGCTGCCGAAAGCGGCCGTTAGTGGGCCGCGCCAAGCGGCCAGACTGCTAAACAGCAGACCAAAGGCCCAAATCTGAACGCAGAAGGCTTCAAATAGCAGGCGGTAGAAAAATTCGTCGAAGCCGGAATCGTAGCCGAGGATGGAGATGGTGGCGAAGCGGATGATGATTAGGGCTACCCAGCCGAGAACGGCGAAACCGATGCTGGAAAATAACGGCCGTCCTCCCCGCATTCCCAACGGCGACAGCCCATACCAGCGCAGCCCTAAAAAGAGGCTAACCAGCCCCAGCCCCATAAAAAAGGGAACCAAAGCTGCCTGATCATTAGCGGCTGTGGCTGAAAATCCCTCGGCGGCGAAGGCAAAAAAGAAGGCTCCCACTAGCGGCACGATGAGAGCCAAAATGGTGCGGATGGCGGACAATAACACAGGTTTATCGGCCGTTGCTTTGTGCTTTTTGGGGGACATCATCACGTTGAGTGATTTTAGAGACTGGGGACTGGGGACTGGAGACTAATAATCTCCAGTCTCTAGTCCCCAGTCCCCAGTCTAAAGGTCAATGGGTTGAGACAAAATGGCGACGAGCAAGCTGATGCAGGCTTCGACATCGCGGCTGTCTACCATTTCGCTGGGAGTGTGCAGGTGGCGGGTGGGGATGGAGATGCAGCCGGCGGCGGAGCCAGCGTTGGCAATCTGGATGGGACGGGCATCGGTGGTGCCGCCGACGAGGACTTCGAGTTGGTAGGGGATGTTGGCTTCTTCGGCTCGCTGTTTCATTAAGCGTACTAAACCAGCGTGGGCGATCATGCCGCCGTCTTTGACTTTGATGGCGGCACCTTTGCCGAGGCTGACATCCATTGGGTAGGCTTCGGGGGTGTCGCCTGTGCCGGTGACATCCAGGGCAATGCCCACATCGGGGCTGAGGCCATTGGCGGCGGCTTCGGCCCCGCGTGTGCCCACTTCTTCTTGGACGCTGAAGACGAAATATATGTCGTGGGGGGTGTCGGTTAGCTGTTTGAGGGCTTCGATGGCGACGACGCAGCCGATGCGATCATCGAGGCTTTTGGCGACGATGGTGTTGCCCTGGGCTAGAAACGGCCGTATAAACCCCGCGGCATCCCCCACCGCTACCGGACAATCCTCGCGGCTGGTAGCGCCTACATCAATGTAATGTTTTTCCAGGCCATGAATCTTGGTGCGGTCGGTGAGGCGGTCGCTGGCGACGACACCGATGGTGCCATTGGCGAAGAGAACGCGGCCGCCTTGCAGCGTATGGGGGCGCACGCCGCCAATGTTGGTGAAGCGCACAAAGCCTTCTTCGGTGATGTGTGTGACCATGACACCAATTTCGTCCATGTGGGCGGCGATCATCACTTTGAGGCCGCTGCCATCACCCTTTTTGCGGGCAATGAGGTTGCCCATTGCATCGGTCCAGATTTCGTCGGCGTGGGCTTCAATTTCGGGGCGAATGAGTTCTCGCATCTGGTCTTCAAAGCCTGATGGGCCATAAGCTTCTACTAATTTTTTGATTAGGTCGTTCATATTGTTATGAGCGTAATTACGTAATTACGTAATTACGTAAATATTATTGGCGGTGTACTATCTCTTTGGTGAGGCCACGCAGGGTGGCTTCGGCCAGTTTGACGACGTGGGCGTAGTCTTCCAGGTTGATCATCATGCAGGGGGTGTGGGCATAGCGGCCGGGGACGGCAATGGTGGCAGCGGAGACACCGGCGTGGATGCGTTGGATGGCGGCGGTGTTGGTGCCGCCGCCGCCGGGCTGGCGAATTTGGTAGGGGATGTTGTGGGCAACGGCCGTCTTGGTGATGTGGGCGACGAGGCGTGGGTCTTGGATGGTGCCGCGATCCATGACGTAAATGGATGGGCCTTTGCCGAGGGCGACGTTGGGGCTGATGTCGTCTTTGGTGGGCAGATCGTAAGCGGGGGTGCATTCTAGCACCAGGGCCACATCGGGTTTAAGGCGATAGGCGGCAACTTGTGCTCCGCGCAGGCCGACTTCTTCTTGCACGGTGAAGGCGGCGTACAGGTCGAAGGGGTAGGGATCGGCTCGCAGGAGTTCAATGAGGGCGGCGCATCCAGCGCGATTGTCGAAGGCTTTGCCAACGGCCGTTCCTCCCAACTCCTCATACTTGGTGACAAAAGCAGCCCGGTCGCCCACTTTTACTTTGCTGCTGAGGGCTTTTTTAGCACCGACATCAATGCGCATGGCATCAATCTTCACCACACGATCCCGTTCTGCCTGGTTGAGCAGATGGACGGGCTTGGCCCCGATAACGCCTGTGATCTTTTTGGGGCCGATTTGTACGACTTTGGCGAGTAAGGCGCGATCATCAAAACCGCCAATGGGGCTGAATTTGATGGCTCCGTCTGAGCCAACTTCTGTTACCATCAAGCCTACTTCGTCCATGTGAGCATCAACCATCACGCGCAAATCGGAAACGCCGGTGCCTTTTTTGAGGGCGATGAGGTTGCCCATTGCGTCTACTTCCCAACTGTCAACATGGTCGGCAATCAGGTCACGGATGAGAATACGAACTTCTTTTTCTTCGCCTGATACGCCGACGGCTTCGGTTAATACTTTCAGTAATTCGTTCATAAGTGATTGTTCACTCAGTAATTACGTCATGACGTAATTACGTAATTATTTTTCCATCATCCCTTGCACCAAATTGGGTAAGAATTGATCGTCTAAGCGGGTAACAAATTCGGCCATTAAACGGCCGCATCGTTCTACATCGGCCATGTCTACAACCTCGACGACGGTGTGCATGTTGCGCAGGGGCAGGCCGATGATGCCAGTGGGGATGCCGGCGCGGGCGACTTGCAGGGCCATGCCATCTGTGCCGCTGCCGCGATTGTGGGTTTCGATGTGGACTTTCATTTCGATGGCTTGGGCGGTGTCTTGCAAGGCTCTTAACATGCCGGGGTGTACGTTGGGGCCTAGGTCGAGAGCGGGGCCTTCGCCTAGTTCGAGGAGTTGATCGCCAGACACGCCGGGTGCTTTGGCGAAGGTGACATCAATGGCGAGGGCGGCATCGGGGTTGTAGGCGTGGGCGGTGGTGGCGGCGCCAAGCAGCCGGGTTTCTTCTTGGGAGGTGGCGATGGCGAGGACATCCCAGGTGTGGGAACGGCCGTTTAGCTGTTCCAGGCACAGGGTGAGGGCGGCTACAGAGGAGCGATTGTCCAGGGCTTTGCCGGTGACGCGCTTGTTTTGTAATTGGCGCAGTGGTTGGCGGAAGGTAACGTAGTCGCCAATGGATACGAGTTCTTTTAACTCTTCATAGGGCAGGCCGACGTCGGCTACGATGTCTTCGTAGTTGTAGGGTTTGCCTTGCCGTTCGGCCGTTTGCATGAAGGAGGGTGGCCCGCCTAAAACGCCGGTCAGGGTGCGGCGGCCATGTACCTCGACTACTTGGCCGTGAACGTGGCGAATATCTATGCCGCCTAGGGCGGTAAGCCGTAAGAAGCCAGAGCCAAATCTTTCTTCGATTTTGCTGACTAAGAGGCCGATTTCGTCTATGTGGGCGGCGATGAGCAGGCGTGGGCGGGGTTCGGCTCCTTGGCCTTTTTTGATGGCGATGACACTGCCAACTCTATCGGTGGTGATGCTGTCTACGTAGGGTTCCCATAGTTCTTGCACAATGGCGGCGGCTGGCTGTTCGAAGCCAGAGGGGCCAGGTGTTTCGGTTAATGTTTGTAGAAGTTTGAATGTGTCCATAAGTTCCTCTTAGCCATCTGAGCCACTTTCGGTGGCTGTGGGCATGGGGGTATCGGTGGGGGTTTCTGGGGTGTTGGTGGCGGTGGGGGGGGCGGGTGTATCGGTGGCGGTGGGGGTTTCTGGGGTGTTGGTGGGGGGGACGGGAGTGTCGGTTGGTGGAACGGCCGTATCGGTGGGTTTGACGGGGGTGGGTGTTTCGCTGGGGGTGGGGGTGGGGGTGGCGGTGTTGGTGGGCAGGGCCGTGCCGGTGGCTGTTTCGGTAGCGGTGGCTGTTGCGGTGGGTGTGGTGGTGGCGGTGCTGGTGGCGGTTGCCGTTGGTGTAGCTGTTGGTGGCAGGGTAGGCAGCGGTGTAAGGGTTTCGAATTGTAAAGGTGTGGGTGGTAAGGTGGCGGTGGGTGCGCCAGGTGTTTTGGTGGGAACGGCCGTTGGTTCCTCCGGTTCTACGTCCGCCGTAGGCGTGGCTGTGGGGGTATCGGTGATAACCGGAGGTGGTAAAGTGGGTGGTATATCCGGGCCGGCTGCCCTGTCATCGGCCACAGATAAGGCAAAAAATCCGGCACAATAACAAGGAAGTGTCAAAAGAATAATGCCTATAAGGATGGCATACGTACGACGGCGCGAATCCATGCGGTGGTTCTCTAGGGTATGTGATATAACGTCTGGGCTGCATTTTTACTGAACCAAACGTCCCCGAATCATAAATGACATCCGCTTAAATGACAAATGATTCTACTTGACAATTGGGGATGATTGGCTATTAATTAGAGGAAAAGGTGTTTATCCTCAATTACTAATTCCCCAAGACTATATTTTAACTAAGGAATCGCAACATGGAGTTTGGAAAACGTTTTAATGGCTTAGGAATGCCCGTTTTTACGGCATTTGGCTGGGCAGGCGAGGAAACTGCTATTAAATATGCCCTGTCTCAATTGGAATTGTTCATCGGTTCCTTGCACGATCGGCTGCCCATGACGACACAAATGGATTTACCCTTCTTTGGGGTGAATGAGGCTAACAAAGAGGCTTATTTGGCAGCGGATAAAGAGGTTTATAACGATGGGCACATTTCATTTAATGCACGGCCTTTAAGTTTTGAAGTTCAAATGGTCATTGCTGAAAAAGCGGTGATAGTAAAGGGTTTGGCTCGTGCAGTGAAGGATACGGCTTCGTGCCATCATATCATTACCCAGTTGGGACCAGAATGGACATTGCGTGTGCAGCAGATGCAGATAGAGGAAGGAACCGGTGAGGCTACTCATTATCAGGATTTGTTCAAAGATAGTGTGAAGAACTTTTCGCTGGAGACTGCTTCCGAAGTTTTTAATAAAGCACTGTATCTAAATAGTGAAGATTATTGGGTGACGCCTGTTTACCTCAGCCGCCGTTATCCAGCGGAACAGGCATCTGTTATGGGGGCTACGCTGACGCAGGTGATGAGTGAACAGGTTACAAGTTTGATGCCTGCTTTCCAATTTTTGACGGGTCGTGTGAAGACGACAAAGCGAAAGACAAAAGCTAGAACTTCCCGGTCAAAGGCGGCTGCTCCGACTATGCCTGAAGCTCAGCTTGCGGTGGATGTGGAGGAGTCATTTTCTTATGTGGTTGATTTGAAGCCTTTGCATATCCGACGTGGTTTTATTAATTTAACGCCGGAACATTGGTCGTTTTTTGCGTTAAATGCCCGTACTGAGACGCGGAATGTAACGATTTATTATGATGGGATTTATGATAAGAAGAGTGCGGTGTGGCGCTTGCAGCCTTCGGAGCAGGCTAGAATTGTTTTGAGTCCGGCGGTTCAGGAGTGGTTGGAGGATAACTTTTCTGCTCATGATCAAGTGAAGGTAACGGCTATGAAGCTGGATGGTGATGAGGTTCAGGTGTCGTTAACGGCCGTTGACGAATAACCCATTTCCCACCCCCACTTTCAAAAATGCAGGCTCACAACCTGCATTTTTTATTTTCCCCATCAACAGGTATGATTACAAATCACAACGTTTTACAACCCACAGGGTTAACGTAAAAGCAAATGATCTTGTTTATAAAGTGAGTTAGTTATGGCCCGTACAAAAATAGTGGCAACCATTGGTCCCGCATCAAGCAGCCCCGAAACCATACGCCGCATGTTACATTCCGGCATGACAGTCGCCCGTGTAAACTTCTCTCATGGCGACCATGAATCGCATCGCAAAACCATCAATACATTGCGCCGTGTTGCCCAAGAAGAAGGCAAAGTTCTGGCCATCCTCGGAGATTTGCAAGGCCCCAAGATTCGTTTAGGTCATGTTCGTTCTAGCGGCATCCCCCTCAAAGCAGGTGATGAGGTCGTTTTAACCCCGCACCCCGGCCAACCAGCCATGATTCATCTGCCCCATCCCGATTTGATTGAAGTGGTGCAGCCAGGGGCACGTCTGGTTGTGGGAGATGGCGAGGTTGAGTTTCTTGTCACAGAAAAACGCGACGACACCCTGCGCTGCCTGGTGACCGTGGCGGGCTTGCTGGAAGCCCGTAAAGGAATCAATGCGCCAGGAACAGATTTGGGTATTTCCAGCATTACTGACAAAGATCAAGAAGATTTAGCCTTCATTTGTGAAATGGCGTTGGATTATGTAGCCCTTTCCTTTGTGCGAACGGCCGATGATATTCAAGAACTGCGCGAACTCATGGCCAAACATGGAGCTAACATACCCATCATCGCCAAGATAGAAAAAAGCGAAGCCATCGAACATCTCAAATCCATTCGCAACGTGGCCGATGGCATCATGGTCGCCCGTGGTGACTTAGGCATTGAAGTTCCCCCGCAGCAAGTGCCTCTGTTACAAAAAAAGATAATCGCTGCGTGCAATGAAGTGGGCAAGCCGGTAATAACCGCAACCCAAATGCTGCAATCCATGGTAGAACACCCGCGCCCTACCCGCGCCGAAGCCAGCGACGTAGCCAATGCCATTCTCGATGGTACAGATGCGGTAATGCTTTCTGGCGAGACCGCTTCCGGCAAATATCCGGTTGAGGCAGTTTTAATGATGAAGCACATTGCTGAAATCACCGAAAAAGAGTTTCCTTACGAAACTTGGCGCAACCGTCGGCAGCAAGGCGATGAAAATGTTGCTTCCATTACCGAAGCGATTAGCGCGGCCAGTTGCGTCATTGCAGAACAAGTCAATGCCCGCGTTATTGTCAGCTCTTCCATGTCTGGTTACACGGCCCAGCAAATAGCCCGGCACAGGCCCCAAACACCCATCATGGCTGTCTCGCCGCAGGAAAGCACCCAGAGACGTTTGGCCCTGGTTTGGGGGGTAGATTGTCTGTTAGTGCCTAGTTTTTCGGAAACGGATGAAATGCTGCGCATTACGGTTGGGGCGATTGAGCGTTACCAATTACATGACGGTGATAAAATCGTTATTACGGCTGGTGTGCCCTTCGGGCGCAGCGGTCAAACAAACCTGATTCAAGTACACGAAATTCAGTAGCGGATATATAATGTGTAAGATTTAGTATTGGGAAAGCGTGTATTCATAAATCGGAGCAAAACTATGAACACATCATCATTAGCAGTGGGCAAATTGGACGATTTGGAGTGGAGTCCACCAGAAATTAATAGTTTAGAGGATACGGGTTTGAGCCATGGCTTTATGGAAGACTTGACTCTGAAGACAATGTATTTTCGGGGGCAGATTACGGGCAATGATGTTGCTGAATATATGCACCTGCCTTTTCAGAATGTGGTTAGTCCTATTCTGGATTTTTTGAAGCGGGAGCAGATGTGCGAAATAAAAGGTTCAGTCCGCAGTGGGTTAGGTGAGGGGGCCTGGCAGTATACATTGACAGAAAAGGGAGCTGCACGAGCGCGGGAGCGTATTGAGCGCACCACGTATATTGGCCCGGCCCCTGTTCCCTGGGAAAGTTATCTGGCGGCTATTAAGGCGCAGGGGGGCAAGCAGGTGAAGGTGAACCCGGAGATCATGAGACAGGCTTTGTCTCATTTGGTGATGGAGGATTCCCTTTTTCATCGCATTGGGCCGGCCGTCAATTCGGGTAAGTCTATTTTCTTGTATGGCCCACCGGGAAACGGTAAGACGACCATTGCCGAGAGTATTGGCCGCATGATTTTGGGTGGTGATATGTACATCCCCTATGCGGTGGAGGTTGATGGTCAAATCATCCAGATTTATGATGAGGTGAACCATGTGGCTGTAGAGGAGCCGGAACCGTTGCGGGGGGCTACGGGTATGCTGATGGGTCGCAAGCGGCGGCAAGACCCGCGCTGGCTTAAGATTCGGCGGCCTGTGATTATGGTGGGCGGTGAGTTGACTCTGGAAGGATTGGAGCTGAATTATGATACATCGAATAAATATTACGAAGCTCCTTTTCAGATGAAGGCCAATGGCGGCATGTTCTTGATTGATGATTTTGGGCGGCAGCAGGTTCGGCCGCGTGATTTGTTGAATCGCTGGATTGTGCCGATGGAGAAGCAGATTGACTTTTTGGCTTTGCATACGGGGCGTAAGCTGGAAGTGCCGTTTGAGGTTTTGATTGTTTTTTCTACGAACTTGCCACCGCGTGATCTGGTGGATGAGGCGTTTTTGCGCCGTATTCGGCATAAGATTGAGGTGACATCGCCGACTTATGAGGTGTATCGTAAGATTTTCCGGGGGGTTTGTGAGCGGCGGGGTTTGCCGTATGATGATCAGATGGTGATTTATTTGCTGCAAGAGTATTATGTTAAGCAAAATCGTAAGCTGCGGGCGAATCATCCTCGTGATTTGATTGATCAGATGGAGGATATTGTGAATTATCGGGAGATCGCGTTTAAGTTTACGAAAGAGCTGATTGATCGGGCGGCAGAATCTTATTTTGTTGATTTGTATTAGATGGATTGGTTGTCGGCGAAACGGCCGTTAATTATCGGACATCGTGGGGCCAGTGCGGATGCGCCGGAAAATACGCTGTATGCGTTTAACTTGGCGTTAGAGCAGGGGGCAGATGGCGTAGAGCTGGATGTGCAGTTGTCGCGGGATGGCAAGCTGGTTGTTTTCCATGATTGGACGGTGGAACGGGTGACGAATGGGCGGGGGCGGGTGGCGGATTTGACGCTGGCTGAGTTGCAAGCGTTGACGATGCCGGAGGGGCAGCAGATTCCCACGTTGGATGAGGTGTTTGAGGCGTTTGGCCCTAGACTGCTTTACAATGTGGAGATTAAGGCGAAGCAGTGGGGAGATATGGGGGTGGAAACGGCCGTTGCCGACCGCATTCAGGCCCATCATCTAGAAAATCGCGTCATTGTATCCTCCTTTAGCCTGGCCTCTGTGCGCCGTGCCCGTCAGCGGCTGCCCGCCGCCACCCCAGTTGGCTTGCTCTGGTATAAACCCTGGCGTTATTACGGTCACTGGGGTGTCTCGGCCCAAGCCGATCATCCTTATCACCTGTTGGTTAATAAAACTTACATGGCCTGGGTCAAAAAACGCGGCCTCAAAGTAAATACTTGGACCGTAGATGACCCACAGCGGGCTAAACAGCTTGTAGCGTTAGGCGTGGATGGCATCATTACCAACAAGCCCCAGTTCATCCGTGAGAGTTTAGGGCTATAAGTTCCCCTAAGTAACTTGGCAACTCTTTTATTGGATCATAATCAAAACAGGTTGGGGCGAAAGGGCATCCATCACCCACTCAGGAGTCATCACCGGAAAATCGCCATCGGTAGGGAAGAGTTTGAAGCCGCCATACTCGAAGCCCGTCTCGCCCGCATACTGGTTGTAATTGCGAATTTTGGCTGCCGCTGGGCCAACGCCATCCCCATTAATTAATAATTCCACGTAGGGATAATCCTGAATATTTGCCTTATCGGGAACCATGCTGTCGGCGAATTGGTGAATGATCAGGACGCGGTTGAGGCCGATTTCGTAGGCAATATTGTTCATGTCGGCCTGGATGTCGTTAATTTGGCTGGCATAGATTTGCCCGACATTCACCAGAGGGATTTGGTTGTCCAGCATAAAAAATTCGGGGTCTAGGGCCAGATGGACATGGGGTTCGTATAGGAATTGGCGGATGCGGTTGTATTCAGCTGTGATGTTGGCACGACCAGGTTGAATGTCCAAAATGACGACGACCCCGTTGGCTTTGGCTGAATCTATCCACTCTTGAATGACTTCAAGGGAGACGTGATGCCGATATTCGGGGGGATGGGGATTGGCGACGGTGGTGACCATGTGGTAAGTGGAGAGAAGCGGCAGATCGTAGTAGGGCTGCCAGGTGGCGATGGTTTGGCGCATGTGGTTGAGCATGTCGGCGCGGGGGAAGTTGCCGAGGATGCCGAGGCCGGGGCCGGTGGGGCTGCCGTAGTAGGCGAAGAGGCGAATTTTGTCGAGATAGCTTTGGGGTTGGCCGGGGGTGAGGGTGAGTTCGGGATAGCTGAGGGCGATGATGGGGGTGGGGGAAGGGGTGATTGTAGCGGTGGGCGGAATTTGTGTTGGTGTGGCGGTTGGCGGAGGGGTTGTGGTAGTGGTTGGTGATGGGGTAGCTGTGGCTGTTGGTGTGATACTTGGTTTGGTTGTGGTTGAGGTGGCGGTGGGTTGAGCGGTGGCGGTGGCTGTGGGGGATGTTGTGGATGTGGGGGTGTGGGTGGGCGGAACGGCCGTTGCCTCCACCCACACTACTTCAGCTGCCACAACAGTGTCAGGTGCAGCAGCTTGAGTCAAATATAGCTCTAAACTGGCCGTAGCGGCGAGGGTGGGAAGATGGGTTGATGCTTGCGGCTGAGATAGATTGACGCTGGCCGTAGCTGCCAATGTAGGCAGGGGATTTGAGGAAAAGAGGTGGGGAGAAACGGCCGTTTGCCACCCCACAATCAAGCCCGCCATTACAATCAGCGAGAGAAAAAAGAGAATCGTCTTAGAAATTTCTTAGAACCTCTGTTGTTGATCTTTCCCTACTACAAAAAAAGCTCCTGAAATTCTTCAGGAGCCATCTTTACCCCACCATGCCGTGTAAACCATTGGGATTGAACCTGCATGAAGCAGGTGGGAATCTTTCCGCGAGGACTCTGCCTTGCTTTGCAGCTACTACATCCCCTCTACGCATATTCAATTCCCTGATCAGAAGCGTTGGCTCAACACAGTCAGTTTATCACGCACATCGCAGGGTTAGCAGATAGTAACACAGTCAGAATTTGGAGGCAAAATTGTGCTGGTCTTCACAAATCATTTCACGACACCCTTAACGCGCAAGGTTTGCATGACCAGTTTTTCCCAGGGCAGGTCTGTGGTGAGGGGGATGTAGTGAATGTGGCGATTGGCGCAGAAATTGGCAATATCAGCTTGCCATTCGCGCAGCCGTTCGCGGTAAAGGTTGAGCGTGGTGGCATCGAGCGTGATTTCAGCGTCGGCTCCTGTTTCCACATCTACCAGCTTCAAATCGCCACTGACGGGCGGCTCTACCTCATCGGGGCTGAGAATATGAATGAGGCCAATTTCGTAGCCCCGTGCTTGCAGGGCGTTGAGACCCTCTTGATAGCCGTTGGGTGAGAGGAGATCGGAGAGAATGAAAAGTAAACCGGGGCGGCTACTGCGCAGGGCATAGTTGCGTAAGGAGAGGTTGAGATCGGTGATGCCGGTGGCACGGCCGTTTTCCAAAAACTGCAACAAGCGTAACGAATTCTGCTGCCCACGATAAGCACCCCAACGCTGCTCATTTTGGCTGTTGAGCAGGGTCACTGTTAGCAGATCACCTGTTGTCAGGGCAATATGGCCGAGTGCGCCGGCCAGCCGCAGGGCGTAGTGCAGCTTGTTCAGGGCCTCGTCATCCGGCCAATCCATGCTGGCACTGGCATCTATCAGCAGGTGGACGGCCAGGTCTTCTTCTTCTTCGAGGAGTTTGATGAACGGCCGTTCCAGCCGCGCATACACATTCCAATCCAGCCGCCGCAAATCATCGCCCTTCACATAGTTGCGATAATCGGCAAATTCGATGGACGTGCCGCGCTTGGTGCTGCGCCGGTCGCCCTTCATCACGCCCACGCGCACCCGCTCGGCCACCAGTGTAAGCTGCTCTAATTTGCGGAGGGTAGCCTCGTCGAAGAGTTTCATCGGTCGTAACGCTTATCCATTTGATGCCAACTCCAGCCAGAGCGCACGACGAAGCCCAATTGCAAATTGAGCTGCAACATGGGGTTGTCTTTTTCATTGCCCGTGTTAATTGTGTGTACGCCTGCCCCTTTAGCTGCCCCAATCAGAGCCACTTTTAGAATTCGAGCGATGCCGCGACGGCGAAACGGCCGTAAAACCCCCAAAAAGCCATTGTCCCCAATCTTGCCTTCGGCATCGCGCAGCCACAGATTGCCCGTGCCCACATATTCGCCCTCATCCGTCACCGCCACCATCCACAAATCCGTTCTCAGGTCGCTGGTAAAGGTGTATTTGCGCCACTGTTCAATGGTGATGTCCGTCGCCTTGATACCCGGTTTGCGGGGAATATCGCGGCGGGCGACTGATTGCAGTTCATACAGCTTCTGCTCCCAATTCGGTTCAGTTGCCATTAGCTCCGTCAGAGATTTAATGTGGATGCCTGTGTCGGCCAGTTGTTGTCTTTCGGGCAAATAGGGCGTTTCGTCAAAAGCCGAGACATCAAGCGTGGTGTCAATATGCTGCAATACACTGGTAAAACCGTGCTTTTGGAGCGCAGCCATTAAGCTGCTGTAGGCTTCGTTAGCTGGGCCAACGGCCCGGTTGATGGGGTGCTGAGACAGGCGATCTTCTAAAGCTGTTACCAATGCCTCACAGAGTTCGGCTGAGGCATTTTGGGGCACCATCAACCAGATGCGTACTTTGCCGGGTACGTGCATGGCGGGTGTTTCGTGAAATTGGAAGGAGGCGATGGGACGGCCGTTTTCTTCCACAAAATAGGTCTCATTGAGATAGTTGGGGTCTTGCCCTTCATACTGATCGCGCCACGATTCGGCCGTACCAAAGTCGTCGGGATCCATAAAACGTTCAATATCAGACAAGATTTGAAAATCCGCGTCCGTCATCTGCATTTGGCGAATGGTGTAAATGCTCATAAGGTTGTCCAACACAGTTAAAACAGTTGTGCCTTGAGTTGAGTAATGACAATCATCACGATTCCTTGCTGATGTGTGCTACCAAATCAGTAATCACATCATCCGTTTTAATGCCTTCGGCCTGGCCTTCAAAGTTGAGGAGGAGGCGATGGCGCAGGGCGGCGGGGGCAACGGCCGTTACATCCTCAAAGCTCACATTGTAGCGACCCGCCAACAAAGCCGTAATCTTGGCTCCCAACACCAACGCCTGCGCCCCACGCGGGCTAGAGCCATAGCGCACATAGCGATTGACCATCGGCGCAGGTGTATCGCCTGGATGAGTGGCGACGATAAGCTGGCTCACATAGCGACTGACATGGCTGGGGATGGGGACTTGCCGTGCTAAGTTTTGCATGGCGATGAGGGTCTGGCCGGAAGCGGCCGTTTGCGCCTGAGCATTCTCCTTACCTGTGGTTCGTGCCAAAATCTCCGTCAACTCATCGGCCGTGGGAAAACCCACATTAATCTTGAACAAAAAGCGATCCAACTGCGCCTCTGGCAGCGGGTAAGTGCCTTCCTGCTCAATCGGGTTTTGCGTCGCCATCACAAAGAAGGGGCGCGGCAAATCATAGGTCTGATTAGCCACCGTCACCTGCTTCTCCTGCATGGCTTCCAGCATGGCCGACTGGGTTTTGGGCGTAGCCCGATTGATTTCGTCGGCCAAAATCAGGTTGGCGAAGACGGGGCCTTGTTGGAAGCGGAAGGCGCGACGGCCGTCCGCTTCTTCCATGATGTCCGTGCCCGTAATATCGGCGGGCATCAAATCGGGTGTGAACTGGATGCGGCTGAACTCTAACTGCAAGGCATCGCTCAGGGTGCGGATGAGCATGGTCTTGCCCAGCCCCGGCACACCTTCCAACAGTACATGCCCGCTGCTCAAAATGCCGATGAGTGCGTGGCGCACAACGTCTTTCTGCCCAACGATGACTTTGGCGACTTCGCCTTCTATGTTAGCGGCCGTTTCCCTAAATTCTGCTACGGAGAGTTCGTTGTTATTGTTCATATGCCTCCTTTGGGGGAGATTGGAGATTGGAGATTGGAGATTGGGCGATCTCAGTTGAATAAGTTAGAAGCCACTTAAAATCAGCTTGACTGAATAATTCTTCATCAACAGAAGAATGATATTCAATATCTGACTCTCGAAGTGTGGGAGGCTTTGGTTTACGATGGCGTTGATGCTTTAAGCTGTTGGCAAAAACATTTAGTTGTTTTGCGATCTTGGTAAGTTGGCCTGCATATTGATCTACCTGAATAGAACTCATCAAATTCCTGGCAAGGGCGCGATTTATCCAATATTTGGTTTCAAATAGACTGCCTCTAGCGTAATAAAGGAAGTTGATTTTTTCGCCGTAATGGAAACGGCCGTATGACTCTGCAATATTCGCTCCAACCGAGTCAACCGCCCGTGCCATCTGTTTTCCCACCACATCTTTGGCAAAACTATCCCACCTCAATACATCTGCCCAAATCGCATCAGCAATCTGTTCCACATCTTGCAAAACCTTCAAATCATCAAGCTCAGTAGCCATTTCCAGTCTCCAATCTCCAGTCTCTAGTCTCCCATTACGGTTCCAACGACGAAAAATAATCCCGAATATACCCCTTCAACCCCAGCGGAATATAGTCGTCTTGCAACGCTTCATTCGCCGCATCTTGGTAATCGCCGAAGACCTGTTCGTAGGGGACGGTGCTGCCTTCGTTGGTGAAGTCGGTGGTGTTTTCGCTGAGGAGACCGCCGCAGTCGGCCGGATTCGCCAGACATTCGGCCGGGAGTTCGATGTCTACGCCTTCTTCGCCGCTCAAATCTACAAAATCGGGGACAAACACGTTTTCGGCGTGACCACCACCAGGACCGGGGCCGCCAGTGCCTTCACCCGTGTTATTTTGGCTGCCGGAGCCGCCATTTTGGCCTTGGCCTTGTCCCTGCCCTTGCCCTTGCCCTTGTCCCTGCCCTTGTCCCTGCCCTTGTCCCTGCCCTTGCCCAGATTGGCCCTGTTGGCTTTGCTGACCCTGACCTTGTTGTGCTTGCTGGCCTTGTCCTTGCTGTCCCTGTCCCTGTTGCCCCGCCTGGGCCACTTCTTGCCGCCCCTGATTGAGCTGCCCGGCGGCTTGCCCTGCCTGGGCTGAGGCCGCGCCTTCTTGGGCGCGTTGTTGCAGCGTGCCAGCGGCTTGTTGGAGGGCTTGTTGGGCGGCGGCGGTGTTGCCATTTTGCAGGGCTTCGGCGGCATCGGCTAACTGTTCCGCCAGTTCAGAGTCTACGTTTTGCAGGGATTCGGCCGTTTGCGCCAAATCCTCCGCTAACTGGGCCAACTCCTCCTCACTCATCTGCGGTAAATCATCTGCCAGTTGGGCGGCGGCGGCCCCCGCCTGGGACAAGTTGCCATTTTGCAAGGCTTGCCCCAACGATTGGCTGTTTTGGTTGTCGGCTAAGGTCTGGCCTGCATCTTGCAAAGCTTGCTGCAAAGAATCGGTGCTGTTGTTGGCTTCTAACTCGCGCAAATCGGCTTCGGCTTCGGAGAGGACGGCGACGGCTTCTTCGCGGCTGAGATCGCCCGCACCTAAATCTTGAATGGCCCCTTGCAGCGGCTCTAGCAGCTCTTCTTTTTGCTCTTCAGTGAGCGTGGGGTTTTCCAGGATTTCTTCTTCTAGGGCTTCGATAGCCTCGATTTGCTCGGCGATGGTTTCTTTGACGGCCCGATTCTCTTTTAGGATGGTCTCCTGGGGATTGGGTAGGAGTATGGCTGTGGCCAACAAGGCCGCTGCTGCCAATAAAATCAGCCAATCTTGCCGATTTAAGACAAAGGGCAATTGGGTTTTGGTATCTACCAACTGCACGGCGGCCAATGTGTCTGCTAGTTGCAATTGGGCAATGGCGGGCGCAGCTTCAAGCTGTTGGTGATGAATTTCAACGGCCGTACTGCTCCTCTCTTGCAATTCAAACTGGAAATCAGCAAAACGGGCTTGCTCAATCAGGCTGAATCGCCGCACAAGCAGCCAAATTAACGTGATGAGGAGACCGAGAACGGCCGTTCCCCCCGCCACATACGCCACCTCCACATTCGTCAAAAACGGCCGAAACCGCGCCACCGCCGCCACCAACACCGCCAGCAGCAGCCCCGCCAAAATGCCACGCGGCAGCCACAACAAGCCATCTCGCAGACGACGACGGCCGTTCCAGGCACGGAGTTGATGGGTTAATTGGCTAAAGTCTCGTTCAATATCCATGTAAATGGGTATATTGGTGAATTGGTGTAAGGGTGTATTTGACTCATACACCCTTACACCAATACACCCTTATTTATCCGCAATCCGCTTCACCCGCCGCACACAGGCCCAATATAAGAGCAATGAAGCCAGCGTGTAAAGAATGAGAAACAGCGGCCAGGGCGAGAAGATAGTGATGGTGCGGCTGGGCGAGCCAACGCTGGTGGTAAAGAAAAACAGTGTATTCTCAGACAGCAAGGCCGTCTCGCTAATGACCATCGTTGCCAGCAAATTGGTGGCCGATAAGGTTAAACCGGCGTAATAAAGCACAGCTTCTGTCACCCAGTTGAGGGGGCCGCCAAACAGCAGCGAACCCAAAAAGCCAGCAAACATAAAAACCAATATCGGCATCCCAATATTCCAAAAAAGCGCACCGCCAAAAGTTACCACACTGGCGGCCAGCGTAGATTTCATCACGCTGGAGCAGTAGAGGCCAAACAGGGCAAAGGTAACGGCCGCTGCCAGCACCAACAACTGTCCAATCACCAACTCCTCCACCGATAAGCCGCCTAACAGAAAGGAGATGCTTTGCAGCGGAATGGAGGCGAAGATGAGCAAAAAGACGTAGCTAAGAGCCGAGAGCAGTTTGCCCAGCACAAACCAGTTGGCGGGCAGCAGTGTCGTGCGCAGCAGATCATAGGTTTGCCGCTCTTTTTCGCCTGTGATGGCCCCGGCGGTGAAGGCGGGAGCAATGAAGATGACCAGGAATACCTCCACGCCCAAAACGGCCGCAAACACGGCCTTACCCGCCTGCCGTGAATCTGGCCCAAAGCGGCTGCTGCTGGCTGACGCATAGGCTAGATAAACCAGCGACAGAAAGAGGCTCATCACCAGCAAATAGACAGTCAAAACGACAAAGGCTCGCCGTCCGCGCATCCGGCTGCGCAGCTCTTTCATGGTCACAGGATTTTGCAGAATGGCCTGGAAACGGCCGTTTCGTTGAATAGTTTCGCTCATATCTGTCATATTGCGTCATGACGTAATCACGTCATGACGTCATTATTCCTCACTCATCCTACCTGCTCGCCAATAAATGCCCCAGCCCAAAACCAAAAGTGCTATGGCATAAACGGCCGTTGGCCCCAAACTACTCGCCACAAACACCGATTCCGATGCCCCCATCATACCAGCAACAAGTGCCCAAAAGCTGGTGCTGTTTAACATCCGCAACAAGACCACTGCAATATAACTCGCCGCCAGGGCCATTGTAGATGAGCGCACCCAGGTGGAGATGAACATCCCCACAAACGCCGCAAAGCCAATTTCCAGCCAGGGTCGCAAAACGGCCGATAACGCCATCGAAATCGCCGGATACAAAGCCGCTTCCGGTCCAAACAGCCCAATCCCCACAATCATCAACCCTTGCAGCACCGACAGTGCAAACAACAGCTTCCAAATTCGCAGCCGCGCCAGCCCGCCAAACAGCTTCGCCAGCAAAATCTCATGATCCGGGATCGGTGTCGTTCGTAACACCTCCCACGTTCCCCTATCCCGCTCCATACTAATCGAAGGTGCGGTTAAAGCCGGTGCCATCAACACCCCAAACCAGGTCAACGCCGTAAACAACATCGCTGGTAAACACAATAAACACCAAAAAATCACAAAATCATCATTGCCTGACAAAAGGGCCGGATTACTAAAGCCACCGCACACTCCCAAAAGCAAAGCCCCTATCACCACAAACGGCGAATAACGGCTCAACTTCTCATAAAATGGGTTCGGTTCGCCCCATTCCCCTTTCTCCCGCAGGTAGATGGGGTTTTGTCGGAGGTCTTTCCACCAGGTGATGATGTTCAAGTTTGACAGTTACTTTCGCAGTATTCAGTCCGATCACTGATGACTGGTCTAATTCACAATGCCCTGTGTCACTTGCAGAAAAACATCTTCCAAATCGCCCACTTCCTCATGGAAGGAAGTCACAGCAATGCCCTGGCTAATCATGCCGGCCAACACCTGGCTCAGCGCGGCATCATCGCCCACAAAATCAAAGCGCACTTCGTTGGTGGCTAAACCAGCTTCCACGCCCGCCATAATGCTTTGCACATCTTCGCTGTGGTGGAGGAGGTACTCTTGAACGGCCGTAATCTCCCCCAACACCTTCACACTCATCAACCGATGCGCCCGCAGCTTCCGCTTCATCTCCTCCATATCCCCAAACGCAATCAACTGCCCCGCCTCAATAATGCCAATACTGCTGCAAATATCCGCCACCTCCGACAAAATATGCGACGAGAAAAAGATCGTCTTGCCCATATTCCGCAGCTCCTTCAGCAGTTCCCGAATCTCAATACGGGCACGCGGGTCCAGCCCACTGGCTGGCTCATCCAAAATCAAAATCTGCGGATCATGCGCCAGTGTTCGTGCCAGACAAAGCCGCTGCTTCATGCCCCGGCTCAAACCCTCCACAAACGCATCTCGTTTATGGCCCAAATCCACCAACGCCAACAAATCATGAATCATGCCATTGCGCGAACTCTTCGGCACATCATAACAGGCCGCAAAAAAATCCAGGTACTCCCACACCTTCATGTCCTCATACACCCCAAAAAAGTCCGGCATATACCCAATTGCCTGCCGCACCCCCCGCTGATCCTTAAGCACGTCATGGCCTGCCACCCAGGCTTTGCCACTGGTCGGCTTCAACAGCGTCGTCAAAATCCGCATCGTGGTCGTCTTGCCCGCCCCATTGGGGCCAATAAAGCCAAACACGGCCCCCTCCTCAATCGTCAAATTCAACTCATGCAGAGCTGTCAGCGAGCCATATTTTTTCGTTAAGCCTTGGATTTCAATAATTGCGCTCATAGATCGGTATTCGGTAATCGGTATTCGGTAATCGGATGACGGTTCACTGATTACCGATAACGGTATTCTACACTATCGTAATCGCCGAACCTGTCGGCCGTTTTTCGACTTCTATACGTGTGGGAAACGCATCCCGTAGCTCATCAATGTGGGTAATGACCAAAATGCGGGCAAAGTCGTCTTGAATGGCATGGATAGATTCTACCAGACGTTGACGGCCGTTCGGGTCCTGACTGCCAAATCCTTCATCCACCACCAACGTTTGCAGCCGCGCCCCAGCCCGCTTCGCCAAAATCTGAGACAGCGCCAAACGGATGGCAAAATTGACACGGAACTGCTCACCGCCAGAGAAATTCTCATACGGCCGTTCCCCCGACCTGTCCGAAATCTGAATATCCAGCGTCTCCGCCACTGCGTCGCGGCTCTTCAACTGCTTCTGCGTCTGGAAGCGCACCTGCATCTCACCGCCCGTCAGCCTGTCCAGCAGTTCATTGGCGCGATCTTCAATATCAGGAATGGCATGTTCAATCAACAACGCCTGCACCCCATTGCGCCCACACGCCTCCTCCAACAACTTCAGCCGCTTAATCAGCAAATTCGTCTCATCCCGCTCCCGCCGCAAATCCTTGCGCTGCGCCCGCAAATCCCCCAGCACATCCAGCTTATTTTGCGCCACCGCCACCCGCCGATGCGCCTGCGACTGCTCTCCCCGCAAACTATTCACCTCGTCCTCCATCGCCCCCAAATCACCCATATCGGCCGTCATCGCCGCCAATTGCACCGTTGCCGTCGCCTGCTGCTGCTGCAACTCCTGCACCGTCTCCCCCTGTTCTTTCACCTGCCTCTCCACATCCGTCAGCGACTCTGCCAAAGGTTTCACCGCCGCTTCCGCCTGCTTCAACGCCTGCTGCTGCTGCGGCGCATGCGCTAACCCATCCCGCTGCTGCTTCGCCGCCTCATGCGCCGCCGCCTCATACCCCACCTCTCCTTCCTGCTTCTCCAACTCCGCCAACGCCCCCCGCGCCTCAATCTCAAAGTCTCCCGTCTCTAGTCTCCCCTCAACGGCCTCCTTCTCCCCACTTCCCACTTCCTGCCATTCCCCCACCAACCGCCCAATCTCCCCCAACCGTGCCTCCGCACTGGCAATATCCTTCTGCACAGATTGCTGCTCTTTCTCCAAACTTTGTTTGCGCTGCACGGCCGTTTCCAACTCCTTCACCACCTTCTTCTGTTCCGCAACGGCCGTCTCATCCCCCAAAAACTTCTCCAACTCACCCATCCGCCCCGCATCACCCGCTTCCCACTCCGCAATCACCCGGTCAATCTCTTGCAGCCGCGCCTCCGCCTGCGCCAAACGCTGCTGCTGCGTCTGCTGCTCCCGCTCCACCTGGGGCTGCTCCTTCACCGCCGCCTCCAACTGGGCCACCTCCGCCGTCAAAGTCGTAATCTGCTTCTGTTGGGTGCGATACTCATCCCCCATACGCTTGCCATCGGCCGTTAAATCCGCCACCACCTGCGCCCGATGCTCCGCGCTCAACGGCTGCCCACAAGTGGGGCACTCACCGCCCTCCTGCTGCTGCAACTGGTCAATCCGCGCCTTCAGCTTGTTCATCTCCTCCTTCAATGCCGGCTGCCGCGCCTCCAAACCATCCCGTTCGGCCAAAGCCACACTGTACCGCTGCCGCTGCTCGGCCAAAACCGCCAACTTGGCGTTACTATCACTAATCGCCTGTGTGGCTGCATTTTGATTTTGCTGCACGGCCGTTTGCTCCACCCGACTCTTTTTCACCTGCTGCTCCCGCTTTTGCAACTGCTTCAACTCCTGCTCCCACAGCCGCCGCTCCCCCTCCAAACGCTGCAGCTCCACCCGCGCCGCTTGCAAAGCGGCTTCCTGCTCGGTCACTGCCGCCAACACCGCCGCCAATTCCGCCAATCGCCCTTCCCCTATCCCCCTTCGTTCCTCCACCGCCACCCGTTCGGCAACGGCCGTCTCCACCACGCCCGCCTGCTTCACCAAATGGGCCAACTGCTGCTGCAAGCGGCTCTTCTCCTGCGAAATTTTGAGCAAATGGGGCTGTTTCTCCCGCTGCAAACGGTTAAATTCACTCTCTTTAGCCTGCCACTCGTTCACATCATTATCAGCCGTTTGCCAGGCCCCAAAATCCGCCTCAATCTGCGCCGCCTGGCCCAAAACCGCCTCATAACTGTCCCGTTCCGTCTGCAACTGGGCCTGCCGCTTTTGCACCTGCTCCAGCTTACGCTCCTCCCGCGCCAGCGTATTCGCCAGATTGACGACCATCTCTTTTTGTTGGGCAACGGCCGTTTCCGCCCGGCGCATCTGCTGCAAAACCTTCTCCTGCAACACCAACTTCTCCGCAATCACATCCAACGCCGCCTGAGCCTCGGCAACGGCCGTTTTCCTATCCTCCTCCTCGCCCAACTCCGCCTCAATCTCCGCCAGCCGCGCTTCCAGCAAAGCCACCTGCCCTTCCGTCTGCTTGCGCCGTTCCGCAGCTGCCTCTTTATAAACATCCCAGGCATTCACCCCCAACAGATCCGCCAAAATCTCCTTGCGCCGCCCTGGCGTTTTCGTCGTAAACTCATCCGCCTGCCCTTGCAGCAAAAAACTGGCATTGATAAAGGTGTCATAATTCATGCGCAGCAGCTTCTCAATAGCCGCCTGCGTCTCTCGTCCCTTGCTTTCCGTCAGGCTCTTCCAGCCATTATCCCCCGTGCCAATTTGCAGCTCTAAAACGGCCGTCTTCCGCACCCGTTTCTGCCGAATAATGCGATACATCACCCCCTCCAGGGCAAAGGCAAACTTCACCTCCACCCCCTCATCATCCAGCACCGACAATTTGTTCACCAAATCATCATCACTCTTCACCCGGCTCTTGCCAAACAAAGCCCAGGTCATCGCGTCCAAAATGGACGATTTCCCCGCGCCATTCATCCCCGAAATGCAGGCCGTGTGGATGGAGGTGAAATCGAGAACGGCCGTTTCCCGATACGACAAAAAATTAGTCAACTCAAGTTTTAATGGAATCATTCACCCTCCTCACCAACGGCCGTTAAAACCTCCTTCGCCAACGCCAACATCGCCTCAATCTCCGCCTCCTCAAACTCCTTCGTCCGCCAATACGTCCCCAGCAGCTCCTCCGGGGTCATCGTCTCCACCTGCGCCGACTCCCCCAACCGCGCCCGCCGCTCCACCAGCCGATTCTTCTGCACCTGAATGCTAAAAGCTGGCTCAAAATGGGCCAAAATCGCCCGTTCATCCAACAAAGACTCCCAATCCGCCGGGTAAGTCAACTGCACCCGGCAAATAGCATCAGCCACCTTCTCCGGCTCCGGCAGTTGCGCCAAAATCTCATCAGTCGTCGTGTTACTCACCGTCACCTGAATCGGAATATCCAAAAAGCGGCGCGTCTTGAGTTTGACAAATTCCCACTCTGTTTTACCCTTACTCACATCGGCCAACACAAAGCCCTTCGGCTCTTTGGCCTCGCCAAAATCAATCCGCTCAATCGAGCCAGGGTACACAATGGGCGGATGCGCATCCTTCGCCGACAGGCGTTGGTGTTTATGAATATGCCCCAACGCCACATAATCCAGCCGCCGATCATTGACCAGACTGCCACTCAAAACCAGCTCATGCCCCAGCATCACGCCTCGTTCACTGCCATATTTTGCCCCCTGCACACTGGCATGAGCCGCCAGGATGAGCGGCAGTTCGGGATCGGCCGTTTCTATCAAATGGGCAACGGCCGTTGTCACCCGCTCCTCAATCGCATCCAACACCCCTTGCAGCGACTGGCCCGCCGTCTCCTCCCGCGTCATCAACTGGTGGCGCGACACCCAGGGCACCGTAATAATTTGCACCGGCACACCCAACTCATCTGGCCCCAACCGCCGAATGCGGTCAGCAATAAAAATGTGCGGCACCGCCAGCGTATTAAACTCCTGCAAAGTATGCGCACGCCCCGCCGCTGGCGACACATCATGGTTCCCCACCAGCAGCAGCGTGGGAATCCCCGCCTGCGACAGACGCATCATGCGCTTGCCCCATTCCCGCTGAAAAGTAGGGTGGGGGTTGCGATCTTTATAAGCATCTCCGGCAAAAATGACGAGATCAACAGGTTCGGATACGGCCGTTTCCACAATCGCATCCAGCGAATTCAAAAAATCCACCACCCGCACGGGCAACGCCACCTCAGGATCGTAACGGCCGTAATTGGCAATATCAATATGAGCATCCGCAAAATGCAAAACACGTAAACTATTCTTCACGAGCACCACCGGTCATAAAGAAATTAAGAATTAAAAATTATCAACTATGAACGCGCCCCCTTTCATAATTCATAATCCATAATTCATAACTCCTCTTCTACCCCTCCACCTTAACCTTATAATACACATCAGGATCGGGGAAGCCGAGCGGGAACTCCCGCGTTACCATAATGTAATAACGCCCCGCCGGTAAATTCCGCGTCAAATCCTCATCCTGCCCATTCAAATTCTGCCCCTTGCCCCACAACAACTTATTGCTGTTATAAACAGCAATATCAAAATTGCTGTCATCGGGAATTTGCACCAGACGAAAACGAACGGGCCTCAAACTGGGAATATCCACATAAAAAACATCTACAAAATCAAGCAAACCATTAAAATTATGCTCCTGCGAAACATTAAGCTGCAATCGCCGAGCCTCCGCAAAATTATCATAACTGTCACTACTGCTGCTGCCCGGCTTACGCACAAAAGGCAAATAGCTGTGCTTCTGCGGAATATACAACTTCTCTACACTCGGTAACGGCGCCGCACTCAAACCCGTTTCGCCGCCAATGGCCCAAAAATGACCATTGGTCCACTTCACTTGCAGCCAGGCCAAAGGCAGGGTTTGATAGGTTAAGTCAAAAGGCGCAGCCAGCAGCGTCCAGGTATTCGTCTGGGGATCGTAAACTTCAGTGCTGGCCGTTGTGCCACTGGCCCCAATACCGCCAAACACATACCAACGGCCGTCCGGCCCCACCGCACTACTCGCCCCATAACGCGGTTCCCGCATCGCCCCCGTATAAGCCCACGCATCCGTGCCAGGATTGTAACACATGCCCTGAGAGAGCAGTTGGGCATTGCCATCAAGGCCACCCGTTACACACACCCGGTTATTCAGCCAAACGGCCGTATGCCCATAACGCGGCACAGCCGTACCCCCCACCGCCATCTCCGGCTCATCAAACCAGTTGTTCGTAACCGTCGAATAAAACAACATCTCACTGCGGGCATCCGCCCCCACCACCAACGGAGCCGAACTGGCTAACCCCCCAATCAAATAATACCCCTGCTTCTGCGGATCAGGCGAGGCCACCGCCGCCGTCCACGTCCAGGGGCTATCCCCCGGCCAACTTGTTGGCCCCGGTCGCGTAGACCAGGAATTAGTCGCGCCCGTATAAACCCAATGCGTATCATCCACATCCTGATTTAACTGGTTGCCCACATAATAACTGTTCACCACACCCGTTGGCACATAAATCCGACCCTCATAAAAAACGGCCGCTGGATGCGCATAACCCGTCTCCCCAGGCATCGGCTGCAGCTCAGTCCAGGTATTATCTACCGTGCTGTAACGCAGCAGCCGATTCGAGGGCGTTCCCGTAAACACATTATTATCCTGCCCGCCCACCACATAAATACTCGCCGCCACTGCAACGGCCGTATGCCGACTCAACGGCACCGCCATCGCCCCCAGCAACTCCCACTGAGACTCAATCGGCTCCAAAATAACACTCAGTTGCAGCGTAGGATCATCCACCGCCTGATGCCAATCCGCCACCTCCACATAATAAGTCGTGCCTTTATACACATTCAGCGTCACCTCCGAGGTAAAGCCATTGGCATCATCATTACAGGCCACCGTACTCAAACTGCCCGGCAGCGCCTCACAACTGCCCACATGAACAGCCAAAATCGTGTCATAGCCACTATTTCGCGTACTGATCGTCACAATGCCATTCTTCGGTGGTACAAAGCGATACCACACCGTGCGGTATCCCTGCGGCCGCTCTGGGTTGCCCCAGGCACAAGTTAGCGTGGGGTCATCAGCCGAAAAGCCCGCACTACTCACATCCGTGCTGTCGCCACCCGGCAGCGACAGCAAAGAAGCTTCACCACAAGTAGCCCCACCGGCATTAATGGTAAACGGCACAGCCGAGCCATCAGCACCAATGGGCGTTCGCTCATTCACAGTCGGCCTTCCCTCTTGTGCCCACGCAACGGCCGTTACCATCACCAAACCCATCACACCAAGCAGCCAGATCATTCGCTTCATTATCATAATCAGATTGTACCGAAGAAAAGTCAGCCAACAAAAAAGGCCAGCTACCTCTCATCCAAAAGGGAACTGGCCTTTATGGAGTTTATGGATGTATAGGTGCACTAGGTTTGCCACCTACACCCCGACATCTCTACACCTTACGAATTGCCAACTGCACCGTCCCCTCACCTACATCGGCCGTTCCCTCAAAATCAGGGTTCTCCATTTCACCCGGCCATAGGCTCGTCGTCAGCGTCTCCTGTTGGATGTACTCACCAAAGTTCACCAACGCCTCCGCCACATCGCCTTCCGCCTGGTAGGAGACCTTGATACGGTCGGAGATGTCCAAACCCGCGTCGCGGCGCATCGTGTTGAGGGCGCGTACCAGGTCGCGGGCGTAGCCTTCTTGCTCCAGTTCAGGCGTAACGGCCGTATCCACCGCCACCGTCACCCCCTTCTCACTCGCCACCGCCAGACTGCCCCGCGCTTCCGTTTGCACCACCACCTCATCAGCCGTCAGGCTCACCGTGCTGCCATTCACCGCCACCGCCAACGCCTCACCCGCCAGCAGCGTCCGCGCCGCCTCCGCCGCATCCAGGGCCAGCAGCGCCTTACGCACCGCCGGAAAATCCTTACCAAAACGCGGCCCCAACTGCCGGTTATCCGGCATCAGCTTATAATTCACCAATTCGCCCACTTCCGCCACCACCTCAAACGCCTTCACATTGATCTCTTCCGCCAGCACATCGGCCAAATCAGCCAACGTTTCCCGCTCGGCCTCACTGCCCACAAACACCCGCGCCCTGGCTAACGGCTGGCGCAGCTTGATGTCCACAGAACCCCGCGCCGCCCGTCCCAGGCTGGCAGTAGTAATAGCCAACTGCATCCGATTCAGCAGCGCCCGATCCAACGCCGCCTCATCCGCGTTTGGATACAGACAGTGATGCACACTCTCCGGCGCGTTTTTGTCTACGCTGCGGACGAGGTTTTGGTACATGGCCTCGCTGGTGAAGGGGATGAAGGGAGCCAGCAGTTTAACAAACTCGACCAAGACGTAATGCAAAGTGGCATAAGCCGCTTTCTTGTCGCTGTCGGCCTCGCTCTTCCAGAAGCGGCGGCGCGAACGGCGCACGTACCAGTTGGACAGGTCATCCAAAAAGGCTTCGGCAACGGCGCAGGCTTTTTCAGCATCGTACACATCCAAAGCGGCTCGCATGGCAACGGCCGTTTCCCGCAACCGCTCTGCCACCCATTCATCCATCTGCGCATGGGCCGGATTCTCACTCACAACTGGAGCGCCACCCGGCTTCCAACTGTCCAACCGCGCATAGTTCACCAAAAAGGCATACACATTCCACAGCGGAATGAGAAAACGGCGGCGCGTTTCATCACCATTATGGTAGCCAAATAGCACGTTCTTCTCTGGGTTCCAGCCGCAAAATAGCCAGCGCATCGTATCCGCGCCCATGATTTCAGCGGCATCATCAAACCAGATGGCATTGCCCCACGATTTGTGCATTTCACGGCCGTCTTCCGCATAAACCAGCGCATAACTGAACAGATTCTTGAACGGCGGTCGCCCCGTCATGGCTGCACTTTGGGCCAACAAGCTGTAGAACCAGTTGCGGAACTGGCCGGGGAAGCTCTCGCTCACCCAATCAGCCGGGAACCACTTTTCCCAATACGCCTTGTCTGTGTTGTAGCGCAGCGTGGAATAAGGCACGATGCCCGCATCCAGCCAGGGGTTGCCCACATCCAAGATGCGTGTCCCCACCAAACCTGTCTCAGGGTGGCGGATTTTTACCTTGTCTATCCAGGGACGATGGGGACTGTGGCCTTTGTACTCGTCCCAGCCTTCCACCGCCAGCTCTTCCAACTCTTCCGGCGAACCAACCACCCAGATCGAGCCATCCTCGAACTCCCAGATGGGCAGCGACAGGCCATAAACCCGCTTCTTAGAGATCATCCAGTCGCCCATATTGTCCAGCCAATCTATCTCGCGGTCTTCGCCCCAACTGGGGAACCAGTTGATGTCGCGCACGTTTTCTTTGATTTTGTCGCGCCATTCCATGTTGATGTACCACTCGTCTACCAGCCGGAAGACCAGCTCTTCACCGGAACGCCAGCAGTGGGGGTACACATGGGGATAGGCTTCGGCGTGAACCAGATAGCCTTTTTCTCGGAGATTGGCGATGATGTCATCGGCCGTTTGTTTGTCAGTGGCATTGCGTCCGGCCAGCCACTCATACGCGCCCAAGAAATTGGCTTCTTCATCCAACGGGGCCAGGTTGGGCAGGCCATACTGCTTGCCCAATTTGTGGTCAATCTCGCCACAGCCAGGGGCGATGTGGACGATGCCCGTGCCTTCACCGCCGACTACGACATCGTTGCCGGTGTTGTCGCGCCCACCATCTATGACGCGATGGGCGGTAACGGCCGTTACTCCCCGCTCTTTCAACTTCTCATCCACAAACGGGTAGCCACCCACCATATTTTGCGGTGCAAGTTCATCAAACGGCCCTTCATATTCCCAGCCCACCAGATCAGCCCCTTTCAAAACGGCTTCAACGGTGTAACCGCCGCGCTCCTTAAAGATTTGCTCCAGGGTTTTGAGCTTGGGCACACCTTCCACCCAGGGGCCGCTCTTGAAGGCTTTATCCAGCCGTTGGTACTTCAAGTTCTCTTCGGCGAAATAATAGACAGCCCCATCAGCGGCGCGGAGTTTGATGTAGTTGAGGTTGGCGTTAACGGCCGTTGCCACATTACTCGTCAGCGTCCAGGGCGTTGTCGTCCAGATGAGCAAATACTCGTTCTCACGCCCCTTCAGCGGGAAGCGCACAAACACCGACGTATGCGCCACCAACTTACGCCCCTCAATCACCTCCATCTGCGAATAAGACGTACCCGAACGGCCGCCCCACGGCACCACATCCGTGCCGCGATACAGATACCCCTCCTGCCACAACTTCTTCAGCAGCGACCAGATGGTGTAATTGTTCTCCGTCGCAAAGGTGAAGTAACTGCCACCGATTTCGGGCGAACCCAGCCGCCCCACAATGTCCGTCACCGTACCCGTCACCGGCCCATCTGGCCCTTGCACCGTCACCTCTTGCAGCGGGTCTTCCAGCAGCAAATCGTGCAGCCGCAGCAGCTCATCGGTGTCATTCCAATCCATCCAATACCCCAGCCGCACCGACTGATCCGTCTGCTTGGCCGCATATTTCAGCACCCGCGCTTTGCAGTCGTTGGTGAAGCGCTCCACGCCATACTCCAAAATCTCGCGCTTGCTGCCAAAACCGAGGGCTTTTTCCACCTCCACTTCCACCCACAAGCCCTGGCAGTCAAAACCCTGCTGCCAGCGCAGCTTCTTGCCCAGCATCGCCTGATAGCGATTGTACAAATCCTTATAGGTGCGCCCCCAGGCGTGATGCACGCCCATCGGGTTGTTGGCCGTGATAGGGCCATCCACAAAGCTCCACTGCTTGTCGCTATTAGCCCGCAGTTGGCGCAGCTTGTTGAAGGCGTTTGTCTCTTTCCAAAAATCAAGCATTTCGTGTTCCAGGGCCACGAAATCCACTTTGTTTGATACTTCCTTAAAAGTCATGGTTCTCTCCGTGATTGTGTAATTGAGTAATTGGTAATTGGGTAATTGGTGTTATTCCAATTCACCCAAAATTGTCGTAGGGGCGGGACGACGCGGGTGATCCTTTGCATTTCACCAACGCCTTCGCTCCGCGTCGTCTCGCCCTGATTGCCAATGGGGGGCGAGACAGGCGGGAGACGAGGTGTTGGTTAGCGATGGCGGTAAACCCCGCCTGTCCCGCCCCTACGGGACGTGTGTTGTTAATTCCCGACAGCGGTGTGGTAAACGGCCGTGTCGGGGCTGGTAATTCGGAATCGAAATAAGTTCAATTGATAATTTCTCGAATAAACTTTCATTGTCATTCTCGTTCGTCACTCCAAAGTGGGAAGAATTGTAATTTTTCTTGCTTGGTACTAACCACCAACAGCTTGCCTTGTGAATAGGAAGATTCAAGTTCTTGAAAATGCTCCATCGCTTTTCCCAAATTGGGAAAGGCCTCAACTATTGAAAAGTTTTCTACAATCCAAAAACTGTTCTCAGGTACATTAACCGCTAAAACTTCGATTAACAGGTATTGATCGGGATACTGGTTGCAAGCCTCTTGCCAAGTCATTTTACTCTCATTTGTAATAGATGAGACGGGTAGCAACGGCCGTTACCCGATTCCCGCCCATCATCTGCAACACACAGTTTTGCTCATCCAGCCATAACGTATACTGCTGATCCGCCCACTGAATGATAAACGGCCGTCCACGAAACGCCCGTCCCATCACCACAATCTCCTCATCAGCATCCCAACTCAGCCTGATCTCTGTTCTGAATAGGCTGAACAAGTCATGCTGTTTGTGGCGGGTTGGTTGCAGGGAAACGGCCGTTGTTACCGCCTGCCCCGCCAATAAACTCAAGCCCACACTCGACGGCAGCCAAAAGCCCACATCGTCCGTCACCGCCAACTCCTCGCCAAACGATTCCCCATCCACTTCCCGCGAAGCCGTAATCACCCCCGGCTCAAACAGCACATTACCCGCAATCTTGTGGTCACTGTGCCACTGCCGCAAGCGCAGCCGTTCAGGACGGCCGTTTTCACCCAGCACCAGATGATACAGCGTACTCAACCCCGAAGGCGCGGCTCGTGCATCCAAGTCAATGCGCAGGAAAGTGTAATTGTCAACGGCCGTTGTCAGCCGCCAACGCTCCACCGCCCCCGTCGCCACACCATCCCGCTCATACCGCAATTCCCCCGCCGCCACCACCTTCTCATACGGCTGCTCGTGAATAATAAATCTCATGATAATTACCTGATTACATCATGACCTAATTACGCTTCCAACTCCACATAAATCCGCTTATTAATCCTCCCCTTGCTCTTATAATCGGTCACCCGTAAACGGCCGACCTCATGCGTATTCGCCACATGCGTCCCGCCATCCGCCTGCAAATCCAGCCCCACCAACTCCACCGTCCGCACCTCCTCAATGCCTTCCGGCAGCAAATTAATCTTGGTGCGAATCAAATCAGGAATCTGAAAGGCCTCCTCGCGGGGCAGCACATTCACCATCACCGGCCGCGCCGCCTCTACTTCTTTGTTAATGGCCGCTTCAATCTCCGCCACCAACTCCTGCTTCATACTCTCAAACTCAAAATCCATCCGCCCTTGCAGCGGGTCCATATTGCCCCCCGTCACCGACGCGCCATAATCGCGGAAAACCACACCACACAAAATGTGCATCGCCGTATGCGTCCTCATCAACTTGTAGCGGCGCTCCCAATCCACCTCACCCGTCACCTGCGTACCCACCGCTGGCAGATCCCCCGCAACAAAATGCACCACCTTGCCCGCCACCTTCTTCAAAGCCGTCACTTCCCACATCTGCCCATCAGCCCGCAGCACCCCCACATCACACGGCTGCCCCCCGCCCCCCGGATAAAACGCCGTCTGATCCAGCACCACGCCACCCTCAACCTGCTCCAGCACCGTCGCCTCAAACTCTTGCAAATATGAATCCGTCAAACACAACAATTCAGTCATCACTCTCCAGTCTCCATTCTCTAGTCTCCACTGTGCAAGTCACGTAAGAACGTGCCACGCACCGGGAAATAAAAAACGCCCTCATCCTCATTGGGACGAAGGCGTTCAAGCTTCGCGGTACCACCCAAGTTCCAGGCTGATGTCCAGCCTGACACTTTTGCCGACAACGTGTTACACAAAATGTAACCATGATTATCGTTCTCCCGTAACGTGGGAGCAGCCCGGCTAAGTCTACTTGCGCCCCCAATCGGTATTTGATTGCGGGTACTTTCGGTTAGCAGCTCCGGAGGGATTTTCGGCCGTTTTTCTGTACCTGACTTCCACCAACTCAGGCTCGCTTGCCAGATTGTGTCCAGCCTACTCGTCTCCATCACAGCTTTTAACTTGTTAAGTTAGGCGCGATTATGCCAAAAGGGGTATCGAAAGTCAACCTGAACCCCATCACTCTTTCAACACCCCCCACGCCCGACGATACTTTTCCAAACGGCCGTAATCCTTCATCCCCAACTCCGGCAAACGGCGCACATCCATATTGTGCGCCAAATCCGCCAGCTTCACCTTCCTCGCCAGCGCGTTCGGCTTAATGGCCGCCACATAATCCTCATAACTGGTGCTGGCCGTATCATGCGTCAGCAGCGCCAACGCCTCCAGCACCACCGCCGGAAAACCCTGCTGGCGCAAATCATCCAGCGTTATCGGCGTATCCTCCACCACATCATGGAGAACGGCCGTCATCATCTCCTCCGCCGTCTCCATCTGCACCATCAGCCGCAGCGGATGCAAAATATACGGCTTCCCCTCCTTATCCACCTCCCCCGCATGAGCCGCCACCGCCAGCGCAATCGCCTTCTCCACCAGTTGCATCGAATCTGTCATAACTTGCCTCCAACTTATTAAGAGGAGACTGGAGACTAGAGACTAACCAGTCTCCAATCTCTAGTCCCCAGTCTCCAATCTCCCTCTTGTCAAATCCCCCAACACCACCGCCCGATTCGCCCCCGTCGCCGCTGGCAAATTGCCCGGACGGCCGTGCCAACTCTCATAGGCCAAAATGGCAAAGGCGATGGCTTCTTTAGCCTCACTGGGCAAGCCCAACACATCGGAGAGCAGCACTTTGGCCGGGGCAACGGCCGTTGCCAACCAATCTAATAAAGTGGGATTCAGCCCGCCGCCCCCACTCACAACCACCTCATCCGGCGGCAGCGGCAAAAAATCCCGATACGCCTGGGCAATGCTCTGCGCCGTAAACATCGTCACCGTCGCCACCACATCCACCCCACGCAAACCAGCTGCCAGCCCTCGCCGCCAGATTTCTTGAGCAAAATCGGCCGTAAACAGTTCACGGCCCGTCGTTTTAGGCGGCCGTTTCGCCAGATACGGCATCGCCATCAACCAGGCCAACAACGCCTCATTCACCTGCCCCTGCGCCGCCAACGCCCCCGCCGCATCATACGTCTGCGCCCCCTCCGTTGCCAGCGCCGTCGTCAAATCAATCAGCACATTGCCCGGCCCCGTGTCAAAGGCAAACGCACCCCCACCCGGCTGATGGGCTGGCGGCAAAAAAGTCACATTGCCAATGCCGCCAATATTTTGCGCCGCCCGCACCCGTTGGCTGTGGGTCAGCAGCAGCACATCCACATAGGCCACCAGCGGCGCACCCTGTCCGCCAGCAGCCATATCACGAGCGCGGAAGTTGCTAATCACTGGGATACCCGTGCGTTCGGCGATAACGGCCGCTTCGCCCAACTGCAGCGTCGCCCCCAACTCTGGCGCGTGCCACACCGTCTGCCCGTGCGAGCCAATCAGATGCACATCTCGCGGCTGCAACCCCGCCCCCGCTATGCCCGTCAAAGCCGCCGCCGCAAACTGCTCGGCCAACTGCACATTCAAGGCACACAGCACATCTACAGTGCTGGTCTGGGGGTTGATGGCGCGGAGGACGGCCGTTCGCACCCCCATCGGATGCGCCACCGTTTCCGCATGAAGCAGCCGCCACTGCAAACCCGGCGGCGCACCCTCAATTTCTACCACAGCCACATCCGTACCATCAGCGGACGTGCCAGACATTAAGCCCACTACAACCATAACAAATGCTTCATCGAAACTAGAGATTGGGGACTAGAGACTGCCGCTTGGCTTACCTAGTCTCCAGTCTCTAGTCTCCTAACTTCTTCATGTAATTTCACCCGAAACGCCCCAATCCCCCTATCCACACGGCCGTTATACACCTCATTCGTCAAACAAGCGATCACCAACTCGCGTTCCGGGTCAATATAGAGCGATGTGCCTGTAAACCCCGTATGCCCAAAGCTGCTCTGGCTAAGCGGATGGCTGGCCGATTCAGGCAAAGGCGACCACAAGGCCCAGCCCAACCCGCGCCGCACCATGCCATCTTCCACCTGCAACCGCACCGCTGCTTGCGCCAAATCACGGGGCAAAAAATCGCTGTGACCTTGCAGCACATCCAGCCACGCCTCGCCCAACGTCGCCACCTCAGCCACCGTGCCAAACAAACCCGCATGGGCCGCCGCGCCGCCCAGCGCAAAGGCATTTTCATCATGCACCTCACCGCGTATCCGTCGCTGCCGCCATTGGCAGAACTCGGTGGGCGCAGCCTGTGCCGGCGGCACAGGGCTAAAATGAACGGCCGTTATCTCCAATGGTGTCAAAACAAAATCCTGAATAATCTCCACCAACGGCCGTTCTGCTAATGGCTGCTTCGCTGCCACCACCTCCATCAGCCAGCCCAACACAATCAGCCCCAAATCGCTGTACACCACCCGCGTGCCGGTGGGGTAGGAGAAGAAGGTGTTAAGGACAAACGGCCGTATCGCCTCCGGCTCCTGCCGGAACAATGGTCGCCAGGCTGGCAGCCCACTCGTATGCGTTAGCAAATGGCGCACAGTCACCTTGTCCACATCCACCACACCCTCAGCCTCGCTTATCGCCACCATCTGGCCCCAATTAAGCGGGTCTTCGTAGGGCTGAATCGGCCGTTTGCCGCCAAACTCCGGCAAAATGGTGACGACGGGTTGATCTAGCTCTAATTTACCCAGTGCGATGAGGCGGAGAACGGCCGTTGTCGTAAACAACTTCGTCACCGATGCCAAATCAAACAGCGTCTCACGGGTAATCGGCTGCTGCCTCGTCTCCGGATCATAAAAACCGACAGCCTGCTCATACACAATCTGCCCCGCCCGCTGCACCTGGCACCGCCGCCGCCGGAAAAACCTGCCCCGCTGCTCTGTTAATACACTGGTCTAACTCTTGTGGCTATCAAACCTCACAATTCCAGCAATTCCAATTATGGTAGGTGGACGACGGTAGAACTCATGGATACCCATAACCTTGTTCCATGTCGTCTCGCTCTCTGGCGGCAAACCAAGATGGCGAGACAGGCGGAAGATGTAACTGTTGGCTAACGGCCCAGATTCTGTCCCGCCTGTCCCGTCCTTACAGTTTGTCATCATCATTGGAATTTCACGGTCACACCATCCAATGCCCTTCATCCAACCTTCCCTTCCGCTCCATATACAAAATCAGCCTGGTGGCGAAGCCATCTTTTTGTTGGGGAAGTTTTCAATCCATGCCTGTCAGCCAAGAGCATCTTTGTCCTTCCCCACCGCACTGTGCCATGAGTCGTCGGCGTAATTTCAAGCTCGCCGTCGTTGCAGGTTGGGGAGCGGCGGCGGAGTCGTCTGGTTGGCGGCGGTTTTGGCGGTGTTCTTCTCCACTACGCCTGGCAACAGTTTGGCGGGGTTGATGAAGTCGTCAATCTCGGCGACAAATGCTTCGGTGATGTCGCGGGCGGGCCATTTTGCGCAGGGCGGCGTAGGGCAAGGTAACGTCTGGGTTTTGGGGCAGGGACTTTTTTCTTCAACAGACATTTTGACGGGAATGTTCCTCGAAGGTGCTGCGGATGATTTTCAGTAGGGGCGGCGGTCACCAAAGCCGGTGATAACGCGGCGCGCCGGATTGGCGGCGTCGGGGTGGCGTGATGAAGGCGGTTTGCCCGTCCTGTTGCAGGATTTGCCATCGCGCCACAGCTGGTGGGGTCGGCCAGTTTGTGGCGGCGCACCAGGAAGGAGAGAAGATGCTGGAGGGGAGGGCGGTGAATTGTAGCGGAAGGCGAGGGAGTCGGTGGTGAGAGCCTGGAAATCAATGGTGGTGGCGGGGGTGTTTTGTTTATGAGGTCGGGGACGATAGCCGCCAGGCTCGTCGAAGGGTAGCACAGTTCAAACTTTTCCATCATGTTCAGGATGAGGTATTGTGGGCGGTGGGGATAGTCGGCTGCGTCTACGTTGGTACAGGCGGGCGAAGATGGCGGCAGGTCGCGGCGGTGGAGTTTGCCACGCTGTCGGCCAGTAACTTAGTGGTGATGATGGCGTAGACGCCTTTGCACGACCCAGTTGCGGTTCATGATGCTGAAGTGGGCCAGGCGAGAGGGTCGTCTTGGTAGTTGGAGGACGACACCGAGTTCGTGGAGGACGCGCATGTACGCCGCCAATTGTTCATCCTCACGCCGTGTTGGCGGTGCAGGTGGCTTGGTGGTCGGGTGAAGGGATGGTGGGGGTGTCCCATCTGCTCTAGTTGGCTTTGATGTTGAAAAAGGCATCGGGAAGCGGTCGTGATGGGCAGATGGTCGGCCAGGGCTTTGGCGATTTTTGGCTTTGAGGGGCGAAGCTTTGGCCTGATTGTCGGTTGCGGAAGTTAACCAGCTTCACGGACGATGGCGACGATGTTGGGGTATTGGTAGCAGTTCTCGCTCGTCGAGGGTGAAGGCGGGTTTTGGTCAATCTGGTTGGCGATGATGAGGATGGGGCATCAAGGTATGTTGCTCCACGAGTTTGAATGTAGTGGGAGGTGGTTGTGATGTCTTCTTCGCGGCGTTGAGAGGATGGTGTAGGAGGCTGCGCTGGGTGAGGAAGAATTGGTGGGTGTTGTGCATGATCTCCCGCCCGCCGAAGTCCCAGATGTTGGAGGGTGATGTCGGTTTGACCGTCGGGCAGGGGGAGGAGCGGTTGACGTTGATGCCGTGCGGTGGCTTCTGTTAGCTGGAAGGAGCCGTCAATGAGGCGGCGCAGGAGGGAGAGTTTTGCTGACGCCCTTGCCCCACCAGGAGTGTTTCTGCTTCAGAAGGGGACGGTGGGCGGCGAAGTAGGTTTGCAGGATGAGGGCGGGGCTATCAGTTTGTGCTAATACTGGCGGAATGCCCAGCGCGGGGTTGTCGTCGCGCAGGTCGAGGGTTTTCAATTGTCAACTGCTGATGCTGTCCGGTAAAGCCGTTAACCCGTTATAACTCAAGTAAAGCGTCGTCAGGCTGGTCAGGATTCCCCGATTCTGGGGAACGCCGTTAATTGCTCCTCACCCAAGTAGCGTCGTCAGGCTGGTCAGATTCCTGATTTTCTGGGGAATTGCCGTTAACTGGTTCTACCTAAGCAAAGCTTCGTCAGGCTGGTCAGATTCGATTTCCGACGGCATTTGCCGTTAACTTGTTCTCCCACAAGTCAAGCGATGTCAGGCCGGCTACCCTGATTTCGGGGAACGGCCGTTAACTCCAACCTGCTCAAATTAAGTTCCGTTGCTCCATTTTGCCTTTGCCACTTCAATGCGGCGCAGTGCTTCTGGCATGCTTTTGTCCATCATCTCCCTCGTAATCCGTCATTTTTTTTTTGTCGGGCGATTGCGGGCTATATCTCGGCCATGCTCACGGAATCCCATCCCGCTCGTCTCGCCCAAAACGCATCCCAACGTCATTGTTTTTCCTAACGCCTTTCCACCATCAGGCGAAACGGCGCGGGAGACGAGGCGTTTGTTTCCAGCTAACGCCGCACCGCGCCGTCCCGCCCCTACACCCGTCACACTTGGTAGGGGCGGGACGGCGGGTTGTGAATCTATGCCAACGAACGGTATTCCTTCCCGCCTGTCTCGCCCAACACATGGGCAGATCATACCATCTAAATGAACGGTGTTCCATCCCGCCTGTCTCGCCCAATATACGGTTGTTGTACAGCATGGAGACGGCGCGGCGCAAGCAATTCGTTTTGACAACGCCTTACCGCGCCGTCTCGCCCTTGGCCCCTCGCCATATCAGCTTCTGCCGCTTATATACCCCAGCACCATACGCCCAAAATTTATGGCTAATATGCGAACAAAGTTAACAAATCGGTGAAAAATTGCCGATTCCGTCCCTGCAACCGTTCCCCAATCCGCCGCACCTGGGTAGCCCCAAAACGCCAACTGCATCGTTCAAAATTTCTTCCGATACAATGGCTTCGTCAATTGTTGCGCACCCCAGGCTTGCACCGCTCATACCGGCCTTCGTTTTGCCAGCGGCTGCGCTTTGCGGGCCGCCTGTTTTACCGCCGCATACAGAGCCAACCGATAGCTGCTTAGCGCAGCCAGGTCGCAGCAGGCTGGGGCCCTGGCCTCCGCTGCCAGTTGCGGGCTGTCTGCCTGCGCCTTCCGCACCGCTGCCAGATGCGCTGCGGCCCCGCTTTCAACCCAGGCCAGCAGTTGGGGCAGCGGCCGCTTCCGTGTCTGCAAGGCGGCTGGTGATGTGAATGGGGTTCTTCTGGTCGGCTATCGGATTTTGCACCAGGTGCCAGGGCGAGAGGGAAGGTTGAACGCCAGCACCGCGTTGGTCGGGTCGGTGGAGAACGCTTTAAACAACTTCTCCAACGCCCCATAATACCCTACCATCTCCGCCGCCTTGCCGCCACCCGGCAAAACTGCGCCACCAGCTGATCTACATCCTGTTCCGGTTGCCACGTCAAACGGCCGAACAACCACCTGCCAATCCGCGCGTCGTCACCCAGGGCGCGCGTCCTCATCAACGTTCCCATCGTATCCAGCCGCCCAACTCACGATAAAGCCACCAAATCCCGCTGCATAATGTGTGGCAAAACAGGCAGCACCGATTTGAACAGAATCGCATCGCTGTAATACTCAGGGGTTCGAGACCTCTGAGGTTTTTGAAACCTCAGAGGTCTGTAGCGCAAAAATAATCAATCTGTTTCTGCAACGTCTCATTGAAATAAGGCCAATTCATCGATCACTCTCGTCGCCGATGGCGCCGCTTACAGTTGCGCGCGCAAGGTGCCCACAGCAACCGATTGGCACGGGGCCGAACTTTGTCGGCGGTTTCTTGTGCGTCTGATAAGCAATGCCGCGATAGTGGCTTTGCGGCTCCTGTTCAGCCAGCACCTGCCAGCGCATTCATCGCCAGCAAAAGCTGATCCGAAGCCGAATAGCCCTTAAGCAGGGCGCAGTTGCACCACTGCCGCTCGAATGTCGTCGGCCCAGACGTGATAGACATCGTAGCCGGGCTGCTCGGCAAAAGCAGGGCGCGGGCGTTTTGGCGAATGAGGCTCATACCCGCTTCATGGCTGGGGCAGAAGTTGTATTTGCGGTGCGACGGCCGTTTTCCTCCCGAAACGCCCTCCCCAGGCATCTGCTTAAACAACTTGCGCGGCAGCAGCGAGGGCAGGCCATGCCCCCACCTCAATCCGCAGCCCCCGCTGCCGCATCAGCTTAACCGCCTCATCCTTTTCACCGCCCAAAACCAGTCCGGCACCGAAACCGCGCCCACGTCGTCTGGGGCCAGATGCAGGGAAGACGTTGTACTGATTCCGCGCCGCCCACACGATCCCACTCGTTCACATCCTGCATGCTGCATGATGGCTGATGATGAGGCAGCGGCCAGCAAACGCCGGCGCGGAGGCCCCCGCTGCTGGCAGTTCAGTCCGGCGGCCTGTCGGCAAATCGTCCATAACTCACCAGGGGCCAGCCAGTAACAGCCCAGCATCCTAAGAATGGTACACACCGTGCAGCACCCCGGCTGCCCTCGCCCCGAATCTCAATACGGTCAGGCTGGCTTGCCAGGTGTAAGCTTCATCGCCAGTGCCCAGGTTGGTGAGGGTGATGGCGGGTTGCGGTTCGTGGTAGTGGGCAGGGAAATTACCGATCACCTTCCCCAATATCGCTTGTAGTTCGGCAAAGGCCGTTTCATCACCCCCCATCCCGCTCCCCCCACTAATTCCCAATCCGCCAACTCCTGGCTCAAATCAATCTGTATCATAATTCCATTTTCTGCATCATTATCGGTAACGGTATTCCGTTATCGGTAATCGCTTATTGGTAATCCGATTACCGTTCACCGTTCACCGTTCACCGATTACTGTTCACCCTCTTCCGCTCTTTGCCGAAACTCAGCCATATCCACCACCACCTCATTCAGCCGCGACTCCTCCGCCGCAAAAGCCATCAAATGGCTCTCCAGCGATTCCCGCGCTGTGGTCAACGCCTCAGTTTCGCCGCGCATGGCCTGCACAAAACTCTGCACAATGCCAAAATCGCCACCGCCATGCCCGCTGGTGGCTTTGGGAATCGGCACTTCCTCACGTTCACCCGTCAGATGGTCATGGATTTCGATCTGCTGGCAATCTGCCTCAAAACGGCCGCGCAGGGTCGCCCGTGTGCCATCATAACGCATGGTGCGCCCTTCCTTGTGCGAATGGCCGTGCATAAACAGCACCACCGACGTGCCATCGGCAAACTCCATATTAACCGTCTGATTATCTACCACGTCATTGTCGCAGTGATAGACACAACGGCCGTACCAGCCCTCCTGCAACGCCTTCAATCGCCCCTCTTCCGTCGCGTCCGTGCCTAAGGCCATCACAATCCATTTGGAATAGTCACCCAAGTACAGCTTCCGCGCATCCCACTGGCACTCCACCGGACAGCCATCGGTACAGCGCGGCAGTGCCCCTTCTGGCGCATTTTCCGGCCGATAGTGGCGCAAACTGCCAAAAGAGTGCAGCTTTTTCACGGGCTGCCCCATATTCCAATACAAAATGTCCAGATCGTGGCAGCACTTTGCCAAAATCATGGGGCTAGAAAGGCCGCTGTTGCGCCAGTTGCCGCGCACAAAGCTGTGGGCCATGTGCCAATAGACGACATTCTCCCGATGTTCCACCGTCATAATCTGGCCCAGCCGCCCCGATGCCAGAATATCGTGCAGCGTAGAGAAGAAGGGGGTGTAGCGCAGTACGTGGCAGATTTGCAGGAGACGGCCGTTTCTCTCCGCCGTCTGCACCAAATCCACCGTCTCGGCCAATGTGTTCGTCATCGGCTTCTCCAACAGCATATCATAACCAGCCGCCAAAGCCGCCTTCGCCGAGGCATAGTGCATCTGGTCTTGGGTCATATTAAAAACCACATCCGCCATTTGCGGCTGATTCAACACATCTTCCCAACTGGCAAACTGCCGCTCTTCGGGAATATCATGTACGGTAGCAAACTGCGCCCGCCGCACGGGGTCTGGCTCCGCCACCGCCACAAACTCCAACTCATCGGGGTGCTGCATGGCATAAGGGCCATACGCATAACTGCCTCGTAATCCTGCGCCGATTAAAACGGCCGTAATTGGTTTACTCATTTTTTCTCCAGAAGAGAGATTGGAGACTAGAGACTAGAGACTGTCATTTTACTTGCCACAGTCTCCGGTCTCCAGTCTCCAGTCTCTATACAATCTACTTTTGCGCCGCCGCCCAAGCCTCTTGCAACGTAGCAATGCTTTTGGGAACGGCCGTTTCCGCCGCTTCGTGTCCTTCCATTTCCAACGACACATAGCCGCCAAAACCAGCCTCCAGCAAAACGCGGAACATCTCCACATACTCCAAATCCAGCGTGTAGACCACCCCACCGCCAGGGTAAGTTTTGGCATGAGCCAAATCCACATAAGGAGCAATGGTGCGCACCGCCGCCACCCGATCCGGCTCAAAATAAAAGTTACCCATGTCCACAATGGCCCGCAGCCAGGGCGAATTCACCCCTTCGAGGATGCGCACCATATTAACGGCCGTTGTCGTCAGCCCCCAATGGTTTTCCAGCAGCAGCATCACCCCCCGCTCCGCCGCATAATCCACACAAGCCCCCAACCCCTCAATCGCCCAACTAAAACCATCCGCCTCCGTACACCCCTCATAAGGCGTAACCCACCCTTTTGCTTCCAGCAGCCCCTCCCAGCTCTCATCGCGCCACCAGCCCGCATTCACCCGAATCGAAGGCACACCCAACTTGTGCGCCAGATCAATGCAATATTTTGTGTGCGCCACATTTTGCGCCCGCTTCTCAGCCTCTTGCCACACAAAATCCTGGCTCGTGCCCAAATTGTAAAGCGCCACCCCCCGTTGAAAGGCATAACGCTTCAAGCCCTGCAAATAGTCATTCTCTTCGCTCGCCAACTGCTGCTGCACAATCTCCACCCCCGCCAGCCCCAGTGCCTGCGCCCGGTCAATGACAAACTCAATCGGCACTTTCTCCGGGGTAAAGTGCCAATAAGAATAGGTTGATGTGCCTAATCGTAATGGTTTCATATCTTTCTCCTCTAAATCAGGCGGTTAAAACCGCGGCAACGATTACCAAACCCGCCTTCGCGGGTTAATTAGTCGGCGCAGGCCGATTTTGTAGTCGTGGCTGCGAATTCATTCGCCCAGTAACTAAGCATGAATAATCCTCGGCATCCACAGCGGCTCCTTGCCCATCTCGGCTTGGAGCAGCTTCCACACCAACTCCTTTTTCAACGATGCTGCCTCTGGATTATCCCACAGATTATTGATCTCATTCGGATCACGCTCCAAATCAAACAACTCCCCATACTCCCGCCCATAATAAACCGTCAGCTTATACCGCTCATTCACATAGGTTTTCAGATGCAGCGTGGTGGGCTGATGGCGGTTTTCCACAATGATGTGATCGCGGGCGGGGGGAGCGTTGGTGGTCCAAACGGCCGTTTGCCCCACCCCCGTCATCTTTAGCGGCACATCCACCCCCGCCACCTCCAAAAACGTCGGCGTCAAATCCACCAACGACTGCAAAGCACTACTCCGCACCCCCGCCGCCACCCGCCCCGGCCAGCGCACCACAAACGGCACCTTCACCAAATCCTCATAATGAAACGGCCCCTTCGCCGTCATCCCATGCTGCCCAAACAGATGCCCATGATCAGACGTAAACACAACCAGCGTCTCCTCCGCCAGCCCCAACTCATCCAACCGATCCAAAATCTGCCCAATGTACTTATCCATCAGACTCACCATCCCATAATAAACTGCCACATCCTGCGCCAAATCTTTTTGCGCGGGCAAATGGGAATGGCAGCCGTGCATCGCATGTCCATATGGCTCACGCCACGCCCCAAAGTCAGGGTCTTCCTCTTGCGTCATGCCAAAATGGGGTGGATTCTTCTCATGTTCCCCCGCCACCACCTGTGGAATAGTCAACTTGGCCGGATCATACATCTCGTGCCAGGGCGATGGCGCTAAATAGGGCGGGTGCGGATCAAAAAAGCTGGCCCACAGCAAAAACGACTCATCGGCGGCCGCATATGCGCTCATCAGCGCCTTCGTCCGCTCCGCAATCCAGGCGTTGTAATGATACTCTTCAGGAATCTCCCATAGCCAATGTTGGCTGGCATTATTCCCCGTCGGCGGCTGGAAATAATCGCGCCAATGGGTGCAGCCCTTCTCCTCCAGCCACAAGGCATAATGCTGCCCCACATGCGCCTCATCCACATGATTCCGCGCCAATTCCACATGGTCAAACCCATAAAACGGCCCATTAAACCCCCGCCAAAACGCCAAATCCTGCATAATCGGATACGACTCCAGCGATGGATACTCTTCTGTACTTCGCAGCGGCTGAAAATGGGCCTTACCCACCAACGCCGTGCGGTAGCCCGCCTCGCTCAACAACTGCCCCACCGTCGGCACAGCCTCCGGCAGCTTTGTGCCCAGCGAATAGCAGCCATGCTGGCTCGGATACAGCCCCGTAATCATCGAACTGCGCGTCGGCGAGCAGGTGGGGTTGGGGCAGTAAGCCCGCTCAAACAGCGTCCCCTGCGCCGCCAACCTATCCAGATTAGGCGTGTGAATCTCAGGGTTCAATACGCCCAATGTCGTCCAATGCTGTTGATCGCTTGTTATTAAGAGAATGTTTGGTTTTTTCATGATTCTATTAAGAAGACTGGAGACTGGGGACTAGAGACTAACCAGTCTCCAGTCTCTAGTCTCTAGTCCCCCGCAATTTCCACACCGCCACCCCCACCAACAGCAAAGCCAAAATGGTGATGATGCCGCCAATGGTGTACACGGTGGGCTGGAATGACCATTCCACCACATGCTCGCCAGCGGGCACACAAACGGCGCGGATAACGGTGTAGGCGGTGAGGGGATCGGCCGTTTGCCCATCCACCATCACGCGCCAGCCCGGGTACGCCGATTCACTCAAAACCAATAATGCTGGTGTCTCGCTGCTGGTAGCAATGCGCCAGTAGCCATCACGCTCTTCGAGGATTTGGGCAACGGCCGTTTCCCCCCCATCACTCACCGCACACCCCGGCTCCTCCGCCAAAATCGCCACTGCCGTCGGATCAAAATCAGGCGCATGAATGCGGTTAATGGCCTCCTGATTGTCGGCAATCACCTCATAAGCATCAACCAGACGGGCAATGGGTAGCACCCGCCCGCGCCGGTAAACCCACGCATCCCCCTCATGCTCATACAGGGTTAACGGCCGTTCCCCCTCCATATAATCCTCCAAAGCCACCTGCGCCACCACAAACTCCGCCCCCAAAATGTCATACGTCGTGGCCCGGGGGTCCGGCACCGAGCCAATAAACTCCTGAAAAGCCGAAGTCTCCAGCGCGTTATAACCAAACACACTGCGCAGCCCCACTTCACCTGCCCCATTTTGCCAAAAAATAGACAGCCCCCAGGGCACAATACGCTGATACGTCTCGCCCACAATCGCTTTCGTCCGCAGCCAAAACGGCTCCGGCGCAGTCGGCGACAGCTCAATCATCTTAAAGCCAAAAACCCACAAATCGGTGATGACCAGCAAGACCAACCCGACAGCATAGGCCCGTTGACGGCCGTTTCCCCCCGCCGTCACATAACCCCACAACAACAACCCACCCGTCACAAACAGAGCCAAAGCCCAGCCCCAACCGCCAATCTGCTGCCACAAACGGCCGCTCGTATCCGTCGGGTGCTGCGCGGCAAAGGTGGCCCCCGTCGCCGCCAAAGCAGCGATGGCGATCACCGCCCCCGTCACCAACACCCAACGCCAATAGGTGGCTAAGGCGGCACGATTAGCTTCGGCGGGTGTTTTACGCCAAATGGCAACCGTCTCCCCCAACAGAGCCGCCGCCGCAAAGATGTACATGAACGAAGCCCGCCCCGGCGCTCGCGCCAGCCGGAACGGTGGCAGCAGATCAAAAAACAGCCGGTACAAAAAGCCATATCGCCCCAGAGCCAGCAAGATGCCCATGATCATGACAAGGACATAGAACCAGGTGAGGCGAGACGGCCGTTTCAACGCCAAAATCAACCCCAAAACGGGCAAAATCCCGGCATAAATCGTCAATTCCACAAACGTCGGCACACTCCAATAACCGCTGCGCACCGGTTCGCCAAAATATTCCGGCAGCAGAATGGTGATGAGATGGGCCAGCGGCAGCGAGAAGTCAGTAGCAAACTCAAACGATGAACTGGAGACACGGGTGGAAAGCAGGCTGAACTCGATGAGTGCCGCCCACTGCACCATACTCAAGGCCAGACCGACTGTGCCGATAACGGCCGTTTGCCGCACCACCAGCCAGCGCTTCGGCTGCGTCACAAACAAATAGATCGCAAACAGCCCCCAAATCAGCCCCACATAAAGCAGCGTCGTCGTATGCCCCGCCAGGGCCGTCAACGCCAACGGCACGGCCGCCACCATCGCCGACCACCCATCCCCGCGCCGCACACTCCACACCAACCCCAACAACATCCAGGGCAGCCACACATGCGTGGCAATCAGCACCAAATGCCCATCCCAAATGCGCACCGACATAAAGCCGCTAAACGTCAGCACCAGGCCCGCCAGCAGGCCGCCTAGCCAACTGCCGCTCATCTTGCGCACAAACAAAGTCATCCCCCAGCCCAGCATCCACAGATGAAAAATGGCATACCAGGTCAGCCCCAGGCGCAAGGGCAAAATAATGGGTATCCAGGCTGGCGGATAAAAAAAGCCAACCTGAGGATTCATCAAAAAAGGGTAGCCGCTGAACAGGCTGTCATCCCACAGCGGCAGCCGCCCCGCCCGCAGTGCCTCCAAAATCGTTTGATACCAGAGATAGGTCAGCCCGCGCACATCGTAGCCGCGCCCCAAAACCAGATCGGCGGGGGGAACCAGCGCGTGCCGCAGAAAAACGACAATGAGAAACAACAACAGCAGCCCACAAAGCAGCCCCGTCCGTTTATTGCTATCTTGCCAAAAGCGAGTCATGGGAAGGAGGTAATTTCGTAATTACGTCATTGCGCAATTACTCTACCGATACGGGTGTTTGTTGTACGGTGGCTGTTTATCTTCGGGAATGGGGCAGATGTAGGGGGTAACGGCCGTTTCCGCCTCAAACTCCTCCCGCACCGCTCGCAATCTGTCGGGATTGGCAAACAGTTCCGCCGCCGCCTGCGCCATCACCTTCGCCGCATACAGCATCCCCTTATGCCCAATGCTTGTGCCGCCCGAAGCCACAATGCCCCAGGAGTGGGCCGGAGCATTTACCGGCCAGCAAGTCGTCATCAGCATACTCACCGGCACCCGCCAACTCAAATCCCCCACATCCGTCGAGGCTTTGAAGACACGGCCCACATCTATATTGTGGAAAATATCGCCGATAAGGGCCTGCTGTTTTTGGGTTGGTGTAAGGTTAAAATGCTGCGTAACGGCCGTACTGTTCCCCGGCGCATTATGAGCATTAATCTCCGCCGCATACGCCTGCTCCTCCGCCGTAAAGTCAATCGGCCCCAACGACTGCATCACCTCATGCTGCAAATCAGCCAGCACATGGTTATTCAACATACAAGCCGTCCCCCCTTCAGCCAACTCCTCCACCTCCGTCTCCGTCATCATCGCCGCCCCCTGGGCAATCTTGCGTACCCGCTCCACCACCTCCTGCACTTCCTCCGGCAAATGCGCCCGAATCGTATAATAAACCTCAGCCTTATCGGGAACAATATTGGGAACCAGACCACCATCCGTAATCACATAATGAATCCGCACATGTTCCATCACATGCTCACGCAAAAAATTCACCCCCACATTCATCAACTCCACCGCATCCAACGCCGAGCGGCCCATATGCGGCATCAGGGCCGCATGAGCCGTGCGGCCATAAAAACGAAAGCGCATACTCTGCACCCCCAAGTTGCTGCCCTTACTGGCATAATTGGCATACTCAGGATGGAAATTGAACATCGCGGCTACATCATCAAATGCCCCGGCCCGCCCCATATACACCTTGCCCGCGCCCCCTTCCTCTGCCGGACAGCCATAGTAGCGCACTGTACCAACCTGGCCTGTGGTTTGCAGCCACTGCTTAACGGCCGTTGCCGCCGCCAGGCAGCCCGTGCCCAATAAATTATGGCCACAGCCATGCCCATGCCCGCCAGCTTCAATGGCCTCTGGCGTACCCTGCAATTTCTGCGACAAACCAGGCAGCGCATCATACTCCCCGGCGAAACCAATCACCGGTTCGCCGCTGCCCCATTCAGCCACAAAGGCCGTACTAATGCCGCCCACATCCCAGGTAATGGCAAAGCCAGCCTCTTCCAGGTAATCGGCTTGCAATTTAGAAGCTTTAAACTCTTCAAAACGGATTTCGGGATTGGCCCAAATCTCATCCGCCATTTCTGTGAAGTGGTCTTGGTGGCTGTCTAGCCACGCGAGGATATTGGTATTTGTGGTCATGTTACACCTTTTTCGTGGATGGATAGCTAGTATTGTATCGGGAAGCTTGGCTGGCAGGTAGATTTGTGGGAGAAACGGCCGATTGCCTATTTGCCCTAACACTTATAAGATGCTGCTATCAAAACTTCAATGAGGGACTCCATGATACTAATCGTTGATGACGAAAGTCTTATTTTACTGGCCCTACAGGCCAGACTAGAGGAATTAGGGTATGAAGTATTAGTCGCCACTAGCGGAGACGAGGCTTACTCCCTTTACAATCAACATAAAACAGAAATCAAATATGTTATTACTGATTGGGTAATGCCGCGCATGGGGGGGGATACACTGGTAACAACCCTGCGAGCCGACAACCCAGCCCTGCGCATTATCGTCACCTCTGGCTACCCCATCGGGCTGCAAAACCCCGATGATCCCATCCACGAAGCTAACTTCTTCTTGCAAAAACCCTTCCGCACCCAAGACCTGGTTAATGCCATACAGCAGTTAAGCTATTAACCCAGGGGGAGCATCTGGTTCTTCCCACACAGAGCGGTAGGCTCCAATTTTGTCGAAATAAATCAGCATTTGTTCATAAAAAGGGTGGGCGGTGATGGTGGCACTGTCGCCCAGCACAATCAGCTTGCGCCGCGCCCGCGTCAGAGCCACATTCATGCGCCGCGTCTCGGCTAAAAAGCCCACATTCCCGGCCAAATTGGAACGCACCAGCGAAATGATGATGGCCTCCTTTTCCCGCCCCTGAAAGCCATCCACCGAACCAACCTCCACCGCTGCGGGCAGCCGTTCGCGCAGGCATCTCACCTGAGCCGCATAGGGCGTAATGACCCCAATTGCCGTGGGGGGCAAACCAGCAGCCAAAAGCTGCTGCACTTTTTGCGCCGCCAGTGCCGCTTCGGGTACATTTTTATAGCTGGTGCTGTCGTCGTCTTGCTGTTCGTCATAGTTGGCCCCGGCAGTGTCTATGTAGGTAACAGCCGTTGCCCCCACCTCCCCCGCCGCCACCAAATCACACAGCAAATGCCCCGCCACCGAATCATCGGCCACCAGCGTCCCCTCATAAAACATCGCCGAACTAAACTCCATAATTTGCTCGTGCATCCGATACTGCACATCCAGCCGCCGCGCCAACTGCCCCCCATCATGCGCCATCAACTGCTGCAACAAACTCACCCCAAACCCCTCGCGCTCGGCCTGCGGCGAAACCACCGTCGGCGGCAACTGCTGATGATCACCAGCCAGCACCAGCCGCTGCGAACGGGGAATAGGAATCCAGCTTGCTGGTTCCGTGCTTTGCCCCGCCTCATCAATCACACACAAATCAAACTGCCGCTGCCCCAAAATGGTGCTGTCAACGGCCGTTAACGTAGACAAAACCACACTGGCCCCATCCAAAACCCGCTCCACAGCCCGGGCCTCAAGCCGCCGCGCCTCATCCAACATCTCGCCTGCCTCCTGGCGCATGGCCTGTTTGGCCCCCTTTTCGGGGCGGGCACGGCGGAATTTGCTGGCCTGGTTTTGCAGCGCAAAGGCTTCTTTGCGCACCTTTTTAGCCTGCCGATAATCCTCATGCTCCTCCACCAACGCATCCAGCGTGTGCGCCTGCACCTGGGGCAGCACCCGCACCGGATGGCCGAGGCGCACCAGGTTGATGCCCAAATCAGCCAGCCGTTCGGCCATGTTGTCTACCGCCAGATTGCTGGGGGCGCAGGCCAATACACGATAGCCCTGGGCAACGGCCGTCCCAATCAGCGCCACCACCGTCGTCGTTTTGCCCGTACCGGGTGGGCCATGAATAATGGCCACATCTTCAGCCGCCAGCGCGTGGCGCACGGCCGTTTTCTGCGACTCGTTCAAGTGGGCCGTATACGCCGCGAAACCCGTAAAAGTTCGTTGGTCGTTAAACACAGCATCCCGTTGGCCGAGAAGAATCTGGCGCAAAACGGCCGTGCGGTTGCCACTGGCCGCCTCCACACGGGCAATCGCCCGCTGCATCCGCTGCCGCGCAATCTCATCGCTGGCTAATTCCAGCCGAAAAGCAGCCGAGGGATTTTCTAGTTCGGGGGGCTGGTTGAAGGCCACTTCCACTGTGCGGCGCGTGAGACGGCTGATAACGCCGCGCCAGCCCGAGGTCTGAGCCTCGCCGCCTTCCTGGCTGAGCAAAACGGGCGAACCGACAGTAAGCTGTGACCAGGGCAAATCGGCCTGTTCGTTGCGTGGGGCCAATGTAAGCAGCAGCCGGCCACCCAGCCCAATGTCCTCGCTGCGAATGATGAGACGGGTGTAGGCTTCGGCAACGGCCGTTTCCCGTCTCTGGCTCCTTTCCGCATCAGCTTCCAGGGCCAACCAGCGCAGCAGCTTTTGGAAATGGGCATCCTGGCTGCCAACCTGCTGCCAGACACGAATGCGCCGCGTTTCCACCTGCACTCCATCCAGCGCTCGCACCAGCCGTGCCGCCCAACCCTCGGCCACTTCTACCGTCGCCAGGCCGCCATTAAGCACAATCTTGCCAATTCGATTGGCGCTAATCTGCCCTTCTTCGGCCAGCAGATGCACAATGCCGCCTTTGCCTGTGATGGGTGGGAGGCCGTCTAGGTAGATGAGTTCCATGAGAGGAGATGGGAGAGTAGGGACTGGAGACTGGTTAGTCTCCAGTCTCCAGTCCCTACTCTCTTTCTATCGCCGTCCGCGGCGGCGGCCACCCCGGCTTTTTTTGCTGTCGGAGGAACGGCCGTTATCCTGTGAGGGGGCTTCTGGTGGGGCAGGCGGCGCGTGGAGCGATTGCTGGTAATAATCATCGAGCAGCATGGCCATAAGGGCCACCGTATCATCGTCTTTGGCCCATTCGCGCACCAGGGGGATGAAGCGGCGCATCCGTTCGGTTTTCAGCTTGTCGCGTTCGCGCAGTTTGGCTTCGAGTAAGACGGTGGTGCGTTCGGCGACAACGGCCGTTACATCTTCATCAGTGGGTAACGGCCGTTCCTCAAAATCAATGCCATACACCTTGCCAATCTTCTCCAACAGCTTCTGCTCTTTATAATCGCCCACCAGCGAAAAAGCCGTGCCGGTCGCGCCCGCTCGCCCTGTGCGCCCCGCCCGATGGATATACAGCTCATGATCATCGGGTACTTCATATTGAATCACATGCGAAAGCTCAGTGATGTCAATGCCTCGTGCGGCCACATCCGTCGCCACCAAAAAGCGCAAATTGCCCGCCCGCAGCCGCGCCATCACCTTTTCCCGCTGCTTCTGGTCCATATCGCCGCTTAACTCGTCAGCGTCGTACCCAAAACGGCCCAACACCACAGCCACATAATTCACCCGCGCTTTGGTGTTGCAGAAGATAATGGCCGAATCAGGATTCTCCACCTCGATAATGCGCACCAAGGCGCGGTCTTTATCCAAAGCCGGTACGCGGTAAAAAGCATGTTCCGTGTCTGCCACATGCACATGATCGCGGCTGAGGCTGAGAAATTCTGGCTCTTTGAGGAAGATGCGGGCCAGATTTCGCACCTGGGTGGGGAAGGTGGCCGAGAACATGCAGCTATAACGTTGGCGTGGCAGATGCTCTTGAATGGCCCGCATGTCGGGGAAGAAACCCATCGAAAGCATTCGGTCTGCCTCATCGAAGACCAGCACCTTGAGATGTTCTAAAGATAGGGAACGGCGCAGTAAATGGTCTAGCACACGCCCTGGTGTGCCCACTACCAGATGTGCGCCGCGGCGGAAGGCATCCAACTGCGGCCCATATTTCACCCCGCCATACACGGCCACAACACGCATCCCTTCGGCCCCCGCCAGGGTTTGCGCTTCTTTGGCAACTTGCAGGGCCAGTTCGCGGGTGGGCACCAGCACCAATGCCTGGCAGGTGTTTTCGTGCTTGTTGACGATTTCCATGATGGGCATGATGAAGGCCCCGGTCTTGCCGCTGCCGGTGCGGGACTGTACCATGAGGTCACGCCCGGCCATCATGTAGGGCATGGCTTTGGCCTGGACGGGTGTTAGGTGTGTCCAGCCAGCGCGTTGGGTGGCTTCCAGCAGGCGTGGTGTCAAGTCACCTATGGTTACTTGGGGTAGTTTGTTATCGGGTTCCACGATGTCGTTTTCGGTGGCATCGTCGTATAGTCGTTCGCTTTCACTCATACATTCATTCCTGTTTTAACGTTGTCTTTGTTGAAAATTGGTGGCTGTGGTTTGTTGTAACCACTTTCGTGTTTAGCACTTTAGCCGTGCTTAACTGTAACATGCTTTGCGTATTTGAGCATGAGTGAGTGTGGGGGAACTGTAAAAGGGGCCGAGGGGCTGTCTTTACGGGGATGGAAAGCGTTGTGTGAGGGGGCGTGCAGCAGGAGGCTGGGGATTGGAGACTGGAGACTAGGAAGGTCAGTCTCCAATCTCCAGTCTCCAAAATCGCACTGTTAAAAACGAACGTTTACCAGGCGGTGCTGCTCAGACGGAGTTTGCCCAGGCGGGGCTGGAGGGGGATTTGTTGGAGGAAGGGGAAGGCGGTTTGCCAGGGGGTGGTTTCGGCGGTGGGGATGGCTTTTTCTAGTTTGCAGCCTTCGGCGCGGATGAGCCATTCGTGGCGGACGGTGAGGCGGGCTTCGTGGTAGCTGATGCCGAGGCGGCGGGCTTCGAAGGTGGCGAGGCGGTCTAGCAGGGCATCGGGAACGGCAGTTATATCCAAATAATACACTGGCACAGTGCCCCACCGCTGGGTGCAGGCCATGTGGGATTGGGGATATTTAACGGGGAGGTGGGAACGGCCGTATACCATCTCCCAACGTTGCAGCCGCTTCTCGTCTAATGGTGTCACATAATATGTCATGTCTGTTTATGCTCCGTTTTTAGAACCTATGTTCTAATTCTAGCACAAACCAAACAAATGTCTAGAGCCGGTTAGGCGGCACTCATGTAGGTTATTCGATTTTGTTCGCTTGGTTTTTGACGCGGCTAACCAACCCCTGAATTTCACTCATCAGGGTATCGCGGCCATAGGCTTCTTTTTTGACAATTGTTTCCACATAGCCATTGAGCCGCAGTTGGTCTTCGGGGGTGAGGTCTTTGGCGGTGATGACGATGATGGGGACGTGCTGCACATCACTTTGTTTGCGGAATTCGACGGCGAACTGGAAGCCGTCCATTTCGGGCATCATCAGGTCGAGGAGGATGAGGGCGGGTTTGCGCAGTTGGGTGTGTTCGAGGGCGATACGGCCGTTTGCCGCCGTATCCACCGTCCAGCCCTCTTTCTCCAACATCTTTTGCATCATTTCGCGGGTAGGCTCATCGTCCTCCACAATCAAAACTGGTGCATCGGGCTGCTGTGCCTGGTGCCGCTGCAGCACTCGCAGCAAAAGCTCACGGTCAATCGGTTTGCTCACAAAATCCGTCGCCCCCAGGGCAAAACCCCGTTCCCGATCATCCAGCATGGTCAGCATAATGACGGGGATATTGGCGGTGGATTCATTGGCTTTCAGTTTGGAGAGGACGCTCCAGCCATCCATGTCGGGCATCATCACATCCAGCGTAATGAGATTGGGCTGCAACTGTAGGGCCATCTCCACCCCTTGCTGCCCGCCAGAGGCCGTTTCCACATGGAAGCCTTCTTTCACCAGAAAACGCTGCATCAAGTCCCGCACAATGGGGTCATCGTCAATGACCAGCACTTGCTGCTCGCCAAAGGAGCGCAGCCGTCCGGTGCCGAATGATTCTGCCTGGCGGGCTGGCACGCGCACGGGCAGAAACACGGTGAAGGCCGAACCGACATCAATGGTGCTTTTGGCCTCAATGGTGCCGCCCATCATCTCGCAAAAACGTTTGGTAATGGCGAGGCCCAGCCCTGTGCCGCCATATTGCCGGGTGGTGGAAGAATCGGCCTGTGTGAAGGGCTGGAACAGCTTTTTCATCTGAGCGGGGGTCATGCCGATGCCGCTGTCGCGCACCTCAAATACATAATGCTCCACACCGTCTATCATGGTGCGCTGTGCGTCCAGGGCGATGATGCCGCCTTCGGTGAATTTGCTGGCGTTGCTGAGCAGATTGAACATGATCTGGCGCACTTTTGTCTGGTCGGCGTACATGTAGCCCAGGCTTTCATCTATGGTGGTCTGTAGTTCGTTGCCGTTTTGGGCAACTAAGGGCTGGATGGCGTTGAGTACATCGTCCAACAGGTAGCTGACATCAAATTCATCCAGATACATGGTCATGCGGCCGGCTTCAATTTTGGACAGGTCGAGGATGTCGTTGATGATGGAGAGGAGGTGTTTGCCGGAGCGGTGGATTTTTTGCAGGTCGGCCACCATCATGTCTTCGCCTAAGTCGTCGGCATCTTCTTGTAACATTTCGCTGTAGCCGAGTATGGCGTTGAGGGGGGTGCGCAGTTCGTGGCTCATGTTGGCGAGGAAGACGGATTTGGCGCGATTGGCTTTGAGGGCTTCATCGCGGGCGTGGGCCAGGTCGGCTTCGGATTGGCGCAGTTCGTCGTTGGTGGTGGTTAATTCGGCCGTTCGCGTTTGCACCTCTTTTTCTAGCTGGTCTTTGGAGAACATGGTGTGCTGTAGATCGCTAATGGTGAGGCCGCCCACACGCACCACGAGATAGACAAACAGTGCGCCAAACAGAAAGACAACCCCTACCAAAAGCAGTAATATCTCGGTGACTCCGGTGAAGACTAGGACGGATGCGCCTAAATAGCCGAAAAAGAAGAAGGCCATCAAGACCAGCAGCACCTGCCATGATTTTTGGTAGTTGCTTTCTTGCAGTTGGGTGAGCAGGCTGCGGGTTCCTAAAATGGAGAGGAACATAACCCCTGCACCTAAAAGGATTAGAATGCCGGTGAGAATGGTTTGAATACTCATAACTTAACCTGTTTCAGCGGGGTTGCTACCATGATTATCGGCCATTATACCTACTTTGGGCAAAAGCATTGTGTCCTTGTCGTGAATTTTAGCGGTTTAGGGAATAACCTCAATGAGGAGTGTTAAGGTGGGGCCAAATGGAGTGGGTTCCTGTTGGGGGGTGCGCGGAGATTGTAGCTGCCATGTTTCTTGATAGATGCCTGGTTCGACTGGGGCGTGGAAGAGGAGGCTGATGTCTACGGTTGCGCCAGGAAGCACCACAGGCAATTCGTTATTGTCGTGTAGTAATTGGCCGTCGTCGCTGACTAACTGGTAGGCGGCTGACCAGAGGCAACTGCCTGTGTTTTGGACGCGCCAGGTTTTGAGGAAGGAGTCACCAGCTTTGATGCGTGTGCCGTTGGCGATGGTGATGGCGTTGATGTAAACGGCCGTATTCGTACATCCAGCTTCGTTAACAGGCAGAGAACTGACGCTGGAGGCATCGTCGGGAATGAACAGGGTTTGCAAGAGGCCATCTAGCAGGGCGAGGTCGGGGGTGAAGGCGGAAGGGGGCAGGGTGTGGACGAGCGCAAGTTGTTGATCGAGATATGTTTGGTAAGCGGCCGTTTCGCCGGCTACAGCTTCTCTTTCGGCCTGTGTGAATTGGCCGGGTTCATCGGGCAAGATGGGTGTTTGCAAGTTGAACTGTAACCAGACGTGGTAACGGCCGTCGGCCGTTACCCCCTCAAACAGATAAAAAAGCTGCGCATCAGAAAAAGGCACTGTTTCTGAGTAAACGGGCAGATAACCAACGGCGCGAACGCCTGAGCCGTTCTCGAACTCCAGATAACTGGTGAGGGGATCATGACTGGTTTGGGCTTCTAATTGGGAGGCTAACTGGGTGAAACGGCCGATTTCCCCCTCAGGATACGCGGCATAAAATAGGCCATCCTCATCATGCAGCCGCTGCACCACCAACCGCGACGGTGCGGGACTGCTGCCCATATCCTCGAAGTTGAAGAGCAGGGCATCTGGCACACCGAAGTAATACATAGGCGGGGTGGTGGGGGAGGGGTCGGTCAGACCTTGCCTGGCGGCGGTCTGGTCTGTGGTCAGGCGGCGCATCAGGCCGTTGGCGTAGCGGAAGGTGATGCCTTGATAGGTGAAGCGGGCGGTGGGAACGGCCGTTTCTGTGGCTACAGGTAGGGGGGTTGCCGTTATTGTGGCAGGCACAGCTTCGGTGGCTAAAGGGGCGGAGGGGATGGTTAACGGCCGTAGTTCCCCATCACAAGCAACCAATACCCCAAGTGCTAGCAGCCACACGACAAAATAACCTCTCAACATCGCCCCATTCTAACCTAACATCGCCTGACTTCCACAACCCAAATCAGGTACAATCAACAGCAAAAAGCCTCAAGTTCCGTCCATTCCCCATCATTCTCTGTGCGGAACTTGTCTGCAAAGGAAATCCCATGCAATTTAACCCCCTTTCTCCCGAATTCCGCCTCAATCCGTATCCCACCTATGACCTGCTGCGCCAACACGCGCCCATCTTCTATTGGGAGCGATGGCAGCATTATTTTTTGTCCCGTTATGATGATTGCTCCGCCCTGCTGCGTGACAATCGGCTGGGGCAGGGCGAGTCTAACGAAGAGTGGGCACCCGATTCACAAAAGGATTTGGTGCGGCTGCAAAAAGATTGGGTGTTGTTCAAAAATCCGCCGGACCATACTCGGCTGCGGGGTCTGGTTTACAAAGCCTTCACACCGCGTGTAGTGGAGCAGATGCGGGAGACGATCCAAACGATTACCGACCGCCTGCTGGATACGGTGCAGGATAAAGGCGAGATGGATTTGATTGCCGATTTGGCCTATCCGCTGCCTGTTACGGTCATTTCCGAAATGTTGGGTATCCCGCGTGAGGATCAAGATCGCTTCCAGGAGTGGTCTAATGCGTTGGCTCGAAGCCTGGATTTGACGGATGATTCGGCCGTTTATGATAGGGCCTCGGAGGCAGCGGCCGTTTTTACTGACTATCTGGCTGATTTGGCCGAGCAGCGCCGCCGTCAGCCCCAAAATGATCTCCTCAGTGCCTTGGTGGCTGTGGAGGAGGAGGGCGAACGGCTGACGGCCAACGAACTCTATGCCACCAGTTCCTTCCTCTTTGTGGCTGGGCATGAGACGACGATTAATCTCATTGGCAATGGCACGTTGGCCCTGCTGCGCCATCCTGACCAGTTTGCTTTGTTGAAGGGAGATTTGGGGTTGGTGAAAACGGCCGTTGAGGAATTCCTCCGTTACGACAGCCCGGTGCAAATGACCTCCCGCCTTGCTCACGAGGAGATCGCCTACAAAGGCCACATCTTCCCGCGTGGCACACAAATCTCCTTCCTCCTGGCCGCCGCCAACCACGATCCCGAACGCTTTGAAAACCCGCACCAGCTAGACATTACCCGGCAAAAAAACCAGCATCTTTCTTTTGGCAATGGCATCCACTACTGCCTGGGCGCACCCCTGGCCCGCCTTGAAGGCGAAATCGCCTTCACCACCCTCTTACGCCGTCTGCCCAATCTGGCCCTGGCCACCGAAACACCCGCCTATAGTGACAACTATCTCCTGCGTGGTCTCAAGTGTTTGCCCCTTACCTTCTAGGGGCATGGGTTAGATGGCTGATAAGGCATAGAAATTTGCCTGTGGCTTAAATAAAGGCAGCGGGGAGATTGAGGGAGCTAAGATGTTGCAGGGTGTGGGCGGCCTGGGCGGCACCTTGCTGGAGGGCGTGGGGGATGCTGCCCGTGCGCTGATAGGCGACGGTGAAGGCGGCCTGGAAGGCATCGCCGCAGCCGGTAGGGTCTACGATGTGGGGGACGGGCAGGGCGGGTTGGGAGTAGGAACGGCCGTTGCGCAAAGCCACACTGCCTGCTGCCCCCAACGTAACCACGATGAGGCTGTCTATGGTTTGGGAGAGGGGCTGCAAGGCAGCGACGGTGACGGCAGTGCCACTGATGAAGGCGATGTGGCAGGCGGGCATGTGCTGGAAAACGGCCGAATACTCCCCGCCATAATCGGCCCAGTCACCAAAATCTACCACCAGTTTGCCCGCCAAAGCTGGCTCGGCCACAAGCTGTGGGAAAAAGAGACCGGGCTGTGAATGGTCGTACAAAGTGGCGATGAGATCGTGCTGAGGGCAAAGGGCGAGTTCGGCGGGTGTGAGTTGGAACTGCTCGAGGACGTGGCGGTGGAATGTGCCGGGGGGAAAGATGCGCTCGCCGTCGGCGGTGATTTGGACGGCGATGGTGGCGGTTTGGCCGGGAACGGCCGTTACCCATCCCGCCTCTACCCCCTCCCTGTGCAGCGCGGCCAACACCTGCCGCCCTGCCTCATCCTGCCCCACCCGACTGATAAGCGACACCTGTTCCGCGCCGCACCGTTTGGCCTGCACGGCAAAATTCAACGAAATGCCGCCCACAAACGCCTGTTGGAAGTCGGGATAGTGGTCGAGGGTGATTTCACCGATGGCGAGGAGGTTCATGGTAATTGGGTAATTGAGTAATTGGGTAATTGGGGCAGATAAATTACATACTGGGGTCTGGTGAATTTTATAGTTCTCTCTGGTATGTGGGGCGATTTTCAAAATCGCCCTACTCTGGAAAACTCAAAAAACGCCAGTGTCCAGTTACTCAGTAACCATTCGTAAATAAGTTGGCGGTTTTCAGATTGGGCCAATCTTGAAGATTGGCCCAATCTTCACTAAGTTGATTTTGAACATTCACTTAACGACCCAATTACTCAATTACACCTCTCCTCACCCTCTGCACAAACGCCCGCACTCGTGCGGGATCGAAGCTGTCGAAGCTGCGGCTGATGCCGGTGGCGACGAGGAAATAGTTGGCGTAGGGCAGGTAGGCGGCGATGTTTTCGGGGGTGAGGCCGCTGGCGATAGCCAGGGGATGAGGGCCAATGGCGGCGCGGATTTGTTGGATTTTATGAAGATGGGCGGCCTGCCCGGTGGCGGTGCCGCTGGTGGTGATGATGTCTATGTAGGGAACGGCCGTCTGCGCTGCCCGCGCCACATCAGCCACTTCCCGCTGGTATTTGAAGGCCACACCGCCAAAATAGAGGCCCTGCCACTGGCTTTGCTGGCGGCTGTGGGCGATTTGTTCGGCGGCGGTTTGGGCGGTTTGCCTTTCGTCAATGTAGGCGTTATCCACCCACACGCCAGCTACCTGCGGTGTAAGGTGGGCGAAGGTCTCGTGTGGTGGCAGATCGAGACAGTTGACACCGAGCCACCAGCCAGGGATGGTTTGGCTGAGTTCCTGGTGAATGTCGAGGAGGTGGCGATAGGTTAACGGCCGTTCGCCCCCTTCATCCTCATGGTTAATCAAAAACACCCCATCCGCCCCCGCTTCATAGGCAATTTGGGCATTAAGCTTTGCCTGGGCCGTGTTGACGACGTGGATGACGGGCAGGACGATGTGGGGGTTGGTGAAGGGGGTGGGTTGGGGCATGGGTGATTAGAGATTGGAGATTGGAGATTAGCAATTGCCAATCTCCAATCTCCAATCTCTCTTTACCGTTCAATCTGGCTCATATAAACCTGACCGCCGTCTATCCAGGCGGCGTAGGCGGCTTCGTTGAGGGAGGCGAGGGTGGGGGAGCCGGATTGGGAACGGCCGTCTACCACAGGCCATGCGTCTCCCTGAATGGGGGCCGTGTTTAGGGCTGTGGGCTGGCTGAAGCTTTGCCCACCGTCGGGGCTGTAGCTGTAGTAGAGGTTGTAGGTGCAGGTGTTGTTGTAGCTAAAGCGGGCAGCGTAGCGCCATTCTTCGAGGCTGGGGCTGCAATCGGCACTGTCAGCGGCGTAGAAGATCACATCCACTGTGCCATTCTCGGCCATGCTCAGGGCCGGGCTTTGCTCCACGTCGAAGGTGAGGGGGATGTTGGCGCTGGCGAGGGTGCTGTGCCAGGAACGGCCGTTGTCCTCACTGACGGCTACCACCAACTGCTGCTCGTTTTCTGTGCCGGTGCGCAAGGTGAGGGCGTAACGGCCGTTGTTGTTGGCCGCCGCGCTGATTGGCCCCCACGTTTCACCAATGCGGGTGGGTGGCGACATGGTTTCACCGCCATCTGCCGAAGTAGACAGCCACACATCACGCGGCCAAATCCAGGGTTCCGTATCCCACACCCAGACCAGGGCCAGGTTATCTCCGGCACCAAGCAGCAGGTAGATGCTCTCCGGCCAGGAGGCACGGCCATTGTCAAAGTCGGCAATAGCTACTTGTTGATCGGCCCGGGTGAGCAGCGACCAGAGTTGGCCGCCATTGTCTGACTGGATGAAGGCTGGCGTGTCATGTAAACTGTTGAGTTGGGCATCCAAAGAGATGTATAGGTTGCCGTTTGCTGGATTGAACTGTAAGCGGGGCCGGGCTGCTACTTGGACACGGGTAACGGGTATTTGGGGTGTGGGTGACAAATCGTAGCCCATTTCGCGGATGCTCGAATCCAGCACAATTTCGCCGCCACGTATGCCCATGACGTACAGACTGCCATCGGCGGCAAAGGCCAGGCTGCCACTGGTGGTGGGCCGGGGTGGGCCAGAAAAAGCGGTTTGTTCGGCCCAGGTAAGACCGCCGTCGCTGGAGGTGTAGAGCAGTAATGTGGTGTTGCGATCAAAGGTGGAGAAGGTGGCAGCGGGGCCAGCGGTGGCGATGACGGCCATCTCCCCAGGCAAAATGGGATTGACGGCGATGGCTGGTTGGTAGAGGTGGGGGCTTTGGCTGATGAGGCTGGGGGCGGTGGGGGTGAGGTTGGCGGGGAAGGTGGCGGTGGCGGCGGGGGGAACGGCCGTTATTTCCGTCCCTATTTTGGGTGTATAAATCACCGTCCCCGCCATTGTTTGTGATGGGGTGTAAGCGTCATCAATGGCGGCCAACATCTCTGGTGTCCAGCGTTCGCGGTGGACGGGGAAGGGGCCAAAGTGGTGAATGAGGATGGCGGGGAATTGTTGATTGAGGATGTCGTTGATGAGCGGCTGCTGATTCCATTGGCCGTCATTGGCTAATTGGCTCATCTCAAAGGGCTGCAAATATAACGGCCGATCCTGCAACGTGAGCAGCCCCATGTATTCATCAACCAGAACTGTGCCCTCTGTTTTGCCTAGATACTGCTCTACGCGCTGCACTGCGTCCGCATCTATGAGGCGGGGTGTAAGGCGGTTGTCTACGGCCATGTCCATCGTGGCTAAAAGGCCAATGCCTGTTTGCAGGGCGATGAGTACCATGACGATGGCTCGCTGCCAGACGTGGTTTTGGCTCCAGGCTAACACCATACCAGCGGTGAGGCTGAGAGCGGCGGTTATTTCTAGAAAGTAGTTGACGTTGGAGCCGATTTTGCCGTAGGTGAGCGTGGAGATGAAGGCCCCCAGCAGAAATCCGGCCAACAGCCACCAGGCCGACACTTTGCGCCAGCCGCCAATAAGCAGGATGAGGGCCAGCAGGATGGCAAGGGGTAGGGTGCGGCCCACATCTTGCAGCCCTTGCCAGATGCGTTCGCTGGTGATTTCGTTGACGTTGGCGGTGATGATGTGGAAGTAGAAGCCGCCGCCTGTGAGCAACGTTAACAGGAGGAAGAGGGCCAGACCGCCGCCAGCCACGATGCCTGCTAATTTGATGGCTTTTTGGCGGTCTTGTGCCCAAAGCCAGGCGATGGCGGCCAGGGGGGCGGCCAGGGCGTAGGATTGGCGGGTGTAGGCGGCGGCGATGAGGAGGATGCCGCTGCCGAGGAGGCTGTAACGGCCGTTTCGCACCAGCACATAGAGGCCTGCGGTGGCCAGCAGCAGTGCCAACATATCAATGCGGGCCATGCCTGACCAGTGAACGACGTAGGGCATGGCGAGGAACATGGCCCCCGCCGCCCAACTCGCTAACCGATTTTGGCTGAAGTGGTAGAGGATGAGGCCGAGGAAAACGGCCGATCCGGCTGCGGCCAACACCGAAATTAGACGGCCGATTTGGAAGGGGGCGGTGTGGGCAAAGGGGGTGAGGAAGAGGACGTAGAGTGGGGGATAGTTGGCGATGGTGTAGGGTGGTTGGCTTAAATCGGCGCGGTAGATGTTTTCGCCCGCTGCCAGCCGCTGGGCCTGGTCTACCAGGGGTGCTTCGCCGTAGTCGAGGGGGTAGGGGTAGGTGATGGCCATGATGGCGTGGAGGGTGAAGATGAAAACGGCCGTGCCGATGAATGCCCACAAGATTATCCGGGTGATATTGTGTAAATAGTCGTTAAATCCTTCTTTTAGCTGTTTCATAGTAAATTTCTGCTAGTTGTTCAGTTTCTTGGCCGCTGCTCGGCGGCCCAGTCTGAAGGCCGGAGGCGGCCATAGGTTATGTGCCTGGTTGGGCCGTGTCCCAGATTTCTTCAACGGGAACGGCCGTTTCTTCCACAATCGTTGTTAGAATGTCTTCGGCCGTTTTGCCGCGCAGCCGGGCTTCGGAGGTGAGGATGAGGCGGTGGGTGAGGACGGGCCTGATGAGTTGTTTGATGTCGTCGGGGGTGATGAAGGAACGGCCGTTGATGGCGGCTAATGCCTGGCTGGTGTGGTACAAGGCCAGGCTGGCGCGGGGACTGGCCCCCAGCTGAATGGCCTCATGTTCACGGGTGGTGCGAATGAGGTTGAGTAAATATTCTTCCAACACGGGGTGTATGTAGACTTGGCGGCATTGTTGGTTGGCGGTTTGGATGTCAACGGCCGTTAATACCGCTGTTATTTCTGTTAAAGGATCATGCGTTTTGAACCGGCGCAAAATCTGCCGTTCTTCTTCATAGTCGGGATAGCCTAATTTTACGCGCATCAAAAACCGATCCAACTGTGCTTCGGGTAGTTCAAAGGTGCCTTCTAGCTCGATGGGGTTTTGGGTGGCGAGGACGAGGAAAGGGGCCGGTAACGGCCGTGTGACACCATCCACCGTCACTTGCCGCTCCTGCATCGCTTCCAGCAGTGCCGATTGGGTGCGCGGCCCAGCGCGGTTAATCTCATCCGCCAGCACTATTTGGGCCATGATAGGGCCGGGACGGTATTCAAATTCATCTATCTTCTGGTTAAAAATGCTCACGCCCGTAATGTCCGAAGGCAGCAGATCGGGGGTGAATTGGATGCGTTGGAAGCGGCAGTCTAGGGAACGGGCCAGGGTTTTTGCCAGTGTTGTTTTGCCAATGCCAGGCACATCCTCCAACAATACATGCCCCTGGCACAAAAGTGCCACCAGCAGTAAATCAATTACCGCTTCTTTGCCCACCACGACTCGATTCACATTATCACGAATCAGTTGGGCGGTGGCTTGTAAGTTGAGGGGAGCTTCTCTGTTTGTCACGTGTTGTCCTAAATGAATAGTGCTAACAGTAAGATGGCGGCTTCAATGCCAATGGTCCAGCTAAATATTTGCCAGGAACGGGCTGGTTCTGAGGTCCGAAAATGGAATTCAAAGCCGCCAATGATGACGGCGATGCAGAAGCAAACCATTGAGATGAGGATGATCCAGTTGGCGGTTGGTATCAATTGGCCTAAGGTAAAACGGGCCAGGGTGTTTAGGAACATGGAGCGAGCGGTTAATAAACAGATGATGCTGAGGATGGATGTTAGCAGCCACAAAACGATGGCCAGGGCAACGGCCGTTTTCTCTCTTGGTTCTTCAATCATTTCATCACCTCCAAAAGGTTGAATTCATCACCAGACTATCCCATTACAACCACATTTGCGAACAAATAACGGCCGTGATACTGTCTGATACGTTATGACAGGATGATAATATCACACTAAGAAACGAAGAGTGGAGGCTGGAGATTGGAGATTGGGTTAATCTCCAGCCTCCAGCTTACTAATCATGTTTGAATTATCATTCCTAATAGGACTTACGCAGTTGCTCTGGCCGGTGTCACACCGCGCCAGACAGGTGGCTCGGCCGGGAGGCCGGCCACAGCACTTCAAGTGCGTAACTCCTAACTTAAATAAACAGGAGACCATTATGTCACACCTTGTCACCACATTAGGGCCAAAACATGCGGATGAACTTGGCCTCATTTTACCTCATGAACACATTTTTGTGGATTTACGCACTTGGGATCAACCGGGATATGGCGAAGCGGAAACGGCCGATGTTCTGCGCTTGATGCAGCCACAAATTGAGGCAGCACAGGCGGTGGGTGTTACCGCTCTGGTGGAATGCAGCACGGGCGGCGTGGGGGTGCGGGCAGATATTGATCGCGCCGTTTCCACAGCCACCCAACTGCCCGTCATCGTCCCCACCGGCTTCTACCGCGAACCCTGGATTCCCGACTGGGTGCATGTGGCCGAAGAAGCAGGATTGCAAGCCTACATGACGGCCGAATTACAAACCCAAATCGGCGACACCGGGGTGCAGGCTGGCTGGATAAAAGTGAGCGCGGGCGACGATGGGATTACTGCCAGCGAGACGAAGGTGCTGCGGGCGGCGGCCAAAGCGGCCGCCACCGTCAACGCCGTCATTGGCAGCCACACCATTCGTGGGCGGGTGGTGCGCGATCAACTGGACATTATCGAGGCGGCCGGTTATACGGCCGATCGCTTCATCTGGATTCACACGCAAGCCGAGCCGGATTTTGCCCTGCACCTGGAGATGGCGCGACGGGGGGCCTGGCTGGAATATGATGCTATCGGCAGCAGTGGTTTTAGTGATGACTTTTTTATTGAACATATTCATCGAGTCTTGGCGGCTGGTTTTGGGCATAAGCTCCTCCTCAGTCATGATCGCGGCTGGTATGATCCGGCGCAGCCGGGAGGCGGTGTGCCCCAGCCCTACACCTATTTGTGTGAGCATTTTCTGCCTAAGCTCCGTGCCAGCGGCGTGGATGAGGCCACTGTTCAGCAGTTAACCCACACCAATCCCTTTAACGCCTTTGCCCGCGACTAGCAGACTCAGAAAAGCCCCAGAGGCGCGAAAGGGATTTCACGGCTACCAACTGGGGTTCTCTGACAAACGGCTAACATTCTGTGTCTTAAGCTGTTCTTAAGATTGGCATAAAGCCCTGGTAAAGCTTGCGGTATTACGCTTTGTTTATGCTGAATGAGTACCATGTGAGCTGATGGCGAAACATATTCTAGTAGTAGATGATGATACATTAATGCGGCGCAGCCTGAGCCTCTATCTGGAGCAGGCTGGTTTTCGTTGCAGCACGGCGGGATCGGCCGAAACGGCGTTGGCGGCGGCCCGGATGGAGCGACCAGACCTTGTTTTGCTGGACATTGGTTTGCCTGGTATGGATGGGTTGCAGGCGTTGAAGCAGTTTCAGCAAGAGATGGATATGCCGATTATTTTTGTTACGGCACGGCGGCGGGAATTGGATGAGATTTTGGGGCTGGAATTGGGTGCGGATAATTACATTACCAAGCCGTTTAACCCGGATGTGCTGCTGGCCCATGTGAAGGCTACGCTGCGCCGCACGCGGGATAAGTCGCCGATGACGGTCACGCCTGTGCCTATTCATGTGGGTGATTTGGTGATTGATGTGGCGGCGCATACGGTGATGGTGGGTGAACGGCCGATTGAACTGGCTGCCCGTGAATTTGCTCTGCTTCATGCCTTAGCCCTCGAAGCGGGGCATGTGGTCTCGGTTGATGATCTGCTGGATCGGGTTTGGGGGGCTGAATTTATGGGTGAGCCGCAGGTGGTGTATGTTCATGTGCGCTGGCTGCGGGAGAAAATTGAGGCCAACCCCAATAAACCGGAGCGATTGGTGACGGTGCGGGGTGTTGGTTATAAGTTGATGCCGATAGGGGGTAAATCGTGAGTAATCTGAGTTCGGAATGATTTGATTGGCATCGAATTTTCACGAATGCGGAGCATGATTTGTGTGAATTCGTGCTAATTGGAGGCAATTTCAAGCCATAATGCTTGAACGCCGATGATCATCAAGTATCTAAAATGCGAACGTTACGTGCGAGATTTATTCTGAGCCATCTCATCCCTCTGCTGGTGATTGTGCCGCTGGCGGGGTTGGTGTTGTTTTACCTGCTGCAAACTGAGGTGATGCTGAGTGATTTGTCGGGGGAGTTGAATCAGCAGGCTAGTTTGATTGCGGCGGCGGCGGATGGCCGTTCCGACATCTTCAACGATTCCCAAGAAGCCCAGACTTTTGTGACGAATGTGAGCACCCTTGTGGGGGGGCATATTCTATTGTTCCATCCCTCCGGCCAATTGATGGCTTCTAGCGATCCTGATGCCGCTGCTGAAATTCCCGCGCCTGTTGAAAACCTGCCGTCAGTTGATGAGCCAGTTGCTATCTTTTACAGCCTGACACAGCGTTCGGCTACAGTGTCTGTGCCTATTCTTGACCTGAATGATGAAGTGGTGGGGATTGTGCAGGTGACTAACGAGTTGCGGAATGTGTCTGATCGCTTTGGGCTGCTGCGATATTATATTTTGCTGGTGTTGGTGGGGCAGTTGGTGGTGGGGGGTGTGGTGGGTTTGGTGCTGGCTTTGCGTCTGGAACGGCCGATCCACAATATCACCAGTGCCGTCGAGAACATCACTATCGGCCAGCCGGTAGATCGTGTACCCGAAAGTGGCCCGCAGGAAATCCGCCAGTTGGGGCGCACGGTGAATGCGCTGGCGGAGCGGTTGCATACGCTGGAGGAGGCGCGGCGGCGCTTGCTGGCGAATCTAGTGCATGAGTTGGGACGGCCGTTGGGGGCGCTGCGGTCGGCTGTGCATGTGCTGCGGCATGGGGTGGGCGAAGATGCCGAAGTGCGTCAGGAGCTATTGTCGGGCATGGAGACGGAAATTGAGCGGATGCTGCCCTTGTTGGACGATTTGACGCGGATACATGGGCAGATTTTGGGTACGCTGGAGCTAAATTTGCGCGTAGTCAATTTAGCGGAGTGGCTGCCCCCGCTGCTGCTGCCCTGGCAGGCAGCTGCTGAAGAGAATGGGTTGAACTGGCAGGCCAATCTGCCGGCTGATTTGCCCGCTTTGCGCATTGATCCGGATCGGTTGGCGCAGGCGATTGGTAATCTGATTAGCAATGCCATTAAGTACACGCCAGCAGGGGGGACGGTGTTGGTAACGGCCGTTGCCACACTGAATGAATTTACCCTCAAAATTAGCGATACTGGCCCTGGTATTGAACAAGAGGAGCAGGCTCGCATTTTTGAGCCGTTTTACCGCAGTCAGCAGCAGCGGCGTTTCCCAAAGGGGCTGGGGCTGGGGTTGACGATTGCGCATGATTGGGTGGTGGCGCATAACGGCCGTCTTACTCTGGACAGTGTGCCCGGACAGGGTAGTCATTTTACTATTCATCTGCCAGTAATTGTCGCTTGGGGCGGCGAATTGGGTATTATCTAAGTCAATATAACCCCGAACGTAACCAAAGTTAGATGTCAGCTCCCAGAGTTGGGGTGTATGCTGTTTGCGGCGTAGGGGTTTACAGCTTAGAGGATTATATAGACCATGAAAGAAGAACTGGACCTTGAAGAGGTCGCGCCCTGGTTGGTTTTCTTCATCACCTTGAGTGGTGCTTTTTTGCGTGTTTTTCTGCTTGATCGTAAAGGGATGTGGCTGGATGAAACATTCAGTGTGTGGCTGGCTAATCAGCGGGTGGGTGAGATGCTGCCGTGGGTGGCTGCTATTGATCAGCACCCGCCTCTTTATTATCTCTTGCTCCATTTTTGGGTAGCTTTGAAGGGGGACACGCCCTATTATGTGCGGCTGCTTTCGGTGTTGTTTAATGCTGGCACGATTCCCGTCATTTACCTGATTGGCAAACGGTTGTCGGGGGTGATGGTGGGATTGGCGGCGGCTGTGCTTTTGGCTCTTTCGCCTTTCCATATTCGTTTTGCTCAGGAAGCGCGGATGTATGCGCTGCTGACATTTAATGCGGCGGTGGCGATTTATGCTCTGGTGTGTTTGCTGACAGATTCGCGTGCTGCCAGCCCTATTGGCAGTCAATTTCGGGAATATTTACATGTCTGGCGCACGGCTGAACCGGCTGTGCCTGGCACGAATGGGAGTTTTAGTTATAAGGTTGTTGCCCGGCCCCAAACGGGGTGGCGGGGCTGGATTTACCGTCATCACTGGCTACCCCTTCATGCTATTGGCACGGACCTGGCGTGGGTGGGGTTTATAGTATTTTCGGCGGCTACGATGCTTAGTCATAATACGGCCGTTCTCTTCCCCGTCGCCACCAATATCTTCATTATCGGGTTGATGCTTTGGCAAAAGAGACAGAAATCAGGGTCTTCATCTGCCTTCCAGGCTCCCCCTGTGGGAAACTGGGTAAAGTCTCAGGTGGGCATCTTTTTGCTGTGGAGTCCCTGGCTGCTGGCCTTTATCCGGCAAGCCCGCCGGGTTTATGAGGAGTTTTGGATTCCTACCCCAACTTGGGACAGTGTAACCCAGGTGCTTAAGGCCTTTTTGAATGAAAACACCCTGGCTCAATCCGGCCCGGTAAGGGCTATCTGGCTTCTGTATATCCTGGTTCTTGGTTTGGGGGTGCTGCATTACCGAAAAAACTTCTCGCGCTTTCTTCTGCTTGCGGTTTTGTTTGTCACCCCCTTTGTAGGCGAACTGCTCGTAAGCATTCGCCGACCGATCTTTTATGATCGCACGCTGATCTGGATAAGCATTCCTTTACTTCTTGTGCTGGCCGCTGGTATTGTGCAGCTAAGATTCCGCTCCCTTATTATCCTGGGTCTGGGGGTTTTGGGCACAATCAACCTGTTTTCCACTGGCGATTATTACAGGTTTTTGCCCAAAGAGGATTGGAGTACGGCCGCCGGTTATGTTGCCAATTTTGCGGAAAAGGACGATTTAGTTCTCTTTAACACGACTTGGGCGCAAATTCCCTTTGACTATTACTTTATAGCGTATGAAGAGCTGTATGCTATTGAGGTTGAGAAACATGGTGTGCCTGAAGATATGTTCACCAGCGGTGTTTTGGAACCAATAATGAGCGAGAGTGATGTACCTGGCTTGATTTCTTTAGTAAGTGGGCATGATAGAGTTTGGCTGGTTTACAGCCATAATTCCTATTCGGACCCAATGGGCTTAATCCCTCAAACGCTGGGCGCGGAGAAGGTTTTGAGGCAGCAGCGTAATTTTTATGGGGGGATGGTGCAGCTCTATGAATCGCCTTAGTAAGCGTTCGTTTTAATTGAATTTGGAGGTGGGAGGCGGGGGTAGGTGCTGGTGGGTCTGGCGCGAGGGCTGGATGAGGTGTAGGTGGCTATGTAGGGGAAACGGCTAGAATTATTCAGAAGTTCGATTCTTTCTAGCCGTTTCCCGGTGCACAGGTCACCCCATAACTATTGGCTGACATATCCGTTATTTTCAATAGTACCTCCGTTGCCAACGAAGCGTTCCGTCAGGCGGCCGAAGGCCATTGTTAATACGAGCGGAAGGCCAAATCGTAATATGAACAGCGAAATCAAGAATAAGAATGCAGTAAACCCTGTCATCTTAACGTCCTTTCCTATTTGAGCAGGCTATTTTTTACTATCGTTCTGTGAGTTGTTTTGTGGCCGGTTGTGAATCGCGGCTCTGTTTGAAATTGAACAAATTTCCGGTTTGTTTGCAGTCAGTATAAGGGGAAGGGTTGGTGCGTGTCTATCGGGGATTTGCGCCAATCTGATGTAGGGAAAATCCCCATAATGGGGCACTTTCTGCCGGGTTTGGGGCTGAAAAAATGGGAAAAACCCCCATATAAAAATAGGTGCAATGCCTGATTCAGGGGAGATACGGCCGTTTTATAATAACAGTACCTTGTGAGTTCACCTTATTTACTTTTGAACATATTTCCGGTGTTAAGAAAGTGAGGTAGAACCAATGTTTATTAAATTTTGCAGACGTCTCATGTGGGGTGGGATGTTCGCACTCATCTTAAGCTTTGTCACCATTACAGTTAGCCGTGCGGAAACGCAGAACAATGAAATCGGCCAACCCAGTGATTGTTTGGAATGTCATGAGGATAGTGTCGCTGCCTGGGAAGAAAGCACACATGCACAGACAATGGTTAGTGAACCTTTTCTGCAAGCATGGCAGGAACAGGGAGAGCCACGCGCCTGTTTGCAATGCCATTCGACAGGCTTCGATGCAGCCACCGGCGAATATGAAGCAGAGGGCATTGCTTGTTCAACTTGCCATTACATTGGCGAATACAGCCCTGATCATCCTGATCAAGTCATGTTTACCAAATCTGCTGTAGACTCCTGTGGCGAGTGCCATCTAGAGACTTTTGCCGATTGGCAGGTGAGTGCCCACGGGGATAGTGAGATGAGTTGTATCAACTGTCATAATCCCCATACCAACTCGCTTAAACAAGATAATGTGGCTACGTTGTGCCAGACATGTCATACCGATGAAGGGCACTTCTATAACATGACGAAACATGCTGAGGCGGAACTGCTCTGCACCGATTGTCATCTGCGTGTGTCTGAAAACCCTATGGGTGACGGCCATGCCCAACGCCACCACACCTTTGAAGTTGATTTAGATACGTGTAACGAATGTCACGGTGAGGATATGCATTACCCAACAGAAAGTGAGTCTGGTAGCAGCCTGCTCTTGAGCCAAGCTAATTCTACTGACAGCACACTTTCTTTACTGACCGATTCTCATCAGGTGGAATTGAACCCATCGTCAAGCAGCCCATTAAATCTGGTGTTGTTAGCCACTGTGATTGGGTTGGTATTTGGCCTGGTTGGTTCACCACTGTTTGAGCGTTGGTTCCGTCAAGCGAAGGAGAAAACATCATGACGCAAAAAGTACAAAGGCGCGAATTTATTATGCTGTCGCTGGCCGGTGTTGCCTCGGCCACAATTAGCTCGAAGTTGAAGATTAGATCGGGTGGGCACAGAGAAGAAGAAGAGAGTCCACACCGTTGGGGGATGGTAATTGATTTGAATGCCTGTGTTGGCTGTGGCGATTGTACCTTAGCTTGTCGGGCCAATAACGATGTTCCTGAGGAGATTTCCTGGAACCGGGTGTTGGAAGTGGATCAACAGGGTGATGAGACGGTTTATGCGACTGTGCCTTGTATGCACTGTGCCAATCCGCCTTGTGTGGGGGTGTGCCCAGTGGGGGCAACCTACCAGCGGTCAGATGGCATTGTGATGATGGATTATGATCGGTGCATTGGCTGTCGTTATTGCCAGATGGCCTGTCCTTATGGGGCACGCTCTTTTAACTGGCGTGAATTTACGGAACCAAACTCGGCTGTGCCTGATTATGGTACGCCGGAAGTGGAACGGCGGCCACGGGGTGTTGTGGAGAAGTGTACCTTTTGTTACCAACGTATTGATCGGGGCCTGGCAATGGGGTTGACCCCTGGTGTAGACCGTGAGGCCACACCAGCCTGTGTCAATGCCTGTCCGGTGGGCGCACGTATTTTTGGTGATCTGAATGATCCGGAGTCGAGAATCAGCCAGGTATTGGAGCAGAATACGGCGATTCGTTTGTTTGAAGATAAAGGCATGGAGCCACGGGTGTATTATTTACCTCGGCACCAACAGGCAAAGGAAGGTGAGTCGTGAAAGGCTTGATCACGCTTGTTCAACGTCGTGTAGGCATTATTTGGATGCTCGGGTTGTTGGCTTTGATGGGTGCGGGAGCGGTTGCTGGTGTGCGTATATTTACGCAAGGGTTGTGGCTGACGAATATGAATGATCTGGTGCCGTGGGGGTTGTGGATCACGATTGATTTGTCGGCGATTGCTATGAGTGCAGGGGCGTTTTTGTTGTCGGCGGCGGTGTATTTGCTGCGTATTAAGCGACTGATGCCGGTGGCGAAAACGGCCGTCTTCATTGGTCTCATCGGTTACAGCATGGCCGTCATGACTCTCCTGCTAGATATCGGCCGTCCTGACCGCTTCTGGCACGCCCTGGCCTTTTGGAACATCCACTCTCCCCTCTGGGAAGTGACCATGTGTGTCACCCTCTACCTGTCGGTGCTTACCCTGGAAGTCCTGCCTATTGTTGGTGAAGCACCCTGGTTCAAACAAAGATGGCCGCTGCTTAGTGACTGGCTGCACAAAATTCACAAGCTGGCCCCCTTCCTGGCGATTTTGGGTCTGCTGCTGTCGCTCATGCACCAATCGTCACTGGGGGCAACCTATGGCGTGCTGGTGGCTCGGCCTGTGTTATACCGGCCCGGTCTGGCTATGATATTTTTGCTGTCGGCGATGGCGGCTGGCCCGGCATTCACTGTTCTGGTATCCAAGGTCGCCAGTTATCTCACCAAGGCGGCGGTGGTGGATCGAGAGTTGCTGGATGAGGTGTCGCGTGTAGTCGGGTGGGTTTTGGTGGCGTACCTTTATGTACGTACTTGGGATTTGCTGGCGCAGCTTTACACCTATCAACCGGGTCGTAACGAAGGACTGTCACTGCTGTTTGACGGCCCACTGTCTACTAACTTCTGGGTTGGCGAGATGGCCCTGGGAATTGTTGTGCCCATGATCATTTTATTGTCCTCACGTTTACGTCGCTATGACCGCGCCCAGATATTGGCCTTGCTGTTGGTCGTAGCCGGTCTGGTGGCTCACCGTTGGGATACAAACATGGTTGGGCAGATGCTGGTTTTGCAAGTCAATCCCTTTGCCGACTTGCCCTTATATACGCACTATGTACCTTCCTTAATTGAGATAACGGCTGGTTTGGGTGTGATTGCCTACGGTGCTTTGGCAGTGACTTTGGGCATCAAACATCTACGCATTATAGACCACAAGGAAGTTGAGCCGGTGATTGAATTGGAAACGGCCGTTCTTGCTGCTGACTAAACACAAACGGACGACGTTTTCTTAGCAGGTAACTACCACCCCTCCGGGAGGTTTCCGTCGAGACCTTCACTCTAGAGATAAACCTCCCGGAGGAGCATTCCAAAGAGGCTCAGTAGTTACCCTAGGAGAGAAAATGATGGACAACTTTGCAGGTACCGTGACAATGGCTCTCTTATTTGTACTGCGGTGCGTTGTGCCACTGGCCCTGACACTGTTATTATCCTGGGCTATGGATCGAGTCGTAGCCAGGTGGGAAGCAGAAGAAGCCGCCACCGCGGTGACCGCCAACCCAGAACCAGCCCCACCAGAAAGCGAGTTGGTAATTCCATTGCGGCCCAACATGACACAGTTAGTAAAATGCTGGGTGTTTCGTGAATGCGGCCATACAGACTGCTCCGCCTTCCAAAATTCCGAGATGCTTTGTTGGCAATTAAAGATTGAGGAGACCGGCCAATTACCAGCAGCATGTCGGCAATGTGCCTATTACCAAAAGATGCTCGCAGTAGGTTAGGGTTCGCTCTCAAATAACTTTTGTTTCCAGATTGGGCCAATCTTCGAGATTGGCCCAATCTTGTTAAAGAAAGACCCGCAAGGTTTAGCTTCTAGAAAGCTAAACCTTGCGGGTCTCAACGTTTACTCAACGAGAAATCTTTGCCGATAGGTAACTACTTAGCCCCTCTGGAGCGATCCTCCGGGAGGTTCGTCCCAGAGGTAACATCTCGTTTGAAACCTCCCGGAGGGTTAGTAGTTACGCCGATAGTTACAAGAGATGCCTCAATCGTCCAACGAAATCAAGCCATGTTTAATGGCAAATTTAGCCAGGTCAACACGGCTGCGCATATTCAGTTTTTGCATAATATTTTCACGATGCCGATCCACTGTTTTGACACTAATATCCAGCTTTTGGCCGATTTCGGGATTGGTTAAGCCTTCGGCAATGTGTACCAAGACCTCTTGTTCGCGTGGTGTCAGTAAATCAAGGGCCAAATCCTCTTCCTCAGCCACATCTTGCGTACCCAGATAGTTTTGCACCAACAGATTAGCCACAGTGGGGTAAAGAAAGACATTGCCCTGGTGGACGGTTCGGATAGCATCTACGAGTTCGTCGGGGGCGGCTCGTTTGGGTACGTAGCCAGAAGCGCCTGCCTTCAACATCTCCAGCAGGTAATGTTCATTTTCATACATCGTCAGGGCGAGAATTCTTGTGTCGGGACACAGCCGTTTAATTTCGCGTGTCGCCTCAATCCCACTCATGTCCCCCATTTGCACATCCATGAGGGCCACATGCGGCCGATATTGCTGGACGAGTTTGATGGCTTCCAGCCCACCAGTCGCTTCCCCCACAATCTCCATATCCTGCTCAGATTCCAGCAGCATTCGCAAACCGGAACGAACCACGCCATGATCATCCACTAACAGCAGGCGAATTTTTATCATATCATGCACCTTTGTCGAGTAACGGCAGGCAGACATTGATGGTCGTGCCACTGCCAACCTGTGATTGAATTTGGAAATTGCCACCTACTAAACCGACCCGCTCTTGCATCCCTATCAATCCCCAGGCCGGGGTGGTGGCTTTTTGATGTAAATATTTTTCTGCTTCAAAGCCGGAGCCGTCGTCTGTAATGACTAAGTTCAAACAAGGTTCGTTGAATGTCAGCCGAATATATACATGGGCGGCCTGGGCATGCTTGGTAATGTTTGTCAATGCTTCTTGCATAATGCGAAAAGCGATGGTTTCAATATCAGGGTGTAATCGGCAAATGGTGCCACCAATTTCCATAGATACATGCAGCCGTTGCCCGGAGTCTCTCATCCGCTCTTCAAAATTTTTTACTAAGCCTTGTAAGGCGGGCATTAAACCCAAATCGTCTAACACGGATGGGCGCAAATCGGAGATGAGATCGCGCAAATCCTTCAATGCCTGATTGACCATTTCTTTGAGTTTGATTAATTGTGTATGGGCAAGTGTGGGGTTGGTTTGCATGTTGTTGACGGTGGCGGCAAAGCCTAAGCCTAAGGCCGTCAATAATTGTCCGGTGCCGTCGTGCAATTCACGGGCAATACGCTGCCGTTCCTTCTCTTGAGCCGAGACGACTTGGTGCAGGAGTTCCCCACGCAGGATGTCTCGCTCCCAGACTTTTTGGTAGAGGAAGGCGTTTTCCAGGGCAATGCTCAACTGCCCGACCAATGTTTGCAGTAGTTTGATGTCTTTGGGAGTGATAGCTACGGCCGTTGCGTTTACCTGCACAACAAGGACACCGCTTACTTCTTCTTGCCGGAACAAGGGGAAACCCATGACATAATACCCTGTGGGCTGAGGAAAGTTTTCTACGGGTGTCAATTCATTTGCAAACAAGCGGAGGGCATTTTTTTGTTGGGCAACGGCCGTTCCCATACGGACAATCGCATCATCATCATAACCAGTGGGGTGAGCCAGGAGTCCATCATGGCTAATTATTTCCAGCAGGGATGTCTCGGGATGATGCCATAAAATCGCAGCCCCATTAATCCAGCTTAGCGCGTGGGCCACATGGGAAACGGCCGTATCTACCACCGTGTCCCGCTCCAGCGTTTTGCCCATACTGCTCGAAAAATCAAACAACAACGTCAAATCCATAAGCGCTGCCCGCAAATCTCTGTTAAGCCGGTCCGTTTCCTCCTGAGCATTTTTCTGCACGGAAAGCGCCAACTCTTGAGCCGCCAATTTGGCTTGGTTCGCTTCTAACAATTTTTGCTGCCGTTCAAACTCAAAGGCACGCATACCACGCACCATAAAAACAGCCATAATCGTAGCCGCAACGGCCCGAAACAACTCAACAGGAATACCAAATAGGTTCATAAAGAGAGTGGCATTGATTACATTGGAAGGGAAAAGGAAACTGGGCTTCACAAAAATCTGCCCCGGAAAACCATAGATAACCAATGCCAGCGCCGCCCGCATCAAATCATCACCACTTTTGCTGAGTCCGTGTTTATGAAACGAGCGCTGCTCCAGCGTAATAGCCCAGGCCGCCAGAAGGGCACCAGGAATCCCCAGAGTATAACGGGCCAGAACATCAACGGCCGTTTGCAATTCAGCCTGCTCCACCTGATAAACCCGCTGGGTAATGAGAATACTCAAAACCCAAACCAACAGTAACGAACCCGTAGCCGCAATAGCAAAAAGAGTGTCATACCTGGCCTGGTAATGGGTTGCATAGATAAGGCGGGCGCCAAAAATAATTAACAAAACAAACGAGATTACCAGATGAGTAAGGCGCAAACTTTCAGAAAACACCCAATTGGGTATCACCACCGTTGTCATGGGTACATTCTGGAACATCTCAATCCACTCATGCAGCCCATGAATAATGCCAAAACCCGCCAACGGCCGCATCGCCTGAGCCAACCTGAATGTAGATGTGCGATCCGACTCCACCCAAATGAAAAGACCCATGCAAAAGAACGAAAGGCCGTAGAAAAAGTAGATAATAAAAATGTTATATCTAAAAAAATCCGCCACAGGTTCCACAATAAAACATCATCCTATAACTGCTCGTAACTACCCGCTAATCCTATGAGTATAAGGAGTAGCAGGGTGAGTGAGAAGTGACATTTATCATGTGTGCGGCATAATCATCTTAACCTGTATCGGCGGCAAACGGCCTTTGCCATTCATTTCAGCCCGGCACTGTGCCTCACAGCCTTATCAAGCGCACCCCCTGTCCTACATCCAAAAACACCAGCACTAAATCGGGCCTTATTCCCACCAACTGCTGCACGGCCGTTCCATACCGCCGCACCTGTTGTTCATAATCCTGCTCCACCAACAACCGCTGCAACGCAGCCTCATCCCGCACCCGATCCGTCTTAAAATCCACAAGCGTCCAGAGACCCTGATGCCGGTAAAGCAAGTCAATATAACCCGTTTGCCAACGGCCGTCTCCCTCATAACTATAAGGCACCTCATGCAGCCGCTCCTCCGCCGCCACCACCTCCCCATACAAAGCATGTTGTTGCAAACGCCGCAGCAGCCGAGCCACTTCCGTGCTGGCATGGCGTAAAGGCCGCGCATCTACCAACCCATATTCCCGGGCACGCGCCATCACCCACTCCTCAAAAGCAGCGTCGGGGAAACGCCACAAAGACAGGGCCTTATGCACCAAAGAGCCAATCAGCCAGGCAGGCGCAGTGGGCCGTTGCCCAGTGGGGATAACCTGCCAGACTCGCTGCGAATCTTCGGCAGTGGCCCTTACGCTCTCCCCGTCAGTGATAAGAGGTTCTTGCAACGGAGGTCGAGACGGCCGTTCCGCCGCCACCTCCTTTGCCCCCTCTGCCACAGCCAGACGGGGAAATGCCGCCTGGGGTTCATAAATCGTCGTGTGAACGGCCGTATCCGGCAAAGCACAATCAAACCGCAGCCTCTTCCCCCCCACTTCCTCATAGCCCCCCCAATCAGCCCCAGTCAGCCCCACAATCTCTGCCAACTGCCCCAACCAACCCTTAATAGACGATTTACCAGACTGCGTCAGCGTAAAAGTACCATTCACCAGCAGCATCTGCTCAGCCCTCGTCAACGCCACATACAGCAGACGAGCATTTTCAGCCTCCTCCTGCTCCTGCGCCCGATTCGCCCCCAACTGATAGCTGGCAGCCTGCACCTGCACCTCATCCCTGGCTGGTAGCAGCAGCCCCAACTGGGCATCCACCAGCAGCCCCCCCGCACGCCGGGAGACACTGCCCGCATCCCCTAAAACAACAACCGGAAATTCCAAACCCTTAGCCGCATGAATACTCATAATCTGCACCGCCCCACCACCAGTGGCCCGCGCCTCCCCTTCCCGGCTCCCACTGTCGCGCAAAGAGCGAGCATACTCCAAAAATTCACTCACACTCACCAGCCCACTGTTATGAATATCAATCAGCAGCTTGCCAATATTACGCAGCGCCCGAGGCTGCCCCTGTCGGCGCAAACTGGCGCGATAATGCGTCCTGTCGAGGAACTGTTTGAGGACATCAGCCACAGGCAGCCGCCCCGCCTGTTGGTGCAGATCGCGGATAAGGGCAACGGCCGTTGCCACCCGCCCCATCTCATCCTCATCAGCCACCAGCACCCCCCGCCCCAACCACTGCCACCAAGACACCCCCGCCGGCCGCTGCTGCCCCACATAGTACAGCGTCACATCCGAGACCCCACAGGCTGGCGAACGCAGCAGCCCCGCCAACGCCAGATCATCATACGGGTCGGCAATCGCTTGCAGCGCATTCAGCAAATCCCGAATTTCAGGCCGATCATAAAACCCCTTCCCCGCCACCGTCAGATAGGGAACCCCGGCCGCATCCAGAGCATTCTCATAATATTGAAAGGAGCTAGAGGCCCGGCACAAAATCGCCATCCCCCCATAATCCAGATTGTGAGACATGTGCAGCTGAGCCAGGCGGGCGGCAACGGCCGTTGCCGCCCTGGGCAGCGCCTCTGGCTTCGTACCCACCGTCAAATGAAACTCGATATAAGGCGACAGCAAATCATATGCCGCCGCTTTCGTCCCAGGTTCCAATCGCGCAAAAGGAGCCACCCAGGCCGGCCGCTGCGGCCCTTCCTCACCCAACACAGGTTGCAGCAAGTAATTCATCCCCGCCAGCAGTGCCTCATGAGCGCGGTACGACGTATCCAGGTCAATCAGTTGCCCCTTATCCTGCGCAATGCGCTCCTTCTCCGTAGCAAAAACAGTCACATCCGCCCCCCGAAAACGGTAGATGGACTGCTTCGCATCACCCACAATAAACAACTTACCCGCGTCCGGGCACAGCAGGCGGATAAAGCGCCGCTGCTGTTCATTGGTGTCCTGAAACTCATCTACCAGCAAAGCCTGAATCTGCTCCTGCCAATAGGTGCGGATAGAGCCATGCTTATGCAGCAAATCAATCGCCAGGGCCTCCAGATCGTCAAAATCCAGGGCTTCCCGCTCTGCTTTGCGGCTTTGATAGATGTGCCAGGCTTGCTGGCACAGGCGGTAAATGGCGGGCATAGCGGCAGCGATGGCTTCGTCTTGGGCATTGAGGCTCTGTTGCAGAATCGGCCGTTCTTTATACGCATCCCGCACACATCGCAAAGCCTCCTTCACCTCTCGCAATTTCTCTTTATCTCCCGACCAATTGCCCACACTCCCCCCTCTCAAGTCTATCGTGGACAAAATCGCCAAATTCCGTAATCGTCCCGCCAACGATTCCGCCTCTGGCCCGTGGAAAGCCGTCAGGGCCAACAGCCTTTGCTGCTCGGCTTTATCATCCTGCCTATCAGCCTGATTCATTTGCAAGGTCCGAACAGCCTGTTGGCAGGCCGCATCCGCCAGAAATTGAGCCAGCTCTTCAGCCTGTGCCGCCGCCAGTTGGTTCTGCCAATGGGCCAGCACCGCCTGAGGCTCGATTTGGCTGATGGCGGCCGCCAGGGGAAGGCGGTGGCTGAGTAAAAAACTGACAAGCTCTTGCAACGGCCGTTCCCGCAGCAGCTCAAACACAGGCAGCAGCCCCTCCGCCTGCACCGCCCAGGCCAACACCGCCTCCACCGTCTCCTGCATCAGCAGCGCCGCCTGCGTCTCGTCCAACACCCCAAACCGAGGGTCAATCCCCGCCTCCGCCGGATGAGCGCGGAGAATCTCGCCACACAGATTATGAATCGTGCCAATCCGTGCCGCGTCCAGTTCATTATAATAAGCCTGCCACTGCTCACTTACCTCAGGCGGCAAATCAGGCACCGCCAGATATTTGCCTACCTCCTGGCGCACCCGGTTGCGCATTTCCCGCGCCGCCTTGCGGGTGAAGGTAATAGCCACAATCTGGCGCAGCGGCAAACCATCGGCCAGCAGTGCCAGATAACGGGCCACCAGCGTGCGTGTTTTGCCCGTACCCGCCCCCGCCGTGACGGCCACATCTGCTTGCCGGGCCAATACGGCCGTTCGCTGTGGGCCGCTCAAGGAAAAATTATGCAAAATCGTGTGTGGTTCAGGGGACATAGCTCTCTCCTACCAACCTTGGGGCGTGTACTGCCAGCAGCAGGCAGCCGCCGGACAATACGTGGGGCAGCCACCATCGGGTGGCCGCGGGGTGAAGTGACCCGTGCGAATATGCCGCACAGCCTGCCAGGCATAGGCCACAGCCGTTTCTATCGCCGCCTCCACCCCCACCTTACTAAGCGCAAAGGAACTGGCCTCAGCCTGCTGCAAATGCCAATAAAACCCCTCAGCAACCGTGCCCAGGCCCAAAGCCGCCTGCGCGGCCAGGGCATAAAGAGGCAGTTGCAGCTTTTTGCCTTGAGCAAATGCCGTGGGCGTATAGGCCGATTTGCCTCCCGACTTATAATCTATGAGGCGCAGCCCCCCCGCCACATTGCGGTCAATGCGGTCAATAAACCCACGCAGTTGCAGCCGGTCTCCCCCCTCTGTAATCACCAAAGGCGGCTGCTTGATGCCAAAGGCAGCTTCAGCCTGGATAAAGCCAAACTCACCCTCGGCCAGCGCCAGCAGCGAGCGGGCCACATTCTCAATAATCTCCTGGCGTGTCTGCGACCACCAGGGCGTTTCGCGGAAACCTTCGCGCTCCGGGGCACGGTTGAGGATAGGCGTAGCGATGGTGCTGACATGCTGGTAAACGGCCGTCTCCGTCGGTGGTTCCGGCAAGCCAGCCCCCATCACCTTCTCAAAAATATCATGATAAATCCGCCCCAATTGCCCCACGTCCAGCCCCTCCGCAGGCTCAAGACGTGGAGCCAGTTGCAAAACGTTTTGCCAGAAAAAGAGAAAGCCACAAGTCTGATAGGCTTCCAGGCGGCTGGCACTCCACATATGGTCTGGGCCAAAGCGGGCGGTCAGGTCGTTGGCAAGGGGGGCCAGGTCGCCATGATAAACGGCCGTTTCCCCCTGCTGCCGCACCCGCCAAATATGCGCCCCCAGCTCAATTTGCTGCCAGATAGCAGCATCCCGTGTGTGCGCCACAACCGCTCCGGCAGAATCAGCCGCAATGGTCTCCCACCACTCTGCCCAAGAAGCCGTTTCCCCCAGAGGCAGGATGGCTTCGCTGGCCAGCGGTGGGGCCACCACCGGCACCAATTGACTGACAGCTTCCCAAAAAGGCGAGGCCACCCACTCGGCCCCGTTATCGGCCAGCACCGGGCGGGTAAGCAGCAGTTTGTGTCGGGCACGGGTAACGGCCTCATAGAAAAACTCACGCTCGGCACTTTGGGTAGAGGGGTTAAGCGCCAGGCCGAATTGTTGGCGCAAGATGTGACGGTCAGCATCGCGCAAGAAGGAGTCTTCACTAATGGCGGCAGGGAACAGACCCTCACTCAAACCCATAATGGCCGCCGCCGCAAAACTGATCCCGCGCACCTGATTGACATTCGCCACTAAGATTTCGGGTTGATGGGGCTGGGGCGGCAGATGGAACTGCGTGGCCGCGACCGCACCCGCCAACTCGGCAAAAAAGGCGGGGAAATCCACCGGCTGGCTGGGGACGGCGGCTTCTTCAGCCCACACCAGACTGCGCAGAATCTCTTTAAGGGTTTGCAGGGCGGCCAGGTCAGCGGCGGCGGTTGGCGGGTTTTGGCGCACCTGCGCCACCATGTGCAGCGAACCATCTGTTACCGGTTGCTCCCTCTCCGTTCGGGGATCAGCCCCAATGAGGGTTTCTAACCATTGGACGAAGTGGTGTGTGGTGGAGGCTGCCGCTGGTGGTTGGGTAAGCGTCAGGAATCGGTTGAATATTTGTTGCAGGTGGGAGACGGCCGTTCTGGGCAGCAGTTGCTCTTCACCCTCCTCAATCTCTACGGGGATGTCTCTTGCCTCGGCGGCCACGCCAATGGCAAAGGCGGCTTGCCACTGGCCCAACCCGCCTATGACGCGCTGTTGGCGGGCAAATGTGTCCAGGCTGTCGGCGGCGGTGGCGGTAACGGCCGTTTCCCCCTCACCCCAATCAAAATAAGGCGAACGCCAGGTGCTTAGCAGTTGGCGGCGGGGCAAACCCGGTTCACCGCCAGTGGGCAAGTGCAGCCGCAGCAGATTCAGCAAGGCGGCAATGACAGGGCTTTGTGGCAGAGGCTGCCCATCTACAAGACGAATGGGCAGGCCGAATTCGGCTGCGATTTGGGAAATGAACGGCCGATACATACTGATGTCCCTTGCCAACAGAGCCACCTGATTGGGCGACATCCCCTCCCACACAATGCGCTGTTTAAGCCAGCGCAGCGCAGCCCGCACCTCGCTGGCCGGGTCGGGCGCTTCACAGAGGGTCAGCGCCTCGCCATTGGCCGCCGCCGCACGGCCATCCAGCACAAACAGATGCTGGGCCAGATGGTGGAGGGATGGGTCTACGGCCAAAGGCGTGGCGGGCAGTAGCCGCCCAGAGATGCCCAACGCCTGTTCCACTTCGCGGCGGGTGCGCTGATAGCGAGGATAGACGGCCGTCTCGCTGTGGGGCAGGGTGATGATGAACTCCCCCACCCGCTGGGCCAGGAGTTGGAGAAGGGCTAATTGAATGGGGGTGAAGTCGTCGAAGCCGTCAACGATGAGCAGCGGCCAGTGGCGGCAAGCCGCCGGGGCATGGTCGGTCAAAGCCTCAACCGCCAACCAGTGCAGCCCCATTCGGTCTGCCCAACCTTGTGCTTGCAGGTGGGTTTGATAGGCTGTGTAAATATCGGCCAGTTCGCGCAGGCGGGGTTCGCCGTCCAGTTGGCTCACCGCCTGGGCCAAATCGGCGGGATAGATGCGGCTGGCTTTCAGCTCTGTAATCAGCCGCTGCACAACCTGGATGAAGCCGGGTTTGGCTTTGAGGGCTGCGTAGTGGCTGAGGGGCTGCTGTTCGATGACCTGACGTAGCAGACGGTACTGCACCGGGTCGCTGAGTTTGGTGTAGGTTTGGCCGGCTTCGTTGAGGCAGGCGGTAACGAGGTCATCGAAGATAAGGATGTGAATGCCAATGGCCCCGCCCGCCGCCGCTAACCGCTCGCGCCAGGCGCGGGCTTGCAGCGCCGTCGGCACACAGATGCGTATTTCGGTGAGTTGGGAAACGGCCGTTTCCCGGGCCAAGTTAAGAACATAAGCTGTTTTGCCCTGAGCAGGTGGGGCTAGAAGTAGTTGGGGGAACATATATGTATCCTGGTGTAACTACTAACCCGCCGGGAGGTTTCAAACGAGATGTTACCTCTGGGACGAACCTCCCGGAGGATCGCTCCAGAGGGGCTAAGTAGTTACATCCTGGTTATCAAATAGCTGGTTGATAACCAGATTATAGGGAATAACGGCCGTTTTGGCTCATGCAACTTGGCCTTACCGGTGGGCTTCTCTTTCGAGTCCATACACAAAAAATAATCGCACCCTTCAGGGCGAATCTACTTACCCTCCATCCCCCTTTCCTTTATAATAGCCCCATGCCTAACATACTCCTGCATACAAAACTGTTTGTACCGCCTTTACGGCCGTTTCTCGTCCCCCGACCGCACCTCATACAAAAGCTCAATCAGGGTGTGCAAACGGGTGGCAAACTCACCCTTATCTCCGCTCCGGCCGGATTTGGTAAGACGACGTTGATTTGTGAATGGATTGGCGCGGGGGAACGGCCGTTTGCCTGGCTCTCTCTCGACGAACGGGACAGCGACCTGGCTCGCTTTCTCACCTACTTCATCGCCGCGCTGCAAACACTCTCGCCGGAGATAGGGAAACGGGTGTCTGGATTGCTCGAATCACCCCAGCCGCCACCCATCGAATCCGTTCTGACAACGCTGCTCAATGAGATTGCGGCCATCCCCCAAGAATTTACCCTCGTCCTTGACGATTATCACGTTGTGGAGGCCCCGCCCATTGATCAGGCTCTTGCCTTTTTGTTGGAACAGATGCCGCCACAGATGCACCTGGCCCTTACCACCCGCGAAGACCCTAACCTGCCGCTGCCCCGGCTGCGCGTTCGCGGCCAACTGACCGAGCTGCGAGCGGCCGATTTGCGGTTTACCCACGATGAAGCGGCGGCGTTTCTGAAGCAGGTGATGGGTCTGGACCTTTTGCCAGAAGACATCGCCGCCCTGGAAGCTCGCACGGAGGGCTGGGTTGCGGGGCTGCAATTGGCTGCGTTGTCCATGCGCGGCCAGCCAGACATCAGCGGGTTCATCCAATCTTTCACTGGCAGCCACCGTTTTGTGCTGGATTACCTGTTGGAAGAGGTGCTGCACCAGCAGTCGGCCAGTGTGCAGAAGTTTTTGTTGCAAACGGCCGTCCTCCACCAACTGAGCGGCCCCCTCTGCGATGCCCTGACCGGTGACAACAATGGTCGGGAAACCCTGGAATCATTGGAACGGGCCAACTTGTTCCTCATTCCCCTGGACAACGAACGGCGCTGGTACCGTTATCACCACCTTTTTGCCGAACTGCTGCGGCAGCGTTTGCCGCAAAACACGGAGGCAGGGGATGTTGCCGCGCTGCACAGGCAGGCCAGCCAGTGGTATGAGGCCAACGGTTTGGAGCTAGAGGCATTTCACCATGCGGTTGAGGCCCACGACGTGGCGCGTGCGGTGCAATTGATTGAGGGCGAAGGTTTGCCCCTTTACTTTCGGGGCGAGGCGATTCCCGTGCGGAACTGGTTGGAGTCTTTGCCAGAGGCCGAATTTAAGGCTAGACCCTCGCTGTGGGTGACGTATGCCTCTGTCTTAACCCTGACTGGTCGGCTGCACGATAACATCGAAGAGATTCTGCAAGCGGCGGAAATGGCCCTGCAAGACGTGCCTCATGACGACAAAACAAACGATCTGCTCGGCCAAATTGCGGCCAACCGGGCCATGTTGGGCATTGTAAAAAATGAAGTGGAAAAGATCGTCACGCAGTCTCGTCTGGCCCTGGCACTGCTGCACCCCGATAATGCCCCCATGCGCACCACCACCACCTGGACGCTGGGTTATGCCTACCAGGTGCAGGGCAACCGGGCAGCGGCCAGAGAGGCTTATGCTGAAACCATCACCCAGAGCCAGAAATCTGGCAATATCATGACGGAAATAGCCGCCACCACCTGCCTGGGGCAAATTCAGGAAGCGGAAAACCAGTTGCATCAGGCTGCACAATCCTTCGAGCGCATTTTGCAAGTGGTTGGCTCTCCGCCCTGGCCGGCGGCGTGTGAAGCGTGCGTGGGATTGGCCCGCATTCATTACCAGTGGAACGATCTGTCGGCGGCGGAGCAGTATGGGCAGCAGGGATTGGCCCTGGCGCGGCAGTTGGAAAACGTGGATACGCCGGCCACCTGTGGCATCCTGCTGGCGCGGGTGCAGTTGGCGCAGGGAGATGCGGCTGCGGCCCTAGCCACGCTGGCCGAGGCGGAGCAGTTTGTGCAGCAGAAACATTTTGAGCATCAGCTGGGGGGGATAACGGCCGTTCGCACTCAAATCCATCGGCAACAAGGCAATCTCCCCGCCGCCGCCCAACTGGCTGTAGCGCACGACCTGCCCCTCAGCCAGGCGCGGGTGAAGCTGGCGCAGTGGGAACCCGCCGCCGCGCTGGCCCTGCTGGAACCAGTGCGCCAGCAGGCCGAAGCCAACGATTGGGCCGACCTGCGGCTTCAGGTGTTGCTTTTGCAAGCGTTGGCGCATCAAGCCAGTGGCGAAAGCGAGCTGGCGGTGCAGATGATTGGCGAGGTATTGGCGCTGGCCGCACCGGGTGGGTTGCTGCGGCCGTTTCTGGATGAAGGACCGCCAATGGCATCATTGTTGCGGAAAGCGGTGCAGCAGGGAATTTCTCTTGAGTTTGCTCAGCAGGTGTTGGCAGCTTTTGGAGAAACGGCCGTTGCCCCACCACCAATCTCCCAATCTCTACCTGATCCGCTGTCCGACCGGGAGCTGGACGTGCTCAAGCTGCTCACCACCAACCTCACTGGCCCGGAAATTGCCCGCGAGCTGATGATCTCCCTGAACACGATGCGCACGCACACGAAAAATATTTACTCGAAGCTGGGGGTGAATAGTCGGCGAACGGCCGTTTCCCGTGCTGAAGAACTCAATTTACTCTAAATGAATTTATCCCCTATAATGGCCCCATGTCCAGCGACTTGTTACAAACGAAACTATATCTGCCTCGATTACGGCCGTCTCTCGTCCCGCGCCCCCGCCTCATCAAAACCCTTAACCACGGTCTGGCCGGCAAACTAACACTCATCTCCGCCCCCGCCGGTTTTGGCAAAACCACGCTGATTAGCAGTTGGATCGCCGCGTTACAGTCCGAGGACGCATCCCCAATCTCCAATCTCCAATCCCCAGTCCCAATGCAAATCGCCTGGCTGTCACTGGATGAAAACGACAGTGAGTTGGCCCGTTTTCTGACCTACGTCATTGCTGCTTTGCAGTGCGTTGAGCCGCACATTGGCGAGTCGGCGCTGCCGCTACTGCAAGTGTCGCCGCTGCCTGTGACCCGCGTCTTGACAACCCTGCTCAACGACATTGCCCAACAGCCGGATGCGCTCATGTTGGTGCTGGATGATTACCACGCCGTTGATTCGCAACCGATTGACGAGGCGTTGACCTTCCTGCTGGACAATCTGCCGCCACAGCTGCATCTGACAATCACCTCGCGTGAGGACCCCAACCTGCCGCTGGCCCGTCTGCGCGTGCGCGGCCTTCTCACGGAGCTGCGGGCGGCTGATTTGCGCTTTTCGGTGGCGGAAACGGCCGTATTCCTCCAAGAAGTGATGGGACTGAACCTGACCGGGGACCAAATCGCCGCGCTGGAAACACGCACCGAAGGCTGGATTGCCGGACTGCAAATGGCAGCCTTGGCTATGCAAAGGCCACTGTCCATGCGCGGCCAGGAAGATGTGTCGGGCTTCATCCAATCCTTCACCGGCAGCCACCGCTTTGTGCTTGATTATCTGCTGGAAGAGGTGCTGCATCAGCAGCCGGAACATGTGCAGGAATTTTTGCTGAAAACGGCCGTTCTCGACCGACTCACCGGTTCTTTGTGCGATGCCCTTACTGGCGACGAAGATGGCCAAGAAATGTTAGAATCACTGGAGCGCGCCAACCTGTTCCTCGTGCCGCTGGACAATGAGCGGCGCTGGTACCGCTACCACCATCTCTTTGCCGAGTTGCTCCGAAGCCGCTTAGCTCAGGTGCGGCCAGATTCACTCCTTCAATTGCACCAGCGCGCTAGCGATTGGTATGCAGAAAACGGCCGTTCTAATGATGCGGTTCTTCATGCGCTAGCAGCCAACGATTTTGACCGAGCCGCCCACCATATGGAGCTGGAATGGAGCATCATACACATCCATCGAGCAGATCCTTGGTGGCAATGGCTTGATACCCTGCCAGATTCGGTTGTTCGCCTGAGGCCGATACTCATCTTAAGTGTTGCTTGGGCGCATCTGATCTTTCATCGCGAACTCGATGCCTGTGAGCGGCGTCTGCAAGAGGCCGAAGCGTGGCTCAATCTCTCAGATGCAGAAAGAGATTCGTTGGGAATGGTTGTTGTCGATGCAGAAAAGTTCAAGATGTTGCCCGTCTCCATCGCCTCGGCCCGCGCAATCGCCGCGCGCGTGGCGGGCGATACGGTTGGAGCCATCAAGCACGCAAGGCAGGCGCTTGATCTCCTGCCTGAAGATGATCACCTTGGTCGCGCCTTCCCCGAACTACTATTAGGCCTTAGTTACTTCGCCAATGGCGAGATGCTATCTGCTTACGAAACCTTGAGCAATTCTTTCAACAGTAATCTTAGAAGTGGCAACATGACTGCCGCCATTGGCATCAAATCGCTGCTAGCCGATATACAAACGGTGCAAGGTCGTTTACAGGACGCCCGGCAAACCTGTGAGGAAGCGCTACAGCTTGTATATGCTCAAGGCGACTTAAACTTGCGCGGAACGGCCAATCTGCTTTTGAGCTTGAGTAAAATACACCGCGAGCAGGGGGATTCAAAAACAGCCGCTGCCTATTGGCAACAGAGCGACTCCTTGGGTAAACAGGCTTCAAACTCCACCTACCAATATCGTAAGAGGTTGGCTTTGGCGGATATAAAAGGGAGTCAAGGGGCGTTTGATGAGGCACTCGACTACCTTGATGAAGCCGCCCCTTGGTTAGGGCAGGTTCACCTGAGGGAGACACGGCCGTTGGCGGCGATTAAGGCCCAAGTGTGGCTAAAGCAAGGACGACTAGCCGAGGCGTTAGCTTGGGCTCAAAAGCGAGAGTTATCTGTTGAGGATGAGCTCAGCTTTTTTCATGAATTTGAATACGTGGCGTTAGCCAGGGTGCTCATCGCTCAATTTCAAGCTGGGCATAATGATGATGCCATTCACCAGGCGGAGCGATTGTTAGCGCGTCTGTTGCAACTGGCCGAAGTAGAAAAAAGAACGAGAAGCATCATCATAATTTTGATTTTGCAAGCCCTTGCCCAAGCAGCCCAAAACAATATTTCCTCGGCTCTCCCCCCAGTGACAAAAGCACTCACATTAGCCGAGCCAGAAAGCTACGTTCGCATCTTTGTGGATGAAGGGCTGCCGATGGCGAAGCTTTTGTCGGAAACGGCCGTTCGCGGCATTATGCCGTCCTATTGTGAAAAGCTGCTCGCTGCATTTGCAGCTGAGGGGCACAAAATCGAGATAGAAACATCTCCAGCCCCTGCCCAATCCCTTGTAGATCCGCTCACAAAACGAGAGATGGAAATTTTGTCTCTCATTGCCACCGGATTAAAAAACAAAGAAATCGCTGCCACCCTTTTTGTCAGTGTGAACACCGTGCATTATCACACCAAAAATCTCTACAGTAAATTAGGGGTGAACAGCCGCACACAGGCGATTACCAAAGCAAAAGAGCTGGATTTGTTGGCGTAACGGCCGTTTCCCCCACTTACCCACCTACAACATTCCCCACACAGACTACAACTTTTTTCGCCACCAACTACCAATTTTGGTAGGGACTGATGCTGCCATCTGCCCTATCCTGTGTACACAACAAACAAACACACCCGCGACAAGGAGATAGGAAAACATGAATCAGTTACAGAAATGGGGCGGCGCAGCCGCATTGTACGAAGCATTGGCTTACATCATCGGCTTTATCGGTTTTATCGCCGTGGTCAACGTCGGCGGCATCGCCGACCCGCTGGACAAGGTGGCGGCCATTGTCGCCAATCAGGGGATGCTGACAGCCCTGATGCTGATTGTCTACGTCGCCTGGGGCGCGTCACTGGTGGTGCTGACGCTGGCGCTGCACGAGCGGCTGAACGGGACCAAGTCCGCCCTGGCGCGCACCGCCACCGCCTTCGGCCTCATCTGGTCGGTGCTCGTCATCGCCAGCGGCATGATCTACATCGTCGGCATGGAAACGGTGGTGGCCCTGCAAGCGACCAATCCCGAACAGGCGGCTACCGTCTGGCTGGCGATTGGCTCCATCTTTAACGGGCTGGGCGGCGGCGTCGAAGTGGTCGGCGGCATCTGGGTGCTGCTGCTGAGCGTGGCCGGGCTGCGCGGCGGGTATTTCGGCCGTGGCCTGCATTATCTGGGCTATCTCGTCGGCGCGGCCGGTGTGGTCAGCGTCATCCCCGCCGCCGCCGAAATCAGCGCCAGCATCTTCGGCCTGACCCAGATTGTCTGGTTCGCCTGGCTGGGCATCGCCATGCTGCGCCGGCCGGTGCCGGTAACGCAAGGTGCGGCCGTAACGGCATAATGCGAGGGATTCAATTTATTGTTAATGGGGTTGTCCCTGTTACGACATATCATACGAGGAGAATCAAAATGAAACAACAAAGTAATAAGCAGAAACTACATGCCACGATTGGAATATTGGGCAAAATCACAATTTTAACCGGTGCCTTGCTCCTGTTTGACGCCTTGCTCAGCACCCTTTTGAGCGTTGACTTATGGCCCTTCCGCATCATTGTGCCGGGTGTCGCGCTGTTTTTTATCGCCTTGTTCATGGACGAAAAAAACGGCGTGGTGTGGTCAATCATTAGTAGCGTCACGACGATGACCGGCCTGATATTTTGGGTAAACGTAATGATTAGCTACAGGGCATCCTGGGCCTATACTTGGACCTTGATCTATCCCACCGCAGTTGGGTTAGGCATGTTGGCCTATGGGGCCCTGAAAACCAAACCAAAACTAAGCCGCGCTGGTTGGAACCATATCAAAATCGGACTGGGGCTATTTGGCGTCTTTGCCGTTTTCTTTGAATTCATCATGGGGCTGGGTGGATTTGCTCTGGAATTTGGCTGGCCACTGTTGCTCATCTCGCTGGGTCTTTTCGCTTTTACGCTTAGTGGGTTTGACATAAAGCAATATAGCTTCTCGTTCAAAGAGACCGATCACGACCCCAGCCCCGACAAATAAGAACAAGATTTATATCTACGATAAGGTTGCGAT
>JACKBT010000050.1 GCA_020634415.1 Ardenticatenaceae bacterium
CCAGGGCGGCGACGATGATGCCGCCGATAGCTAACTGTTTGCCTACCTGATCCAGCCGCTGCTGCAAGGGGGTCATGCCCGATTCGACGCTTTGCAGGAGGGTGGCGATTTTGCCTAGTTCGGTGTTCATACCGGTGGCGGTGACAACGGCCGTTCCTCGACCATATGTAACTACTGTGCCTAAGTAGGCCATGTTGCGGCGGTCGGCCAAAGCCACCTCGGTGCTGGGCAGCGGCTCGTCCTGTTTCTCCACTGGCTCCGACTCGCCGGTGAGAGCGGCTTCTTGAATGCGCAAGTTGACGCTTTCGACGAGGCGCAAATCGGCGGGAATGGCGTTGCCGGCCTCGAGTAAGACGACATCGCCAGGAACCAGCTCTTTGGCGGAGAGTTCTTGTATTTGCCCCTGACGGCGCACGCGCACCAGGGGAACGGCCAGCCGCTTGAGGGCGGCCATTGCCTGTTCGGCGCGGTATTCTTGGACGAAACCAAGTAGGGCAAAAAGGATGACGATGGCGGCGATAGCGGCCGTTTCGGTGACTTTGCCCAAAAAGCCAGACACAACAGCGGCGGCAATGAGGATGAGTACCATTGTGTTGGTAATTTGCGCCCATAACAGCCGCCAAGGGGAGATGCCACCTCCCTCTTGCAATTCATTGACACCATGCTGCGCCTGGCGTTTGGCGACTTCCGTCTCGTTCAGTCCGCTGTCTAAATCAACTTCTAGGATTTGGGCAACTTCCCGCGCAGAGGCGGTGTGCCAATTTGTATGAGTCATATTTCTCCTTAAAACGTGGGGTTTATACTATTGTACAGGTTGTACCAGGGCACATAGTATCAAATTTTGTTACGAATTTATAGAGGGAATTTGGCGGATTAGGGTGTCGTTAATCTTAGGGTGGCTTTTTTTGCTGTTTTCGTGGTGAGCGAAAAGTTGGTAGGGTTTCCACGAGTTATTTTGGAGGGGGTATGGGTTGGAAAGCCCTGAAGGATTTAGGCTTTCGGTTTGATGTCCCCCAACTTGGGAGGTTTGCATTTATACGCATCATGCCTGCGCAGGCAGGCGGGAAGCACCTGCATAATTACTGAGGGTTTACTTTAGCTGACTGCGATCCATAGGACGGTTAATATCCACTCGCCATTGGTTTGTTCAAATTGCAGCTTTGCTTCTCCACCTAATTCTGCACCGCCTCCATCTGGGGCAGCGGGGATGCTGCTTATGGTGATTTGGGCGATGCCATCGGGGCCAAATTGGATTTCAGTGAATGACAAATACATGAGTATGTGTTGATTGTCTTTGGCGATTTGCTGGATTTCGGTGGGTGTGATGGGGATGACGGGATATTGGGTGAAAGTGGGAATCCAGGCAGGGGGTAGGTTTTCGGTGATGAGGTAGATGTTGTTGGCCGATTGTAGGAGATCCTGGCTGCTTAATAAGTGGTTGATGGCCCAACGGGTGGCGGTTTTGATTATTTGGATTTTGTCGGCTTCGGTGATGGTGATGGTAGGGGTGGTTGGGGGAGTAACGGCCGTTGGTTGTTGCTTACAGGCGGTGCTGAGCAGCAAGATAAGGAATAAGCTAATCTGTTTCCACATTATTGTGCCTCCAAAGCGGTGGGATGATTGAGGTGATATTTGTAAAACGTTCGGAGTAAGGTGGTGGTTCCCTGTCGGTGGTGTGTGATGCTTGCAATTTGGCGGTCTTTGTTGTATTATTGCAACAATTAGTATTGTTGTATTATCCCGCATTGCGGGGTTTTTTTGTCCAACCCATGACCCTATCAACGGCTCCGGCCATTAGTATTAAAGGAATTCGTGAAGGACTGCTCATTACGCTGGATGAGGGGGCGTATGATGATGTGCTGTATCAGCTATCGGTGGAGATTGAGCAGAAGCAGGAGTTTTTGCGGGGCAGCCGGATTGCGCTGGCGGTGGGGCGACGGCCGTTATTCCGCGACCAACTGGCAGAGATTCAGGCTCTTTTTCACCAGTTTGGCCTGACGTTGTGGACGGTTTTGGCGGAGACGGTGGACACGCGCAGTGCGGCGCGACAGTTGAATTTGGCCACGCGCCTGCCGGGCAGCCATACGGATTTGGATGGGAATGCGCGGGCGGTGGTGGAGAAGAAAGAGGTGGCGGTGGAGGAAACGGCCGTTACGCCCAATACCCTTCTGCTGCAAGAGACGATTCGTTCGGGCCGTTCCATTTACCACGAAGGGCATGTGGTGATTGTGGGTGATGTGAACCCTGGCGCGGAGGTTGTAGCAGGGGGGAATGTTATTGTGTGGGGTCGGCTGCGGGGGCTGGTTCATGCGGGGGCGTTGGGTGATAAGACGGCCGTTATTTGTGCCCTCCATTTTGCCCCCACGCAACTGCGTATTGCTGACCAGATTGCCATTCCCCCTGATGATAAACGACACAACCCCACGCCTGAGCAGGCGGCGATTCAGGAAGGGCAGATTATTGTAGAAGGTTGGAGGTGAGTGGCAAGTGGCAAGCGGCAAGTAGAACCTGCCACTTACCACTTGCTACTTGCCACTGCCTAAGGAGAATACCATGAGCGGAAAAGTGATTACAGTCACATCGGGCAAAGGGGGCGTGGGGAAGACGACTATTAGTGCTAACCTGGCCTCGGCTCTGGCGCAAATGGGCAAGAAGGTGGTTGCCATTGACGCTGATATTGGTTTGCGTAATTTGGATGTGGTGATGGGGCTGGAGAACCGGATTGTTTATGATCTGGTGGATGTGGTGGAAGGGCGCTGCCGGCTGCGGCAGGCGATGATTAAGGATAAGCGTGTACCGGAGCTGTATCTGATTCCGGCGGCACAAACACGGGACAAGACGGCCGTTAGCCCCTCCGATATGGTGCTGGTGTGCGATCAACTGCGGGAAGATATGGACTATATCATCATAGATTCACCAGCCGGCATTGAGCGAGGCTTCCGCAACGCCATCGCCGCCACCGATCAGGTACTCATCGTCACCAATCCCGAAGTATCGGCCGTGCGTGATGCTGACCGCATCATTGGCCTGGTGGAAGCAGAGCAAAAGGGTCCCCCAAAGCTAATTATTAACCGCCTCAAACCCAGCATGATAGATCGCGGCGAAATGCTTTCCATTAATGATGTCTTAGACATTTTGGCAATTGATCTCATTGGGGTTGTGCCTGAAGATGAGAATATTCTTGTCTCTACTAATCGCGGTACGCCCGTGGCTTTGAGCAGTATGAATGGCACGAGTGCCAGTCAGGCTTTCCGCAATGTGGCGCGGCGTATTGATGGGGAGAATGTGCCCTTTCTCGACTTAATGGCGAAGGACAGTTTTATGGACCGTCTGCGGCGTTGGCTGAACGGCAATTAGGAGGAAGAAATCATGAGTTGGTTGAATCGTTTCTTCGGACAAAAGGAAAAGAGTGGTGCTGTTGCCAAAAATCGCCTACAAATGGTTCTGATTCATGACCGCAGCAACGTTACGCCCGGTTTGCTGGAACAAATTAAGGATGATATTATCGCGGTGATCGCGCAGCGATTGGAGATTGACCCGGAGAATGTGGTGGTTAATCTGGCACAGACAGCACAAGAGAGCCGTTTGGTGGCGGAGATTCCTTTGGCAAACGGCCGTCGAACATAGTAATTGCGTAATTAGACAACTGTGTAATTACCCGATTACACAGTTACATGCTAAACAGTCGAACATCCGTATGGCGGCACTTTGACCTCTGGTTGATGGCCGCCGTTCTGCTTTTAACCGCCTATGGCGTTCTCATGATTCGCAGTGCCATCACTGGCGCACCTGCTTTTGAGCCGTTGCCCGGCTTGCAGGTGCGTTGGGCCAGCATTGGTATCGTCATTGTCCTCCTTTTGGCCTCTATTGATTATCGCATCCTCACTTCGGCCCATTGGTACATCTATGGCACGCTGACATTCTCCCTCTTTCTGGTCCTTGTCATTGGGGTAAGTAATGCGGGTATTGGGGCGGAACGGTGGCTTAAAGTGCCGGGTGTCAACTTTTTTATTCAACCTTCGGAATTCGGCCGTATTTTCATTGCCGTCACCTTTGCCCAATTCCTGGCTAACCGTCGGGATCAAATTAACCGCTTCTCTAATACGATAGCCTCGCTCGTTTATATGGGTATACCGATTGGCTTCATTTTCCTACAGCCAGACCTGGGTATGTCTATTCTTTACATTGTCATCTGGTTTGTCATCATCTGGGTGGCAGGTTTGCCGCTTACCCACTTCGTGATCCTGGCTGTGGTGGGGTTTTCTGCTGCCATTGTGGTTTACCCCAATTTGCAAGATTATCAAAAGGAGCGCATTACCACCTTTGTTGACCCAGAAGCGGCCGACGAGGATGATGTATTTAATATTAACCAGGCCGAAATTAGTATTGGATCGGGTGGTTGGTGGGGCAAAGGTTATGGACAAGGCACACAGAGCCAGCTTGGTTTTTTGCGGGTGCAGCATACCGATTTTATCTTTTCGGTAATCGTGGAAGAGATGGGCTTTTTCTTTGGTGCTTTGATTGTATTGGCCTTGATGACTTTTATTTTAATGCGTATATTGCGGGTGGCCTCGCTGACACCTGACCCAGCCGGTAAATATATGTGTACGGGCATTGCCGCGATTTTGTTTTTTCAGACGATGGTTAGTGTGGGGATGAATACCCGTATTTTGCCTGTAACGGGTTTGACGCTGCCTTTTGTGAGTTATGGTGGTAGTTCGCTTATTACTTTGTTTATTGCTGTGGGCATTGTCCAGTCTGTGCTGATGCGCCATCGTAAGCAGGAGTTTGGTTAAGTTGGAGATTGGAGTTTGGAGATTCGGTTTAGTCTCCAATCTTTAGTCTCTAATCTCTTTTTTTCCGCAAAGGTGTTTCATTATGACAGTTCGAGTTCGATTTGCCCCTAGTCCGACGGGGTATTTACATATTGGTGGGGCGCGGACGGCTTTGTTTAATTGGTTGTTTGCGCGGCGGCATAACGGCCGTTTCATCCTGCGCATCGAAGATACTGACCAAAATCGGGAGGTGGAAGGTGCGGCTGAGGCCCTCATGGATGCCCTGCGCTGGCTGGGCCTGGATTGGGACGAAGGGCCAGACGTGGGTGGCGACTATGGGCCATATATCCAGACGCAGCGGGCTGATTTGTATCGTGAATGGGCTAATTGGTTGGTGGCAAACGGCCGTGCCTACAAATGCTTCTGCACCCCCGAAGACTTAGAAGCTGCCCGCCAAGAAGGCCATGCCTTTGGCTACAACCGCCGCTGTCGCAACCTGACCGCCAGCGAAGCTGCGATCAAAGAAGGCGATGGCTTGAGCTATGTGATCCGTTTCAAAATGCCCCTCGATGGCGAGACCGTTGTCCATGATGCCATTCGCGGCGACATTGTTTTCCAAAACGAGCAAATCCAAGATATGGTTTTGCTCAAATCCGATGGCTTGCCCACCTACCATCTGGCCAATGTCGTGGATGATCATTTCATGGAAATCACCCACATCATGCGGGCGGACGAGTGGATTAGTACCGCGCCGCTGCACGTCAACATGTATGCAGCCTTTGGCTGGGAAATGCCCGTTTATGGGCATCTCTCACTGGTGCTGAACCCCAGTGGTAAGGGCAAATTGAGCAAGCGTACCCAGGCTTTTAAGGATGGCGATCAGCAGGTGTTGGTGCAGGTAGAAGAGTTTCGCTCGGCGGGTTATTTGCCCATTGCTTTGCGCAATTTTTTGGCCAACGTAGGCTGGGCTTTTGGCGATGATCGGGAAATCTTTACGATGGCCGAGGCGATTCCCCGTTTTGAATTGAGCAGCATCAATCCGGCTCCGGCGCAACTGCCTTATAGCAAGTTGGATTGGCTGAATGGGCAGTACATTCAGCAGATGGAGCCGCTGGAATTGGCGCAGTTTGTGAAGCCATTCCTGGATGCGGCGGGGTTTGAGGTGAATCCAGAGGCTTTGCTGGTGGTGATGCCGCCCATGAGCAAGCGGATGAAGCTGCCGACGGATGCGATTGAGTTTTTACGCTTTTTGTTTGATGATGCGCCTTTGGACTTAACGGCCGATCAACTCACCCATAAACAGCTCCCCCGCGAAGCCGCACAGGCTGGCTTCCAACAGGCGCGGGAACTGGTGCAGACAGCCTCAACTTCCTTTGACCTGAACACGCTAAGCACGGGCCTCACCCAGATTGGCGAACGTGTCTCCACCAATGGCAAAGCAGGGCCATTCCTGGGCACATTACGGCTGGCGATGACGGGGCAGCAGGTATCACCGCCATTGTTTGAGTCTATGCTGGCTTTAGGCCGGGCACGGACACTGGCGCGGCTTGACGAAATTTTGGCTTTGTATGAGTGAGAAATTCACTTCCCTCAGCCATGCTTATCAGAAATCGTCTGAACTGTGATAACAACCTTGCGCCCCCTCCTGCCCCATGATAAAATTCCGCCCACTTTGAGGGATAGTTTAATGGCAGAACAGCGGACTCTGACTCCGTCAGTCCTGGTTCGAGTCCAGGTCCCTCAGCCAAAAGCGGAGGCCACCTACACAGGTGGCCTCCTTTATTTGTAATTACGAACACCCTGGTCGGTCTCCAGGCCGAGCCAGCTTGGGTGGTGTGGTGAGGCCACCACACCGCAGCCAAAAGGCGTTGGTAGTTGCCTTCATTTAAGCTCATGACAATTTCTCTAGCGCAAATAGTAGCACAACACCCTTTTCCTGATTATGCGGATTGGTGGCCGATGGGTGAAACCTTTTTAACATGTATGGCGGAGGCTATGGTAACTGAATGGCAGGCCATTGCACCGGCGTATGGGGAGTTAGAGGGTATACAAAGGTATGCGGCGACGTATGCGCAGACGGTTTACGGCCGTTCTCTTCACCCCAAATTAGCTAAAGCGTTTGCCAACAAACAGGTGGCGCACATTCACTCGGGCGAATTCGATGCGTTGTCTTATGCCTTTTTTCGCTCGGCTTTCGAGAAGAAGTCTGGCGAGAAACGGCCGTTTACTCAACGAGTTGGTAAGCGCTTTTTTACGGCCGTTCATGATCACCTCCAACTCGATTTACCCACCGGTCTGCGAACGCCTGAGCAATTTGCCCAACTGCAAGAAAACATTCATCGCATCGGCCACTTTCTGCAAAGCGAAGGCTACCTGCGCGATCATTTCGCCTTCACCTTCAATGTAAATGTCACCCACAAAGACAAAGCCATCCAGCAGACAGAGGCCACATTTCTAAATGATTTGGAGGCTACCACAACGGCCTATGCTTTGTATGAGATGGGGTATCCGGTGATTTTGCCATCGGCCGTTTATCTCTACCACACCCTCGGCGAAGCCCAACACCACTCCTCTCGCACCATCGAGGAACTGTTTCTGCGAGTAGGCTGTAGAGCTTCTGAAACAGACGACTTTGACCCGACGGGCTTCCCTTCAGATAGAGTTGTGGAACTGTGGGAGATTCGGAGATGGAAGAAGAAAGATTAGAGATTGGAGACTGGAGACTGGATTAGTCTCCAGTCTCCAGTCTCTAGTCTCTATTTGTTGCGGAACAGTTCGCGGACGATAATATTGCGCTGAATCTGGCTCGTGCCCTCGTAAATCTGGTAAATCTTGGCATCACGCATCAGCTTTTCTACCGGGTATTCGGCCATATAGCCATACCCACCAAACACCTGCACCGCATTCGTGGTAATCTTCATAGCCGTGTCGGCAGCATAGGCTTTGGCATAAGCCGCAATGGTCGTGTTGCGCTCACCGGAATCCACCGACCAGGCCGACTTCCACACCAACAGTCGTGCCGCTTCCAACTCCATTGCCATATCGGCAATCATATGCCCAACTGCCTGGTGCTGCCAGATGGGTTTGCCCATCGCTGTGCGTGTTTTGGCATAGTTGATGGCCTCTTCCAAAGCCCGTCGGGCCACGCCTAATGCGCCAGCGGCCGTTCCCGGTCGGCTGCGATCAAACACCTTCATGGCAATGATAAAGCCATCCCCTTCTTTGCCCAACAGATGGCTGGCTGGCACTTTGACATTATCGAAGATGACTTCGGCCGTGTCGGAAGCGTGCTGTCCCATCTTGTGGAAGGGCTGCCCCGTGCTAACCCCTTCCCAGTCGCGGTGGACGACAAAACAGCTCATGCCGTTGTAGCGGGTGTCGGGGTCGGTGTAGGCGAAGACGGTGTAGAAGTTGGCGACGGTGGCGCCGGTGATGAAAGTTTTGCTGCCGTTGAGGATGTAATGGTCGCCTTCTTTGCGGGCGGTGGTTTTAATGCCCGCTACGTCGGAGCCGGCTTCCGGTTCGGTGAGGCAGTAGGAGGCCATCTGCCCATTGGCTAAGCGGCCGCCGTATTCCATCTTCTGTTCCTCTGTACCAGCGATGAGGACGGGCAAAATGGCGAGGCCATTGACGGCGATGGCCGTGCTGATGCCGGAACAGCCCCAAGATAGCTCCTCGCCGACAAGCATCTCTTCAAACAGGCTCAGGCCCATGCCGCCATATTCTTCGGGGACGTTAAGGGCGGTGAAGCCGAGTTCTTGGGCTTTTTTGATGACGGGCCAGGGGTATTCGTGGGTGCGGTCATAATGTTCGGCGACGGGGGCGATTTCTTTCTGGGCGAATTCTCGCGCCAGTTGTTGGATCATTTTTTGCTCTTCGGTGAGAGCGAAATTAAGGCTGCCATTGGTTGTCATGTTATCTTCCTCTGGAATTATGAATTATGAATTATGAATTATGAGGGGATCACTTCTTCATAATTCATAATTTTTAATTTTCTTCCTGCTGTTTTTGGCGGTGTTGTTGTTCTACTTTGGGTAAGTCTATGGTCATACGGCCGTCTTCGTTGCCCGTATCAATTAAAGCGTCACGGGGGATGGTGCCTTGCTCGGCGACGGGGCCTTCGACGAAGACTTTGGCGAGGGTGAAGCCTTGGATATGGGCTTCTTCGCCCAAAATAATGTCGCCGATGGTGCCGACTTTGGTGCCGCCGGGGGTGTCTACCTCGCGCCCCCGCAAATCGCTTAGGCGCAGCCAACTGGCAACGGCCGTTTCCTCTTTATCATCCGTAATCACATCCGGCTTTTGCGTCAAAACAGCATCCAGCCCAAACACCACGATGTGATCGCGGTGAATGATGAGGGATTTACGTTTGATGATGCCTTCACTACCGAGAAAAACGCCAGCTAACCAGTAAAGGGTGTCGTTGACGTAGAGGTCTTTGACGTTGCCCAAAAAACGGCCGTCTGTCACACTGTAAATAGGTTTGCCAATTAACTCTTTGCCCAGCCTCATGCTTGTCTCCCTATCGAACTGTATGGCTGGATTATAACGTAATCCCCCCTGCCTTGCATGATGTAATCACGCAACTGGATACAAAAAAGGGATGGGTATCACCCATCCCTTTTCTTTGCAAATTTAGGCCATGACCTTAGGATTCTTTGATGTCTTTCTTAAGCGCATCCACTTTGCGGGTCAAAGACATGATCTTGCTGCCTAAGGCTTCGATGTCGTCCTTGGTGGGGACATTGAGGCGGGACAGCACATCTTCAATGCGGGCTTCCAGGTCATTCTCTACTTCTTTAACCTGATTCTTGCGCTTTTCCATCACATCGGTCAAAAGACGACGGCCGTCGCGTTCGGCAACTTCGCCGCGCTCGATCAGTTTGTTTACAAAATCTTCAATCTCTTCTTGAGCCAGAGAGACAGCGCCAATGCTGGCTAACAAAACTTTGCGGGCCATAGCTACCATAGGATTCCCAGTTTGTTCTTCTACGGTTTCTTCATGTACTTCGATTACTGTTTCGGACATTTCATTGCTCCTTGATTGGTATTCGGTAATCCCTTATCGGTTATCCGAATTGTGTTTTTATAAACCCTTCTGATAACCGGATACGGATTTCCGCTCACGGGTGTAGGGTGTTCCATCTAAAATTCTATAACGCATCGCGTCATATTTGGCATTATAACGCAGTGCGTTATGAATGTCAAGCCCCTGATTGCGCAAATGGCGAATGGCAGGGAGTGATTGTACAATTCGTCCCCATTCACCGATCTTTGGCATTGTCCATAACCTGATTTATGGTTTAACGAACGCGAGACTGGAGATTGGAGATTGACAAATCTCCAATCTCCTAATACCCACGCTTTGAAGGAAGTACCATGCCCGACACAACGATTTACCAACGGCCGTCTGAACTCCTGCAACACCTCATCCGCTTCGACACGACCAATCCCCCGGGCAATGAAGCCGCCTGTGTCTATTACATTCGAGATTTGCTGCAAACAGCCGGTTTAGAAACAACTATTTTGGCACGGAACGAAAAACGGCCGAATCTCATCGCCCGCCTCAAAGGAAATGGCACAGCCCCGCCTTTACTGCTGCAAGGGCATGTAGATGTCGTCACCACCGCCAAACAGCAGTGGCAGCAGCCACCCTTTGCCGGCAATGTGGCAGATGGTTATGTGTGGGGGCGCGGCGCGTTGGATATGAAGGGCGGTGTAGCCATGCTGGTCTCGGCCTTCCTCCGTGCCCACATCGAAAAAACAGCACTGCCCGGCGATGTTATCCTCACCATTTTGGCCGATGAAGAGGCGGGTGGGGATGACGGAGCCAAGTTTTTGGTGGAGCAGCATCCAGAGCAGTTTGCGGGTGTGCGTTATGCGCTGGGTGAATTTGGCGGCTTTTCGATGTGGGTGGCGGGTCAGAAGTTTTACCCGATTATGGTGGCGGAGAAGCAGATTTGCTCGCTGCGGCTGACGGTGCGCGGGCCAGCCGGGCATGGGTCGCGGCCGATTCGCGGTGGGGCCATGACCAAATTTGCCCGAATGATTCAGAAGTTGGAGCAGAATCATTTGCCGGTGCATGTGACGCCGGTGGTGCGGCAAATGATTGAGGGGATGGCAACGGCCGTTTCCTTTCCCACTAACTTTGTCCTGCGCCAGCTTCTCAACCCCGCCCTGACAAATGCCATGCTCAAAGGGTTGGGCGAACAGGCCAGCACCTTTGCCCCGCTGCTGCACAACACGGTTAGCCCTACAATTGTGCGCGGTGGCGACAAAATCAATGTGATTCCCAGCGAGATCGCGTGTGAGATGGACGGCCGTTTGCTGCCTGGCTTCACCCCCGACGACATGGTGACGGAACTCCGTGCCTTGCTGGGCCAAGATGTGCAAATTGAAGTGACGGCGCATGATCCTGGCCCGGCCGCGCCCAACATGGCTTTGTTTGAGACGCTGGCGGGGATTTTGCGGGAGGCTGATCCCGCAGGCCATCCCCTTCCCCTGCTCCTTATCGGCGTGACGGATGCGCGTTTCTTTTCCCGCCTGGGCATCCAAACCTATGGCTTTTTGCCCATGTCGCTGCCCCCCGATTTCCGTTTTGCCGATGTGATTCACGCGGCCGATGAACGGGTTCCGGCGCAGGCGATAGAATTTGGGGCAACGGCCGTTCACATGGCTCTCCAGCGATTTGGTCAAGCCTAGATTGGGTCAATCTCGGAAGATTGACCCAATCTTGACTTACAACGCCGCCCGAATCGCCCACAAATCTGGGAAGATGGGCTTGAACAATGTCGAAGCCAGATATTTGGCCCCTGGCGAACCACCCGTGCCCTCCTTCGTGCCAATCGTCCGCTCCACCATCTTCACATGGCGGTAACGCCACTCCTGAATCCCCTCATCCAAGTCCACCAGCCGCTCACAGATGCGAATCAGCGAATCATCCTGGCGATAGAGCTGGATCAGCACTTGCTGCACTTCTGTTGATGGCGCTGTGGATTGTGTAACATCGCGGTGCAGCAGGTCTTGGGGGATGGCGTAACCAGCCTGGGCCAAAAAGTGGAGGAACACGTCCCACAGCGATGGCTGTTGGTAGCGTTCTTCCAGTTTGGTGCGGGCGGCTGTGCCTTCGGCATAGTGAATGAGAACGTTGCGCCGCTTCTGGCCGAGCAGAAATTCAAGCTCCCGAAATTGGTAGGATTGGAAGCCGCTGGCCGATTCCAGCCGATCCCGAAAGGACATAAATTCCAGCGGGGTCATGGTCTCCAAAATATCTAGCTGGCCGACGAGGGTTTTGAGGATGGTAAGGACGCGGCGCAGGGTGTGCAGCACACGGGGGCGGTCGTCGTGGTTGAGCCGATCACATAAATAATCTAGCTCGTGCAGCACTTGTTTGAACCATAGCTCGTACACTTGATGGATGATAATGAAGAGCATCTCGTCGTGTTCGGGGCCAGGTGAGCGGGGGCGTTGCAGTTGTAGGAGTTCGTCTACTTTTAGGTAGTTGGTGTAGGTTACAGGTTCAGTGGTCATGGGAATGGGGGTGTAAAACGTAAGGCAGATTACGTTTTACGTTTTACATGTTTATTCTTCGAGGCGGAGGAAGTGGACACGGCCGTTTGCCGATCCTACTAAAATGGTGCCATCACTGGCGGCGGCACAGGCCATTCCGGCATAATCGGCAAAGAAAGTGGCGATGGTTTGGCCGGTTTTGATGTCCCAAACGCGCACGGTGCGGTCTTGGGCGGAGGAGATGGCCCGTTTTTGATCGGGCATGATGGCAATGCCATGGACGGCTCCTGTGTGGGTGGTGTAGGTGTGGATGGCCTGGCCTGTGGCTAAGTCCCACACTTTGACGGTGGTATCGTCGGAGACGGAGAGGGCGAAACGGCCGTCGGCCGTTAACTCCACCCCATTCACCCGCGACGTATGCCCCAACAAGGCCATCGTCTCTGCCCCCGTTGCCAGATTCCACACTTTAACTTTGTTGTCATTCGAGGCGGACAAGGCGTATTTGCCATCGGGCGTAACTTCGATGCCGTTGACGGTGCTGGCGTGCCATTTCAGGGCAAGCTGCTGCTCACCCGTTTCTATGTCCCAGACAGACACCATTGAGCCGGTGGAGGAGAGACCACGCAGGCCGTCGGGGGTGACGGCCAGCCCATCGGGGGTGATGGCGGTGGTGAGGCTGCTGTTTTTGAATTGGCGGACTTCGCTGTAGTCTTGCAAATCCCAAATGCGGATGGTGCCGTCGTTGGCGGTGGTGAGGGCCTGGCTGCCGTCGGGCATAACGACGATGGCCTGCACACCGGCTTCGTGGCCGCGTAGCACGGCTACTTCGCCCTGGTTGATGAGCCGCCAGATTTTGACGATGCCATCTTCGGCGGCGGTGAAGCCAAACTGCCCGTCGGGGGTGACGGCTACGCCGTTGATGCCGCCGCGATGTTCTGCCAGATTGACGAAGACTTTGGTGCGCTCGACGTTGCCAATGCGCATGGTGGCATCGGTGGCGGCGGTGACGATGATGCGGCCATCGGCCGTTACCAGCAGATCGTTGATGGTTACGGGGTGGGCGGGCAGGGTGGTGATTTCTTCGCCGCTGCTGAGATTCCACAGTTTGACGGAGCCGTTGGCACTGCCGGAGAAGGCGAATTGGTTATCGGGGGTGAGGGCCAGGGCTTTGACGGGGGAGGTATGCCCGATGAGGGTGGTGATTTCGGCTTGGGTGGCGAAGTCCCATATTTTGATGGTGTGGTCGTCGGAGGCGGAGAGGATGTGTTGGCCGTTGGCGGTGATGAGGACTTTGTTGACCCAGGAGGTGTGGCCTTCTAGCTCGCCGCAGCAGCTGTAGTCGGTGAGGTCCCAGATGCGGATGCGGCGGTCGTCGGCGGCGGACAGGGCGTAACGGCCGTCTGGCGTAATCGTCACGTCCTTCACTGAGTCCCGATGCCCTTCCAGGCTGGCTAACTGCTGCCCGGTGGCTGCATCCCACACTTTGACGGTGCGGTCGTTGCCCGCGGATAAGGCTCTTTGGCCGTCGGGGGTGACGGCGATGGTGTTGACGATGCGGGTGTGGCCTTGCCAGGTGGCAACTTCTGTGCCGCTGGCGAGGTCCCATTTTTTGACGGTTTTGTCGCCGGAGGTGGAGAGGAGATAACGGCCGTCGGGGGTAACAGCCAGGCCATTGACAGGGCGGGAGTGGCCGGTGAGGGTGAGTAGTTCCATGCCGTTGGTGATGTCCCACACTTTGATGGTTTTATCTTTGGAGGCGGAGATGAGGTGCTGTTGGTCGGTGGTGACAACGACGGCACTGATCTCTTCGCTGTGCCCTTGCAGGGTGCGGATGACGGGGCCGCCAGGGGGTGAGAGGCTGCCGGTTAACGGCCGTAACCAGGCTTCACCCTGCCAGTTTTGAATACTTTCCATTAATGCTTCTACATTATCCCCCACGCTGAGCAGTAAACGGCCGAGCAATTGGCTGGCAAGCTGGTTCGCATCTTGCACCAGGATGTGGGACGACAGGCGGATGGCTCCTTGTATTAGCTCGAAGTCTTGGGTGTCGGGCAGACCAGCTTTTAGCACCACCTCATAATCGCGCAGCAGTTCATTGACATTGGTGGCTTTTAGTTTGGCAATCAACCATTCAAAATCAATCAGCAGATCGCGGATTTCGTCGGTGCGGTCGGCGTGTTGCAGATGGTAAATAAGCTGCTGGAAAAAGTAGCCATCGTTGGGGCCAGTGGGCCAGGTGCCATCGTCGGTGGCTTCCTGGTAGCTTTCTAGAAGCTGGTCGTGGCGGTCTTGCAGGCTGCCTGCTTGCTGCTGCACATAGTTTACGTTCAGGTCGTGCAGCCGCAGGTGTCCTTTTTCGTCGAGTGTGGCCAGAGAACGGCCGACAAAGGCTTCGACCAAATCTTCGGTGTCAATGTCGTCCAGGCCGGATGGTTCCCATAGTCGTTCCAGTACGCTGAGGGGAATGGAGGTGTCTTGGGGGAATACAGCCAGGTCTACGTAGCGGTCAATGGGGTCGAGTTTGGCTAAATCGCCGTCATCTAGGGCTTCTACGCTTACCTGGATGGCTCGCAGGAGATCGGGGTAGGGGTAGTGGGGGAAGTTTTCTTTGATGCGGCTGAGGTCGGCCCGCTCCAGGCGGCGCAGGGCGCGGTTCCAGGCATCGGGGCGGCCACGCACCATGGCCCCGACCATGGCCAGGGCCAGGGGCAGGTTGCCGCAGAATTTGACGACGGCGTGGGCTTCAGGGTTGTTTTGGGTGGTGGCGGGATCGGCGGCGGCGGCCTGGGCCAGCAGGTTGAGGGCGTTGTTGTTGTCGAGGAGCTGTACCTGGTGGATGTCGGCGCCGAGGGCCTGGAGGATGTCGAGGTTGCGGGTGCTGATGAGCAGCCGGCTCTGGCTCTGGGCGAGGACATCGAAGGCGGTGGCGTGTTCGAGTTCCCAGACATCATCGAGGATGATGAGGCATTGTTTGTTGGCGAGGGTGCGGCTGAGTTGGGCGCGGCCTTCTTGGACATCGTGGAAGGTGGGGGTGCCGGGTTCGAGGCCGTCTACAAGCTGTTTTTGGCGGGTTTCGAGGGCGGGAGTCTGGCCGAGGCTGATCCAGAAGATGCCGTCGCGGTAATATTGGCGCACGTTGTCGTCCCAGGCGATGGCGGCGGCGAGGACGGATTTGCCGATGCCGCCCATGCCTTGCAGGCCGATGCTGCCGGATTGACCGGTGTTTTCTTTGGGGCGCAGTACGGCCGTTTGTAAACGCGCTATCTCTTGGGGGCGGGGCAGGTAGTTGGGGGGCAGGGGCAGGACGTTGTAGAGTTGGCCGAGTGTCTGGCTTTCGAGGATGGGTTGGTGATCGGCCGTTTGTGGCAAATCGGCGATGTCGGGCCAGTTGAAGTGGGGGCGGGCATCTTTGAGTCCGGTGAGCAGGTCGGGAAGACGGCCGTTGCGTACCATGTATTCGATGAGTTTGATGATGCGTTCGGGTTTGCCCAGCCCTTCGCCTAATACTTCGTAATCCAGGCCAAGATCGAAGGTTAATTCGCGCAGCTCCTGAAAGTCGAATAGTTCTTGCATTTGTTGGCGTAGTTCTCGCCAGGCGTTGCGGTTGTTTGTTGTGCTCATAACTGCTGTAATTTTGTGCCCCTGGGGGGCGGGTTCGTGCTTTGGTAACGGTGGCTATTGTACGTGCTGGTTATTTTCATGACAACAAGCGGCCGTTTCTAGCAGGCTGTCGGAAAAGTGGCCGTAGGCGCGGTATCCTTACCGCGTTCCCAGAGCGTGAAAGGGATTTCGCGGCTACAAATTGGGGTTCTCCGACAAACTGCTAGGGGTTGCTGTTATGCGGCACGGGGTTGGGGTAGAATGGGCGAACAGGGGTGATGATGATGACTGAAGAGATGGCATTGGCTGATGGCATGGTGTTGGTGCAGGTGGCACGGGCGGCGTTGGCGCGGTTTGTGCGGGAGAGGTGGTGCTGGAGCCGGATGGGGCGCAGATGCCAACGGCCGTTCAGCAGCCGGGCGCGACGTTTGCAGACGCTGGCGTATGAGGGGCGGCTGCGGGGCCGTATTGGTAATGTGGTGGAGGAACGGCTGTTAATTGAGGGTGTGATTAAAATGACGATTGCCGCTGCATCCCGCGACCCCCGCTTTTGCCTGTAACCCTTCATGAATTAGCGGGATAGCGGTGGAAGTGACGGTGCTAACGCCGCTGCAACGTCTGCCTTATGCCGACTATGCCGGTTTGTTAGCGCAGATTCGGCCCGGTGGATGGGGTGATGGTGCAGTGGCCAGCGGCGGGGGTGCTGCTGCTGCCGCAGGTGTGGGAGCGGTGGAGGATAGCTGATTTCCAAGGCCATCACCCAAAAGGCAGGCATCCCCAGGGCTAAACTGCACGCCCAGCCACCAGGAAGTTGAGGCGTTTGTGTTTCAGGCCAGCATTTGAGGAGATGGAGATTAGAGACTGGAAACTGACCCAATTCCAGTCTCTAGTTCCAATCTCCAGTTCCCTGCAAAGTCACAATTAAGCGATTGGCCGCTGGCGTGGTCGCGGTGTTCGCCCAGGTAGATGCCTTGCCATGTGCCGAGTCGGAGACGGCCGATGGCTGATGGGCAGGCTGAGGCTGCTGCCGAGCAACACGGCTTTGATGTGGGCGGGCATATCATCGGGGCCTTCTGTAGGTAGGTAGGGGCATTTTCGGGGACGGTGGTTAAAATGAGCTTCCATGTCGGGCGCACGGTGGGGTCGGCATTTTCGTTGAGGGCGAGGGAGGCGGATGGTGGAGGATGAAGATGTGGGCCAGACCGATGGCGTAACGGCTGATTTCGGCACCTGTTGCACAATCTCATCTGTTACCAGATGGAAGCTGCGCGCGCGGGGTTTTAGGCTGATTTCGTTTGATACCAATTCATAATTATCTATAGACGCGAAGGGTTGGGCTGTCGAATTGGTCACTTGCATGTGGGCCAATCCTTCGGCTTTGCTGCTAGGGTTCGGGGATGGCGGCTGGTTCGTTGAAGCGGGCGAGGTGCCTGCTTGAGGGTGACTGCACCCAGGGCCGTGTTGAACTGAATGTCAATGGTCAACAGGCGCAGGTGCATGTCTTCTTGCCCAATCCAGATGGTGGCGGTGGCCTGCCCATCTTGGGCCTGTGCCAGAAAATCGTCGTAAGCTGTCGCCGTTGTATAGGGCCTCAACGGCCGTCAGCGGCTCCAGGGTAAGGCGGATTTCGTAGACGGTATATCGTTCATGGCTGATTCGCCGAATATGAAGGCATTGGTGACGTGGGGCTGAGCCGTAGTTGGCCTGTGTAGGCTTCCAGGTAGTTGGTGTTGTCGGGCGGCAGTTCTTGCCAGGCGGCCTGGCTGTTGGCGCGCTCACAGTTGACTGCGGCGCTGGACGAATTCAAAGTCGCGCACGTTGGGGTCGCCGGTGACGGGGATGGTTTCGCGGTAGGCGTGGCAGAAGGCCAGCGTCGGGTGCCTGGAAGATGCAGCGATATCTTCGCTTTGGTTGAAGGCGGGGTGTTGATGGTGATGGAGCGTTGGTGGCTGAAGCTGGTGAGGGTGAGCAGGTTGTTTTCGGCGGTGATCAGGAGCTGTAAGGCATCGGGTTGGGGGAGGGCGGGCGGCTGCCGGGAACGGCCGTTGGCGGGCGGGGTGTGGGTGGGGCGGGGTGACAGGTGTTGCTTGCTCGAACTCGACAGCCTCTGGGGTGAAGGTGGGGCAGTCCGTTGGCGGGTTGTTCGTTGTCGTTGGGGATGGGCGGTGGAACGGCTGTTACCGCTGGCGCTCCCCGCCACAGCCGATGAGCAGCAAGCCCAAGGATGAACAGCCAATTATTTTTTTGCATACGATCTCCTTTTGTCATAGCCATAGTCGTAATCATTCAGTTCCTCGAGCGAAAAATCTCCCGGAGGCTTTTTTACGGAGGGTGAACGGTTAGCCATAGCCGCCTAAAGCCATAAGGATACGCGACAAAGGAGATCAAAACTACCCCCCATTCTTGCTAACAATGGAGGGTAGGTGCGGTCTCTTACCGTGTTCTGAAATGTAATGTTCAAGACGCGGTAAGGATACCGCGCCTACGATTGAAGCCTTAATCAGTCGTTGTGCCAGCCAGGGCGGGTGAGGGTGCCCGATTTTGTTGGCGGTGGATGAGCCACTCGGCCACCAGCAGGTTGGGAACCCAGGCCAACCAGGCCGACATCTGATAGGCACGGGTGAACTCCAGGCCAAGGGCAAAGGCCAGCAGCGGCAGCCAGATACGCAAGGTGACGGCGGCAAAGGTGAGGGCGAAGCTGCGTTTCATCCACCGCTCGTGCGCTTTAATGTCGCGGACGCGGATGCGCAGGTAGGCCATGGTGCCGGTTATGAGCCAGAGCAGGGCGAGCATACCAAAGCCAATATGGGTGATGAGGCCGCCATGGGAGAAGGTTGCCATGTACAGCCCGGCCAGGCCGCCGACGAGGATGCCGACGAGGTAGAGCCGCCCTAACCAACGATGCCAGCCCAGGCTGCGTTTGCGGCGCATCGCGGGCAAAAATTGGAAGGGGCCAATGAGCAGGGCCAAGCTGCCGCCCAAAATGTGGGTCATGAGGGCGGTGCGGTGGGCGATGTAAATGGTGCGCTGATCGGGGAAGTAGCGGTCAGGATTGCCGGGGGCGTATTGGCCGATGACGAAAATGGTGATGCCGACGGCGAAAAAGGCCATGAGACCCCAAAGTATTTTTTTACCAGTTGTGTTCATCTATGTCTCTCCTATTTTGATTGGTATGAGGATAGGATAGTTGGGGGCTGGTCACAGGCTCAAGTGCGGGTTGTCACATAGGGGGTCATATGACGGTGTGACGGGGTGTTTATGCGGAAAGATCCATTTCCATGAAGAAGTTGAGGGGATGCTGGGTGTCGGTATTGTCTTCACTGGCGTATAACTTGGTGTTTTGTCCGGGGTAGGTGTCTATTTCGTAGAAGCCGACGGAGGTGTAGAGGTGGTAGGCGGCGGTGAGGAAACGCAGGCTGTCTAGGCGTAGTTTTTGGTAGCCAATGGTTCGGGCATCGGTGATGAGTTGGTTGAGGAGCAAACGGCCGATTCCCAACCCCCGAAATTCTGGCCGCACATACATCCGTTTGAGTTCGGCGACTTCATCATCTAGCTTTTTCAGGCGGCCCACACCAGCGATGGTGCCATGTGACAGGGCGAGGTAGAAACGGCCGTGTGGCCGCACAAACTTCTCTGTCTCGGCTTTGTCTTCGGCCATCATCCCCGCCACGTTAAGATGGAGTTGATAATCTTGTTGTAAACGGCCGTTTAGCCAGTCCAGATATTCTCGAATCAACTGCCAGGCTTGGGCCTCATCTTGTTCATTTTCTACTTCACGTAATTGCAACATATGTACCTCCACAAACGATAGACCCCAAGGTTTTTACTGTGCCGTATCGGTAACGGCAAGCCCTTTGGGCCTAATCTTCAACGCTGCCCACAAGCCAGCAATCACACAGGCCAACCCCCACGCCTAAAACAGTTAACAGCACGCCAACTGTTTGGGCAAGGTAATGCGCTCCTGGCCGAAAACGGCCGCTAACATCATCGTCAGCAGCGGCGACGTGGCAAAGATGAGGGCGGCGGCGAGAATGGGGAGGGAGGGGCGCATTATTTTACAGGGGCAGGGAGCCAGGGGCAGGTTTTCTTACCTGCCACCTGTCCCTTGCCACTCTACAGTTCCAACTCCCACGTTTCCCCCACCAGATCGTGACCAAAGCTGTGGTGGGGTTCGGTGTGAACCAGTTGGAAGCCTTCTTGTTCATAAATATGGCGGGCAGCCAGGAGATTGCTGTTGGTCCACAGCGTCAGGGTTTGGTAGCCCAACTGCCGCGCATAGCGGATGCACTCTTGCACCAGCCGCTTGCCAATGCCCAGGCCCCGCGCTTGGGGTTCGACGATTAACAGGCGCAGTTTGGCAATAGTGTCCGCTTTTTGCACGAGGAAGACGGAGCCGACGACTTCGCCATTCATCTCGGCAATCCAGCAGCGTTCGTGTTTGGGCTTAAACTGCTGGATGAATTCGGCGACGACCTGGGCGACCAGCCCTTCAAAGGTTTCGTCCCAGCCGTACTCTTGAGCATAGAGCAGGCCGTGCCGATGCACCACCCAGCCCATGTCGCCTGGTTGGGGCGGACGCAAAATGTAGGGGACTTTGTGTTCGGGTTGGCTGCCGAGCAGTTCGGCGATGGTGTTCATAGCGGTGACGAGGCGGTTTTGGTCTCCGGCGGTGAGGTGGTTGAGGGTGGCTTCGATGTCGCGGGCGGAACGGCCGTTTAATCTGGCAAACGCCTCCTGCCCCCCATCCGTTAGACTGAGGAGTCGTTGACGGCCGTCTTGCGGCGAAGGCTGCATATCTACCAGATCGCGCTTCTTAAAGCTGCGGATCATCCGGCTCAAGTATCCAGGGTCTAGCCCCAATTCACTCACCAATTCGGTGGCCGTCACCGTTTCATGCTGAGCCAATTCGTAGATGACCCGTGCTTCTGTCAGGGAAAAGGGGCTGTCTAAAAAGCCGTCGGTGAGAACGCCTAGATGTTTGGTGTAAAAGCGGTTGAAGCGGCGCACGGCGGCTATTTGTTGGGCCATGATGGTGTCGGGCATAGTGGTTTCCTTCGTCGGGGTGGATTTGTTTGCTATTATCAAGGGGATAGTTGATTTTGTCAATTAATTGCGGGCAAAAAAAGAGAGGCAACGGCCGTTGCCTCCCAGGGTCGTAGGGTCAAGGCACGCCTTGACCCTACAGCTTTTACCCCAACACCCGATCCTCAATTTCCCACAGGTGGTCGAGTAAGTGCCAGAGGGAGCGGCGGATGAAGTAGCGCGGCGGCCAGAGTTGGCCGCCACGCGGGCCTTGTTCGGGCAATTCGCCGCGAGTGGCGGCGGTGAGGGCCTCTAAAATGGCTGACCGCAGCCGCTGGTGTTCGGCCAGCAGGTTGGCCTGGCTGTCCACTTTGTGCTTCCAGGCCAATTTGCGCAGGTAAGCGGCATCGGCTTGCAGGATGTGATCCACGATTTTGTCGAGATCGCGGCCGCCGCCGCGGGGGCCGGTGCGCAGTTGTTGGCCGGTGGCGGTGTGAACGGCCGTATCGAACCCCTGCCAACAGGCTTGGAGCAACGGCCGTAACTCGGCCAAATCAGCCTCCGTCAGGGGTTCACTGTCCTGGCTCGGCATCGCTTCTGGCGCACCAAAATCAGTGGTGGAGCCACCCTCTAGCCGTTCAACAATGGCGAATGCGGACATATCAGGGGGTGGTGTAAAGGAGATGCCGCCTGCTTGCAGAATGTGAGCGTAACGCTCCCCATAATCTAACAAGGCTTGAACGGCCGTTTCTTCATTACGCCCTACGCGGCACCAACCCGGCCAGGCTACAGCCCCCGCAAAGGTCTTCTTCTTGCCAATTTCCAGGTAAATCTTGATTGTCTGTTCGCTCATTTAGATTTTTCCCGACCTCATTTAGATGTTGAACTTCTCCGAAGAAGTTGAAATGATGCTACCGATTTGCCCAAAAGGTGTCAAGCGCGTGCCAATTTTATTCATTGTCCTAAGGCAGCGGCAGGTGGCAGGTAAACACATCCTGCCGCCTGCCGCTTGCTTTTCCGCCTTATCTGTTTTACTGTTGACGTATGGATGATGAAAATCTGATTTGTATTAATGATGAGGTGGCGATTCCCCTGGCGGAGTTGAATTTTCGCTTTACGACGAGCAGTGGGCCGGGCGGCCAACATGCCAATCGCTCGGCGACGCGGGCGGTGCTGATGTTTGATGTGGCCCAATCCCCCAACCTGGCAGAAGAGGTGCGGGCGCGGCTGCTGATGAAGCTGGCAACACGGCTGGATAAGGAGGGGGTGCTGCAAATTCAGGTGCAGGATTCGCGCAGTCAGGTGCAGAATCGGGAGTTAGCCATCATTCGGTTTCGGGAGATGTTGGCGGAGGCGTTGAAGGTGCGGAAGCGGCGGCGCAAGACGAAGCCGAGTAAGGCGGCGCAGGAGGCGCGGCTGGCGGCCAAGAAGAGGCAGGGGGAGCGTAAGCAGGATCGCAGTTGGCGATATGATTAAGGCAAGAAAAAAGCGAGAGGTGAATTTCACCTCTCGCTTTTTTTGATGTTAAGGCCAGTGATGGCTGATTAGTCGAGTTGTTCTCGCCGCCGCTGGGTGATGACAAAAGCGGTAATGACCACCAGCACGGCGACCAGGGCGATGGCTGTGTACAGGCCAGTTGCGGGTGTGTTGGTGGAGACGGATTGGAGGGAAACGGCCGTTGGCCCAAAACCCCACAAATAATCCTCAACCTCACCATTTAGCACATCAGCGGCGGACACCGTATTGCAAGTACCTGCTGTGGGGCATAACCGGAAACGGGCAAAGAAACTTTGCCCAAAAGTCTGCCCTATGGGAATATCAAATGTAATAACATTTATGCCATCTGTCACGGCGCGGTCGCTCAGAATCTGGTCGCCAGCCGTAGAGAAATTGCCATCAGAGGTGGTGCTGCCACTCCAATCAATCCACCCGTTGAGTCGGCACGTACCTGTACACCCGTTAACTGTCACAGTAATCTCGCCACCGCCTGCCCCAGGCGACCAGGCTCCACCAGACCGCACAACACCATCTTCATCATCAGGCAAACTAGCAGAATCATCCCCAGCAGCACCCGGATCCGAAGTATGGGTGGATTCGGTATCCAAGTTAGACCCCAAACGCAATCCCTGTGGAATATGACTTCCTGTAGCTACAGTGGCATATATGCTTGTTGGCAAATCTCCATATTCTCTGTCTCCAGTAGTAGAAAATACACTATATTCAAAATCCGCACCAGCAGTAACTGTGCCATCAATATCGAGGGTGACCGCAGAGATGCTGGCTGGGTTCATTGTCCCTGCACCCCCACTGAAGCTGGAAAAAGGTGCAAAAAAGTCAACAGATTCTCCAAACAAGATGAATCCAGGCAGATTTATTGTGGCTGATGCAAAGTTTGAAGCATCAGTGTAGCCTGTAATGGTTAAGTCAACTGGCGAATCATCATTTGTCACACGTATGAGAAACCCATCATTTGAACTTGAATCCGTTAAATCAACAGGACCCAAATTATAGCTAAGGGCTGTACTGGCATCCGCTCCATCCCACTGAATTTGAGCTGTACCCGCCCCACCTGTTTGTTGACTAAAACTCATTGTACCATTAGGTCCTGAAAACACATCCAGATCTAATCGTCGGCCAGGTACACCCCCTGCCGTAATTGAAACATCACGCTCTCCGCCTAATACTCCAGCAGCAGTTTCAAAAGCTGAGTTGCTATTCGGTGCAACAGCCGATACAGAGAGAGAACCAAAAGTGAAATCATCAATAATAATGACTGCTGCACTGGCAACACTAACGAAAAGCAATAACAAGGTACTGCTGAATAATATAAAAATTGTTTTCTTATTTTTCATTACATTTTCTCCTTAACAATATTCTTACTTCACTTCAAAAGAAGCGTTGGATAGCTTTAGATGGTAAACCACTGCTTTTCTCATCAGCTTTGTTTGCTCATCTGAGCCTGACCTGAACCAAAATCTCCTTTGAGTTGCACCGTAAGAGTATATTTTTTTAAGTTCGCTTTGCGCTGAGGGGTTTGTGGGGCAATACGTTCCATCAGACCCCCTTCATCATAACGCGAAGATGGGGGTTTTGTCACGTTAAGTGGGGGATATTTCGGTAAGAGTTTGGTTTAGGTTTTGTAAGGGGTGCTGCCCAGGGTCTTATTGGGGCTTCTGTGTCAGGGGGATCGGCCGTTTCGCCACCACCAACCGCCCAACCCAACCGCCAGCAGCAGGCCCACTGCCAGCAGCCAGACGGTTGCGGGGCGGGCAGGCGGGGCGGCCGAATTGTCAAGGGGCAAGGGGGAAGGGCTAATTGTCACGGTGGGTAGGGGCGTGGGCGTGGCGGTGGGCGTGGGTGTGGCGGTGGCCGTCGCCGTCGCCGTCGCTGTGGGTGTGTGGGTGGCGGTGGCTGTCGGTGTTGGCGTGGGTGTAGTTGTCGGGGTGAGGGTGGGCGTGGCCGTTTCTGTGGGCGTGGGTGTGGGTGAACTGTCGAGGATCAGGGTGGGAACGGCCGTTATCCCCTCACCTTCATTCTCCTCCCCAGAAGCCGGCAAAGTCGGGGCAGCCTCACCCGCCACCGCCTGCACTAGATAGTAGACCGTGCCGCCAATCATGCAGTAATCGCCAATGGGCTGCGTGCAGAGCGCACCGGGCAGATCAATCGTATACAGGCCATCTTCAGCCGTGATGGTTTGCCGGTCGCCCCACATGTTGACGAGAACGGCCGTCTCACTCGTCGCCACCACCTGCGCCTGCTGCGGCTGCGGCAGCCGCGCAAACAGCACCGTCGTGCTTTGCCCCGCCTGCCCAATGCGGATTTGCCCCACCTCATTCCACCGTTCGCGGCTGGCCCCCGTGGCCCCCGCCAGATAACGAATGGCAACGCGATAGGTGCTGTAAGCCGGACGGCGGCTGCCATCCTGCCGCACCAGACCAAACGGCTCCGGGTTGGCCGCCCGATCATCGGGCGTATCCTTCAATTTGTAGAGGGCAATGCGCTGTGCCCCCGCGGCCATGGCCGAGGCCAACGCCTGCGGCACAAATGCCGCCTGCTCATTTTGCGTCACCGAAAGTGTCCAGTTAGGCACCGGCCAGCCCGGATCATCAATGGGCGGGGCGTTCGTCTCCACCAGCCAGATGGGTTTGCTGAGGCCGTAACCGGCCATTGTGCCGTAGAAGGTTTGGATGATGTCGTAGATGCTGTTGGGTTGGAAGTAGAGATGGGCGGTAGCCACATCGAAGTAGTAATTGTGTTCGGCCGCACCGGGATCGGCCGTTAACACCGCCAAAAAACGGCCGAAATAGGTCGGGTCCCAAAAGTGGGTGAAGGCAGGCAGGTGGATGACGGCGTTGGGGTTTATCTCTTTGGCCGCCAGATAAGCCACCCGCTGCAACTGGACAAAATCTTCCACCGTGCCATCCCAAGTGTGGCCGGGTGCAGCGGCATCGGCGATATCGGGTTCATTCCAGATGATCCAGTGGTTGATACGGCCGTTATACCGCCCCACCGCCTCGCGCACAAAATTGGCCCACGTATTACCGGGATCATCATGTGGCAGCCACAAACCGGCTGGCAGCCTGTCGCCAGTCCGCGCCCAATCGGGCACACCAATGAGCAGCGCCACCACCATGCGCCCGCTGCTGATTTCGCCATCAATTTGCTCATCACTTACCGCCGGTGTCCAGGTATCTGGCCCGCCAGCCTGCACCTCCGCCCACTGAAAGCGCACCCGCGACCAGCCCACGCCCAACGTTGTGGCATCATGGGGCGATTCATACCCCTCGATAATGCCAAAACGGGGATCAAACGTCTGCGCCTCGGCTGGCTGGCGATTCAAAATGAAAAGACAAAAGAGGAGTAGGGCAGTTTGGCTCAAATAGGCCAACAGTTTTGTAGAACGATTGGGAAAATCGTTCTCCCGCGATTTGGAAAATCGCGCCACAAAGTTTGCGCCTTTCTGCACTAACAGCAAAACAGACCCGAAGGGTTTCAAGCGCAGGAACGTGGCATATCCTCGACCTGAAACCCTTCGCGTCCCGATGGCAAAATAATCATACAGTCGGCTCATGGGCCGTAAGTTTAGAAAGGATTGGGGAAAAGGTAAAACAAAAAGAGGGTAATTGGGTAATTAATCGCAGTCCAATTACCCAATTACTCTTTACGGCTCCAACGTCACCGCCACGCAGTTGCGGTGGGCGATGCCGCCGTCGGCGGGGGAGATGTCTTGCACGCAGATGGAGCCATTGGTAACGGCCGTTACCGCATACGCCACATCAGCCGTAAACGGCCCCCACTCGCCCATGCCGCTGGCAATGGTGGTGAAGCCGCTGCCTACCACATTAGCCTGCTCATCCAAAATTTCGATGACCAGATTTTGCTCGAAGGTGGGGGCGGCAAAGCCGGTGATGGACACCGTGCCGCCGCTGACGGTTGACAGAAATTCGGGGCTGTGAATGGCGATGGCTTCGGGGTGCGGATCGGCCGTTTGTATTTCGGCCGTTTCCCCCTCTGGCAGCAGCGTCACAATGGCCGAAGCCAGATGCTCGATATGGCCGTCGCGGGCACTGATCATCATCACACTGAGGCGGGCCTGGGTGGGTTCGGCGGGGGGCGCAAAGGCCATCTCGCCGGAATAGGGGCCGCGCATCCCCATTTCCGGCACATCCAACATGGCAAAACCATTGCTGAGGGGGATGTTTTGCCCATCTAGCGTGACCAATTCCACGTTCAATGTGCCTTCAAAGGCATAGTCCGATTCGCCGGAGACGGTGAAGGGGCTGGTGAGGCGGGAGCCATTGGCGGGCGAGAAGAGGAGGATGGTTTCGGGCGTGTCGTCGGGGGAGACAACGGCCGTTTCCGGCTGAACCGCCCCCGCCGCCATAAACACCAGCACCCCGTTCTCGTGATGCACAATGAGCGTATCTTGGCTGAGTTCGTAGGAAACGGCCGTATCCCACCCCTGTAAAATCTCCATCTCCTGCTGTCCCACATCTTGGGCACAGGCGCGGCGTGTACTGGCAACAGCGCCAGTCGTCAAGGTATCACCGCTTTGGGTGTAAGGGGCAAAGTATTGGTTGCAGCCAGTTGTGCCTGTCACCTGACCGTCCAGAAATTCGGCGGTGGGCTGAGTGTCGGGCAAAACCGAGGCGGGTCTGTCGGGTGCGCCGTAGGCGATGAGGTTCCATTGGGTGCCGTTCAAGTCAACAGCGGGCAGGGTGGTGGCGGGGACTTCGGTTGGGGCTTCCGTTGGTGGCATTTCTGTGGGGGGAACGGCCGTTGCCGTCACCACCGCCACTGATTCTGCGGCGATGGCCTCATCCCCTTCGGCCAATGTCAGAAGCAACTGCCCGTCGCTGATGTCCAAAACATAGGTGTAGTTGCCCGGTGGCAGCAGCGATTCACCCACATAGTCAATTGGCTGCAGCGTGAACGCCTCACCGCCGACCATGACCTGCACATAGGCATACCGGTACGCCTGGCTGACAGCGCGATAGTCGCTGCTGCTGTCTACGCCCACCACCCCATACTGTTCTGTTTGCTCCGGGAACTGCACTTCAACCCTATCAAAGACCCGGTCGCTGCTGTTATGGACGCGAATCATCACGGGTTTGTTGGCTTCGAGCAGGGGGGCGGTGGTGGAGGTAACGGCCGTTGCCGGTTCCTCTGTCGCCGCCGACACACAAGCTGTACTCATCAATACCAATAAAATCAAGATTAAGAATTTTTTCATAGCATTCATCCTATTGCTTATACCTCAAAAAAATGGGTCTTTCGGATTTGAAGGGATGATCGGTATTTGTGGTAGGGTCGAGGTGCGCCTCGACCCTACATTTGGTGTCAACCCCAGGAATTCCCAAAGAGCCAAAAAAAGTTAATGCTCATCGTTATCATTATAACGGCAATGAGCAAGCATAAGTTCCTTGGGGGGCAACGGCCGTTCAGCCCGCACCCTCCAAACCACCCAACCACTCGACTAATCCAACCCCTCGACTCCCCACCTAAACACAGCTAAAATCCAGCCATGAAGCCCAACAAAATCACCTGTCGACACATCTGGAAAGTCTTTGGCCCCACCCCCGAACGCATCATCGAGCAAATCACCCCCGATATGAGCCGCGGCGACATCTTAGCCCGAACCGGTCACGTCGTTGCTGTGCGTGACGTGACCTTCGACGTTGGTGCTGGCGAAATCTTCGTCGTCATGGGCCTGTCCGGCAGCGGCAAGTCCACCCTCATCCGCTGCCTCACCCGCCTCATCGAACCCACACGCGGCCAGATCACCATCAACGGCACTGAAGTGACCACCATGAACGACACAGCCCTGCGTGAATTGCGCCGCCATACCATGAGCATGGTCTTCCAACGCTTTGGCCTCTTCCCCCACCGCCGCGTCGTCGAAAACGTGGCCTTTGGCCTGGAAGTGCGCGGCATGGAGCAGAAAGAGCGCGAAAAAGCCGCCCTCGAAGTGCTGCACATGGTTGGCCTCAAGGGGTGGGAATACCATTACCCCCACGAACTCAGCGGCGGGATGCAGCAGCGTGTGGGGCTGGCCCGTGCCCTGGCTGTCAACCCCGAAGTCCTGCTCTGCGACGAACCCTTCAGCGCCCTCGACCCCCTCATTCGCCGCGAAATGCAAGATGAGCTGCTAAATCTGCAAAAAAGCCTCAACAAAACCATCGTCTTCATCACCCACGACTTCCTGGAAGCCCTCAAAATCGGCGAGCGTATCGCCATCATGAAGGATGGCGTGATTGTGCAAATTGGCACACCGGAAGAGATTGTGGCCCATCCGGCCGATGCCTATGTACGCGAATTTACCAAAGATGTGCCACGAGTGAAGGTGTTAACTGCCCGGACAATTATGAAAAAGGAGGGTATGGGGGAGGTTGCTGATACGGCCGTTCATCCCGACGACACCCTGGAAAAATTAATCCCCTATACGGCCGAATCAGACAACACCTGTTTTGCCGTCATAGACGACAGCGGCAAAGTATTGGGCTACGTCAACCGCGTCACCATCATGCTCGCCCTCACCGAAGAAGGGGCGCTGTTATGATTCATACCATCCTTGTAGAGGCGCGGCCTTGTGCCCGTCCCCTATAGGGCGACCACAAGGGTCGCCCCTACAAAGACTATTCGTAAAAGTTCAACGAAGAAGATCTTCATGATTCACTCCAAATCCACCACCTGGCCGCGCTGGCTCATTCCCAGCCTCATCCTTCTGCTGATTGTCATCTTCCTCATCATCCATGTGGGCAACTTCCCCGAAAGCTGGAACCTGCACCTGCGCGATCCCCTCAACGAATTCAAACGCTGGATCGTCATCAACCGCAAAACCCACTGGATGTTCCTCTACTTCTTCGAGCCGCTCAGTGCCACCCTCGACTTCATCATCCGCCGCGCTGAAGATTTACTCCTGTGGCTGCCCTGGCCCGTCATCATCGCCGCCGTCTTCCTCATCGCCAACCGCATTTCCGGCCTGCGGCTGGGACTGCTCACCACCGCCTGCCTCCTGCTCATGGGGCTGTTTGGCCTGTGGGATGAGAGCATGGCGACGCTAGCCCTGATGGTCATCGCCGTCCTCCTCTCCTTGCTCATGGGCATCCCCCTGGGTATTTGGACGGCCCGTAATGACCGCGCCGAACGTTTTTTGCGCCCTATTTTGGATGCCATGCAGACTATGCCGGCCTTTGTCTACCTCATCCCCGTGCTGCTTTTCTTTGGTGTGGCTCGTGTGCCCAGCGTCATCGCCACCATCGTCTACGCCCTGCCGCCCGTCATCCGCCTCACCAGCCTGGGCATTCGCAGTGTCTCGGAAGAGGCGATAGAAGCGGCCCGTGCCTTCGGTGTCACCGAGCGGCAACTGCTGTGGAAAGTGCAAGTGCCGATGGCGATGCCCTCCATCCTGGCTGGTATCAATCAATCCATTATGATGGCCCTCAGCATCGTCATCATTGCTGCCCTCATTGGCAGCGGCGGTTTGGGGGATGCGGTGCTGAAAGCCCTGCGCCGTCTGCGTGTGGGTGAGGCGTTGGAAGCAGGTTTAGCCATTGTGGTGATGGCGATCCTGCTGGATCGGCTGAGTGCGGCTTTTACGCAAATGGAGCGGCACAGTCAGAAGCAGTTTCAAGGTTTTCGTCTGTTTAGTAACACGCAGCAGGGCCAGCCGTTGGTAGAGAGGATGGAGGGGGGGATAACGGCCGTTTACACTCGCGCCCACACCTTCTCCACCAAACTCACCCACCTCATCCTGCCCCAGTTCGCCGCCTACAGCTACCTCATCGGCAGCCTGGCTCTGCTCCTCATTCTGCTCCTCCTCGGCCTCCTCTTCGGCATGGACAGCTTCCCCCGCAGTTGGAACCTCAACATCAGCACCCCGGTGGATGCCCTGGTAGACTGGATGCAGATCAACCTCGTCGAAATTGGCGACACGGGGCTGGGCACTGGCCCCTTCCGCGACTTTCTCATCATCTACCTCTTCCAACCACTTGTCGCCTTCTTCACCCAAACCCTCTCCTGGCCGGTGCTGTTTTTGCTCTTTGTGTGGGCGGGGCTGGCAACGGGGCGATGGCGGCTGGCTCTCACTGTCTTCGCCAGCCTCTTTGCCATTGGGCTGTTTGGCATGTGGGAATTTGCCGTGCAAACCCTGGTGCAAGTGCTGCTGGCTGTTGTTGTCTGCATGGGGCTGGGCATTCCCCTGGGCATTTGGGCGGCGCACAACGACCGCGTAGACAGCATCATGCGTGTGGTCAACGACACGCTGCAAACGATCCCCATCTTTGTCTACCTGGTGCCCGTGATCATGCTCTTTCGCGGCCAGGAGCCAGCGGGGGTGATTGCGGCTATCCTCTACTCCTTGCCGCCGGTGGTGCGCCTCACCAGTTTGGGTATTCGGCAGGTGGATGATGTGATGTTGGAATCGGCCGTTTCCTTTGGCGCCACCTCCTGGCAAAAACTGCTCAAAGTAGAAGTTCCCCTGGCCCTCCCCTCCATCATGCTGGGCATCAACCAGACCATCATGATGGTGCTGGCGATGGTCATTATTGCTGGTTTTGTCGGCGCGGCCGGGCTTGGTTTTGAAGTCGTTTTCGGCTTCACCAACGATAATTTAGGCCGCAGTGTGGAGGCTGGTCTGGCGATTGTTCTGCTGGCAATTGTGATTGACCGTATCACCCAAGCCTGGGCGCAGCGTGCGGCGCAATCGGCGAATTTGTCGTAGAGACGTTCTGGCGGTTGAAACCGCAGCAACGACTACCAAGTCGGCCTACGCCGACTGAGACCTAGCCCACGTAGGCGGGCTTCGTAGTCGTTGCTGCGAATTTATTC
>JACKBT010000051.1 GCA_020634415.1 Ardenticatenaceae bacterium
GTCCGAGCGATTTACAAAATCGCTCTACATTTATTACCCGATCATTTAGTTAAAGACCAATCAGAGCGCGGTAAGAAACCGGGGCGGCTAAGGTCTGTTACCTGGTGATGAAGGGCAGATAGAGGATGCTGCCAGACTCTGTGATGTGGATGGTGAATGTGTTGTTGACGCTGCTAAGGGCGTTTTCGGCCGTTATGTTGATGACTTTTGCGCCGGGGGTAGACCAGGAGATGTTTTGCAGGGTAACGGCCGTTCCCAAACCACCCTGCACAATCATCGGCAAATCCGTCATCGTCACCGTATAGGTAAACGGCGACATCGCCTGAGCCGGTTCCACCTCAATATCAAACGTATACAGCGTATTCGTTTCCCCCTCCGTGGGGCCATTGATCGAGATAGAAGTCGCCGCAACCTGCAAATCCGACAGGCGCGACGTGGTGCCCGCCGCAAAATTGCCAATCGTGCCTGAGAACTGCGACGTGCTGGTCGTCCGCAGCCCCCGATTCGCCGGAATAGGCTGCGCCATCATAAACGTAAACTCACCATTGGCATTGGCCGTAGCCTGCCCCAGATACTCCAAAGCTTCCTCCGTCTCATCCAGATCATCCAGATAGAGATCAATGTAACAGTTGGGGCAGGGCGAACCGGGCGCACTTTCACCCGTCACCGTTGTGCCATTAATACTCGTCACCTGCGCTGGGTCAAACAGGCGCAGCGAACTTTGCGTCGTCCCCGTAAAATTAATCACGCGGAAGGGCGATTCGTCATTAATGCCATCCACCGCATTGCGGATGATATTGCCGCGCATGGTAATGCCGCCGGGATCAAACTGATCTACTGCCAGATACATGACCGTATTCGACTCATCCTCCTCAAACCCCTTGCGCGTATTCACAAACAGATTGTCCAAAATCTCCGCTTTGCCATCGCTGATGTTGAGGCCAATGCCGCACACGCCGACCTGATTATCATCACTATCCACGCCGATGAGGTTGTTTTGGATGAGATGATCCGTGCCGAACACTTCGAGAGCCATCGGTGGCGTTTCGTTGGCCGATTGGGTTTGATGCAGGCCCGCCAGAATGTTGTGGGTCACTTCATTGCGGCTGCCACCAATCTGAATGCCCCAGCCGCCATACCAGTTGGCGGGATCATAGTTGACGGAGCGCAGACATTCGATGATGGGATTCACAGGCGGCACTGTGCCATCGGCCCGCGTGCCAACATAGTTGTTGGTGATGATGTTGTCATCGCCGTCTACATTGATGGCGCGGCCAAATTTGGTGCCGGCCACCACCGTGCCGCTGATGACGTTGAAGTTGGATGTGCCTAGAATGCTGATGCCGCCGCCGCCAGCCATGTCGGCCGGATCAGAAACGGGATCGCGTAGGAAGATAGATTGCCCATCATCATCCAGGTTCACCCAAACGTTGGTGACTGTGTTGCCATCATCTTTCAAAATGATGGAGCCGCCGCCTTTCCAGGCGATGTCGGTGATGGTGTTGCCGGTGCTTTCTACTTCCAGGCTGTAGCTGCCAATGCCGCCAGGGCCGCGATTGTTGACGATGACGGGTGGGGCATCAGTACGGCCGTTTCCCGGATTCGCCGTACCCACCAGCCACACATCACCATTGGTGTCCAGCGTGTTTTCACGGCTCAGGGCTGGCAGCGTATCATCCACATACAACGTCCATGTTTGCAAAGTTGGGTCATAATTCGGGTCGCCCGTACCCAGCAAAAAGCCAATCAAAATGGGCCGATCCCCTGTGGGGCGGAGGCTGGCTTCGCGGATAGCACGGCGTAAATTGCAGTTCAAAGCCCCCTGTGGGCTGCCCCCATTGCCATTATAAGTACACGTTTCATTCAAACTTCCACTTGTATCGGTAGACAGCGTAATGCCAATACAGGTGTTAAAAAAGGCCGGGCAGCCCCCTTCGGGCATCCCCTGCCCCACCCAATCTTGCCAGGCTTCCGCCAGTTCCGGCTTAGAGCTTAATTGTTGGGAATAGGCAGTAGCCTGGACGCTGGCAACCGCTACAATAATGAACAGAGAAACAGCTAAAATAGACCAATACTTGAGCTTCATTAATTCACCTACTATTGAATATGGGCAGATTGGGCCTCACCCCAAAATCTGCTCGGTAAAAATCAGGATGGTTTACACCACTTTATGCGCATCTCACTACATCACTGGACACTGGCGTTTTTTGAGTTTTCCAGAGTAGGGCGATTTTCAAAATCGCCCCACATACCAGAGAGAACTATAAAATTCGCCAGACTCCACTACATCATTTAAGAAATAGGCACCTCCTTACCATATGAATCATGTCTTCATTCATCTTTGATTTCATTCTAGGAACGCAGCGATCACGAAACGATCAGGGGGCAGTATGGATCGTGTATTAAAAATTCAATTATTAGGCACAGTACAGTTAACGATAGAGGGGAAACCGCTGACGGGGCTATCCAGCCGCAAGGCAGCGGCGTTGTTGGTTTACCTGGCGTGGCAGCAACGGCCGTTTCCCCGCGAACTGCTGGCCGATTTCCTGTGGGACGACCGTCCCCAAGACCAGGCTCTGGCTAATTTGCGCTCCATCCTCTCCTCCATGCGCGGCAAACTCAAGCCCTACTTGCACATCACCCGCGATGAAGTGGCCTTTAATGCGGAGAGCCATTACTGGCTGGATACGGCCGTTTTCGAGGCCCAACTCTCCCCTTTACTCGCCTCACTGGGGCAGGACGAGGTGTTAACAGAAACGGCCGTGTCCCAACTCACCGCCGCCCTCGACCTCTACCACGACGACTTTTTGGCCGGCTTCTTCATCAGCGACAGCATCGGCTTCGACGAATGGGCCACCGTCCAGCGCGAACGATACCAGCGGATGGCCATCTTAGCCCTGCGCCACCTCGCCAACCACTACATCAACAGCGGCCAATACCAATTGGGGCTGCAAACCGTGCCGCGCCTGCTGCACATTGACCCCCTCAACGAAACCGCCCATCGCCAAATGATGACCCTGCTGGCCCGCACCGGGCAGCGCCACGCCGCCTTGCAGCAGTACCAACAGTGCCGCAGCCTGCTGGCCCGCGAACTTGTCGTGGCTCCCGCCACCGCCACCACCGCCCTCTACGAGCGGATCAAACGCGCCCCCGAACTGCCACCCCTCAATCTGCCCGCCAGCCTCAGCCCCATCATTGGCCGCGAAAAGGAAGTAGCGCAAATAATCGAGCGGCTCAATCGGCCGTCTTGCCGCTTACTCACCCTGCTTGGCCCTGGCGGCGTGGGCAAAACACGGCTGGCCGTCGCCGCCGCCAGCCAGATGGCCGGGGCTTTTCTGGATGGCATCTTCTTCATCCCCCTGGCCCCCTTAGAAACGGCCGATCTCCTGCCCATCCTCCTCAGCGAAATCCTCAACCTGCCCCTCACCGGCAGCCAGCCGCCCCAAACCCAATTGCAAAACCACCTGCGCCACCAAGAACTCTTGCTCGTGGTAGACAATGCCGAACATCTGCTGCCACAGCTAGACCTGTTGATAGACATTCTACACAGCGCCCCCCAGGTCAAGCTCCTCGTCACCTCCCGCGAACGGTTCAATGTGCAAATGGAATGGATACTGCCCATTGACGGGCTGCCCTATCCCCAAAATGGCGGTTCTCGTGAAGTCCGCTATCCGGCAGCCGCCCTATTTGCCGAACGAGCCTTGAAAGCCGGCACAGACTTGCAATTGGTGGGCGAGACGGCAACGGCCGTTCACCGCATCTGCCAACTGGTGCAAGGCAACCCCCTCGGCCTGGAATTGGCAGCAGCCGCCACCTACACCTTCACCCCCACCCAAATCGCCAGCCAAATCACCCACAACCTCGACTTTCTGGTGACGACTCTGCGCGATGTCCCCTCCCGCCATCGCAGCGTCCGCGCCGTTTTTGAAAGCTCCTGGCAGTTGCTCACTCCAGACGAGCAGCAGCTATTTATTCGCCTTTCGCTCTTTCGCGGCGGCTTCACCGCTGCCGCTGCCGCCGCCATTGCCGACATCCCCCCCGCTACCCTAACCAGCTTTGCCCACAAATCTCTGCTGCAAACAGAGGCCGACGGCCGTTACGATCTGCACGATCTACTGCGCCAGTTCATCGCCGAAAAATTGACAGCCGCCGACAGGGCCGCCACCCAAAGCCGCTATGTGGACTATTTCAGCCACTTCCTGGCCGAACGCAATGAACCCCTGCGCAGTCAGCGGCAAAAAGAGGCTCTGGACGAGGTAACGGCCGATATTGAAAACATCCGCGCCTTCTGGCAGCAGGCTACCAGCCAGCAAAATCTGGCCGCAATCGGCCGTTCGTTGGTGGCCCTCTACCGCTTTTATGACACGGCGGGCTGGTTCCAGGAAGGCTATCAGGCATTTGCAACGGCCGTTGAACGCCTTCAACCCATCGCTCACCAACTCGACCGTCAGCAAACCATCGCCTTCGCGCATCTCCTCTCGCGGCAGGGCTGGTTCCTCTCTCGTCTGGATCGCCGCCTGGAAGCGGCTGAATTCTTGCAGCGCAGCCTCGATCTCTACCGCCAGGTTGGCGACACCGTCGGCGAATCTATCGCCCTTAACGATTTAGGCATTGTCGTCTACCGCCTCGGTGATTATGCCCGCTCCAAACAACTGGCCCTCGATGGCCTGGCGATTGCCCGCGCCCAAAACGATGATTGGAAAACGGCCGTTACCCTCACCAATCTGGGCAACGTCTGCCGCGCCATGGGCGATTATGCCGAAGCCCAAGCCTACCTACAGGAAGGCACCGACATCATGCGGCAGCACGGCGATAAATACAGCCTGGCCAACAGCCTCAACAATCTGGGCGAAGTCGCCCGCGCTCTGGGCGCATTCGCCGAAGCCAAAGCCTGTTACGAGGAAAGCCTTGCCATTCGCTACCAAGTAGACGACCAATTTGGCATTGGCTTCTCGCTCAATAACCTGGGCACAATCGCCTACAACCAGGGCCGCACGGCCGAAGCCAGGCGGCTCTACCACCAAAGCCTGGAGATTTTTCAGGAACTCAAGGCCGACAGTCTTTCGGCCCATCCCTTGAGCGGCCTGGGGCGTTTGGCCCGAGATGACGGCCACTATCAGGACGCGATCCGCTATTACCAACAGGCGGTGCGGGCTTTAGATCCGGCCAGCAATGCGCCCAAAGTGCTGAATGTGTTGTTTGAAGCGGCCACCGTGTTGTTGCAAACCGGCACACAGTTGCCATTGGCCTACAGCCTGCTCAACCTCGTCAACGAACACCCCAAAACAAACAGCGAGACGCGCCAAGCCGCTCAGGCGTATCAGCCCAAACTGGCCCCCGACATTTTGTTTGATGAGGCGATAGAAGCGGTGCTGGCTTTACAACTGGTGGAGGAGTAGGTGCAGGGTGGGGGGGATGGGGTGATGGCTTTGTCCATGCGCCACTATTGATTACAAAACGGCCGTCATATACAACCCCTCCACCGCAAAACCATGCTTTACATAATATTCCCGCGTGCCAATGGCACTGATGACGGCGATGTGTCCATAACCCGCCTCACGGGCCATGTCCATCGCCTTTTGCACCAACTGCGTGCCCAGGCCAATGTGCTGCGCCTCGCCCTGGCTCTCATCGCCAATGGAAAGGGCCGGGCCATACACATGCACCTCACGGATCATGGCGTGGTCGGTCAGTTCGGGCAGGGGGAGTTCGATGTCGCGGCGGGGCAAGGAGAGGCGCAGGAAGCCGGCGATGCGGTCATCGGCCGTTTCAAAGCTCAAAAAATGTTCGGTAGTGGCATCTGTCTCATATGTCTCAATCCGCAGTTCTAAATCAGCCAGCGACACCTTGTCGCGCCGGATTTCGCGGCAGCGGATGCAGTTGCATTTCAGGCCGCGCTGCTTCATGCGCCGCTGCGCCACCTGGCGCAAGTTGGCTTTCTTGTTGCCCTCCACAATGTTGGTGGTGGGGAAGTCGCGGATGACACGGTTGAGGCGCACGTAACGGGGCGTTTGTGTCTTGCAAGCGACCAGCACTTCGGTCACTTCCTCCTCCGTGTAGGGCGTGTACTCGCCGCGCTGCCAATATTCATACAACTCGGCGTTGGGCACGAGCATACAAGGGTACAGCTTCAGTTCGTCGGGTTTGATGGCGGGATCTGTCCATAAACGGCCGTAATCCACCACATCACTCTCCGGCGTGGCCCCCAGCAAATTCGCCATCCAATGGCCGTGAATCTTAAAACCGGCCAGCCGCAGCAGCCGAAAGGCATCACGGGTAGATTGCACATCATGGCCGCGTTCATTAATCGCCAAAATATGCTCATCCAAACTTTGGATGCCCACCTGCACCTTGGTCACGCCCAAATAGCGCAGCCAGCGCAGCTCATCCACATCCACATGATCCTGCCGCGTTTCCACCACCAGCCCCACGTTGCGGCGCGGCCCGGTGCTGTTGAACTCCTGCGCCTCCGTCAGCGTGGCCGCCTCAAAGCCATTCATGGCATCAAAACAGCGTTTGACAAACCATTCCTGATAATCGCGGCGGTAGCTGGACCAGGTGCCGCCCAAAATGAGCAGTTCGATTTTGTCCACCGGATGACCAATCTGTTCCAGAGCCGTGATACGCGAGAGGGTTTGGTCGTAGGGGTCAAAGTTATGCCGTTCGGCACGCATCGCGCCCGGTTCGTCGTGCAGATAGCTTTTGGGCATCCGCACATCGGTGGGGCAGAAGATGCACTTGCCGGGGCAGGGGTAGGGCTTAGTGAGGACGGTGACGACGGTGACACCCGCCTGACTGCGGGTGGGTTTCATCTGCAAATGGATGCGCAGTTCGGGGTCGAAGTCCATCCACCCCTCTGCGCACAGCTCTTCGTAGACCTGAATGAGCTGGCTTTTGGAGAGCCAGGGCAAGCCTTCACGGGTGTATTGTTGGATGGTCTGGTTGTACCGTTTGCCGGTTAACGGCCGTATCTCCGCCAACGTCTCAATCAAAGAGACGAACTGGGCGTGACGGCCGTTAATCTCAATCGCCGGATGCTTCTCCAACCACTCCGAATCATCCAACTCGACCAGCGGCACAAAATTAAAATCTCGTGGTGAATTCATCTAAACCTTCTAGTTCTGGTGGATGCCAGCCTGCTTGCACCCAATTGCGACGTACTGTTATTGCCAACTCATTATTTAAGCGCGAGGCACTTACTGTAGCACGACCACAAGCTGTCTGTCCCACGATTTCTGTGCCATCTACATTCCAAGCAAAATGCTCAAGCCATCTTTGTTGGCGCGGATGAAACAACCTAACAAATTGTCCTGTTCAGAAAAGGTCGTCATGCAGCCATCGGCTTTTGCAAACCGCGCCGTACCGCTTCTGCCAACGCCTCCGATTTACGTAATTGCCCTAACTGATAAATTTGCATCAAAGTAAGCAATTCGACCTGTTCTTCTTGGCTCAAACCATTCGCTTTCCCTTTTGCTTGCAATGCCCCTAACCTATCATTTTGCACTTTATCCATTTTTGTTTTGGCAAGAAGCAATACATCGTCATCTGTTAGCCTGGCTACAGGTAGATAGTTGATGTCGGGTAAACTACTCAACACAGGCCACATCATCTCTAGGGAATCAATGAGGACGGTTTCAATATTTCGTTTTGTAGCTGAACTAAACTGTTTAACCTGTTCAAGCAAAGGGTCGGGTAGGGTTAAGGTTATCTCTACACTCATAGTATTCTCCGTAATATCAGGCCAATTCTGCCAGCAATTCTACCATAGTTTGCAAGCTCTCCGTGTTGAAGACGGTGAGGTTCATGGTGGTGATGGGGCTGTTGAGCCAGCGCGACAGCCGCTCTTTAATGCGCTCTTTGGGGCCAACGAGGGCAACTTCGTCAATCAGTTCCGCTGGAACCTTAGCCATCGCTTCATATTTATTGCCGGAGAGGTAGAGGTCTTGGATTTCGGCGGCGGCCGCTTCATAACCATAACGACCAGCCAGATCGTTGTAGAAGTTTTTGCCCTTGGCTCCCATGCCACCCACGTATAAGGCCAACATGGGGCGCAGCATGTTGTAACAAACGTCCAAATTGTCATCTATGACCACAGAAACGGTGGGGGCGATGTCGAAGTTGGCATAGCTTTTGCCAGCTTTGGCCAGGCCAGCATCTACGTAGGGCTGGTAGGTTTGTTCGTATTTGTCGGGTGAGAAGAAGATGGGCAGCCAGCCGTCGGCGATTTCGGCCGTTAATTCCACATTTTGCGGGCCAATGGCGGCCAGATAGATGGGAATTTCGGGGGCGGGGGTGAGGGTGCTTTTGAGGGGTTTGCCCAGACCGGTGGCTCCAGGGCCATTGTAAGGAATTTGGTAGACTTTGCCATCGAGGGTGACGGGTTCTTCGCGGGCAAAAATCTGGCGCACAATCTCCACATATTCGCGGGTGCGGCTGAGGGGACGGGCATAGCTGACGCCATGCCAGCCTTCGACGACTTGCGGCCCAGAGAGACCGAGACCCATGAGGAAACGGCCGTTACTCAACTGATTCAGCGTCATGGCCGTCATGGCCGCATTGGCAGGCGTGCGTCCCGGCATCTGCATGATGGCCGTGCCCAGCTTAATGTTTTGCGTCAATGCCCCAATCCAGGCAATGGGCGTCACCGCATCCGAGCCATAGGCTTCAGCCGCCCACACCGCATACACACCCAATTCATCTGCCTTTTGTACCAACTCAAGGGGCAGTTCAATCTTCCGCCCCGCATAGCCTAACATGATTCCTAAACGCATGATTCCTATCCTTTTCAGTATTCAGTGTTCAGCTTAGATGACTGATTACTGGGTACTGCTCACTGATAAATTGGATTGTACGCCAAATCTCGTTTAGAAAAAACTCCCTCATCAACCGTTCGGTTGATGGGAGAATCCATCACCTGTTCTGAATTTTTCCACTGGATGATGGGTTACGGGCCACGCCCGCTGCCTTATTCTATGCTCACATAGGCACACAAATTACTGAACATAGGAGAGATGACATGAGTACATTGGGTTGGATACACACAATTTTTGGACTGGTGGCGCTGGCGGCGGGAACGGCCGTTATCTTCCTCAAAAAAGGCGGCCGTTGGCATCGTACTTTAGGTCACATATACTTGACCAACATGCTGGCCCTAAACATGAGCGCCCTTTTCATTTACAGATTGTACGGCCGTTTTGGCCCTTTCCATTGGATGGCCGTCGCTAGCCTGTTGACCCTCATCGTCGGCATGGTTCCCGTCTTCACCCGCCTGCCCAAAGGTAGCTGGCTGCAACTCCATGCCGCCTTCATCAACGGCTCTTACGTCGGCCTGGTAGCTGGCTTTGTTTCCGAAATCACCAGCCGCATCCCCGGTACAGAAGAACACTTTGGACTGGTTGTAGGGGTAACAACCGCCCTCATTATTGGTATTGGCGCAACCCTGATCCATCGCAATTTACCCCAAAGCCTCACCCGTGTCCCGGCTCGTTTTCGTCGAGAAACGCAAACGGCCGTTTAATAGCACCTCTAAGGCGCACCTGGAGAAAAGATGATGACAACATTGGGTTTGGTGGGGTGGCGGGCAATGTGGTGTGGCGAAACGGCCGATCCTGAAAACAAAAGAGCATCGCGTTGGCGATGCTCTTTATGCTGGTGCCCTCACGGGGATTCGAACCCCGGTCTTAGCCTTGAAAGGGCTACGTCCTAGTCCCCTAGACGATGAGGGCGAGCGGAGGGAATTCTATCATTGGCATAGGGGTGGGTCAAGAAATTTGTCAATTTGCCCAAGGGATTTTAGCGGAGGGGCATACGGCGGACGGTAACGGCCGTTCGCTTGCTAATCAAATAAATGCCACTGCCAATCAGCACAATGCCCACCAACATGGCCCAGGTCACAATTTCATCCAGCAGCAGCACGCCGAAGGTGGTGGCAACAACAGGAATAATGTAGGAGGTGAGAGAAAAGGCGGTGGCCCCAAAGCGGCGTTGAATATAGAAGGCAGTGAACTGCCCGGCCAAAGCCCCAATGAGGCCAGCGTAGGCCAACGAGAAGTAGCCAGCGGGGGTTACATCCGCCAGCGTAAACTCACCCACCAACAAAGCGGCCACAAAAGCAATAACGGCCCCTGTGAACAAACGAATGCCTGTCACGGTCATCGGATCAATGTGCATCATGCGGCGGCGCACATACATGGTGTTGATGGCCTCTGAGACCAAACCCATCATCACCAAAATGAAGCCCAGCGGACTGGCACGGCCGACATCGGCCAAGCCGCTTTCGCCGCGCAGGACGAGGAACAATGCACCCAGCAGGGCCAAAACCAGGCCGATGGCTTTGTTGCGTGTCATCTTCTCATCGGGCAGTACAAAATGGGCCATGATGACGATGATGGCGGGTGAGGCGGTGACGAAGATGCTGGCAACGCCGCTGGATTGGTATTGCAGGGACAAAATGAAGGAGGTCATGGGGATAGCCACGCCCAGAATGCCGCTGATGATGCCGTGTTTCCAGATGGTGCGGTCTTGGGGCCAGCGACGGCCGTTGGCGAAGGCAATGGGTATGAAAAAGAGGGTGGCCGTAGCCAGCCGCAGGGCGATGAAGAGGTAAGGGTCAAACTCGCCAATGCCAAAGCGGCTGGCGACGATGTTTGTACCCCAAAAGAGGCTGAGCAAAATGATGTAGGGAAAGGCTTTTGGTTGCATAAGGGGTTAAGTTTAACTGAACTGTGACATTGGGCGAGTGGATTGTCAGGCGATAGGCGGCGCATTAAAATGGAGCGATGGAGATTCGCGCTTATCGGGCCGCAGATGCGGCTAAATTGTGCCAGCTTCACCACCAGATTTGGGGGGAGACGATAACGGCCGTTGATCTGCACGACGATCTTTTGTCCTATGAACATTTGCGGGTAGGGGTGGTTGCGGGGGAAGTGGTGGGTTATACGGCCGTTTCCACTGTTCCTGGTCTGCCCCAGGTGCGCGTTTTGCGCGGGTTCATCGCCCCCCCATGGCAGCGCCAGGGGCTGGGCAGCCAATTGCTGCGGCACTTGATGGGGGCATTGAGAGTGGAGATTGGAGATTGGAGACTAGTCTCCAGTCTCCAGTCCCCACTCTCCACTCTCCAACTCTCCTACTGCGTAGATGATGTGCATTCGGCCGTTGCCCACTTCCTGCGCTCTCACAACTTCTACATTGAACACGAAGAGCAGCACTTAATCCTCGCCTCTCCCCCTCTCTCCCCCTCCCCTCCTCCTGCTCCACTCTCCCTGGCGACCCTCTCACGCTCCCCAGCAGTGGCCCAATTTATCAAATTGTATGATGCCAGCTTTGGCCCTCATCCCTGGTATCAGCCCTACACCCGGGGGGAAGTGGCCGCGTCACTGTACCGCGCTCAGGATTTGCTCTTTTTGTACCACCGCGAGGAGCCGATTGGGTTTGCCTGGACGAGGTTGATGGCTGGGGATTTGGGTGAGATTGAGCCGATAGGGATTGTGGACGAGTGGCAGGGGCGGGGATACGGCCGTTTCCTCCTGCAAAGCGCCATTCACACCCTTAGCGCACGCGGAGCCAACGAAATCCACATCGGCACCTGGGCCAGCAACAAACCCGCCCTTCACCTCTACCACAGCCTCGGCTTTGTCCCCGATCACACCCTCACCTACCTGGCCTATGATGTTACTGCGGCTGCCTGATCAGAGGCAGATAGGTGTGGGTGATGACGAGTTCCGGCCAGGGAGTAGAAGCCTGGCCGATGACCTCAATCTCATTTAAGGCAGCCACTTCGCTCCAGTACCAACGGCCGTTTACCGCCGCCACCGTCAGGCGCAGTTCATCAATCTCCAGCGGCGGCTCAAACGTCAGCAGTGTGCCGCCAGTGGTTAATGGCTCAATGCGGCCCGTCGTCTGGCTGCTCACCACATTGCCATCCACATATAAAGCCAGCGTCGCCGCCTCCACATAATAAGGCCCATACTGCGCTGGCTCGCCAAAGCCGCCCCAATCGCCCCCCTCTGGCGGCGGGCCAACCAGCCGAATCTGCTTCACGCGCATGGCCGTCGGCCAGGCCAAGGCCACCCACTGCCCCACCGGATTGGCCTCTTCGGCCGACATCCAGCCCAATTCATCATCCTGGTAGCCCAGTTGGTAATCATCGTCGAAGAAGGGTGCTTCGGGGCCGTTGGCGGGCAGGGGAACCCAGCCGCGCCGATCCGTGAGCTTTTCGGGGCCGAAGCTGTTGTATTGGTCGCCGGGGCGGTGGGAACTGGCGGTGGCGGCGGCATAGGGGGCCACATTTTGCCAGCCGCTTTCGGCATCGGCCGTTACATCATCTAGCGAGCCGCTGACATGCCCCATATGGCAGCCCACACAAGTGACTGTTTCGCCCGGACGCGCCCAGGCACTGCCCTGGGCAATGGTGCTGTAGCCGCGATCCCAACGGCGCACCAGCCGCCCCTGGGCATCGCGCAAGATGATGAAGCCCATGGCATCGGCAGGTACGGTCATGGTAAAAGCACCAGCCGGAGTGACTTCAACTTCATCCCACAAAATGGCGCGAACCTGGCTGTCCTGCCGGAAATCGTCGCAGGGCTGCGGCCAGCCGTTGTAGCAGTAGGCGCCGGTGAACTGGTTGACATCAAGCCATAACTGCGCGGTGGCTACGCTGCCCGGCGGCGGCGAGTTGTTGACATAAGGTGAGAAAAGTGAGGGGTTGGCGTACACGTTGGGGTTGTGGATGGTGGCGGTGGCGATGTCGTTTGGCCCGTTTTGGCTGAACCAGTAGGCGGGCAGGGTGTGGGGGACGTTGCCTTGTAGGGGGTCGTCGCTGGCGACATTGGTGAAGGCATCGGGGGTGGCTGACCAGCCGGAGCGCGGGGTGAGGGGTTTGGCATCCATGAGATCGGCCGTTGCCAACCCTAACGGCCCCAAATCAACCGCCACTGCGGCCTGGCCTGTGCCATCTACATTCATCGCCCATAACTGGTAACGCAGGTTTGACCCCTGTAAGTCGAAGCCGTTGTATTGGCCGCTGGTGGGCAGGCTGTTGTCTTCGCTGGATTGGGAGTAGAGAATACGGCCGTCGGGCAGTCCCCAGGGGTGCAGCGCATATGGCCCCGAATCATCGCCGGAATAGGCTTTGTCATAACTGAGTCCGGCCAGGGCATCTACGGCGTTGGCGTAGAGCATGGCCACGCCGGGCAAAGCCACGCGGATGCCCGATTTGTGAGTGGAGTGAACCATGGTCTGGTCGGGCTGCATGGTGTAGGCCACGTAAAGCTGCTGGTTGTGGATGACGACGGCTGGCTGGGCTGCGGCGTAGGTATCGCCGCTGCCCGAATCGTTGGTCAGGCTCCAGGCGCAGCACGGGGTCCAGGCAAAGCGCTGGAAGTCGGTGCCGCCGGGGTTGAGCGTCATTAAGTGCCAGGTGTTGGGGGCGCTGCGGATTTCAAAGCCGCCGGGCAGGATGGCACGGGCGGGGTTGAATTGGGCGTTAGGGTTGGCTAAGATGCGTGTGCCATCGGGCAGCACCACATCTACATCGGCATCGTCTATGCGGTTGTAGATGCCCATTTCGGAGGGCTGGTTGAACTGATTCCACCAGCGTGAGGCCAGAATACGGCCGTCTGGCAGGGGGGTGGGGTGCAGCACACCGGCCCGCTCGGTGGTGATGCGGTGCAGGTTGGAGCCATCGCTGTTCATGATGTAGAGGTTGAAGGATTCGCGCTCGTCGTAGTGGGCGCGGGTGGGGTAGCGGGAGGAGTTGAAGACAATACGGCCGTCTGCCAGATAGGCCGGAAACAGGTCGTGATAGTCTGAATAGGTTTCGGAATTGCCAAATTGCCCGGCGTTGGGGATGGTGATGGCCCGGTCGGAGAATGTCAGTTGGGTCAGACTGCTGCCAGCGAAATCGCCGACGTTGACCTCGTAGAGCCGCCAGCCGTAAGCGGTGTGGTTGGGGTCAATGGTTTTCGCCCCGGCAAAGACAATTTTGGTGGCATCAAAGTTGACATCGGGCGACTGGACATCTACTAGACCGGGCAGGTTGTAGGCGTGCAGTGTGCCGTCGGCATCGCGCTGGACGAGTTGGCTGCCCGGTGCGTATTTGGCGATGCCTGTGCCCCACTGCCCGGCGGGGCCAACTTCGTCGCTAAAGATGACATCCTCTGTTGCCAGGTGAGCGCGGGCAACGAAGATGATGTCGGGAAGGGGGCTGCCTTGTTGGTTTTGGGGGTTGGCCTGGGCGGTGTGAAGGGTAACGGCCGTTGCCACCAACACCACACCCATTAAAAAGAGGAAGAAGGGAAAACGCTGCCAGGTTCTCGATTGCATAATTCTGCTCCATTTTTACAAAAGAATTTGGTTCAAAATGGGGCGAAGAACCTTCACAAAGGAACTGCTGTTTGTAAAGAAGGCTTGCATGAAGATGAACCACTCCACCTAAAGGCATGTTGCCTGAAGTCGTGCCGATAGTAACAAAAGCCCCCCTGTTGGTTAAGCCTTACTTCGGTACTGATGCACCTGTAAAGCGATTTTGTAAATCGCTGGGATGATTGGTTTATTTCCACCAACTAAAAAAAGATGAGTAAGCCTTTACCTTTTTTCCATCACCCTTTACAATCATGCCATTGTGACTGGCAAGTTAATTGGGGAATTAAGTAATTGAGTAATTGAGTAATTGTACCAGTTACCCAATTGCCCAATCACCTAATTCCCCAGTTACCCAATCGTTAAAAATGGAGAAAATTATGACATTCAAAGACGTAGCCGATGTGCGCCAAAAGCTTAGTGCTCAGCGTTACATTACTTCCGAAGAAATCGGTACGGTCGTTTACCTGGCACAGTCCCTGTGCAAGCCTATTTTAGCCGAGGGGCCAGCGGGTGTGGGTAAGACGGAGTTGGCAAAAGTATGGGCATCTTCTTTGGGGTTCCCGCTCATTCGTTTGCAGTGTTATGAGGGTTTGGACGAAAGCAAGGCGCTGTATGAGTGGGAATATGCCAAGCAGATGCTTTACACGCAGCTTTTGCGCGACACGCTGCGGAACATCTTGGGCGATGTGGACAGTTTGCAAACGGCCGCTATGCGTCTGGCTCAAGAAGAAGATGTCTTTTTCTCCGAAAACTTTCTCCTGCCCCGCCCTCTGCTGACAGCCCTTACTTCTGATAAACCCGTCGTCCTGCTCATTGACGAAATTGACCGCGCCGATGTGGAGTTTGAAGCCTTTTTGCTGGAAATCCTCAGCGATTTTCAGGTGAGTGTGCCGGAATTGGGCACGATTCATGCCAAACACCAGCCGATGGTGCTGTTGACGAGCAACAACACCCGCGAACTCAGCGAAGCTCTTAAGCGCCGCTGTCTTTACCTCTTTGTAGATTATCCCACACAAGATGATGAGTTGGAGATTGTGCGCTTGAAGGTGCCGGATTTGCAGCCAGAGTTGGCGCAGCAGGCGGTAGCGGTGGTGCATCAACTGCGTAATATGGATTTGCGCAAAGTGCCCAGTATTAGCGAGACGCTGGATTGGGCGCGGGCCTTGGTGACGCTGAATGCCAAGTCTATTGATGAAAAGACGTTGACCAATACGCTCACGGTGCTGTTGAAGTATGAGGCGGATGTGGCTAAAGCGCGGCGGATGATGGGGGATGGCGGCAGTTCGCGTGGCGGCGGCAGTGGTGGTGGTGGACGACGAGGGCGGAATTATTAGGGGCTGGAGACTAGAGACTGGAGACTGGAGACTGGAGATTGGAGACTGGTGCCTAAGCGGGTTAGTCTCTAATTCTCTAGGCTCTAGTTTCCTTCGGGAGACTCATCATGGACGATAGAGTTGTGGAATTTGTGCGGGGTTTGCGGGCGGCGGGGGTGCGGGTGTCGCTGGCGGAGTCTATGGATGCGATGTCGGCGATGGAGACGCTGGGGATTACGCAGAAGGATGTGTTTCGCCAGTCGCTGCGCTCGACGCTGATTAAGAAGTATGAGGATTTGGCTGTTTTTGAGCAGTTGTTTCCGCTTTACTTTGGCAGTGGCGGCCCCATGCTGCAAAATGCGATGGATGATCTGTCGCCGGATGAGCAGGAGATGTTGAAGGCGGCGCTGGGGGCGATGAGCGGCCGTTTAGACCAACTGATGCAATGGCTGACGAGTGGCGATGGTCCCACCAAAGAAGAGCTGGAGGAGTTGGCGCGACGGGCTGGTGCTGAATGGTATGACGACCCACGTGATGCCCGTTTTGTGTCGCGGCGCATGTTGCAGCAGATGGGTTTTGCTCATTTGGAGGAGCAGATTCAGCAGCTAATCCAAAAGCTGCAAGAGATGGGGATGAGCCAGGAAGCCATTGAGAAACTGCTGGGGGTGGTTGAGGCCAATCGGGAGGCGTTGGCGGAGCAGGCGGCGCAGCAAGTGGGGCTGCAAATTGCCCAACAGCGGGCCAATCGCCCTGAAGATTTGCACGGCTCTGATTTGATGCACAAGCCGTTTGAGGCGTTGACGGAGGCGGAGACGGATATTTTGCGCAAGGAGGTGCAGCGGCTGGTGACGCAGTTACGCAGCCGTGCGGCTTTGCGTCGCAAACGGGGCAGCAAGGGCAAGTTTGACTCGAAGGGGACGATCCGGGCGAACCAGCGGTATGGGGGTGTGCCGATGGATTTGAAGTTTAAGAAGAAGAAGCTGAAGCCGAGTCTGGTGATCATTTGTGATATGTCGCGCTCGATGTGGAGTGTGGTGGAGTTTATGCTGTATCTGATTTATCAGTTGCAGGATCAGGTGGCGAAGACGCGCAGTTTTGGCTTTTACCATGATATGCGTGAGGTGAGTCTGGTGCTGGCGAGTAAGCCGATGAATGAGGCGATTCCGCTGATTATGCGGGAGTTTCCGTACAGCGCCTATGCGACGGATTTTGGCAACAGTTTGAATACGTTTTATGGCAATTGGTTGGATGCGGTGAACGGCCGTTCCACAGTCGTCATTTTGGGAGACGGCCGTAACAACTACAACTCGCCGCGCATTGACCTGATGAAAGATTTACAACGCCGTGCCCGCAAGCTCATCTGGTTCAACCCGGAAACGCCGCGCCAATGGGGCACGGGCGACAGCGATATGCTGGAATATGCGCCCCTATGCGATGCTGTCCATGTGGTGCGCAACCTGGCGCAGTTGTCCTCGGCGATTGATAAACTGTTTGTTGAGGGGTGATACATTTGTCAAACAATTGAACAAGACCTGATACGGCCGTTTGTGATTATTTTACAGACGGTCGTTTTGGTATACTTCATCAAAATTGTGCCCGGAATTTCTTTGTCAATTGACAGAACATCTTACAAGTTTATAATCTGCGCGTGATGCTATTAGATTCCTTCGTCGTGGAGAGTTTAAAAGCATGAAACAGTAATCGAACTAAGGGGAAAAGTGTGATCACTGATAGTGTTACCTATCTAACAACATTGCACAACCTTCTCAACCAGCACTTTAGTCTGGCGGAGATTCATAATCTATGCTTTTATCTGAACGTAGATTATGAAAGTGTGCCTGGCGAGACGAAGCCTTCACGCACTCGTGAATTGTTATTGACCTTGGGAAGAAATGATCGTTTAGACGACCTTATATCTTTACTTCAACAGCAGCGTCCCCAAATTGCTTGGCCCCCAGTGCCAAGTAATTTTCAATTGCCAGCGTCCATGGTCTCAGATGAAACAACTATTTCAGTAAGTACCCAGGACATACACGGCGATATGGTTCAAGGGGATCAGGTACATGGAGATAAAATCCAAACGCAAACCTATAATAATAAACAGATAGCCTCCTCTGGACATGGTGCTATTAATGTTTCAGGTGATGTAAGTGCAGACGGGAATATTCATATAGGTAATAAATATATAATTCCCCTCTTAGTTATCTTGTTAATCATTGTTATTGCAATCGCTGTTATCTTTCTTGTTAGTCGGGAGGGATTACAAATTGTAGAAGAATCCTCTCGAACACAACTTCCAGTATTTCCTGAAACCGATTTCGTAGTTGCCGTTTCTGAATTTCAGATTGATGGAAACAGCCGTATAGATAACCCTGAAGCAATTGCAGATACATTTGCCAGTGAAGTTCAAGTCATTATTGACCAAAACAAGGAGAATGGAAGTAATGTCACGTTCGTGTCTCCAACTACACTTAATACAAAAGTAGTAGGGGATACACCAGAAGATCGAGCACAACATGCCGAGGTGATTGCTGAGGAAATAAATGCGGACATTATTATATATGGTGTTATTACTTGGAATGATTGGCAGGCGAATGTGGGGATAGAGTTTGTTGTTTCAGATGAATATGTTGAATTGAGTGAAGGGGAAGAAATTGTAGAAAGGCCAGATTTCTCAGTCGAGGGGCCTTACTTTCCGGCTTTTGAGGTAAAGATAGAAAAAGGGGATAACCAAGAGGCATTAGATTCAGCCAGAGCAAGGTTTTCCCATGGATTTCAAGCCCTTACTCTGATAGCAAGTGGTTTATCCCATTACACATTAGGTAGTTATCAGTTAGCTGAACAAGACTTTATGCAAGCGCATGAGATGGTGAAGAGCATACCAGATTGGGAAAGTGATGATGTGATCTCCGTTCTTCTTGGTAATGCTATAGGTCAACAATGTGCCGACTTGTTTTTCCAAGAAAGCATGCATCAATCGGCAGTAGCTTGCTTCAATGATGCTATTACCTATTATGAAAGTGCTATATCAGAAAACAGCCAATACCCACGAGCATATTTGGGTCGTGGGAGTGCTTTTTATATGCAAGGAATTGGTGATCCATTTCAAGATGACTATAGGGATACAGACATTAATTTACTGAACAAAGCTATAGATGATTATAGTGAAGCATTAAATGACAAAGAAAATTTGCCAGAAGCAAACATTGAAGCCAAGGCAAATTTAGGCTTAGGACAAGCATATTTGATGTTAGCTGTTTTTGAAGCTGACCAAAAAGGCATGAGGCTTACAATCGAAAATGAAATGCTATTGGAAGCTAAAGCTCGATTTGAATCTGTTACCACTAAGTGTAAATTGGACGATTGCGCCGGAGGGGTTGATTTCTGGTTACAAGAACTTTCTGCCAAAGCATACGCAAATCTGGGGCTCATATATTATCTTGTACAAGACTTAGAACAAGCTGCCAATCTCTATGGTCAGGCTATTGATTTGCTGCCACCCTTTACTACTGGTCAAAGACGACTCAAAAAAACATACGAAGAAATTCGGGAACAAATTATCAATGAGATGGATGGACAAACTGCTTTCATAAACGTAAAGCGTGGTTCATAAAGGTGGAGATATGTCACTATTTAGGAAATTTGCAGTAATTTTGGTTTTGATAAGTTTAATGGTACTGTCGCTTGCTGGCTGCAAACAAAAATCAGAGGAACAAAGTACAGTAGAACCAACTTCGTCTTCTACTCCACAGCCACAACCCACAGCAACCCCAAAACCAGAAACAACCCCCGAAATAATTAATACAAGTACACCTACTGCTTCGCCGCCTTCCGTTCCATCGCCTACCCAAGAAGGAGGGGCTACTAATACATCGACAGAAACGGAGATTCCTGATACTACTTCCCAATCCATACCTGATAATTTTGACCCTAGTAATGCTAACTTTTCAGTGATTGATGGACCATCACCAATTAATGTTAAACAACAACTAAGTTCTTTTGGTGGCGGCGGTGGTGGGAGACGTGATATTCCCAATAACTGCTTGTCAAATCATTTTGGCATCACATACTACGATGAGCCAGTGATGGTTGAAGGACTAATGTCAACATCGCATACGAGTAGAACTTTACAGATTCCACAAAAGCCCTCAATTTGGTTTGAGGAGTTACCTGATGTTTGTGCTTGTGGCTTTAAGGAGAACGAAGAAGTTACTCTGAAAATCGTTAACCCTATGGAAGAGGTTGTATTCGAAAGACAGTTTTCTGCAGGTGCAATTACCGGGACAAATGGTGAATTTATCGTAGGTGCATATTGTATAGAAAGCAATGTTATTAGCGAATTTGACTTTTGGCCGGGAGATCCAATTGGCTTATATACAGTGATGGCTGAATCTGATAGTGGGACTACCAGCTACGAATTTGAGTTGGGGGAAACCAACAATCCATATTTCTATTATTCAAACAGGGCAGGAGGATATATATTGGGGGGGCTTAAACCACATGAAGTGATTGTTGCCGCATTTTATGAAGTGACGGATGCTGCATCTGGAACATTTTCGCTTGTTCAGGATGTAACCATTGAAACAGATGATTATGGTGTTGCTTTTCTTGAAAGAGGAAATACTTTAGTAGGGGAATCTTGGGGAGAAGACTCTGAATTACTAGCTCCTATCGCAATATTTCGTGGGGATCCAACTACTGAAAATTTCGAGATATCGACATTTTATGAATCCTTCATCACCCCTACAGGATTTGTAATCTTCTCTCCAGAGGTAGATTTCAGTGGTTTGATTGAGCAGAACCCTGATAATCCATATCTCTATTTTTATCAAGGCGACTTAGAGAAATTTATTGAAATGGCTCCCAACTCTGAGCAAGCAATGATAATCAAAGCTAATGATTTGCTTGAACAGTCAAAAGATAAAATAGAGAGTTCTGCATATAATGTAAATTATTTTAACAGAGAACTTTCTGAAGAAGACCTGCAATTCGCTGTTGATCTCTTAAATGAGCTGATAGAAACATCCGCAAACCCTACTAAAGCACTTACTTTAAGAGCAGATGCTTATGCAATGTTGGAGGAATACGAGCTTGCTTTAGCTGATATTTTGGAGGCTGCTAGATTAAACATTGATAGTTCGTATTTCCCCTTCATGGAAGGTAATTTATATCTGCTATCTGGAAATTATGAATTAGCAATAGATAGCTTTGAAAAAATAGTTAATATTGATCCTTATTCTGTACGCGGATATTTTGAAATGGGATGCCTTTATCATCAACTTAGCAATCATGAACAGGCAACAGAATTTTTCTTAAGAGACATTGAGGCTGGGTTACACTTTGCAAATCTGGTAAATGAAGGATCTTTTCCCAGAGATATTCCACTTGAGAATTATTATAGTTATCTTGCAGGCGGAGATATTAATTTTGGAGAAGATCTCTGTATTGACGAATATAATTCTTTAAGAACAGATTATTTTCTACAGATCTCACCATCTTTCGATCTAAGCTCATATCGTGCTAGCCATCCTGTTGATAACATGGAAATCCTTTATGTGCCTGCTGGTGAATTTATTATGGGTTCTCTACCAGAAGATAATAGGGCAGAGCCTATAGAATACCCACAGCATATAGTACATTTGGATAGCTATTGGATTGATTCTCAAGAAGTCTCGGCTAACCAATATGCTCTATGTGTAAATGCAGGGGTATGTAATCCTCCAACTGAAGGTAACCTTGATGAGATATCTGTTTGGGATAATGCACCGATAACATACGTAACTTGGGCTGATGCTTCCTCCTACTGCAATTGGGTTGGGCGGCGGTTGCCCACAGAGGCTGAATGGGAAAAGGCAGCCCGTGGTTTAGATGCTCGAATCTATCCATGGGGTAATTCTTCTCCCAACGTATGTGGAACAAATGTAAATTACGATTCGGATGGCGTGAGAGCATTATATTATGAATCAGTGAATTATAGTTGTGTTGCTCCCTCTGGAGCAATTGATATGGCTGGTAATGCTTGGGAGTGGGTGGCTGACTATTTTGGCGCAGATTATTATGCTAATTCTCCATCTGAAAATCCACAAGGACCTGAGACGGGGAACGAAAGGGTTGTCAGGGGAGGCTCGTGGACAACAAGTAACATCAATTTCCTGAGAACTGCCAACCGTTGGTCCCGTCCCGAAGATTTTTCTAGTGATGCTATAGGTTTTCGTTGTGCTTTGAGCGCAAACCCTTAGTGGGTATTTCATTTGGCCTAAAATTTAATTGACGGTTGTATTACGCTATGTTACTATGCCGGGCATGATGAGACAACATACTTTTTATTATTATCAATATGACAGTGAAGGAAACGGCCGTTCCTGCGGCGGGTTGCTGGCGTATTGATACTAAACCAACTTGCAACTTCCAAAGACGCGGCCAAACCCGCGTCTTTTTTGTTTTAGGACTATAATGGTAATTGATAATTTGTAATTGAAGCGACGACTAGGGGTTTAATGGTGTACTGGTATATTGGTGTATTAGGGTTTTACTAATACACCAATATACTCATAAACCAATACACCAATTACGAATTACCAATTACCAATTACTCATATCAGGAGTACAACGTGACAAGTAACATTTTTGAAGAACTGCGCTGGCGTGGCCTCATTTACGATTCGACTGAGGGCGTGGCCGAATTGGTGACGAAAGAAAAAATAACCTTATACAATGGCTTCGATCCCACGGGCGATTCGCTGCATATTGGGCATCTGGTGCCGATGATGCAGTTGGCGCGGTGGCAGCGTTTTGGGCATACGCCCATTGCTTTGGCCGGTGGTGGCACGGGCATGGTGGGGGATCCGAGCGGCCGTTCTACTGAACGCCAACTCCTCTCTCTCGAGGAAATTGAGGCCAACGTCGCCAAAATCAAAGTACAACTCGCCAGTATTTTAGACTTTGAGGTCAAAACCAACCCCGCTCAACTGGTCAACAACGCTGATTGGCTCACTACGCTCAAGCTGATGGAATTTCTGCGCGACACGGGCAAACATTTTACGGTCAACTACATGACGGCCAAAGATTCGGTGAAGTCGCGGCTGGAGCGGGAAGATGGCATTTCCTTTACCGAGTTCAGCTACATGCTGCTGCAAGCTTACGATTTCCTGCACCTGTTTCAAACGCATAACTGTGTGATTCAGGCCGGGGGTAGTGACCAGTGGGGCAATATTGTGACGGGCACGGAATTGGTGCGCAAGGTGGCGGGCGGTAAGGCGTATGGCCTGGTCTACCCGCTGATCACCCGTGCTGATGGCAGTAAGTTTGGCAAAACGGCCGATGGCGAAAGTGTGTGGCTCGATCCTAACCGTACCTCGCCCTACCGCTTCTACCAGTGGTGGCTGAATGTGGATGATGCGGATGCCATTAACTACCTCAAATACTTTACCTGGTTGGGTCAATCTGAAATTCATGAGTTGGAGCAGGCCCTGTATGAACGGCCGGAGCAGCGTGAGGCACAGCGGCGGCTGGCGCAGGAGTTGACGGGGATGGTGCATGGGGCAACGGCTGTTGACAAAGCGGAAAAAGCAGCGGCCGTTCTCTTCGGTGGCGATCTGGATGGCCTGGATGCCAGCGACATCCGCGACATCTTCGCCGACGTGCCCTCCAGTCAATTGGGCCAAGATGAGTTAGCGGGTGATGGCCTGTTGGTGGTAGATTTGCTGGTTCACAGCGGCCTGGCCTCCTCCAAAGGCGATGCGCGGCGTTCGATTCAAGGGGGTGGCATCTACCTCAACAATGAGCGCGTCAATGATGTGATGCAGGCGGTGACGATTGCGCAATGTATTGAAGGCCAATTTATGATTCTGCGCAAAGGGCGCAAGCAGTATCATTTGGTGCAGATTGCTTAGCTGGGCGAATCAATTCGCAGCAACGACTACAAAGTCGGCCTTCGCCGACTAACAGCCCGCGAAGGCGGGCTTCGTAATTGTTGCTGCGGTTTCAACCGCCGGAGTTGTCTTGACTCAACCCATCATCATCGGCGCTGGTTTATCTGGTTTAACGGCCGCTTGTCATTTAGCCGAACGGGGTTTGCCGCCTATTGTGTTGGAGGCTGACCCCGTTTTTGCTGGTGGGCGGCTGGCGGGTGGGGAGACGGTGCAGGTGGGGGAGCATTCCTTTCGCTTGGAACACGGGGTTCATGGTTTTTGGCAGCCTTATATCAATCTGTTTGCCCTCCTAGATCGCTATCAAATTGACCCTGGTTTCCTGGCCGCGCAAGAAGAGACCTGGGTGCATCGGCAGCACGGTTATGTGAAACGGGCTTTGGTGGGCAGTGCCATTCGCGGCAGTTGGCTGCCCGCGCCGCTGCATTATCTGGCGCTGTTTTTGCGGCCGCGCTTTCTGCACATCATTGGCTGGCGCGGCTTTGTCTCGCTGCTGTCGGTCTGGTACAGCCTGATTTTGGCGGTGGGGATTGATCCGCTGCGCGAGCAGCAGCCGATGGCGGGACTGTCGCTGCTGGATTTCACCAAAGGCTGGTCGAAAACGGTGCGGGATTTTGGCATTGGTCTGGCGCGGAACAGTCTTTCGGCCAATGCGGCAGACATTCCGATGGCGGGGTTTGTGGCTTTTTTGCGCTATTACACGCTGCTGCGGCGGGATGCCTGGGGCTTTTTTTATCTACCAGGGGATGCGGGAACCTGTTTGATTGAGCCTTTGCAGCGAAAGTTGGTGGCGATGGGGGGTGAGGTGCGCGGGGGAACGGCCGTTACCCATCTTACCCGCACCGACGATGACGGCTGGCACATCCACAGTAACCAGCCCACCCTCAGCACCAACCACCTCATCCTGGCCGCTGACCCCGACAACGCGCACAAAATCCTACAACAGAGCGGCCTTGTTACAGAAAGTGATGATTTTTATTGGCCGAGGGGACGGGCAACGGCCGTTATCCGGCTCTGGTTTAATCGTGCGCCCCAACCCAGTTCTAGTTCTGAAGCGGGCATTTTTACGGGCGACTTTACGGTGGACAACTTTTTCTGGCTGCAGCGGCTGCAACGGCCGTATCGGGCGTGGCATGAGGCGACGGGGGGCAGTGCTATTGAGGTGCATGTTTATGATGCGGAGGAGGTGTTGGCGCAGCCGAATGCGGTTTTGTTGGCGAAGGTGGTGGGGGAGGTAACGGCCGTTTTCCCCGAACTGCGCGGCTGTCTGATTCACCAGCATTTGCAGCGCAACAGTGTCAATCATACTTTGTTTGGCATTGGGGCGGCCAATAAGCATGTCGGTGTGGTTACACCCTGGGCCAATCTTACCTGCTGCGGCGATTGGGTGTATGACCCGGCACCTTCATTTTTTATGGAGCGGGCCGCTTTGACGGGCATCAAGGCGGCTAACCGCATCTTGCAAGAAGAGGCACGGCCCACTTTTGCCCTTGAGCCGTATCCTGTGCCGGAACCTTTGGCGGCGTTGGTGGAACGGCTGATGCACCGAGGGCGGCGGCGTTTGCTGGCGCGGCGGCGGGGGGGATAACGGCCGTTTACTCACTTTAGCTGGGCTGCTGTTCAATCGGGAATGGCAGCAAAGGAAAGGGAACGATGAGTCGAAAGCAGAAGCAGAAGGAAGTTGAAGCGCGTGTGGGGAAGTTCATCGGTACGGCCGTTCTGGTTATCTTTGTGGGCAGCATTCTGTGGTCTATGTGGGCAGAGACCTTGTATCCTTTGATCCGAGCGGGTGATTGGCGGTCGGTTGTTCTGCATTTGGTTGGGCTGCCTTTGATTTTGGTGGGTGTGGGTATGTTTGTGTATGGGGGGTATGTGTTTGTGCGGGGAACTTTGGGCGCATATGCCGATGAGCAGATGGTGCAAAGTATGCTGACGATTCGCAGCAAATCGCCGCGTAAAGAGGTGACGGCGGCGCGATGGCAAACGCTGCGCATTTTTTGGCAGATGTGGAAGCGGGGGCTGGCCTGGTTGGGGCTGGGTTTTCTGGTTTTGGCTGTGGGCAGTGTGGTGATTAATTTGTGAGAACGGCCGTTTCCCCATTGCAGGAACGGCTTTGGCTGGAAACGGGAATTGGCTGTGCTTTCTGATATAATCAGGCACACACTGTAATGTAGGAGAACATCATGACGACACAAATTCTCTTGATGCTACCAGATGAGTTATATGAAGAAGCTGCTCATGCAGCCGAGGTACAAAACATGCACCTTGATAACTTGCTCGTCAACCTCATCAGAACCGGGCTGCCCGGTGCTGAGAATAAGCCATCTTTGATGACATATGAGCCAGATCGTGATGTCGAAAAAGAGATAAATGCTTACCACCAACTACATCCTACGCTCAAAAAGAACTATTTGGGGCAACACGTGGCTATTTTGGATGGAGAGCTGATCGATCATGACGCTGATGGGGTGGCCCTTAGCCAGCGTGTTTATGAAAAATTCCCAGACAAGTTTATTTTAATTCGGGAAGTAGAAACTGAATCGGATAGAATTCTACATTTCCGTTCGCCCAGGCTGTTACGAAACTGATGATGGTTGTTTATACATTTGACTATGATTCGAGCTATGCTGGGCCCGCTTTGCCAGTTGTGGAGCTAACTGTACGGCATTTGTTGACAGATGAATACGTTTCTTGCAAAGCTATTGTAGATTCAGGTGCAGATGCAACGATGATTCCCCTAAATGATTTACATAAGATCGGTGCTCGTAAAGTAGATGCACGCTGGATGTCTGGGGTGAGTGGTCTTAGTTATAAGGTTGATATTTACGAGGTAATCATACAAATCGGCGCGTATACAATTCCTAAAGTTTATGCTGTGGCTGACAGACAAAATCAGCCAATGATTTTAGGCAGAGATGTATTGAATCATTTGGTTACGACGCTCAATGGATTAGCCAATGTAGTCGAAATTTCACAGTAAGTATGTCTGCCATTGACACGGCCGTTTCCCCTCTCCTGGACACCGATTTTGCGGTTGATCTTGCCAACCAGTTGGCCCAATTTGAGACTTACAACAAACACCATTACCGTCCTAACACCTACCTGCACAAATGGTGGGCGCGGCGCTGTGGCAGCACCTTTCGCCTCATTTTGAAGCACTTGGTAGATGATCCCGCTATGCGCGATTATTACGCGGCGGGGGGATTGGAGGGCAAGATTATTCTTGACCCGATGATGGGCGGGGGGACGACGCTGCATGAGGCGATTCGGCTGGGGGCTAATGTGATTGGGGCGGATATTGACCCGATTCCTGTTTTGCAGGCGCGGGCATCGCTGACGCGGCTGCCGTTGGTGGATTTGCAGCGGGCTTTTGGCCGTTTTTTGCGTGAGTTGCAGGCGGAATTGGCCCCTTTGTATGAGACGTGCTGCCCGTTTTGTGCAACGGCCGTTCCCCAACGCTACACCCTCTATGCCCTGCGCCGCCGCTGTGCCTGTGGCGAATGTCTGTTTGTGGATTCGCTGACTTTGCGCCACGAGACCGATGGCTCGGCTATTCACATTGAGCCAACGACGCATGATATTTTGGCGGATGGGCGGGTGATGGGGCGCAGTACGGCCGTTAATCCGCGCCCCATTTTGGAGCGGACGGCGACGAGCTGTGGTGTGTGTGGGGAGGGTTATGAGGAGCTGTTGAATGTGGCCTATTACGGCCGTTACACGCCCATCGCCATCGTCGGCAAATGCCCGCAGCATGGCCTCTTTTTCACCGCGCCGCAGGCCCAAGATTGGCAGTTGTGGCAAACGGCCGAATCCCAACGTCCCCAACAAAGAATGCAAGCTGCCGAGTTCCCCTCAGTTCCCCCCAGTTCCCTCAAAGGAACTGAGGGGAGCTTGGGGGAACTGAAGCCTTACTTTGATATTGCTGACTTTCTCATCCCGCCAGGTTCCAAATCGGATGCGCTGAGAGAACGGCGCGTCGGCACTTATTTAGACCTGTTTGCCAGCCGCCAACTGCTGGTTTGGCAGAAGGCGATTGACCTGCTGCCTCAGTTTGGGCCGTCCATTCGCCTAAATTTGGGGCTGTTGGTCTCGACGGCGTTGGAGTTTAACTCGATGTTGTGCGGTTATAAGGGGGGCAGTGCGCGGCGGGCGGGGGCGATTCGGCATACGTTTACCTATCACGCTTATTCGTTTCCGTATACGGCCGTTGAAAACAACCCCATCTACCCGGAGCGAGCGTCTGGTTCGCTGCAAAATCTGTTTGTCAGCCGCATTGTGCGGGGGCGTAAATGGGCGGGACGGCCGATTGAACGGTGCATCGTCAATGGCAAAGCGGAGAAGGTGACGATTGACGGAGAGCGGGACAGCGGTGAGGAGGTGCGGCGTTTTGAGGAGTTGGCGAACGGCCGTCAAAAATTCCTGCTTCTGCAAGGCTCATCGGTCAATCTCAATTTGCCGGAGGCCAGTGTGGATTTTATTGTCACCGACCCGCCTTATTTTGACAGTGTGCAGTATGGTGATTTGGCTGCTTTTTTCCGCGTTTGGCTGCAAAAATTATTGCCCAGCGATGTGGTAGAGACGGAACATGTTCCGTCTCTACGGCATTATTCGTTAGACGAATCGGCCGTTAAACCCCAATCAAATGGGTATGGCACGGGCCAATACCGGCGGGTGTTGTCAGGGATTTTTGTGGAGTGTGCGCGGGTGTTGAAGGAGGACGGCCGTTTTATCTTTACCTTTCATCATTGGAAAGCACAGGGCTGGGCGGATTTGACGGTTGCGCTCAAACAGGCTGGCTTTTTCCTCGTCAACCATTACGTGGTTCATGCGGAAAACCCCGTTTCGGTGCATCTTGCCAACCAGGATGTGATGCTGCACGATTTGATTTTGGTGTTGGCGAAACGGCCGTCCAGAGAGTGGCAACTGCCGGAAACGATCCAGCTAGAGAAGGGGAGTGATGAATTTGTGAAGGGATGTGGAACGGCCGTTGGTTACTACCTCCAAGCCGCGCTCACTGCCGATAAAATCGAAGCCCAGTGGCAGGCACAATTGGCTTTTTAGTTCAGGCAGCTTGCTTTTCCACCTGACACAACCCTCTAATTACCCTGCCCGATTCGCCATCGGCGACCACCACCAGCACATCCCCTGTTTGCAGCACGGTGTTGCCATGCGGAATAATCACCTGTGAGCCACGCCGTACACTGGCAATCACACATTCATGCGGCCAGGTTGTTTCATAAATCTGATGCCCCTGGCAAACTGCTCCTTCCTGGATAGTGACTTCTTCCACATGCACACCACTGTACACACCTAAACGCACTTGATGGGCATGATGGCGCAGGGTGGCTCGTCGCGTTAAAGCCGTATCATAGGCGCGAATGACATCACCGCGCCGCAAAACGCCTAACAACTGGCGCGAATTATCACGGGACACAACCGGCAAACGGCCGACATCACGGACACTCATACGCCGCAGCGCCACCCCTAAGGATTCATCCGGGTAGGCCACCAACAAATTCTTGGTACAAATCTCGCCTACAGATGGATCATCGGTTTCTTCCTTTTCGCCCTGTTGGCGATTGCTCCGCTCAATATCTTGAATGGTCAAAATGCCCACCAGGTCATTGGTCTTGTTGACGACGGGCAAACCGTGATGCCGCCACTGTTCTAATTTCTCGATGGCCGTTGTCCGCGACTCTGTTTCATATAAGACATGTTCGGCCTTTTGGGTCATAACTTCGCCTACGGTGATCGCCAGCAGAACTTCCACATCTCGCCCTTGTTGAATGCGAATGCCTTTTCGGGCCAGCCCTAAAGTATAAACCGAGTCGCTTTGCAGGCGTTGAGAGATGATCATGCTGACGACGACGGCAAACATGAGGGGCAGGATGATGCGATAGTCGTTGGTCATTTCAAAGAGGAGGAGAACGGCCGTTAACGGGGCATGAACCGCCCCCGCCAATACCGCCGCCATGCCCACCATAGCAAAAGCGGGTGCATCAATCTGCAAAGAGGGGAATAAAAGCGACATGGTGGAGCCATAGGCCATGCCGGCCACTGCGCCCAAAAAGAGCGAGGGGGCAAACACACCACCAGGAAAACCACCACCCACGCTGATGGATGTCATCATGAGCTTGGCAATTAAGAGGGCAATGAGCAAGGGAATGGCGAAAGATTCGCCAGCCAGGACTCTTTCGATTGTCCCGTAGCCCACACCGAAGATTTGGGGTAATAAGATGCCGACAAGGCCAACGGCCGTTCCCGCCAAAGCCGGTTTCAGCCAACGGGGAATCTCGAGATCATGGAAAAAATCTTGAAAGCGATAGAGTGCCCGGACATAAATGGCCGCAATCGGCCCCGCCAAAAGCCCCAGCCCCAAATAAAGGAACAGTTCCCAGGCCGAATTCAAATCATAAGCAGGCACACGGAAAGCAGGCTGTGCGCCCGACACGGCCTGCGTAAAAGCCGCCGAGATAACGGCCGCTAACACCACCACCCCCAACGCACTGCCGCTAATCTCCCCCAACACAATCTCCAGAGCAAAAAATACCCCGGCAATCGGGGCATTAAAAGCAGCGGCGACACCGGCGGCAGCCCCTGCCGCCACCAAGGCTCGCACCCGCTCATCCGAGAGGCGCGACAACTGCCCAAACATGGAGCCAAGATTGGCCCCAATCTGCACTGAGGGGTCTTCTGGCCCCACCGAGGCCCCACTGCCGATGGCGAAAGCGGCCGCCACCGACTTGGCCGGAATTCGCCGATAGCGCAAACGGCCGCCATACAAAGCTACCGCCTCCATGATGCCGGCCACACCATGATGCCGCTCTTCACCCACAAAGTTGTGCAAAATCAGGCCCACCACAACGCCGCCTATAATGGGCAAAATAAAAACGGTCCAGCCGCCCCAGCTCGCCAAAAAGCCACCCAGCCGCTCAAACATAAAGGTGTTCGTCAGCTCAATCATCTGTTTGAACAGCCACACGCCCATACCGGCCGTTAAGCCCACCAGCAGGGCTGCGCCGCCCAAAACTACCGATTCCGAGGGCTGTACTCTATCCAGCCAAAGTGGAATTTGTTGTCGAAAATAACTTCTAAAATTCATAATTCACCCTGGTTGGATTATATGCCCCTCAAAACATCAGGCAACAGAAAGCCAAGGGTGCGACAGGATTTGGTGTAAGGCTAGACTGGAGCAGTTTTCAAAACTGCTCCAGTCTTTCGAGTCCATACACAAAAAATAAGCGCACCCGAAAGCCAAATGCGGTTGACAGCAGCCAGAAGCCTTTGTTATGATACGCAGCCATCAGCCTCAACTGGTTGATGGGATAACTTAAAAGTTAAAAAGCGATGATGGGGACAGGTTGTGAGACCTGTTGATGTGCAGAGAGTGGCGCA